>JAZQAK010000022.1:0-88281 GCA_045545175.1 Feifaniaceae bacterium
TCCGTTGTATGAGAAGCTAAAGATGTACTATGTTACCGGAGGTATGCCGGAATCGGTAAAGATGTGGACAGAGGCCCGTGACGTATCTGCCATGCAGGAAGCTCTGTCTGATATCATCGGTGCTTACGAGCGTGACTTTGCCAAGCATCCCAACCTCACAGAGTTTCCGAAGATCTCTATGATCTGGAAATCTGTTCCCTCTCAGTTGGCAAGAGAGAACAAGAAGTTTATCTATAAGGTTGTCAAAGAAGGCGCAAGAGCTCGTGAATATGAGGATGCTCTGCAATGGCTGGTAGATGCCCGCTTGGTGCATAAGGTCTACCGCAGCAGCGCACCCGGTCTTCCTGTGGCCGCTTATGATGATCTGTCTGCATTCAAAATCTATTTGGTGGACGTAGGTCTGCTCCGTCGTCTGGCACAACTGGCTCCTACGGCTTTTGGCGAAGGCAACCGCCTGTTCACCGAGTTCAAGGGAGCCTTAACCGAAAACTATGTATTACAAACTTTGATTACGCAGTTTGAGGTGCTGCCTCGTTATTGGTCGCAGAATAATCCTCCCTATGAAGTGGACTTTCTGATTCAACGAGAGAATGACATTTTCCCTGTCGAAGTAAAATCAGAAGCGAATTTAGCAAGCAAGAGTCTTAGAAAATTCAAGGAATTGTTCCCAGATAAAGTGAAGCTCCGTGTTCGGTTCTCGCTTGATAATCTGAAGTTGGACGATGATGTACTGAACATCCCGCTGTTTATGGCAGATCAAGCTGATCGACTGATCGGGCTGGCGTTGGAACAGATGAAACGGCAAACGCAATTGGAGGGATAATATGGAAAGCAATAAATCATTTGAGATAATATCAAAATACTATCGTGCAGTCTGTGATGCGTATCGACTTGGAAATGTCGAATCATCTTATAACGCACCTATAATGGCATTGTTCACTGATATCGGTTGTGCTGCCCGTGATTTATCTGGCGAACGCAAAGGACAAACCGGAGAAAACATTGATATAAAGCTTTGGCATAGTGAGGAAGAAGTTACCGAAACGGAACCTTTTGCCGGAGTCGAAGTCAAGAAAGTCGGCGGCATTGATAAAAGAGCCCTTTCTCAGATTAAAACGGAAGCCGACCGATATGGCAATGCTATATTAACCGATAATCTTGAATGGCGTTTTTGGCGTGCCGGCGATACAGAGATGTACACGGGTCTGCGGCTGATAGAATTGGTTGATGGGAAACTTGTTCTGAAAGAAGAAAACATCGAACTGTTTATCAGTCTTGTGGAAGATTTTCTGCTTCGTGATCCTGCACAGATCAAGTCTTCTACAAAGTTAGCGGAATATATGGCGATGCACGCCCGTACCATCCGCAGTATTATTTCGGGTATTCTCAAAGATGATGGAAGCGGACAGCCTCTCGTTAATGACAATCAAAAACGGCTTCCTATGTTTATGGAGCTATATGGATTGTATAGCAGAATCAAGTCCGATCTCAGACCTCTGATGACATCCCGTGAATTTGCAGATATGTACGCCCAGACCATAGTGTACGGCCTATTCATCGCACGATACAATGACACCACACCGGATTCGTTTGACCGATATGAAGCCATCAAGTTCCTACAGGAAGAATCCGAACTGTTAAAACAATTCTTCATGCACATTGCAGGAACCGGACGAAAGCACCCTACCCTGGAAGGTGTTATTGACAAGCTATGCTCCTTGTATCGTATTTGCAATATCTCTGCTTTGCTGGAACGTGATGAACGTAAAGACACTATCATTCATTTCTATGAAGAATTCCTTACTTTCTACGATCCTGCACTAAGAAAATCCCTTGGCGTTTTCTATACGCCGGTTCAGGCAGTTCAATATCTCATTTCGGTGGTGGACAGAGTCTTAGTTGATGATTTTGGAATTGAAGGCGGCTTGTCCAACAACGAACAGATTACCACAAAGGTACCTTGTGCGCCATATAAGGTGACAAAAACCAAGTGGGCAGACGAAATAACGATCTCTGTTCCTCGTGTAGCTATCCTTGATCCAGCCTGTGGCACGGGATCTTTTGGTGCAGAAATTATTAAGTACATAAAGAAAACATATTTTTCAGGTGCTCGGTCAGCATTTTACGAAAACTATATTCAGCAGGAAAACGGTCTGCTTTCTCGTTTGATTGGTTTTGAGATCATGATGACCAGCTATGTTGTGGCGCACTTGAAAATTAGGCGTACGATCGATGAAACGCTTGGTCATTTACCAAACGTTCAGTTGCCGACAAATATTTTCCTTACGAACACTCTGGCACCACCAATGTCTGATGTTGAGCGAGGCGAGCAGCTGACTCTGTTTGACTTTTCGGCAGCCATTACCGATGAGGCATATCATGCAGATACTTGGAAAGCTCGTCGCCCGATAAAAGTAATTATCGGCAATCCTCCTTATCTGGCAGCATCTACTAACCCCTATGATATTTCTGCATACAAAACTGAAACGGATGGTGTAACTGATTTCGGAGAGCGCAAACATTGGCTGAATGATGACTATGTTAAGTTCTTCCGTTTTTCTGAACAGATCATCAACAAGAACAAAGAGGGCGTGCTTGCCTTTGTATCCAATAATGGTTATCTGGATAATCCGACATTCAGAGGTATGCGTGGTAGCCTTTTGCGGAGCTTTGACAAAATTTATATTGTAAATCTTCATGGAAGTGCCAACAAAAAGGAAACAGCCCCCGATGGCAGCAAGGATGAAAATATCTTTGATATTATGCAAGGTGTATCTTTGTTCATTGGTGTCAAGAAAACCAAGAAAACAGATTGGGCAAAGGTTTACTATACGGATGTGTGGGGAACCCGTGAAACAAAACTTGATGTTCTTTCCAAAGGCGAGTTGTCATTTACTCAGCTAAAAATGGATCAAAAGATGGCATACTTCATTCCATTTGGAAGCACCGATAAAGATGCTTACGACAAAGGCGTTGGCCTTTCAGAGCTGTTCCCAACTAATGTGACAGGAATAGTTTCCGGTAATGATGGGGTAGCTATCGCTCCTACTAAGGCAGAATTGACCCGCCGAATGGATATTGTAAAAAACGCTACGGATGAAAAAGATATTTTCAATCTATGGGGACGATTTAGCCGTGGACAAACAGCAGAGAAAATCCAAAACGATGTTCTTTCTGATGGAACAATAACACCTATCGCTTTCCGTCCTTTTGATTCCCGCTGGACATATTATTCCGGCAATTCTTGTGGATGGGTTCTTTGGCCAAGAGAAAAGACTACGATGGGGCATCTTTTAGCAGAACCTACCAGTCCGATTGGTACAAACATCGGCTTGGTATTTTGCAAGACATCCAGAAGTTTCTTTTCACCTTTCGTTGCTAAAAATATTATTGCTCATCGACTGTTCTCGGCCATGTGCGAAATCACCTACATTGCACCTCTATATTTGCGCTCGGAATCCGGATTGACTGCGGAAACATGGACGGCAAATTTGAATGAAGAAGCATTTAATAAACTAACCAAGCATATGCCCGTAAAGCCTACACCAATAGAGGTGTTTGACTATGTGTACGGCATACTTCATGATCCGGTTTACTGTGAAAAATATGAGCAGTATCTCTGTCGAGATTTCCCCCGTGTTCCTGTCATCAATGAGCCGGAGAACGAACGAGCAGAGGATGCATTTTTCGTCAGTGAAGAATTGTATAAGGAATACGTAACCACAGGCGAACGTTTAAGAAAACTACATCTGATGCAAACAAAACAGCCCGCAGAAATTGCACTTGAACCTAACACGGCAGATGATATGGAAATTGGTGCCGTTAAATACAAAAATGGTGTGCTCCAGATAAATGCCAACAAATGTATTACCGGTATCTCTCAGTCTGTATGGGAATACCAGATTGGTGGTCATCAGGTTCTGGACAAGTGGTTCAAGGAGCATAAAGGCGAAACTCTGACGATTGATGCTTTTACGCATATCGAAAATGTGGTCGGGCTGCTTGCTGAAACAATACGGCTACGAGAGTACCTGCGAGAAATAAATCATACTTCGTAATTGACACAAGCTGTCCGCTGGGGTGGAGGCTGAAATGAGGTGAAAATAAATGTTTGATGTTTTGTGGACAATACTCTTAGGCATAATCGGAGGTGTCATTTCCAGTGTAATCGTGTCAAGAGTATTTATGATTCAGGGTGAGTACCAGCAACAAGTGAAGTTTATTGAGAACATCATACGAAAACTTGGAATGATTGCAGGGTACTTATCTGCATGTAGAGCTGTCTTCGAAGTTTCATATGATCAGGATATTCGCATAGAAAATGAAATGAAGGAAAAAGGTTATAAGTGCGAAACGGAGTACTATGCCGCAAATAAGGATAAAGACTGGATATCAACAAGAGAGATATTAAAAACTTTCAAGTCATATTTATTGAAAACTGTTGAAACAGCAAAAGAAGAAATACTTAATTCTAATATCACCGATAAGGAATTAAACGGATTGCTTGGAGATATTAGTGAATATTTGCATGACATAGAATCGGTAAAAGAACTCAATTTTTCAACAATCAATGAGTTTAGAAAAGAAGAGCGGAAATTGCTTGATAAGTTTGAGAATTGCAAACGTGTTTCTGGCAAGCAACTTATAAGCCTCGTATTAAAAGACAAGCTTATGGTCGTGTTGTATGTCATTGTTGGAGTGCTGGTTATTTCTACATGCTTAGCTTTCATGTTTGGATGGTAAAAATATCCGTTGGAAAACGGGAAGAAATCCTGCCGCTATGTTAACGGCTGAAATGAGGTGTATGCGTTGATTAGCCGGATTACAAGTGAAGTTCGGATGGCAATGTCTTATGAACTGTATTTATCTGCGTTAGCGCTTGCGCTAACTTTGCCGGATACCTGTGGCAGAGCTGAATATCCAAACGAGAAGCATAACGGTGTCCGCTATAAAAACTGGTGCAGTCAATATGCTATTACGGATAGATGTGATTCTCCTTATGGATGCGACATGCCTTATCTGAACGAAGAAATCATATATAGTCTGCGCAATTCACTGCTACACCAAAGCACTCCTAATGTGGAGCAAACAAAAATACACGAATCTCGGTGTAAGGTTGATAAATTTGAACTTGTTATAAGTGAGGATGATTCTGCCAATGGTGATTTGAGCATGGTGGCCTATGGAAAGGATATGAGCATTGTGCGTCGGGAATTGAAAGTACATATTTCCCACTTGTGCTACATTCTTTGCACGGCAGCAGAGGACTATTACAAAAACAACAAAGAAAAATTTGATTTTATAAAGTATTCGATCGAAGACGACAGACCGAAAACAAATTTTTCGTGAAACACACATTGATTTCACACAGAAGCTGCTGTGTGAACGACTGAAATGGGGTGAAGGGGTATGGACGAAAAAATAATATACCGACTTGATGATCAAATTTCATTCCGCAAATGTTCGTTAAGCGAAGGTAAGCGGGTTGCATTTGGTGACTGTACTAATTTCTACACGTTAGAAGAACATTGGACAACATATTATCACTGTAATCAGGATGGGATTCATTTTCACTGCACGGTTCATCCGGAAATTGAATTGGAAATCATGGATGTCCCATATAGTTCTTCTACGGTATATCGTTGCCCAAAATGCAACAACAAAATCGAAGTGGAAAATCCACGAGAAATGAAAAGTAAATGTTTGAGAATGTTGAATATTCCGGAATTCAAAGATGCCAAGCTGGTTCGCTTGGATGATTGGTATGTCCATGAAATTAAAGAAAAGGTAAAGGATGAATCTGGATATTGGATTAACACTTATGTAAAAACCGACAAAGATGGCGATACCATTATTGTGGTTTATGTTGGACATAAAGATTCTTCTGAAAAAGCACAATTCTTCATCAAGCCTGAAAAAGGACAATTGACGAGTGATCATAAAGACATGGATCCGGCAAAAGTTCTTTCTAAAATTGATGTTTTCTTCAAGGGAAAGAAGCTGACGCATGAGTTTGAAGGCTGAATGTGTACCTTATGGTCAGAGAGGGGGACTCCTATGACTGATGCATATATTGATTGGCGTAGACATGAAAATGTTAAGCCTATTGAATTTCCTAACAAAGAACAGTATTATCACGATTTGATCAATATCGAGCATAGTTGGTCGGGAAGAATTGACGGTAATATATGCAATACTTTTATCATGGAGGCAGAGCAGCAGCTTATAAATGCGATTGAATTGTTCGAACAAGGTTATTTTGATTGTGCTTATTATTCCTTGCGGTCATCGGTAGATATGTCAACGACAATGGTATTTTTGGACGATATGCCTGAAGGAGATCGTGAAAAATTCATGGAGGCATGGAAATCTACAACAGACTTTCCGATGCAAGGGCAAATGATAAAACAGTTGACTCGCTCTGGAAATGTGTTTGTTGATATGAAATCAAGGATGCCGGAATTCTTTTCTTCGGCAAAGGATTTGAGTGCAGAATTGAACAAATATGTCCACAAGCAAGGTTTGCAGCATTTTTACATTTCTCGAAATCATCCGCTTAATCAAAATAATTCTCAAGAAGCATTCATTCAAACATTTGAAGGTTATCTTAGCAGATGTATAGGCGTTGTAGCTGTAATGCGCTTAGCTATTGACCCATTTCCTATTTTACTAAAGGACGAAGAAATATTATACCGATGTTTTGATTCCATAACGGATCCATATAGTGATTCGTTTATCGAAAAATATATTGGTGAGGCAACGGTAGATCAGTATAAAAAAACAGAACTATACTGCTTTACATATGATTCTTTTGCTGGTGATGAAAAGAAAAACGAAGCCACATTCAATGTTATGAAGCATCAATACATTGATTCAGGACGACTGGATGAGATTTTTGAGCAACTGTACCTTTTGACTAAAGACGACATTATTAGCGTACTTCTTGTAGCATCTTGTGCCAAAACAGTAAAAGTCTATAGTAATCGTGGTCTAAGTATGTATTTTACCGACAGAAATACAAATAGAACTGTTATGTCGTGGTCTGGGCTTGATTTCAAGATTTTTTCTGAGATGGAAAACGCTATAAATCTACCATACGATGAAGCATTTATTTCTGTTTTTCGTTTTGATGATACACCATATTTCGTAGAGCATAACGAAGTTTTGGATACGGAGGAAATTGGGGAAATTGTTGGTTTTGTAGCAGGGGCTCTATCGAAAATGAACTGTGTCGGTTTTGAAAATGAGCCTCCGCGATAAATAACAAGATATATGCCACATCTTAAACACAGCCCACCGACCAGATTGATCGGTGGGCTGTGTTTCGTATTCAGCTATTCTTCCATAACCTCCAACATTATTCTTGCTCCCAACTTAAAGCCGTTCTGGAATATCAAGCAGTCTGTAATGGTTTGATGCTCTCGCACACAGTCAGCATATTTAGAAAACAACTCCTTCTGCTCATCCGTCATTGTAGCTTGGAGTTTTTCTTCGTTCCGACAAATCAGCTCCATCAGTTTTTTATACTCTTTACAAGAGGATGTGTCATACTCGGTTGGCTCAATATTGCCGTACCAAAATTCTTCAAGTATTCTCATACGGCATCCTCCTCGTAGATCATTTCTCGGAGGATGATTTCCTCGGCTCGGTTGCGGATGCTGTTCATGACTCCGACCCATGCCATCGGATCGTGCTGCTTCATACTTTCCGTCACGCCCTCAGTAGCTTTCATTTGCTCAATGATAAGTTCAAGACGGTTCTGTACCTGCTCGTTCAAATCAGCCAGATATGTCCACAATTCACAGCTGAGACAAAGATCGTTGAACCGGATGGGGTCGTGCTCTTTGATATAATCTCTGTGCATCCGTCCCCAACGACCAATAGGTCTGTTTTCCTCTGGTAAGCGAATATCGGGAATATAGTAATCACCACAACGGATATAGTTCAGTTCCTGCATCATATGTACCTCCACAAAAGCGTTTTTACGGGTAAAAAAGAAGCGATACTCGGTTATCAAACCAAGTATCGCTAACTTTGTTTAGCCAACCCTGTCTGACAGATGCCGTAAAATAGTTAAATTTTTGGTTTAACTGTTTTACGAGCACCCGCCATTGGCAGGGGGTTTGTTTTATTTATGCTTTTTTGTTTGTAAACTTTGTTATTACAACGAGTGTTGCAAGCATAAGAACTATTGCTATAGGAAGAACTATCAGCCAGTTCTGAACGAAGCCTGCGATGATGTACGCCACGAATGAAACTGCGGCAACCGTAAGTGCATAGGGAAGCTGAGTTGATACGTGGTTGATGTGGTTGCACTGTGCACCAGCCGAAGCCATAATCGTGGTATCGGAGATGGGTGAGCAGTGGTCACCGCATACAGCACCTGCCATACAAGCAGAGATTGCGATTACAGCGATAGGACCGTCTACACCGCTGAATACTGAAAGAACGATCGGGATAAGAATACCGAACGTACCCCATGAAGTACCCGTTGAGAATGAAAGACCAACTGCGATAATGAATATGATAGCAGGAAGGAAGAACTGAAGTGAAGCAGCAGAACCTTCGATAAGCTGTGAAATGAATATCTTAGCACCGAGGCTGTCCGTCATAGTCTTGAGTGTCCATGCACATACGAGAATGAGGATAGCGGGCACCATTGCCTTAAAGCCGTCGGGGATAGAAGCCATACAATCCTTGAAAGAGATAACTCTTCTGATAAGGAAGTAGATTACTGCAACGATAATCGTAACGAATGAACCGAATACGAGACCGACTGAAGCGTCACTGTTCGAGAATGCAGTAATGACGTTTTTGTAACCGTCTGAACCTGCTGTGAAGAAGCCGCCCGAGTAAATCATACCGATAACGCATGCAACGATGAGGAATAAAACGGGGAGAACGAGGTCGATAACCTTGCCCTTGGGGTTTGCATTCTGGAATGCATCCTCAACGATTTCTTCACCCGTTGTGAAGATGTCACCGTTTTTAGCATTGTCCTCGTGTCTCTTCATCGGACCGTAGTCCTTGTTGGAGAGTGCAAGGAAAATCATCATCACGATAGTGAGAAGTGCGTAGAAGTTGTAGGGAATAGCCGAAATAAAGAGGGATATACCGCTGTCAGCACCTGCGCCCTTTGCAAAACCTGCAACTGCAGCAGCCCATGATGAAATGGGTGCGATGATGCAGACGGGAGCTGCGGTAGCATCAATAAGATATGAAAGCTTAGCCCTTGAAATGTTCTGCTTGTCTGTAACGGGACGCATTACCGAGCCGACTGTAAGACAGTTGAAGTAGTCGTCGATAAAGATAAGTACGCCGAGTGCGATAGTCATAAGCTGAGCACCGATTCTCGACTTGATACGCTTGCTTGCCCATCTTCCGAATGCGGCTGAACCGCCTGCCTTGTTCATCATTGAAACGAGTGCACCGAGAAGAACGAGGAAGATGATAATACCGATGTTGTAGGCATCAGCAACGGTGTTTATGAAACCGTCCTGGAATGCGTGAACAACCGTCGTCTCAAAATTGAAGTTTGAGTAGATTACGCTTCCTGCAAGAATACCGAGGAAAAGTGATGAATAAACTTCCTTGGTGATAAGCGCAAGCACGATAGCGATTATCGGGGGAACGAGTGACCAGAAGGTTGCATACTGACTAACCGATTCTCTCACCTTGGAAATAGCGGTGTCGATGTGTGCGTCAAATTCTTCGTCGTTTGTGAGGTTGTCGGCATAACTGTCCACGTAGGCACTTGCCGAATCCGCATCCATAAGGTCGTATACAACTTCTTCACCGTCTACGTTAACGGCGAAGTTATAGAACTCAGCAGGGTCAGTTGCTGCAAAAGCAGTCGTGCCGAGAACCGAGAAAACGACCATACAGATGAGCATAATTGAAATTATGCGTCTTGCTGTGTTTGTTTTCATTTTTTATTCTCCTTATTTAATATATTGCAAACAAAAAGGGACTATGAAACGCCATAGTCCCTTGGTATACCTGACTTAAAGATAGCGCTCCACAATTTGTGACAGTGTAGTACATATTTTGCAATACACCAGCGGAAATTCCGGTGGGATACGAAGAAATAACCGCTTCGGCGTGGTCCCCTTTCATACGCAGCCGTGTCCTGACTGTTTACCGTATTACTTATGAAGCACGCACCTCTATCTGTTCACAGAAAAAGTATATCAAACAAAGTGACAATAATCAACACTTTTTTTATTTCATATCTTCAACCACTTTTTCGGGGGGATTGTCAAGCACGTCGGGCTTTTTCATAACACCCCTTAAATACTTGAATGCCGATGCATAATAATGACCGTCACAAATACGCTCGTCACACACAATTGACATATCCATACAACGCTTTGTAACTACGTTGCCGTCTGCATCAAGCTCGTTTTTCTCGTACTTTGCACCGATACCCATAAATACGGGTAGCGTACCGAAATCATACAAATGGTGGAATACGGGTTTAATGCCGAGAGACGCCATATTCGTGATGAAAATTGATGCATGGAAGGGACTTTCTTTGGTGAGTGCTCTGGGGAGCAGACCGAAGTAGTCCAAAAGTTTTAAAAGCCATACCGTGAACTTTAAAAATACACCGGGTATATACTTGAGCACGTTTACGATTGCATCCATACCGTTTTCTGTTTCCGTATCCTTGTTTTCGGAAACAAGAGCATTCATTTTACGGTAAATATCCTCAGCCGTATCGGCAGGGTCTGCAAAGACCTTGATACAGGTTTCGGGTGCATCAAGCGTAAGTGATTTTTTTATGGTCATTGAGATTTCAACACCGTTTCTGGCGTATCTTTTCTGACCTCTTATAAAACGGTTAATGCCGGGACGCTGTGAAATCGTCCTCACATAAGCGGCGGCAAAGATGTGAAGCATACCGAAGCCTTTAAGCCCCTCTTCACGTTTACGCTTTATGTATTTTTCACATTCGCCGATATCGAAAGTTTCGATAAAGTAGTTTGATGCTGCATCCCTGTCGGGCATAATGTAGTTTCCGACAAGGTCCATCGGGGGAGTGCTTTTGATTTTTCTGCCTTCTTTAGCCATAAGTTGTACCATCCCTCTTTTTATATACACATATTATGACATAAAATGACTTTTCATGCAAACTTTTTATTTGAATTGCAGATGATATAGTATATAATAAATAATGGTAAATTGTATTAAACTGTTAAGGAGATATTGTGATGTCAGATAAAAAAAGAATTCTCGTTGTGGAAGACGAAAAGACAATATCCGATATTGTAGTATTCAATTTAAAGAAAGCGGGCTTTGACGTTCTTACCGCATATGACGGAATTGACGGTGCCAAAAAGGCGATAGAAGAAAAGCCTGATTTAGTGCTTCTTGACGTTATGCTTCCGGGTATGGACGGATGGGAGATACTTCAGAAGGTTCGTGAAGTGTCGACCGTTCCGATAATAATGCTCACCGCAAGGGTTGAAGAGGATGATAAGGTCAGGGGTCTTGAACTCGGGGCAGATGACTATATCACGAAACCCTTCGGAATACAGGAACTTACTGCAAGGGTAAGGGCAAACCTCCGTCGCAGTGCAGAATACGTGTCGCAGACGAAAACATCCGTTTTCGGTGATCTGACTATCGATTTAAACAATTATTCACTGTCGAAAAACGGTGTGGCGGTTGAACTTTCGGGCAAGGAATTTGCACTTGTGAGTTTTCTTGCACAGAACAGCGGTAAGGTCTATTCGAGAGAGGACCTTATGAGTGAAGTCTGGGGTTATGACGGCTACTTTGGTGACGTAAGGGCGGTTGATGTTATGATAAGGCGTATCAGGGAAAAACTTGAGGATGACCCGTCAGATCCGCAGTATATAAAAACAAAACGTGGAATAGGGTATTATTTCGGAGTGTAAGGAGACAGGATATGTTTAAAGGCTTACAGGCAAAAATGGTGCTTATTCTCGTGCTTTTGTCGGTGCTGTCAATGTCGGTCGTCGGCGTCGTTCTTGTAAACTCGGTAGGTTCGTTCTATGAGGATGACTTTTTAAGTCAGATGGACAGTTTCTTTTCGGGCACCGTGCTGACACAGATAACCGATTCGGCAAATGCCGACGAAAGCGGGGAGGAACTTTTTGACGTTCTTTCCGTATACTCGTCACAGCTCGGTCTGGATACATACAGGAATATGTATATCCTCAATGAAGAGGGAAATCTCATTTCGGGTACGAACAGACAGCTCGGACAGGCACTTGAAAAGACTGAAAATATGCTTTCTGCAATCGGTGGCGGCGGAAATACGCAGACACCGCGAAGTGAAGGCTATATGGACTATGCAAAGAAGATAACCACCGACAGCGGCAAGACGTTTATTATCTACGTAAAAGATACAAAAGAAGAAGTGCGTGATCTTCTGTGGGTTATGATTATTCTTATAATCAAGACGGTGGTCATTGCGATATTTATCGCATGTCTGCTCAGTTTCATACTTGCAGGTGCGATATCAAGGCCCATCAAAAACATCACCAAAAGCGTTAAAAAGATACAGGAAGGCGATTTTTCTTATCATATAGATTCGGCTTCGAAGGATGAAATCGGTATGCTTTCGGAGAGTTTTAACGATATGGCGCAGGTACTTGAGACAACGCTTTCCAAAATCGAGGATGAAAGGGAAAAACTTTCGACTATATTCCTTTATATGACGGACGGTGTCGTTGCATTTGATGACAGGGGTATGCTTCTTCACATCAATGAAACGGCAAGTGAAATACTCGGAAGGCCCTATATCGTCGGGGCAGCGACGTTTGAAGCGGTTTTCTTTGATTATACCGACCTGGGTTTTGAGGAAATGCAGGAAAAACTTACAAACGGCACCTTTACAAGTGAGATAACCATAAACGAAAAGGTTTATAAATGTGACTTTGCCGACTTTTCACACGGTAACAAGGGCAGGGGCATAATTACGGTTATTCACGATATTACCGAACAGGCTGAGATTGACCGTTCACGCCGTGAATTTATTGCAAACGTATCTCACGAGCTTCGTACACCGCTTACAAACGTTAAGAGTTATACCGAAACAGTCGTTGAAAACAGCGATATGGAGGAGGATGACAAGGCACGTTTCCTCGGCGTCGTACTCAGTGAGACTGACCGTATGATAAGCATTGTTAAAGACCTGCTTGTTCTCTCACGTCTTGACAACAGAAAAATGGACGTTGTTATGACGCCTTTTTCGGCAGAAGAAGCGGTTATTGACGTCTATAATGCAATGAAGATTGAGGCGGAAAAACACAATCAGACAATAACTTATGAAGTCGAAGAAGATATGGCACAGGTTCTCGGTGACAAGGGCAGAATTGAGCAGGTGCTTGTAAACGTAGTTTCAAACTCTGTAAAATACACACCCGACGGCGGCGAGATAAATATCACTGCAACGGAGGGTGACGACGGTATCGTATTTATCGTAAAAGATAACGGTATGGGCGTACCTGAAGAGAGCCTGAAACACATTTTCGAGAGATTCTACAGGGTTGACAAAGCCCGTTCGAGAGAGCAGGGCGGAACGGGCCTGGGACTTTCGATTGCCAAAGAAATCGTCGAGGCACACGGCGGTACCATAAAAATGGAAAGCTCGGTCGGCAGGGGCACGACCGTAACTATAGTTTTAAGGAAGAATAAATGAGGCGTATTCTTGAAGCGGTAAAGACAATTCTCATAATACTCCTTACGGTGTCGATGCTTGTGATGACGGCAAGACTTATGCTGTCGGACATATTTTCGACGGGTACGGGAAGCGTTGTAAAGAATGAAAGTTCGTTCTTTACAGGCCTCGGCCTGCCTTCTCTTGCAAAATATTTTGAAAGAGGAAGCGTGGGTACGCAGAGTGAGTTTTCACAGAGCACGCTTCTTTACCCTTACTGCGTGTCGCTTAAAGAAAACGGTGTGCAGATAAGTGCCTTCGGCAACGAGGAACGTATAATAACGTCATACGATGCGATAGAAGATACCGTGGCACAGTTTATTGCAGGTGCGGTGGCTGAGGCTGATAACGGGTTTGAAACATATACACAAAACGACGGCATACTTATAGATTTCGGCAGAAAACTGCCTCTTGACATACTTTGCAGAATATCGGCAAATAAGGCGTCAAAAGCGGGCGACCTTTTGATTGAAAGGCTGTTTGTTTACGATGGTGACGGAAATATAAACGCCGTATTTACTGACGGAGAAAACACGTATGCGTTTGAGTCTGTGAAGGGAACTGTCAAAGTATCCGTTTCGGATATCGACGGTGTGGAAACGAGAGACGTTTCTGCATTTGACGGTATTTTGCCTGATGTTACGGTAAAGGGGGGCAGCGTTATCCCAGTCGGACAGATTACGATGCCTGCTATTGAAAAAAGCAATAAACTTTACAATGCAGAAGCGGGCAACTATTCCTTTGCAAATCTTTCGGCGGTGCTTTCAAAATTCAAGATAAATTCGGGCTCACTTAACAACGAGATTAAAGAGGACGGTTCTGTTATCTACGTCGAAAATTTGAGAAGTATTATGGCGCAGACGGACGGTAATATAATATTTGCGGCGTATCAGGATAACGGCGGCATTTCTCTGGCAAACTATATAGGACAGGCGGGCGAAAAAGGCTATTCGGTGCGTGACGTGATTATTGCATCGCAGAAGTTTTTGTCGTCTTTCGATAAGGAATTGCTTGGCGGTGAGGCGTCGTTGCGCCTGAAAAATGCCTATTACGATGCAAATCAAAAGGGGTACGTTACGGAATTTGAGTATTGTATTAACGGTATATCCGTAAAAGATTCGGGCACGTCGGCAAGGCTTGTCTACCGTAACGGTTATTTTGTTGCGGCGGATATTCTGCTTGAAAGTTATGCGTTCTCGCAAGAGAATACGGAACTTGAAGATCTTGAAAACTTTATACGTCTGTATGCAGGCGACAGCGGAACGTTGAATAAAATTGCGATAGCGTATAAAGGCGGTACGCCCGACTATCTGTTTTACTGGGAGGACTGATTTATGGATTGGCACAGAGTAAAGACACTCCTGCTTGCATTGCTTCTGCTTGTAAACGGTTATCTTGCGTACGAACTGTACGATATGGAACGTGACAGGGACTATATATCGGACAGTTACGTAAGTCAGGCGGCAGATTCGCTGAAAACAAGGGGTATATTCATATCGGCGGATAAAATTCCTCAGAAAAGGCCGGTTGAACCGATAGTTATAACGACGGCGGCAGAGGATGAATACGATTATTTCGCAAATAAACTTGCGGGTGAAAATGAGGTGCAGGTCTCCGTCAGGGAGGACGGCAAAGTGTATTCATTCGGTGACAATACGTTTACCGTATATAACGACGGCACTTTCGAATATAACACAGCCGACAGCAGTGAATACGAAGCGGTCAGCAGGCGAAGGGCAGAGTCGCTTACGAGGACTTTTGTTGAAATAGCGGGGCTTTCTTCGGCAGATTTTGAAATAACCGAAAGCGACGTGACTGAAAATGGTTTTACCTTTACAGTACAGCGTTATAAGAATAAACTTCCCATTGAAGGTTACACGACCGAGGTTGAAATAGCAGGCAAAAAGGTTGCGCGTGCAAGCGGTAAACTTCTTACGGGCAAGGTGTCGAGTGAGATAGCAACGGATTTTTCAAATTCCGTAAACGTGCTTTTTGCGATAGCAAGTGCACTGGAAAATGAGGAAATGACCATAAAAGAGATGACGCTTACATACGTAGCAGGTGAAAACTATCCCGAAATTGCATTCACCCCCATGTATGTGGTTGAGGCTGACGGTTATAACTTCAAGTACGATTTGAGTACGGGACAGATTATTCAATAATATTTAAAAATTACCTATACATTTACAGAAAATAATGTTATAATAAATAAGATAAGAAAACAGATACTCTTAATGATATATGTAAAGTGAGGAAACTTTACACCTCTACACAATCAAAAATATTTAAGTAACGGAGGGTGAATATATTTGGATAAGTATGTAATTAACGGTGGGCATCCTCTTTTCGGCGAAGTTACGGTAAGTGGTGCAAAAAATGCCGCTGTTGCTATACTTCCTGCCGCAGTGCTTGTGAAAGCACCTGTAAGAATTGAGAATATTCCCGATATAAGTGACGTTCGCCACATCTCCGATATGCTTCAGTATATGGGCGCATCGGTGAGGCTGGTGAACAAGACTACTCTTGAAATAGATACCACACATATAAAGAATATACAGCCTCCATACGATATGGTAAGGAAACTGCGTGCATCATACTATTTTATTGGTGCACTTCTGGGCAGGTTCGGTGAGGCGCATGTTGCCATGCCCGGCGGTTGCGATTTCGGCACACGCCCGATTGACCAGCATATCAAGGGTTTTGAAGCACTTTCTGCCGATATAAGTATCGGTGAAGGCGGTATCGTTGATGCCACCTGCAAATACGGCAGGCTTAAAGGTGCATCGGTGTATCTTGACGTGGTTTCTGTCGGTGCAACGATGAACGTTATGCTTGCAGGCGTTCTTGCAGAGGGTGTGACGGTTATTGACAATGCGGCACGTGAACCGCATATAGTTGACCTTGCAAACTTCCTCAATGCCTGCGGTGCAGACATCAGGGGTGCAGGTACCGAAACGATAAAAATCAAAGGTGTGGATTCTCTCCACGGCTGTACCTACTCCATAATTCCCGACCAGATAGAAGCGGGTACCTATATGGCACTTGCGGCTGCAACGGGCGGAAGAATTGAAGTTAAAAATCTTATTCCCAAGCATATGGAATCCATTACGGCAAAGCTTGTTGAAATGGGCGTTTCGGTCACAGAACTTGATGACAGTATAATTGTTGAAAAAGGTCCTGCAAGGCTTGGAAAGATAAATCTTAAAACTATGCCCTATCCCGGATTTCCGACGGATATGCAGCCGCAGTTTGGCGTGCTTATGTGTCTGGCAGACGGGGCAAGCAAGCTTACCGAGGGTGTGTATGATAACCGTTTCAAGTATATGGATGAACTTCGGAGAATGGGTGCATCGGTGACGGTTGACGGCAGAATTGCGCTGATTGAAGGGGTTGAAGCCTTTAAGGCGGCACCTGTTTCGGCGTGTGACCTGCGTGCAGGCGCTGCGCTTGTAATGGCGGCACTTGCTACGGAGGGGACCTGCGAGATAGACAATATCAAGTATATCGAACGCGGGTATGAGAATTTTGTGGGCAAGCTTAATGCACTCGGTGCAGATATAAAGAAGATAACGGTGCCTGACGGTCCGGTACTTGAAAAAGCAAACTAAAGAAGTAATACCAACACTTTGCGTGTTGGTATTATTATATAGGGAAGATATATGAAATTTTGTACTTTGTTTTCAGGCAGCAGCGGTAACTGCACTTTTATTGAATACGGTGATACGAGGATTCTTGTCGATGCAGGCAAAAACGTCAAGACGATACGGTGTTCTCTTCAGCAAATCGGATACGACTTGCCTGATATTGACGCTGTTTTGCTTACTCACGGGCACAGTGACCACGTTGCAGCAATCAAGGTGCTGGCAGGGCGTTATTCAATGCCGATAATGGGCACCTTCGGCACGCTTGACCACGTGCTTGACACGTGTGGTGACGTTATGCCATCAAGGCTGACTCTCATAGATACCGACAGTATTTACAAAATCGGTGATATATCGGTAAACGTTTTTTCAACGCCTCACGATATTGAGGGGAGTGTGGGTTATTCTTTCTCGGCTGACGGGAAGAGGCTGACGATAGCGACGGATATGGGCTACGTGACGGACGGTACATATGAACTTATGAAAAAGTCCGACTTTGTTATAATTGAGTCGAATTATGATACGGATATGCTTGAAAACGGGCCGTATCCGCCACACCTTGTTGCAAGGATAAAGAGTAATAAGGGGCATTTGTCAAACGTTGACTGTGCAAAAACGATATGCAGACTCGTGACAGACGGGGTGTGTCATTTTATGCTGGCGCATCTGAGTGTCAACAACAATACGCAGGATCTTGCGATGAGGGAAACGATTGGAAAACTTATTTCGAAGGGTGTAAAACCGGGTGAAGTAACGGTTGATATAGCACCGAGGGATGAAACGGGAAGGATGTTTGTTATATGAACGTAAAACTTATTGCAATGGGCAAACTTCGTGACAAGTATTTTTCTGATGCATTTGCAGAGTATGAAAAACGCCTTTCGGCATACTGTAAATTTGAACTTATTCAGTTGAATGAGGAGAGGTTTTCCTCCGACAATGCACCCCGTAAAGAGATAGACACGGCACTCGAAAAAGAGGCGGACGTGATTTTATCAAAGATACCAAAGGGCGCACTCGTGATATCGCTTTGTGTCGAGGGCAAGCAGATGACGACGGAGGAGTTTTCATCACTCATTGACAAATCGGCAGTATCGGGCAGGAGTGACATCTGTTTTGTGATTGGAAGCTCGTACGGTCTGTCGGACAGGGTTAAACAGCGCTCGGATATAAAACTTTCCTTCTCGAAAATGACCTTTCCGCATACGCTTATGAGGGTTATTTTTGCAGAACAGTTATACAGGGCGTTCAAGGTTTCACGCGGCGAAACATACCATAAATAAAAACACCCCAAAAGCCTCCCTTGTGTAAAGGGAGGTGGGTTTGCGTAGCAAACTCGGAGGGATTGAAATTTGTAGGGAAGGGCCTTGGTCCTTCCGTATTGTTTTTTCGGCAGGAGCGAGCCCCTGCCCTACAATCCCTCAGTCTCACTACGCTCGACAGCTCCCTTTGCACAAGGGAGCCTTTTTTTATTTGTTGATAAAGCAGATTATTTATGATAGAATTAAAATTATAAAGGTTTAAAATAAGGGGATTGACAGATGAAACAATTAGTATGCGAAATGTGCGGAAGCAATGATTTAGTAAAACAAGAAGGCGTATTTGTCTGCCAGAACTGTGGTTGTAAATATTCCGTTGAAGAAGCAAAAAAAATGATGCTTGAAGGCCCAATTGAAGTTACGGGTACAGTAAAAATAGATAATACAGACCAACTAAACAAGTATAAAGAATTGGCTCAAAAGGCTTATGAAGCAGGAAGTACAGACGAAGCGTACAACTACTATCTAAAAGTTTTAGAAATAACCCCCACCGATTATGAAGCTATGTTTTATAAAGGTATGTGCATTGGATGGACAAGTACAATTGCCGTACCTCGTGTTGATGAAGCGTTTAATGCTTATATCCAGGCAATAGAAAATATACCTCATAAAGATGAAGAAACAAGCGAGTTAGCTTTTTCTATCATGCAATTATATAGTGTTGAATTAGCACGATTGTTGAAAGCGTGGTTCGATATGGCACGTCATAATTTTTGGGATGTGAACGAATGGAATAATGTTAATATAGATACTTTTTGGACATATCTTGGCGTTGCAGAACAATGCCTTAATTACTTTGAAATAATCATGCCCAACATAATGAAATGCGATTCTGAAATAAAGCAAGATATAGCAGAAACCTATTGCGACTGTTGCTATGCGATATGTACACACATTACGCAGTTCAAAGATTATTCTCGAAGTGATGCTTATTTTCATGGTTTACAAGCCAATAGAAAAAGAAAATATGTCGAGATGCATGATAATATGCTGTTTGAAATCAGAAAAGATAATCCTTTGTTTAGAAAGACGGAATATTGGAATGTAATTGATCGTATGGATCCTCCTACAAAACTTGGAATGCATAATGCAAACATCTTAAATATGAATTTCGAAAAGCAGTTAGAAGTAGATAGAGATATAACTGAAAGAATAAAAAAATATAAAGAGGAATTGGAACAGCAAAAAATAAAAGAGTATTGGGATGCTCATCCCGACGAGAAGAAAGAATTTGACGAGCGTATGGTTGCAATCAATGCTGAAATTACACAGTTGAAATTAGATATTGTGCCTTATGAAGGTCAAATTAGGGCATTTGAAAAAGAAAAACAACAGCAAGTTCCTGCAGAGAGTAATTTAAAATTATTAAATGATAAAATAAGTGAATTACACGACCAAAAGAAATCATTAGGAGTATTTAAAGGCAAAGAAAAGAAAGAAATACAAGGTCAAATAGATGAATTGACGATTGAATTACAGAATGTTGAAAAAACTGTAAGATATCAAAAAGATCAACTGTATAAAAGCGTAGATTCAAAAATTGGTAGCATTAAAGCGGAAATGAAACCATACACAGATAAAATAGCTGTACTTGAAAAAGAAAAAATCAGTATTGTTAATGAGTTGAATATGCCGAGATAATATTATTGACAAGATTTCAGATAGAAATTGGAAAAACGGAATAGATAGAAACATCCCGTTACTCATAAGAACGTGAGTAACGGGATGTTATTATTTTTTTACTAATTCTTTGAATTTGTTACCGCGTTCGGCAAAGTTTTTGAACATATTGTAGCTCGATGCCGCGGGGGAGAGCAGACAGGTTTTTCCCATCGGCGTTACCTTTTTTGCAATTTCAACCGCCTCTTCAAGTGATGAAACCGTGTGCACGTTTTTAACCTTAGTCAGCATCGGCGCAATCACTTTATCCGTATCGGGCATAATAATCACGTTTGATATCTGACTCTTGTTTAAAAACTTACACAGTTCTGTATAGTCAATTCCCCTGTCCATACCGCCTAAAATAAGCGTGTCAACCGCAGGGATACTGCGTACAGCATTCATACACGCCTCGGGTATGGTGGCAATAGAATCGTTATAATACTTTACACCGCCGTATTCACCCACAAATTCCATTCTGTGAGGTAACGGCTCAAACGTATAGAGTGCTTTTTCAAACTGCTCGGGGGTTATGCCGAGTTTTAAACATATACCAAAGGCGAACGCAATATTTGATAAGTTGTGTTTGCCCTTAATAGGCACTTTATTAGCATCAACCGTGATTGACGTGCCTTCGAAAGTAATTTTCTGTCCCCATATTTTCACGTCACCGCCGACTGTGTAGCGGTTGGAGGGAACGTTATCTATACTCTTGTTTGATTTTTCACAGAAGAAAATATCGCTCGGCTTCTGGTACTTGTAAATGTTCTTTTTGGCATCGATATATTTTTCATAGGTGCCGTAATGGTCAAGATGCTCCTCAAAAAAGTTGAGTATAGCCGAGTATTTGGGGCTTACCTTGATATATTCCGTCTGGTGTGACGAAAGTTCAAGCACGATATAGCCGTTCTTCTTTACGAGAGGCATTATATCAAGCGCAGGAAGACCGATGTTGCCTGCAAAAAGCGTGTCGGGATATACGCTGTGAAGCACGTGGTAGATGAGGGATGCCGTCGTGCTTTTTCCTTTCGTACCCGTAATGCCTATAACCCTGTCCCTGTGCTTTTCAAGGAAAAGTTCTATCTGTGAGGTGATTTTTGCCATCTGCTCGGGCGGTAACTTATCAAGCACCACACCGGGACTTTTCATAACAATATCTGCATCGTATATCGCTGACTGATAGTTTTCACCGCAGCAGAATTTTGCATCATAGTCGCCTGAAATTTCATTTTGGTCTGCAATGGTTATGCTTGCACCGACCGAATATTTTTTTATATGTTCGTAGGTCGATTTACCCTCTGCACCAAAGCCGAGGATAACGACGTTTCTGTTGTCAAATATCGAGCCTTCAAGCATTGCATCGAAGGTGTAGAAAAGGTGTGACGGCACGAAATGACCAACGTCAAAATATTTATCGAAGTTGTGTGCCGTTTTTCTGTATTTTGCAAAATAACCGTTTTGCTCGTAATAGGAGAGAAGATAGGGCAGTTTTTCACCCTTGTATTTCTCTATTGCAAGGCAGATTGCGGCATTTACTTCATCCCTGCTGCCCACACATTCAAATGGCTTTTCGGGAAGCACGCCGATGAGTTTTAACATGGTATCGATGAGTTCGCTGTCGTTTAAAATATCGCATCCGAAAATTTTCTTAACGTCAACGAAGGGGGCAAGCATAAATGCAACGAACAGACATTTCGGGCACTTACCGCACCATATATCTTCTTTACTGCCGACGTTACAGCTTTTAAATACACCGTGGTATTTTGTGCATCTTGCAAAATAGCGTGCAATCTGGAATTCGCTGTAGGGACGAAGCAGTGAAAAATACGTCACACCGCAGGGAATGTAATTCTCCATATAAGTGCGGAAATCATACTCGAATTCGGCTGATTTTGAGTACTGATGATTAACGTCGGATATCGTGCTTTCGTTTGCACTTGATTCGTTTGAAAGCACGACGTATTTTTTACCGTTTAAGTACGCCGCAAGGCAGGAGGCGAATGCCGCCATTGCCGAAAACGGCGTATGTCCGTTTAAGTAACCCTGTGCATTGAGTTCGATAAGATGTTTGTCAATCGTTCTGTTTGCGGAAACCAGTCTGTCCGAAAGACCTGCAACCTCAACACAGCCGAGTGTTGCCCCTCTGGGATTTATAATGAACGTGTTACACTTGTCGGCAAAACGTGAAAGAAGCTCCATCGTCACAACACTGTCTTTACCGCCGCCTACGGGAATGAGATATGAATCAAGCTCGTATCTGTTGGCATCATTTCTTATTGTTTTACCGCTTGAAGTGAGCTTCATAAACGACTCAGCATCGGTTTCAATGCCGTTACGGTAGAAATATTCACCAAGCCCCTTGAAATAGAGTTTCTTCCACCAGTGTATCTGCGTACTGTCAAGACAGCCGCAGGAAACTACAACTTCGGGTGGACAGGCGCATTTCCAGTAACTTATAAGCTCCACCATACCGAGTGAAAAAATAAGTTTTTCGGCAGATGAGTCGGGTGCATACTTACACGGAATACGCCACGTTGGCGTAAACGTATGCTCATCCATAACGAAAGTGTAAACTATCGACAGTATACCGTCCTCATACGAATAGTCGTATTTTTTATATTCAAATGTCGGATGCGCTTTGCGCAGACTGTTAAAATCCATAAAGTCCCTCTTATTATTCGGATATATATATTATAATATCATTTATAAATATTTATTGCAATATTATAACCTTTAAGATAAAATATTTTAGACAGAAATTGAGGAGGTGTCTGCATAATGCTTATAAGCGTTACAGGCGTATACAAGTATTTCGGCGAAAAGCTTGTGCTTGAAAATATAAATGCCACCGTAAATGCGGGGGATAAAATAGGTCTTGTCGGCATAAACGGTGCAGGCAAATCCACGCTTATAAATCTTATTACGGGCAGGCTTTTTGCCGACGAAGGTGATATAGCAAAGGCAAAGAATCTGCGTATCGGCATTCTTGAACAGAATAGCGGTCTTGATACGGCAAATTCTATTGAGCAGGAGATGAAAAATGCCTTTTCTGATGCACTTTCGGCAAAGAAAAGGGCGGATGAACTTGCTTTGCAAATGGCGGAAGTTGAGCCTTCTTCAACCGAATATAAGACAATAACGGAAAAATACAATCGTGAAATGGCAATATTTGAGGCGCAGGACGGTTATAATATGGACATTCATATTAACCGTGTGCTTGCAGGTATGGGCTTTGCGGGGAGAGATTTGTCCGTGCCGACGGGGACGCTCTCGGGCGGTGAAAAGACACGTCTTGCAATAGCAAAACTGCTTCTTGAAGCACCCGACCTGCTGATTCTTGACGAGCCGACAAACCATCTTGACTTTGCAACACTTGCATGGCTTGAAGAATATCTTTCGGGCTTTAAGGGTGCACTGCTGATAGTGTCGCACGACAGGTATTTTCTTGATAAACTCACTAATCGCATCTGGGACGTTGAGGATCACAGATTAAAGGCGTACAGAGGCAATTATTCTGAATTTAAAGTGCAAAAGCAGATGGACACCGAGCTTGCACTCAAAGAATATGAAAAGCAGCAGACGAAAATTGCTTCGATGACCGATTATGCTCAGCGCAATATCGCAAGGGCGAGCACGTCGAATTCGGCAAAGAGCAGGCTTCATCAGCTTGAAAATATGGAAGTGCTTGAAAAACCGAGGACGCATATGCCGTCCCCCTCATTCTCGTTTGAATATGATACTCCGACGGTAAAAGATGCACTTACGGTAAATAATCTTCCCATAGTCGCAGGTGAGGACAACGTTTTATGTGAAAGCGTTTCCTTTGAAATGAAAAGGGGAGAGCGCGTTGCACTTATCGGTGTCAACGGCTGTGGAAAATCAACGCTTCTCAAAACGCTTGTGGGTGAGATATATCCCAAGGGTGGCGAAATAGTGTGGGGAAAACACACCAAAATCGGCTACTACGAGCAGGAGGGGCGTAATCTCGACGGTGAAAAGACCGTTCTTGATGAAATAAGACATCGCTTTAAAAATCTGCTTGAGTATGAGGCGAGGGGTCTGCTTGGCAGAGTCCTGATAAGCGGTGACAACGTATATAAACAGATAAAAGTGCTCTCGGGCGGTGAGAAGGCAAAGGTCTGCTTTGCGGTGCTTATGGCGACGAGGGCGAACACCCTCGTTCTTGACGAGCCGAGAAACCATATAGACCTTTTGACAAGGGAAAGCCTTGAAAAAGCACTGTCGCAGTTTGACGGTAATCTTATTTTCGTGTCGCATGATCGATATTTTATAAATGCGGTTGCCGACAGAATAATTGAAATTGACGGCGGTCAGATAAAACAGTATGAAGGCAATTACGATGCCTATGCTACGCAAAAAAGTGCGCAAAAGCTTGAGCAGGCGGTAGTAAAGGAAGAAAAGCGTACTAAAGAGGAAAACTCTTACTACCGTTCAAAGAAACAACGTGCGGCAGACGTGGCAAAGAAAAAGCGTATTAGTGAGCTTGAAAGGCTTATAGAGGAATGTGACGAAAGGGAAAAGGTGCTGACGGAAGAAATGGCATCGCCCGACGTTGCTTCGGACTATGCTTTACTTGCCGAAAAATGTGCTGAACTCGAAAAACTTAAAACTGACAGAGAAAACTATACGGAAGAGTGGATTATTTTAAATGATTAGATTTGATTGTGACTATACCGAAGGCTGTACGCAGGCCGTGCTTGATGCGCTCACAAAAACTAATATGGAGCAGTCGGTCGGCTACGGTGAGGATGCTCATTGTGAAAATGCCCGTAATATGATAAAAGCCGTCTGCAAGACGGACGGTGACGTGCATTTTTTAGTCGGCGGTACACAGACGAATACCGTTGTGATTAAAACGGCACTTCGTCCGCACCAGGGTGTTATAGCGGCGGATAGCGGACATATAAGCGTGCACGAAAGCGGTGCGATAGAAAGCATAGGTCATAAGGTTATAACACTTGCATCAGAGCAGGGTAAGATAACTGCAGACCAGATTGAAGCGTGCGTTGACGCACATTATGCCGATTCTACGCACGAGCATATGGTTCAGCCTGCAATGGCGTACATTTCATTCCCGACAGAGTGCGGAACACTCTATTCAAAGGCGGAACTTGAGGCGATTTATGACGTTTGTAAGCGTAAAGGAATTTACCTTTACATCGATGGAGCCCGCTTGGGATACGGACTTGAGTCGGACGAGTGTGACCTTGACATAACGGACTTTGCAAATATCTGCGACGCCTTTTACATTGGCGGAACAAAGGTCGGTGCTCTGTTTGGCGAGGCGCTTGTGGTGGTAAATGACACCTTGAAAAAGGATTTAAGGTATATTATCAAACAGCAGGGCGGTCTTCTCGCAAAGGGTAGGCTTTTGGGTGTGCAGTTTGAGGCACTTTTTGAAAATAACGAGTATTTTAAGATTTCACGTCATGCCATTGACCTTGCAAAGAAACTTAAAGCAGGTCTTGAAAGTAAGGGTGTAAAGTTTTTGTTTAATTCACCCACAAATCAGCTTTTCCCGATTCTGCCCGATGAAAAACTCGAAGAGCTTTCGAAAGATTTCGGATACAGTTACTGGCAGAGGGTGGATGACAAAAACTCCTGCGTACGTTTCTGTACCTCATGGGCAACAAGTGAGAAGGCAGTAAATAAACTGCTTGAAAGCATATAGAACAATTCGTAATGCGGAGAAGAGGGCTCCCATTGCGAGGCAAGTGAAATGCGTTGCAATGGGAAAAGGAGGAGCAAGGGAGCGGGTGAAGTTTTTTGCGAACAGCAAAAACGAAACAAAGCGGACTTTGTGACGACGTAATTCGTAATTTTGGAAAAAAAGGCTTGGGATTTCCCCAAGCCTTTTTAAATTATCTTTATTCTGATGGGTTTATTAAACTTTTTAGCGAAACCAATCATTGATTTAGTTCCTTTACTGTTTCCGTCCCAGAAGCAGATAACGTAGTCACATATTTCAGCCATTTTCTGATTTCTTTTTGGACCTGCGCTTCTACCATATCTTTTCCAATCAGCAGGGCATTTTTCAACTTGAAATCCGTTCTCTTTTGCATAGCGTTCCCCAATAGCGTCAGCCCCACTTGCTCCGCCTGAAAGGATAATGATATTATGTTCTTTTCTGATGTTAGATAAACAAAAATCAATATATGATTTTGCTTCGTCATAGTTATAATAATTTCGACATCCTGCAATTACTACTTTTTTTATCATACAATCACCATTGTTATGGGGATTATATCCCCTTAATATTTGTGATTATAATCCCCATAATAATAGATGTCAAGGGGGATTGTAATGATAGTTTTTGATAAGTTATGGATTACAATGAAAAACAAAGGTTTTTCAACCTATAAATTAAGAGAGCATTGTGGTATAGACAGTAAAACAATACGGCGTTTAAAAGCAAACGAAAATATAGAGACAAAAACACTGGATAAAATTTGTATGGCACTTGATTGTCGTCTTGAAGACATTGCAGAGTTTATTGAAAATAAATAAAAAAGGACTTGGGGGAATCCCAAGTCCTTAGTTTTTGTAAAATTACTTATTGAGTGCTTCGTTAACAGCAACTGCGCATGCAACTGTCATACCAACCATGGGGTTGTTACCTGCACCGATAAGACCCATCATTTCAACGTGTGCGGGAACTGATGATGAACCTGCAAACTGAGCGTCAGAATGCATACGGCCCATTGTATCAGTCATACCGTAGGAAGCGGGACCTGCAGCCATGTTGTCGGGGTGGAGTGTACGGCCTGTACCGCCGCCTGAAGCAACTGAGAAGTACTTCTTGCCCTGTTCAACACATTCCTTCTTGTAGGTACCTGCAACGGGATGCTGGAATCTTGTGGGGTTAGTTGAGTTACCTGTGATAGAAACGTCAACGCCTTCCTTGTGCATGATAGCAACGCCTTCACGAACGTCGTCAGCACCGTAGCAACGAACCTTTGAACGCTCACCCTTTGAGTAAGCAGTTTCGTTTACAACCTTAAGTTCGCCTGTAAAGTAGTCAAACTTCGTCTGAACGTATGTGAAACCGTTGATACGTGAAATAATCTGTGCAGCGTCCTTACCGAGACCGTTAAGGATAACACGGAGAGGTTCTTTACGAGCCTTGTTTGCACTTCTTGCAAGACCGATAGCACCTTCAGCAGCTGCGAAGGATTCGTGACCTGCGAGGAATGCGAAGCACTTTGTTTCTTCACGGAGAAGCATAGCGCCGAGGTTACCGTGGCCGATACCAACCTTACGGTCGTCAGCAACAGAACCGGGGATACAGAATGACTGGAGACCGAGACCGATCTTTTCAGCAGCTTCTGCAGCACTCTTAACCTGATCCTTGATAGCGATTGCACAGCCTACAACGTAAGCCCATGCAGCGTTTTCAAAGCAGATAGGCTGAATGCCCTTAACGATATTATAAGCGTCAACGCCTGCCTTATCGCAGATTTCCTTAGCTTCTTCGATTGAAGAAATGCCGTGCTTTGCAAGTTCAGCGTTGATCTGATCTATTCTTCTTTCATAGCTTTCAAATAATGACATATAAGTTTACCTCCCTCTTATTCTTCACGGGGGTCGATAAGCTTAACAGCATCTTCGACACGTCCGTACTGACCGCTTGCCTTTTCAAGTGCTTCGGCAGCGTCCATACCTTTTCTGATCATTTCCATCATCTTGCCGAGGTGAACAAACTTGTAACCGATAATGGTATCGTTTTCATCTACAGCACACTTTGTGATGTAACCTTCTGCAAGTTCGAGGTAACGGGGACCCTTCTTTGAGGTTGCATACGTTGTACCTGTCTGTGAACGGAGACCCTTACCAAGGTCTTCAAGACCTGCACCTATCGGCAGACCGTCTTCAGAGAATGCAGTCTGTGTACGACCGTAAACGATCTGAAGGAAAAGTTCACGCATTGCTGTGTTGATAGCATCACAAACGAGGTCTGTGTTAAGTGCTTCAAGAAGTGTCTTACCAACAAGAATTTCAGAAGCCATAGCTGCTGAGTGAGTCATACCCGAGCAACCGATCGTTTCAACGAGTGCTTCTTCAATAACACCTTCTTTAACGTTAAGGCTGAGCTTACAAGCACCCTGCTGCGGTGCGCACCAGCCGATACCGTGTGTAAGGCCTGAAATGTCTTTAACTTCCTTGACCTGTACCCACTTGCCCTCTTCCGGAATGGGAGCGGGACCGTGATATGCGCCCTTAGCAAGAGGACACATATTTTCTACTTCCTTTGTGTAATTCATGGAATTTATCTCCTTTCGTTAATTAAAAGCCAAATATATTATATATAAGTAATGCGAGTTTTGCAATATCTAATTGTTATATCCGTTTGGATTGTTTTTCTGCCAGTTCCAGCTGTCAATACACATCTTTTCGATATCGTATTCCGCCTGCCAGCCGAGAAGCGACTTTGCCTTTGCGGGATCGCAGAAATTTTCTGCAACGTCACCGTCACGGCGGGGTTTTATATCGTAGGGAACGGGCATACCGCTTGCATCCTCAAACGCTTTGACTATCTGCAGTACGCTGTAGCCGTTGCCCGTACCGAGATTGACCGCTTCACAGCCCGTATTTTTATCTGCCCATTCGAGAGCCTTAACGTGACCTTTTGCAAGGTCAACAACGTGGATATAATCACGAACGCCCGTACCGTCAACCGTGGGATAATCGTTTCCAAAAACGCCGAGTCGTGCAAGCCTGCCTATTGCCACCTGAGTTATATAGGGGAGAAGATTGTTTGGTATTCCCGCAGGGTCTTCACCGATAAGACCGCTTTCATGAGCACCTATGGGGTTGAAATAGCGCAGAAGCATTATTGACATACTGTTGTCTGCTTTGTATATGTCACGGAGCATATCCTCTATAACGAGTTTTGTGCGGCCGTAGGGATTAGTGCAGGAGAGGGGCATACCCTCTTCAAGCGGAACTGTTTCGGGAATGCCGTAAACAGTTGCAGAGGATGAAAAAACAAACTTTTTTACACCGAACTTTTCACACACTTCGAGAAGTTTTATGGTGCTTATAAAGTTGTTGTCAAAATACATAAGCGGTTTTTCACAACTTTCGCCGACTGCCTTGTAGCCTGCAAAATGAATAACGCTTTCTATATTTTCTTTTTCAAATATATCGGTAAGAAAAGACACATCCCTTACATCACCCGTATAGAGAGTGGGGCGTTTTCCCGTTATTTTTTCAATTCTGTCTATTACGACGGGTGAACTGTTTGAAAAATTGTCTGCAATGACGGGTTCGTAACCTGCATTGATAAGTTCAACAACCGTGTGACTGCCGATAAAACCTGCGCCACCTGTAACTAAAATGCTCATAATTGCCTCCTGTGATTAGATTAAGATAATGTTAACAAAATAGACTTGATTTTTCAATACTTTATAAATAAAATTATATTTGTATCTATATTTAAGGAGATGTTAAAAAATGGCAAAGAAGCAGTTCAAGGCAGAGTCAAAAAGGCTGCTTGAATTGATGATCAATTCTATCTATACCCACAAAGAGATATTTTTGAGGGAACTTATATCGAACGCATCCGATGCGATTGATAAGTTGTATTACCGCAGTCTGACGGATGACAGCGTGAATATTAAAAAAGAGGATCTTGAGATACTTCTTGCAGCAGATAAGATAACACGCACCGTTACCGTGTCGGATAACGGTATAGGTATGACTAAAGAGGAACTTGAAAACAACCTCGGCACTATCTGTAAAAGCGGAAGCCTTGCCTTTAAAGAGGAAAATGAAAAAACGCAGGACGTTGATATTATCGGTCAGTTCGGCGTGGGCTTTTACTCTGCATTTATGGTTGCGGATAAGGTTACCGTACTTTCAAAGGCTTACGGTGCCACCGAAGCGTATAAGTGGGAGTCGGACGGTATAGACGGTTACACAGTTACCCCCTGCGAAAAGGAAAAAAACGGCACGACCATTGTACTTCACATCAAGCCCGATACGGCTGAAGAAAAATACGAGGACTTTATGGAGTCGTATGAGATAACCCGTCTTGTGCAGAGATATTCGGACTACATACGTTATCCCATAAAGATGGCGATTGAAAAGAGTCGCCGTAAAGAAGGCAGTGAAAACGAGTGGGAGGATTATACCACAATTGAAACGCTCAACAGTATGACGCCCATATGGAAAAAGAGCAAGGGTGAAGTTACTGATGAGGAATACAATGCCTATTACAAGGAAAAATTTGGGGGCAGGGAAGATCCGATAAAGGTTATAAGGACGTCTACGGACGGCATTGTGTCGTACGATGCACTTTTGTTCGTTCCTGCATCGGCACCGTATGACTTCTACACAAAAGATTACCGTAAAGGTTTACAACTTTACAGTAGTGGAGTGCTTATTGATGACAACTGTTCCGAACTTTTGCCCGACTTTTTCGGTTTTGTAAAGGGTATCGTTGATTCGCAGAACCTTTCTCTTAACATAAGCAGGGAAATGCTTCAGCATGACAGACAGCTTAAGACGATAGCAAATCACCTTGAAAAGAAGATAAAGAGTGAACTTGAACTTCTTCTTAAAAACGACAGAGAGAAGTATGAAAAGTTCTTCAAAAACTTTGGCAGAACGCTCAAATACGGAATATATACGACTTACGGAACGAAGAAAGAACTTTTGCAGGGACTTCTTATATTCCCGTCGTCAAACGGCGGTACGGCAACGCTTGCCGAATATGCCGACAGGATGAAGGAGTCGCAGGAATTCATATACTACGCTTCGGGACAGAGTGAAGAACGTCTTTCAAAACTTCCTCAGTGCCAGTCTGTAAAGGCAAAGGGCTTTGAAGTGCTTTACTTCACGGATGAGGTCGATGAGTTTGCAATCAGCATGATGGCTGAGTTTGGCGGCAAGAAATTCAAAAACGTTGCCGACAGCGACGTTGCAACCGAAGAAGAAAAGAAGCAGGCGGAAGAAAAGGCGCAGGACAATAAAGACCTTTTTGATGCTGTGAAAGACGTGCTTGGAGATAAAGTGGTTGCAGTAAAACCCTGCGTGATGGGGGCAGAGCATCCCGTTTGTCTGCGAACAGAGGGTGAGATAACCTTTGAAATGGAGAGAATGTGGAGTGCATCGTCACCTGACGGAAGTAAGGTGCGTGCATCCGTGATACTTGAGATAAATACGGAGCATTCTCTGTTTGAAAAACTTAAAGCCGTTCAGGGTGATAAAGAAACACTCGGAAAATATGCAAGGGTGCTTCTCGACCAGGGCAGACTTATCGAGGGACTTCCGATTGACGATCCGGTGGAATTTACCTCACTCGTATGTGAACTTATGAGTAAATAATTAAAAGGGTGGTGAAAACCGCCCTTTTATGTTATCATATTTATATAACGGTTAAAGGAGAAAAAATCGTGGTTGTTCTTATTACCGGCGGTTCGAGGGGGATAGGTGCCGCCATTGCTGAAAAATTTGCAGCACAAGGCGATACGGTCGTCATAAATTACCGCACGAATGACGCTGCTGCGCAGGCAGTTGCACAAAAAACAGGTGCTCTTGCCATAAAGGCGGACGTGTCGGATTCTGCCGACGTTACGGCAATGTTTGACGAGATACGTGAAAAAGTGGGTAAAGTGGATGTACTTGTCAACAATGCGGGCGTAGAATGGGAAGGGCTTCTCACAGATATGACCGAAGATGAGTGGGATAAGCTTTTTGACGTCAACGTAAAAGGTGCGTTTCTCTGCTCGAAGGCGGCAATAGGGGATATGCTTTCAAAGAAATGCGGAAGGATAATAAACATTTCTTCAATGTGGGGAATTGCAGGTGCCTCCTGCGAGGTGGCGTATTCTGCTTCGAAGGCTGCACTTATCGGTTTTACCAAGGCGCTTGCCAAAGAACTTGCACCAAGCGAAATAACCGTAAATGCCGTAGCACCCGGTTGCGTTGATACGGATATGATGAAGCATTACACCGAGGATGAAATGAAAGATATTATCTCGGAAATACCGCTTGGCAGAATGGCTGACCCGCGTGAAATTGCGGATGCGGTATATTTCCTGTCGCAGAGCTCTTTTATCACGGGTGAAGTGCTGTCGGTCAACGGCGGTCAAATTGTATAAAAATTAACAAATTTTTTGTTTGACTTTTGAAAATATTATACTATAATATAACATAATATGATAAAAAGACTAAGGAGAGATGTTGATGGATTTTGCTACAGTCGGCAAAGAAATGGCACGAAATTACACTCAGCTTGCTGAAGGGACGATGCTTTTATCGTGGGAAATGCAGCTTGCATTCATAATCCGTATTATAGTTGCGGGTGTCTGCGGTTGCGTTATCGGTCTCGAAAGGGCGAGAAGGCAGAAGGAAGCAGGTATCAGGACGCACATAATGGTTGCAATCGGTGCAGCCCTGCTTATGATAATATCAAAGTATGCATGTCTTGACGTTGCTTTGAAATTCGGATTTAATTATGACGTTTCACGTATTGCTTGTAACATAATGCCTGCAATTTCATTCCTCGGTGCCGGAATAATCTTTGTTAAAAGTGATTACATAAAAGGTCTTACGACCGCATCGGGTGTCTGGGTAATGGCTGCAATCGGTATGGCTATCGGAAGCGGTATGTATATAGTAGGTATTTTTGCTACGATTGCTTCGCTCTTCGTTCATTCGTTCCTGCATAAGCACCTCAATAAGTTTGAGGGCAGCCCCACAAACGATATAAGCGTTACGATGGAAAACAACGTTGAAAACATAAAGCAGTTTTCCGAAAGACTTAAAGAGAGAGATATTTTTGTTGTAACGAGCAAGATTCATCAGAATGATGACGGCACGGTAACGATGAGCATGGCTGTACGTATGAACCAGAGAGTTGATTTTGAAGATACGGTACAGATGCTTGAAGACAATCCTTACATAAAGTCACTTACAATGTAAAAAAACAGGGTTTTTTACCCTGTTTTTTTATTTTGCTGTGGCGATTATGAGCCTTAGGCGACCGCCTTTGTCGTCCGCTTTGTCGTAATAGCCTCTGAGTGAATATTTATCCGTGTCGCTGACAATTTCGAGTGAACTTAAAAAATAAGTGCCCGACCTGTTTTCGTATACCTGAAGGTTTGAACCAGTTTTAAAGGTCTGTGAATTGCCTGAAACGTAACCGTCACCGACTTTTGAAATGCCTACGTAGTTTAATGAAGAGAGGGCACTTAAAGTCTGTCCCTGAGTTTTAAGGGCAACGGGGCCCGTTGATACGGCAAAAATCTTTGATGTGTTTGAACCTCTGTACGACTGTCCTGCCTGAAGGTAATTATAAGTCAGTGAAGAAGCGGTGATTGCCGGGTCTCTGCTTTTCGTTGTTGAGAGATACTCTGTCACTCGCTTGCCTTCCGAATTGACGTAGGAGGCATTTATCTCGGTGAGTATACCGTAGGAATACATATCACCCGTAACGTTGTTTAATATAAGGTGCGATATTTCGCCTGCGGTGTTGTATTTTGCAAACTTGAGCATTGACGCCGTGAAATTTACACCGCTGAGTCTGCCCGGGGAAACGGTGCATATACCGTCTTCGTTGTAGTCAAGTATCTGCACGTCGTCGGCAAGGGCGTATTTGCCTATTGCCGTTGCAGAGGAATTTACTTTTCCGACGGGTTTGGTCTCGGAGTTAAGTTTTGATATTGACGTAACGCTTGCGCTAACCGATACGCTGACAAGGTCACCTGCCTCCAAAGAGGTTTCTATCGGATAGGTGTAGGTCTGCCCGTCGGTTGCGGCAACCGTTACACAGTCCTGCTGATACTCGTAGCCTGCGGCATTTGTAAGCGTCGTCGTGCCAAGTGAAGTTATGATACCGTATATTGCCGTGCTTGCCGTATCGGCACTTACTGCATATACGACGGTGTCGTCCTTGCCAAGCAGAATTGTAACGGCATCGCCTGCCTTGAAATTGCCGTACATAGAGAACTGTTTTGCCGCTTCGGAAGAAATGTCTATCGGATACGTTCTGCCTGCAACGGTTACCGAGGTGGGATTGGTGCGGTTTGGTGAAATGGAATCAACCGTACCCGAAACCCGATTTGAATACGCCCAGATTATTGCAGGTGAGTTTGAGTAGTAGACGACGTCGTAAAGCGAAATTGCATCAAGTGCGGAAATTTCGTTGTTTTTATAGACGGCTGATGAGTTTGCATTTTTTATTGACAAACTCCACGTGGTGTCTGTTACGACTATCGGCCCGTTCATCGACTGACTCATAAGGTCGGTATAACTGATTTTGCCGTCACTTCCGAGCTTATAGCCGAGCGACTGGCAATAAACCGTACCGTTTTTGGTTTTTGCATTGAGCACGTTGTAGAACAGATTTGCACAGTCAAGCCTCGTCATAGGATCGGCGCCTTTTTTGCTTATGTTTTCATCAAGACCGATTTTACGGTAGAGTGAGAGTGCACCTTCGGGAAAAGGCTCGGTATAGTCGTTTGCGGTGTAGCCGAGAAGCTTTAAAACCACACTTACCGTTTCCTGCAGAGTTATCGTGTTGTTAGGGCGGAAAGAACCGTCCGTATAACCCGATACGTATCCTGCCCTTGCCGCAATTTTTACGTAAGGTGCCGACCAGTGCTTATACGAAACGTCGGAAAAGAGTGAACTTGCAGAGGACGACACGTCATCCTTGTAGGGTGATGCGGCAACCGCCATTTTTGCAAATTCCGCACGTGATACGTTTGATGATAAATTGAGATTGCCTTTTTCGTCGCCCTGCATAATTCCCGCACCTGCAAGAACGTCGGTGACGATTGATGAAGATGCATACACGGGCAGGCTCGATACAAGCATAATCGCTGCCGTGAGCAGACAGATAATTCTGTATTTCATAAAATCCTCCTGTTTTTTAATCGTGGCGGAGAGCATCTATCGGATTGAGCTTTGAAGCCCTGCTTGCAGGCAGATATCCGAATAACACACCGATTGCAACCGAAATTGAAAATGCAAGGGCGATTGTTGATGCTTTTGGAACGGCGGTAATGTCAAATAAGTTTCCTACGGGGTAGGATATCATAACGCCTGTTATCATACCGAGTATACCGCCGAGTGCACTTATTGTCATCGCTTCAATGACAAATTGCGTGAGAATATTTCTTCTCTTTGCACCGAGAGATTTTCTTATGCCTATCTCCCTTGTGCGTTCGGTAACCGAAACGAGCATAATATTCATAATGCCCACACCGCCTACGGCAAGTGAAATTGCCGCAATTGCGGAAAGAACGGTTATCACCATATCCATCATGGTGTTTATGATGTCGAGCATTTCCGAGAGACTTATTACGGTATAGTAGTCGTCACTCTGGAAAATTTCGTACAGTGCGTTTTCAATGACCGTTTTTGCCTGATCTGCTTTATGCTGATCCGTGACCGAGAAGGTGTAAGACGTTATTCTTCCGCTTCTTGAAAGTTTTTGTGCTGTTGAATACGGTATGTAAACACAGTCGTCACTCGAGGATTCCGAAGAATCGCCTATTTCGGCAAGTGTGCCTATTACCGTAAACGTGTTGCCGCCGATTTTAAGCGTCTGACCGACGGCTGATTTATTGCCGAAAAGCGTATTCGCAACGTACGTGCCGATGACGCAGACCTTGTGTCTGCCCTCTATGTCCATATAACTTAAAAAGCGTCCGTCAGTTAAGTCGTAGCCTTTCATTACGTTGTAATACTCACTTACACCCGTAATCGAAGTCGTGTTGTCGGTGGTCGTGCCGCCGCACGTAACCTCACCCGTATGCGTGACAGAGGGGCTTACCGCTTCAAGCACATCGGGGTTGTCGGTGGCAAGATTGAACATATCGTCGGGATCAACGCTTCTCGTTCCTCTGCTCGAAACGTTGACCGTTATGAGATTTGTGCCCATTGAATCGAAAGCATCGGTCATATACGACTGCAGGCCGTTACCTAAACTCGTTATGATTATTACCGCGGCTATTCCGATAATAATGCCGAGCATGGTAAGAAAAGCCCTCATTTTACTTCGTTTTATGCTCTTTAAAGCTAAAATAAATGACTGTCCGAACTGTTGCATCAGCCATTCACCCCGCTTTCGTCAGCAGAAACTACTGCATTCGGGTCGTCCGACGGACCGTCGTAAATGATTTTTCCGTCGGAAAGGCGCACGATGCGTTTCGCCTTTCGTGCTATTGAGTTGTCGTGCGTAATAAGAACGATGGTATTGCCTTCGCTGTGAAGTTCCTGAAGGAAACGCAGTACCTCTTTGCCTGTTTTGGAGTCGAGAGCACCCGTCGGCTCGTCGGCAAGTATGACGCTCGGGTTACCTGCAAGCGCCCTTGCAATAGATACCCTTTGCTGCTGACCGCCCGAGAGTTGTGACGGAAAGTTTTTTGCCTTTGCCTGTATACCGACACGGGAAAGCGCTTTCATTGCTTTTTCTTTACGCTCAGCCTTGCTAAGCCCTGCATAAAGAAGCGGAAGTTCCACGTTTTCGAGTATTGATATGCCCTGTATAAGATTGTATTGCTGGAATATGAAACCGAGTTTTTTGTTACGTATTTCGGATAAACGGTCGTCGTGCATGGTCGAAACGTCGATACCCTCGAGTATGTACTGACCGCTTGTCGGCACGTCAAGACAACCGATTATATTCATGCAGGTCGATTTACCCGAGCCCGACTGACCGACTATTGCGACGAATTCACCTTTGTTTATGGTCAGATTTATGCCGTCAAGAGCACGAACCTCGTTTTCTCCGCTTCCGTATATCTTATAGAGATTGCGAAGTTCTATCATTACATGCCACCTCTGTTGCCCTGCGGCATACCGCCGCCCATATTACCTGACGGCATTCTGTTACCTGTGTTGCCACCCATATTACCGGACGGTCTTGAACTGCTCATATTGCCCGACGGCATACCGCCAAACATATTGCTGTCCGTAGTAGTCTGAACTATTGCAGCCTTGTATATGCCTATAACGTCACCCTCTTCAAGACCGCTTACGATTTCAACGAAGTTCGTATCGGTGTTACCCGTTACAACCTTTGTCTTTTCAAAATCATCTTGGGTAAGATTATCTTTCTTGTCCGATTTAAGCACGCTGACAATATCACCTCGTGTAATCGCATCGGTCGGTATTGCAAGGCAGTTTTCGCTCTGTGAAATTATTATGCTTGCTTCAACGTTCATACCGGGAAGAAGATCGCCCGGTTCTTCTATTATTACCGTAACGGGATATGTAGTGGAGTTTGAAGAAGTGGAACCGACTATGCTTGTAGCACTTACGTAGCCGGTGAGTGGTTTATCAACCGTGTCTGCCGTTATTGATACCGGCTGGCCTACTTTTATGCTTTGGATGTCAAGTTCGTCAACGGCAAGGTCGAGTTTGAGATAACTCATATCGTATATTATCGCAAGCGTCTGTCCTGCCGTAATTGTTTCGCCTGCCTTGTAGTTTTTCTGAACGACCGTCCCCGAAATAGGTGCCTTTACCGTATATTTGTCCTTCTGGTCGTTTGCGGTTTCAAGTTCCGAAATTGCATCGTCAAGTGCATCCTCAAGGTCGTCGTTTTGCATAGAAACTATTATGCCGTTTGATGCAACGGTTTCTCCCTCGTTAGTGACGATTTTAACAACCTCACCCGACACTTTTGCATTTATCGTCTTGCTCATACCCGTACCGTACTTAAAAATGCCGTTCTCAATGCAGGATATTTCACCAACCTTTGCACTTGCCGTACTGTCAGGGAGGACGGAGCCTGAATTTGAGACCTTCAAAGTCACGTTCTGTACCTTGATACCGCCCGTCATAGTCGTCACGTTTGAGGATATTTTGCTTACCGTTGCAGGCAGCGTTTCAAAGTTTGCTTCGGTTATAACGGTTGCCTGCGTGCCGACCGAGAAATTTTGCACGTCATACGTGCTGAAGGGAACTTCCAGATACATATAGGCGTCGTTTACGATGTCGGCAATCGGCGTTCCTGCCTTGATTTCGTCACCGATTTCCACGTACAGTTTCGTTACTCTGCCCGAAATGGTGCTTTTTACGTCAAGATTCTGCAGGTTTTCTATTGCAGTATCATAACTTTTTTGTGCACGTTCAACGTTTCTTTCAAGAGAAGACGAGGATGACGAATCAAGCTCATACAAAACCGCATCCTTTTCCACCGTGTCGTTTTCTTCGAAAAAGTCGTAAAGCACGTCGGCATCGACCGATGAATTTATGGTGTAGGTATCCTTCGGCTGAACTGTTGCCGTGCCTGTCAACTCTGTGCTTATATTCCGTCTGCCGACGGTGTAAAGCGTATATTCACCACTTGTACCGACCGTCTTTTTACAACTTCTGAGTCCTGCGGCGACAGAAATAATAAGTGCAAGAATTACAATAAGCACTATTATGCGTTTGAGAGTTTTTTTCTTCGACATAAAACATATCTCCCCGTTTACGAATGTGTTGATTTTTTGACAGTATAATAATATTGTAAAAAAAATACAAGGTCAATCGAAAAAAGTAAAGTTTACATCTTGTTTACTCTTTATTTACGAAAAATATGCTTTGACACGGAAGTCGGAATAATAGTATCATATAATGTATATCAGGTTAAGGTGGGTATTATGGTAACGTTACTTGGCAGATTGTTTATAAAAAACAGAGATCTCTCATCCGCAAAGGTGCGCTCGGCATACGGAACGCTGTGCAGCATACTCGGAATATTTTTAAATATTCTTCTTGCAACTGCAAAAATGATTGCGGGCACACTCAGCGGTTCGGTTGCAATCTCCGCCGATGCGGTCAACAATCTTTCGGATGCGGGCTCGTCGGTCATCTCGCTTATAGGATTTCGTATGTCGGGCAAGAAGGCGGACAGTGACCATCCTTTCGGACACGGCAGAATGGAGTATATTTCGGGCGTCATCGTGTCGGTAGTCATAATATTTATGGGCATAGAACTGCTTAAAGATGCCATATCGAAAATTATTACACCTCAGCCTATGACGGTCAACGTCACGGTCGTTGCAATTCTTCTGCTTTCCGTATTCATTAAATTATATATGGCGTTTTACAACGGCAGGGTTGGCAAAAAAATAGGCTCGTCATCGCTGCTTGCCGTGAAATACGACAGCCTTTCGGACAGTGTGGCAACGTCGGTGGTGCTTATATCAACTCTTGTGGGTGGATACAGCAAAATTGCAATAGACGGCTGGGCAGGTGCCGCCGTTTCGCTGTTTGTAATCTGGGCAGGAATAAAGTCTATGAAGGACACAATATCTCCGCTTTTAGGTCAGCCTGCGGATGAGAAGCTTGCCGACAGAGTAAAGGAAATAGTTATGGCACATTCGGTTTCACACGGTATTCACGACCTTGTGATACACGATTACGGTGTGGGCAGGCTTATGATTTCGCTTCACGTCGAGGTTGACGGTACGGGTGATATATTCAAATTACACGATGAGATAGACAATATAGAAAATGAACTTGCAAAAGAACTTTCCTGCGAGGCGGTTATACATATGGACCCGATAGCATTGTACGATGAAAACCGCAACCGCCTTAAAGATCTTGTGGCAGCCTTTGTTACGGGTATAGACGAGAGATTGCATATTCACGATTTCCGTATCGTGCCCGGACCGACGCATACCAATATGATATTTGACGTCGTAAAGCCGTTTGAATTGCAGATGACGGATGATGAACTTAAAAACCGTATCTGCAGCGGTATATCCGTGCTTGAAGACGGTAAGTACAGGGCAGTGGTTACGATTGATAAGGAATACATAAAATAAATAAAGGTTCAACCTAATTTTATTAAGTGTAAGCCTTTGAAAATAATAAAAAGTTAAATAAAAGTATGTTTTCCTTGAATAAATTGACTTAATTTGCAAAAAAAAGTATAATATCACCTATAACACAAAAAACTTTTGGAGGTAATTGTTATGAAGAAGATGCTTCGTATTGCATCAATCGTTCTTGCGGTAGTAATGCTTGTAGCTTGCTTTGCCGCTTGCAAAAAAGACAACACAGAAACTACGGTAGATTACGTAATTGCAACTGATAAGGGCTTCAGCCCCTTTGAATTCCAGGATGCAGAAGGCAATATCGTTGGTATTGATATGGATATCCTTGCAGCAATCGCTGACGATCAGGGATTCACTTACGATCTTCAGTACATCGGTTGGGATGCAGCTATCGCAGCATGCCAGGCAGGTCAGGCTGACGGTATGATCGCAGGTGCATCAATCACAGAAGACAGAAAGTCAAGTGGCTGGATCTTCTCTGAAGGCTACTACGATGCAACACAGGGTATGGCAGTTGCAAGCGATTCTGATATAACAGGATTCGCTGATATGGCTGGTAAGAAGGTTGCTGTTAAGAACGGCACTATGAGCAATCAGTACGCTGAATCAATCAAGGATCAGTACGGTTTTGAAGTTGTTACTTTCCCGACATCACCTGATATGTATCAGGCTGTTATCGGCGGTCAGGTTGACGCTTGTATGGACGATACACCGATTCTCAAGTACAACATCAAGACAGGCGAACTCGATATGAAGTTTGTTGAAGGAACAGAAAACGAACCTGCTCAGTACGGTTTTGCAATCTTTGATGCAAACAATCAGGAACTCGTTGACCGTTTCAATGCAGGTCTCAAGAACATCCGTGAAAACGGTAAGTATGATGAGATCATTGCTACATATCTCGGTTAATTAAGGTTTAATTAACAGGGCATTGGGTAACCGATGCCCTGAAACTATGTTTTAAGGAGGGTTGCTCCAATGAGTCAACTTATAAGTACCTACGGATCGCTGTTGCTTGAAGCCATGGGGCAAACGCTTTTACTTGCACTGTGGGGCCTGTTATTCGGCTGTATTCTCGGAATAATTTTTGGACTTGCCAGTGTCGTAGACAATAAAGTATCCAGGGCAATTTCAAAAATATACGTAAACATAATCCGCGGTGTGCCGATGATCGTTCTTGCGTTTTTCGTATTTTACGGTGTGCCGTACGGTTTAAAATCCATTTTCGGAATAAAATTCGTACTTTCATCACTGCAGGCAGGTACGATTTGTCTTGCACTCAACTGCGGTGCATATATGTCGGAAATTATCCGTGCGGGAATTCAGGCTATTGATCCCGGTCAGATGGAAGCGGCAAGAAGCCTTGGTCTTTCATACTGGCGTTCAATGTTCCGCGTAGTTCTTCCGCAGGCAATAAAAAATATGATTCCGAGTATTGTAAATCAGTTTATAATAACTTTAAAGGATACGTCAATTCTGTCTGTTATCGGATTTCCGGAACTTGTTAACAAAGCTCAGAACGTTATTTCAATCACGTTTAAATCATTCCAAACGTGGGCTATTGTTGCAGTAATGTATCTTGTCGTTATTCTTGCGTTACAGCAGGTTGCAAATGCTCTTGAAAGGAGACTGAACCGTGGCCGTGAAAAATAGAAACGTAAAAATACACATAGAAAACTTAGAAAAGCGCTTCGGTCACAACGAGGTTTTGAGAGGCATTTCAACCGATATTTACGAAGGTGAAGTTGTTTGCGTTATCGGGCCTTCGGGTTCGGGTAAATCAACCTTTCTCCGTTGTATAAACAAACTTGAAAAATCAACGGCAGGCGTAATCATTGCTGACGACGTTTGTATAAATGACAAAAAGGTTGATATAAACAAGATTCGTGAAAATATCGGTATGGTGTTCCAGCACTTCAATCTGTTTGCCAATATGAACGTTTTGAGAAATCTTATGCTTGCACCTGTGGATCTTAAAAAGGCCACGAAGGAAGAAGCGAAAAAGAGGGCACTTGAACTTCTCGAAACGGTCGGTCTTTCAGATAAGGCGGAAAGTTTTCCCCATCAGCTTTCGGGTGGACAGAAACAGCGTGTGGCTATAGCGAGAGCGCTTGCCATGAATCCCGATATTATGCTTTTCGACGAGCCCACTTCGGCGCTTGATCCCGAAATGGTTGGTGAAGTTCTTCAGGTAATGAAAAAACTTGCTGAAGGCGGTATGACGATGGTTGTTGTAACGCACGAAATGGGCTTTGCCCGTGACGTTGCCGACAGAGTCATATTTATGGCTGACGGTGTTATCGTTGAAGAGGGTACGCCGGAGGAAGTGTTCGGCAATCCCAAGGAAGATCGAACAAAAGAATTTTTAAGCTGTGTGCTTTAAATAAAAAAACTGTGTATGGAAATACACAGTTTTTTTATTTTATTAAAGTTCAACGGGGGAGATGTCATAAAAATGAATCTCTCCCGTTGTAGATTTTACAAGTGTCACCGACTTAAATCGGTTACGTCCTCTTATTTTTTGTAACTTTTAACAACCTGTGATATGCGGTTATAGTCGTTTGTAAGTATTACGTCGATGCCCATATCGAGAAATTCTTTCGTTTCTTCCGGGTCATCTGACCAGAATACGTTTGTGATGATGCCGTGTTCCTTTGCTTTGTCAACCATTGCCTGATCGAAACAGCCCTTGAAAAGCTGTACTTTCTGACAACCGTACTTGATTGCGCGATCAACGATTGCCCATCTCGTCTCACTGGTGGGACCGCCGCCACAGCAACGTGTTATTTCGGGGTAGTCCTTCTGAAGTCTTTCGAGAAGCTCGTCAACACCCGTCATAATATAAACGTATTTTTCACAGTCGTATTTCTTTATGAGGGATATGATTTTTGCAAGACGGTCAGGACGCTCACAACCGGACTTAAGATGGATATTCATAATGCAGTGGCAGGAGAATTTCTTTAAAATCTCTTCAAAAGTCAGAATCTTCAATCCCTTGAACTCATCGGAGAACTTTGAGCCGAAATCAAGCTTGCGGAGTTCTTCGAGAGTGTAGTCTGAAACAAGACCTTCACCGTCTGACACGCGTTCAAGATGGCTGTCGTGGGTTGAAACGATTTCTTCGTCTTTTGTAAAACGAAGGTCAAATTCAATCTCCTCAGCACCTAATGAAACTGCGGCACCAAAAGCAGGCATACTGTTTTCGGGGGCAACCGTATTGAAACCACGGTGTGCACAAACTCTGGGATACTTCATAACTGCATCGTGACGAACGATGGCACTTCCTGCGGGACGGTACTTCCACGGTCTGCGGCCCTTTTCGATATATTCGTAATGTGCCGAAGGGGGATTGCCGTAGCCTGCAGGCTTGTAATATTTGTTTTTGGGGTCAATTTCTACCGTTTCAAGACCGACACGGCTCTTCATATTGACAAGGATTTCACCTGTGGGGGCAACTACCATGGATGCGCCGCCTATATCGGAGTTTACGTCCATTGAAACGGAGGAACGGACAACATAGGTGTTTGTGTTATATGCCAGGAACTGTGTTATTACTTCAAGCGCTAAGTGTGTATCGCTGCGCTGGTGTGAACAACCGATTATAATATCCATATTCTGACGTGCCATATTGGCAAACGCCTCGTAAAAATAGAAGTCGTAGCAGGTTAAGAAACCGAAACGAAGACCTTCCATTTCAATAACGATAGGCTCTGAGAATTCGAAACTGTAATCACAGTCAAGCCCTATTTTATTGGGGTCAACTTCACTTGGAACAAGATGCTGTTTATCATAAGTTCCAACGATTTCACCCTGACGGTTGAATGCATATGTAGTGTTGCGGAGTTTTCCGTTATGAGGTGAACGTGCATTTACAAAAACCATTGCATTGCAGCGCTTTGCTGTTTTAGCAACCTCGTCGAGAAGCGGTTTGTTGTGCTTTGCCGATGAGGCATCGCTGAGTTCTTTGGTAAGTGCAAGGCAAGGAACGTCACTGAGCTCGGGCATTACGATAAGGTCCATTGACTCATCGCACTGAGCCAGAAGCTCAAGTTCTTTTTCGAAATACTCGTCGGACAATGAATAATCTGTCGAGTAAGGGGGCTGAATAATACATACTTTCATTTAAGTCACCTGCTTTTTTAATGTATGAGTTAATTATAATATACTTATTGTAAAATGTAAATCGGTAGAAGTTAAAAAGGACGCCCAAGGGCATCCCTTTTTAAACGAGTAGTTATAAGTTATCTTTTTTGGTGGTGTTTTTTAACAATTCTATAAAACTGTTGGTCAAATCAGTAATATCTTTACCCGTCCTGAGAATATATCCGATTATATAACAGTCATCACTTTCAAACGGAATACTTACAATCCTGCCTTCGTTGAGAAGAGAGGGCATAATACCCGTGCCTATGGTATAACTGTCGGTTCCAAGCAGACAGTTCATCAGACTTGCTCTGTCGCTGATTTCTATCTGCTTGTCGCTGTGGATATTCGCAAGTTCTTCGGTAAAAAATGAGTTGTTGTGTTCGCCCTGCTCGTAAGAAATGTAAGGATAGTCCTTTAATTTATCAAACGTCATCACGCTCTGTGTTGCAAGAGGATGATTTTTACGCACATATACGTGAGGCTCTGCCTTGAGAACCTCGTGGAAAACGATGCCTCTCTGAGCGAGATATCTTTCCATAACGCTGTAATCCGTATCTTTTATAGCAATAACGCCGACGTCACAATAAGCGGTTTCGATTTCGCGTATTACGTCGTAGGTTTTCATCTCACGTAACGCAAAACGGTAGTGGCTGTCTGCAGTATCGTTAACCAGTTTTGTGAAAATATCTGCAACAAAATCGTAATGCTGGGTCGATACGTATAACCTTGCGGAAAGGTCGTTACTCGCATATCTGTTGATGATAAATTCACTCTGTTCAACAATCTGTCGGGCGTATCTTGCAAATTCGGCACCTTCATTAGTTAAGTATATGCCGTTTCTGACACGTTCAAATATTTTTATATTGAGTTCTTTTTCCAAAGATTTGACGCTAACGGACAGACTTGACTGTGCCACGAATAATTGTTTCGCAGCTTCATTAAAAGAGCCGTACTCTGCAATTTTCAGCACGTATATACACTGTTGGATTGTCATGATATTATCTCCTGACGTTTTTTGTGATAGAAATTAAAGACCCATTTCCTCTTTAACCTGCTTAAAGCAGTCTACGATATAGAGTATGTCCTTTTCTGATAATGCTGCAGATATCTGCGTTCTTATTCTTGCCTTGCCGCGCGGCACAACGGGGTATGAGAATGCAACTACGTAAACGCCTTTATCCATCATTCTTTTTGCCATTTCTACGGCTTTATGCTCGTCGTAAAGCATAACCGGGATTATGGGCGTTCCGCCGTCGATGACGTCGAGGCCGATTTCCTTGATTTTCTGCGCAAAAAGCTTCGTGTTTGAGAAGAGTTTTTCTCTGATTGATAAATCGTTTTCAAGCATTTCCAGAACTTTTATCGAGCCTGCCGCAATAGAGGGGGCTAAAGTGTTGGAAAAGAGGTAGGGGCGTGAACGCTGACGAAGCAGGTCGATTATTTCTTTTCTTCCTGAGGTAAAGCCGCCTGAAGCACCGCCTAAAGCTTTGCCGAACGTTCCCGTTATGATATCAACTCTGTCGGATACACCGCAGTATTCAGGTGTTCCTCTGCCTGTGTCTCCCATAAAACCAACGGCATGGCTGTCGTCAACCATAACGAGTGCGTCGTATTCGTCTGCAAGGTCGCATATTTCCCTAAGATTAGCGACGATACCGTCCATTGAAAAGACACCGTCCGTTGCAATAAGCTTTATACGGCAGTCCTTTGCTTCTTCAAGCTTTGCACGTAAATCTTCCATGTTGTTATTAGTATAACGGAATCTTTTTGCTTTGCAAAGTCTTACGCCGTCAATTATACTTGCGTGGTTGAGTTCATCGCTGATTATTGCATCCTCAGCGGTGAGCAACGTTTCAAAAAGACCGCCGTTTGCATCAAAGCAGGAGGAATACAAAATGGTATCTTCCGTGCCTAAAAATTCGCTGAGTTTCTTTTCTAAGTTTTTATGTATTTCCTGTGTACCGCAGATAAATCTTACAGAAGAAAGACCGTAGCCGTACTTGTCATAACTGCTTTTTGCAGCGTCGATGACTTCAGGGTTGTTACCAAGACCCAGATAGTTGTTGGCACACATATTTATAACTTCTTTACCGTCAGAAAGTTTTACGTTTGCACCCTGAGGAGTCGTTATAATCTTTTCGTTTTTGGTGAGACCTTCTTTTTCGATAGTTTCACAGGTTTCCTTAAAATATTTAAGTGCACTTTTCATATTTTCACTCCTTAATCCAATTTTGTCCAGTCGAGAATAACTTTTCCGCATTTACCGCTGTTCATGGCTTCAAAGCCTTTCTCGTATTCTGTTACGTCGAGTCTGTGAGTAATGATATTTGAAATATCAAGACCGCCCTGAAGCATAGCAGACATTTTGTACCACGTTTCATGCATCTGTCTGCCGTATATTCCTTTGATAATAAGTCCGTTGAATATAACTTTTGACCAGTCTATTTTCGTATCGCTCTTCAAAAGGCCGAGAAGTGCGATTCTGCCGCCGTGAATCATACAGTCAATCATAGAATTGAACGCAATCTCACTGCCGGACATTTCAAGACCTACGTCAAAACCTTCTTTTATGCCTATTTCATCCATGAAAGTTTTGAGGTCAGTTTTAGCTGTGTTTACAGTGTACTTAATGCCGAGTTTTTTAGCAAGTTCGAGACGTTCGTCGTTGATATCGGTAAGAACGACGTGTCTTGCACCGACGAATTTACATACTGCGGCAGCCATAATTCCTATCGGACCAGCACCCGTAACGAGAACGTCCTCACCGGTGAGGTCGAATGAAAGTGCCGTATGTACTGCATTGCCGAAGGGGTCGAATATTGAGTACATCTCTTCAGGAATATCTTTTTCACATCTGCGCACGTTTTCCTGAGGAATTACGAGATACTGGGCAAAAGCACCGTCACGGTTTACGCCGACGCCGACCGTATCTTTGCACAGGTGACCGTTGCCTGCGAGGCAGTTTCTGCATTTTCCGCAGACGATGTGACCTTCGCCCGAAACAATATCACCAATTTTCCAGTTTTTTACTGCATCGCCGACTTCGACGATTTCACCGACGTATTCGTGTCCGATTACACGGGGTGTCTGAATTGTTTTTTGTGACCATTCATCCCAGTTGTAGATGTGAAGGTCCGTACCGCAGATGGCGGTTTTGCGTATTTTGATTTTTACGTCGTTGCTTCCTACTGACGGCTCGGGAACGTCTTCAAACCACAAGCCTTTTTCGGGGTATTTTTTTACAAGTGCTTTCACGGTAATCACTCCTTAAATATATAACATACATGTTGTATTATATCATTGGGGAATAAGCACCGCTAATATAAAGAAACTATCAATAACATTCAAAAAAGCATATTATTTTTATAATATAAAAAGACATCCAAATGGATGTCTTGTGTAAAAAGTGAAAAGTGGGATACTCTGTGCTGTTTGTTTTTTCGACCGTTGCGGACGGTACCCGAAAAAACGGCACTGCTCGAGACTACGTCCTCGCAAAGTCCGCTTAGTTCCATTTTGCTGACCGCAAAACTCCACCTGCTCCCTTGCTCGTCCTCTATCCCAACACAACGCACTTCGTTCTGCCTTATGTTGGGAGCCCTTTAGAGCAAAACTTATTGCAGTTTTGCGCCTGCTTCGACGAACGCTTTTGCTTTGCAAAAAGGTTTTCATCCCACTCTCTCCGCCAAAAAGAAAAAGACATCCAAATGGATGTCTTTTCTCTTGGCGGAGAGAGTGGGATTCGAACCCACGGATGCTTTCACATCGCCGGTTTTCAAGACCGGTGCCTTCAACCAACTCGACCATCTCTCCGAATGGTGCGACAATTATATTATCACAAAAAAATATGCTTGTCAATTGTTTTTTTTTAAAACAGGCATATTATATTGACAAAGTGAATATTTAATGATAATATATGAACAAATATTCATATGAATGGAGGCACATATGTCGGAACATAACCATAATCATATACTTGAAAAAGTGAGAAACGAACTGCCTACGGATGAACTTATATGCGACCTTGCAGATTTATATAAGGTGTTCGGGGATACGACGAGGATGAAAATTCTCTTTGCATTGCTTGAGTCGGAAATGTGTGTCTGTGCGATAGCGGAATTGCTTTCAATGAACCAATCAGCCATTTCGCATCAACTGAAAGTGCTGAAAAATGCCAACCTTGTCGGCAATCGCAGGGAGGGTAAGACGATATATTATTTTCTTGCCGATGACCACGTGAAAACCATTATAGCGCAGGGCTTTGAGCATCTTATTGAGGAGTAATTCGATGAAAAAAACGTATAAATTACAAAATCTTGACTGTGCGCATTGTGCGCAGAAAATGGAGGATGCAATACAAAAAATCGATGGTGTTAAATTTGCATCGGTGAATTTTACTGCACAGAAGCTTACTATTGAAGCGGCGGATGATATTTTTGATAAAGTTTTGAAAAAAGCACTTAAAGAAGTATCAAAAATCGAGCCTGATTGCACCGTTCTTATTGGGGATAAAAGTAAAGAGAAGGGACTCAAAACGGAACTTATAAGAGTTGTAATATCAGCACTTCTTTTTGTACTCGCGTTCATTTTTGATAAGAATCTGTTTTTCGTTGCCTACATTATAATAGGATACGACGTTTTGTATTCGGCTGTACGAAGTGTTTTTCGCGGTCAGGTGCTTGATGAAAAGTTTCTTATGTCTGTCGCATCAATCGGGGCATTTGCAATCGGTGAATATGCCGAAGCAGTAGCCGTGATGCTCTTTTATCAGATAGGTGAGTATTTTCAGGGCGTTGCGGTCGGCAAAAGCAGAAAATCCATTGCATCGCTTATGGATATAAGACCCGATTATGCGGTTGTTCTTCGTGACGGACGTGAAACTGAAGTAAATCCCGAAGACGTTGAGGTCGGCGAAATCATCATAGTAAAACCGGGGGAAAGAATACCGCTTGACGGGGTGGTTACAGATGGCATTACCTCTGTTGACAACTCTGCACTAACGGGAGAAAGTATGCCTGTCAATACGGTTGTCGGGGATAGGGTGTACGGCGGTTCAATAAACTTAAACGGTGTTATTTTCGTGAAAACAGAAAGCACGTATGCACAAAGTACGGTTTCAAAAATTCTTGACCTCGTTGAAAATTCAGCGGAAAAGAAGTCTGTAACGGAAAATTTCATAACACGCTTTGCCCGTTACTATACGCCTTGTGTCGTTATATCTGCGCTTTTGCTTGCACTTTTGCCGCCGATATTATTTTCACTTTCGTGGAGTGTCTGGATAAAACGTGCGCTTGTATTTTTGGTGGTTTCGTGTCCGTGCGCACTCGTCGTTTCGGTACCGCTTTCGTATTTCGGAGGTATCGGAAGGGCGTCCCGTGACGGCATTTTAATAAAAGGGGCAAATTACCTTGAGGCACTCTCGGGCATTGATACGCTGGTGCTTGACAAAACGGGAACAATCACGAAAGGTAATTTTTCCGTAACCGAAATATGTGCGGAGAATGAGCAATTCTTGCTCGAAACGGCAGCACTTGCTGAAAGTTGCAGTTCACATCCCGTTGCAAAAAGCATCGTCACGGCATATGGCAAGGAAATTGATAAAAGCAGAGTAAGTGACGTTACGGAAATTGCAGGTAAAGGTGTCAGGGCAAACGTTGACGGCAGGATATGCCACGTCGGCAGTATGTCGCTTATGGAAAGTGTGGGTGTAGAAGTTTCCTCTTATAACGATACCGCAGTCTACGTTGCAACAGACGGAAAATATCTCGGTTATATAGTTATAAAGGATGAAATAAAACCCGATTCTGCTATGGCACTCGAAGAGGTTAAAAACCTTGGCGTAGACAAAACCGTGATACTTACGGGAGATACGGAGGCGGTTGCACAAAGTGTTGCAGATGAGGTTAGCGCCGATGAAGTATATGCAAAACTTCTGCCTCAGGATAAGGTGGAAAAGGTGGAGGAACTTATTTCTCAGGGCAGGAAGGTAGCTTTTGTGGGTGACGGAATAAACGATGCGCCCGTACTTTCACGTGCCGACGTGGGCATAGCAATGGGGGCACTTGGCAGTGATGCCGCCATTGAGTCTGCAGATATCGTATTTATGGATGACAGTCTGTCAAAACTTCCTCTTGCGATAAAACTGTCGGCAAGGACTATGAGAATAGTACGTCAGAATATCATATTCTCTCTCTCGGTCAAAGCTGTGATACTTATTCTCGGTGCGTTCGGCATTGCAAATATGTGGACGGCGGTTTTCGGCGACGTTGGTGTTATGGTTATTGCAATTCTCAATGCAATGCGTGCAATGATTAAAAAATCTTGATAATATGTAAGCGTAATGATAAAATTGTTGTATATCTTGAAAGGGGTACTTATATGAGAAAAACAGTATCTTTATTACTCGCTTTGACAATGCTTTTCGGTTTTGCTTCCTGCACCAAACAGGAAACGAATTACAGCGTCGGCATAGTAAATTACGTTCAGCACGATGCTTCTGACGAGGCTACGAGGGGATTTAAAGACGCTCTTACAGAAAAACTCGGGACTAAAGTTGCATTCAAAGAAACTAATGCTTCAAACGATATGGCAACCTGCACCACTATAATTACCACTATGGTGTCGGAGGGTGCGGATCTCATTATGGCAGGTGCAACGCCCGTTCTTATTGCGGCGGCAAATGCAACGGAGGACATCCCGATAGTTGCAACATGTATAACAGATTATGCAACCGCCCTTGAAATAGAAGATTGGACGGGTGTTACGGGCACTAACGTAACGGGTACGGCTGACTGTGCTCCTCTTGACGAGCAGGCCGCTATGATAAAGGAACTTTTGCCCGAAGCAAAAAGCGTCGGTATGATATACTGTTCGAGTGAGCCTAACTCAAAATACCAGGTTGATAAAGTTAAGGGCTATCTTGAGGGTATGGGAATAACGGTTAACGAGTATTCTTTTGCCGATTCAAACGACCTTGCGGTTATTACCGTAGAGGCGTGTGAAGAAGTGGATGCAATATATATCCCCACGGACAATACGGTTGCATCAAGCACGGGTATAATTGATAATATTGCTCTTGAAGCGGGTGTTCCCGTTATTGCAGGTGAAGAGGCTATATGCCTCGGCTGCGGAATAGCGACGTTTTCTATATCCTATTATGATATAGGTTATACTGCAGGTCTGCAGGCGTATGAAATCCTCGAAAACGGTGCTAATCCCGCCACGATGGAAATAGAATATGCGACTGACGTAAAGAAAATGTACGTTGCAGACAGATGTGCTGAACTCGGAATCGAGGTTCCGTCGGAATACGTAGAAATAAAGTAAAAAAATCTGAAATTTTGTATTGACAACAAAAATGGATGGTGCTACAATGTCTTTAACACTTTATTAGACTAAAACATTTGAGAGGTGTATTACGATGAAAAGAACATTGGCAATCGTCCTTGCATTAGCAATGACAATCGCACTTTGCACAGGCCTTGCAGGCTGTGGCGAAGATGCGGCAAAGTACAACGTGGGTATTCTCCAGCTCGTTCAGCACGAAGCACTCGATGCTGCAACAAAGGGCTTTAAAGATGCTCTTACGGAAAAACTCGGTGACAGCGTTAAGTTTGATGAACAGAACGCAGCTAACGACGCTCCTACGTGCGCTACAATCGCAAATCAGTTTGTAGCATCAGACGTTGATCTTATTATGGCAAACGCTACTCCTGCACTCCAGGCTGCAGTTGCTGCAACAGATTCAATTCCGATAGTTGCAACCTCAATCACAGACTACGGTACGGCACTTGAAATTGCTGACTGGACAGGCACTACGGGTATGAACGTTACCGGTACTGCTGACCTTGCTCCGCTTGATGAGCAGGCTGCAATGATTAAGGAACTTGTTCCTGACGTTAAAACTGTTGGTATACTCTATGCTTCAAGTGAAGCAAACTCAAAGTATCAGGCAGACGTTGTAACGGGTTATCTCAAGGATATGGGCGTTGAAGTTAAGGAATATACTTGTTCAGACTCAAACGACCTTGCACTCGTAACAACAACTGCATGTGAAGAAGTTGACGTTATCTACATTCCTACGGATAACACAATGGCTTCAAACACCGAAATCGTTGACAACATTGCACTTGATGCAGGCGTTCCCGTTGTAGCAGGTGAAGCAGGTATCTGTAAGGGTTGCGGTATTGCAACACTTTCAATCGACTACTACAGCATCGGTTACGAAGCAGGTATGCAGGCTTACGAAATTCTCGTAAACGGCGCAGACCCGGCAACTATGGAAATCGGCTTTGCAAAGGACCTTACAAAGCAGTATATCGCAAGTCGTTGCGAAACACTCGGCGTTGAAGTTCCTGCAGATTACGTTGAAATCGTTGTTGAATAATTTTTAATAATATCAATGAAGCGGTAGGGGAGAAAACTTCCTTATCGCTCCTTTGAGTTATAAGGAAAAGGAATTAAAATTATGTTATCATTTTTCAGAGCGATACCCGGTGCGGCAGCGCAGGGTATGATATGGGGTATTATGGCAATCGGCGTATACCTCACTTACAAAATACTTGACGTGGCAGATCTTACGGTTGACGGTTCGTTTGCAACGGGCGGTGCAACGCTCGTAGTCTGTGTGGCATCGGGTATGAATATATATCTTGCCATGATAATTGCTTTTATTGCAGGATGTATAGCAGGTTTTGTGACGGGTGTTTTACATACACAGTTCGGCATTCCTGCAATTTTAGCAGGTATTCTTACACAGCTTGCACTCTATTCAATAAATTTAAGGATTCTGCAGGGCAAGGCAAATCAGCCTATTTCCGCAAAGAAATATCCTGTACTCGTAACGCTCGGTGACGTAAATAAGTCACTTGTCGTAGGCGTACTTTTCATCGTTGTAATAATTGCGTTACTTTATTGGTTTTTCGGTACGGAACTTGGTCAGTCACTTCGTGCGACGGGCAGCAATCAGCAGATGTCAAGGGCAAACGGTATAAATACAAATACGAATAAGATTCTCGGAATCGTTATTTCAAACGGCATTGTTGCACTTTCGGGGGCACTTCTGGCACAGTTCCAGGGCTTTGCGGACGTCAATATGGGAAGAGGTGCGATAGTTATCGGCCTTGCAGCAGTTATTATCGGCGAAGTCGTATTCTCGAAAATCTTTAAGAATTTTGCACTCAAACTTGTGTCAGCCGTTATAGGCGGTGTGCTTTATTACGTTGTAATCACGTTCGTGCTCAGACTCGGACTCAATGCAAACGACTTAAAACTTCTCACGGCACTCGTAGTTGCAATCTTCCTTGCAGTACCTTACTGGAAGGGTAAACTAAAATTCAGAAAATCGGTAAAGGGGGTAAAGTAAAATGCTGGAAATAAAAAATCTTTACAAAACCTTCAATGCCGGTACAGTCAATGAGAAAAAGGCGTTAAACGGCGTAAATCTGACACTTGAAGACGGTGATTTCGTAACCGTTATCGGCGGTAACGGTGCGGGTAAATCCACGCTTCTCAATATGGTGGCAGGTGTATACACTCCCGATGAGGGAAGTATTGTTATAGACGGTATCGATATAACGCATCTTCCTGAGCATAAAAGGGCAAAGTATCTCGGCAGGGTATTCCAGGACCCGTCTATGGGTACGGCAAGTGATATGTGGATAGAAGAAAATATGGCACTTTCCGCACGCAGAGGCAAGAAAAGAGGGCTTCGTTGGGCAATCTCCCGCAAGGAAAGGGAAGAATACAGAGAAAAACTTACCCAGCTCGGACTCGGTCTTGAAAACAGACTTACTACCAAAGTAGGTCTCCTTTCGGGTGGACAGAGGCAGGCGCTTACTCTGCTTATGGCAACACAGAAAACGCCCAAACTTCTTCTTCTTGACGAACATACTGCAGCACTTGACCCCAAGACTGCGGCAACGGTGCTTGAACTCTCTGACAAGTTTATTGCAGAGGGTAAACTCACTGCGCTTATGGTAACTCACAATATGAATGATGCTATAGTACACGGTAACCGTCTTATTATGATGAATGACGGACAGATAATCCTTGACATCAAGGGTGAGGAAAAGAAGAATCTGACGGTAGAATATCTTCTTGAGACCTTCAGCAAGATAAGCGGAACACAATTTGCAAATGACAGAGCACTTCTGTCAAAATAAATAAAAGGAGGCATTGCGCCTCCTTTTAAATTTATATAAAAATATATATAACAAAAACAGGTATAATATTGACGGATTACGTTGAAAAATGATATAATATTACATATTAAACAACAGATTTTTGGCAACTGACGGATGAGTGGGTTAACCATGGGGGAGCTGAAAATTATAATTGTCGACCGTCTGGGCAGGCCTGTAAATGATAGGACAGGAATGCCCTTTTTTAATTCACAATTTCGGTTGTGAGGGACGGCGTCCTGCAATAAAAAAGAAACTTGTCATCAAGAAAGGATAAAAATTATGAAAAAAGTAGCGGTAATTATGGGAAGCGACAGCGATCTTCCGGTTGTTGAAAAGGCAATTGATACGCTTAAAGAGTACGGTGTACCCACTGAAGTGCACGTATATTCGGCGCACAGAACGCCCGTTCAGGCAAAGGAATTTGCGGCAAATGCGAGAGATAACGGATTTGGCGTTATCATTGCGGCGGCAGGTAAAGCGGCACATCTTGCAGGTGCAATGGCTGCGGGAAGCACGTTGCCCGTTATAGGAATTCCCGTAAAGTCATCAACACTTGACGGTCTTGATGCACTTCTTGCAACTGTTCAGATGCCTTCGGGTATGCCTGTTGCAACGGTTGCTATTGATGGTGCGGCAAATGCGGCACTTCTTGCAATTCAGATTCTGGCGGTAACGGATGAAGGTCTTGCAGCAAAACTTGATGAAGCAAGAAAAGCAGGTGCAGACAAAGTGCTTGCAAAAGATAAAGAAATTTCAGCAAAGTATTCTATATAAGTTTCGGGGAGAGATTTTATGAGCAAACTCAGGGAAGAATGCGGTGTATTCGGCATTTATTCAACACAGACGGAAGACGTGGCATCCTCCGTTTATTACGGCCTGTTCGCACTTCAGCATAGAGGACAGGAAAGTTGCGGTATAGTTGTCAATGACGACGGTCTGTTTACGGCACACAAGGAAAACGGCCTTGTAAATGACGTTTTTACAGCTAAAAAACTGCAGAAACTCGGTATGGGCAATATGGCACTCGGTCACGTAAGATACGGTGCGGCAGGAACGGGGGCGGTTGAAAACGCTCAGCCTCTGGTTGTAAATCACGTTAAGGGCAGGCTTGCACTTGCACAGAACGGTTGCCTTACAAATTCGGCAAAACTCAGAAAAGACCTTGAACTTGAAGGTGCAATTTTCCATTCGACGAGTGATATGGAAGTAATTGCCTACGAAGTTATAAGAGAAAGGCTTACTGCACCCTCGATTGAAGAGGCTATAAACCGTGCAATGAATAAACTTGAAGGTGCGTATTCACTCGTTGTTATGTCTCCCTCAAAACTCATTGCTGCAAGGGATGAGGCAGGCTTCAGACCGCTCTGTTACGGTATCCGTGATGACGGTGCTTACGTCGTTGCAAGTGAAAGTTGTGCACTCCATGCGGTAGGTGCAGAACTTGTCAGGGATATCGAACCCGGTGAAATACTCATATTCGATAAAAACGGTCCCAGAAGCATAAAGGACCATTGCGGAAAGAGAAAGCAGACGAGCTGTGTATTTGAATACATCTATTTTGCAAGACCCGACTCGGTAATCGACGGGGCAAGCGTTCACGAGGCAAGACTCAAGGCGGGCGCATATCTTGCGATGGAGCATCCGGTTGATGCAGACATAGTTATCGGCGTTCCCGATTCAGGTCTTGATGCGGCTATCGGCTATTCAAGACAGTCGGGTATTCCTTATGGTGTGGGACTCATTAAAAACAGATACATCGGAAGAACGTTTATCTCACCCGGTCAGGCATCACGTGAAGATAAGGTAAGGATAAAACTCAATCCCGTATACGAAACGGTAAAAGGTAAAAGAGTAGTTCTTATTGACGACTCAATCGTAAGAGGTACGACCTGCGCGAGAATTGTAAAACTTCTCAGGGATGCGGGTGCAACCGAGATACACATGATGGTAACGGCACCTCCGTTTATAGCACCCTGCTACTACGGAACGGACGTTGATTCAAAGGACAAACTTATCGCCTGCAAATTGACACACGATGAAATAGTAGAAAAAATAGGCGTTGACAGTCTTGGCTTCATAAGTCTTGAAAGTACGAAGAAAATTGCCTGCGGTGAAGGCTGTAAAGGCTTCTGCACGGCATGCTTTGATGAAAAATACCCCACGGAAATCCCCGAAAATGTGGAACAGAGTAAATTTGACAAGAAAATCTCGAAAAACGGAGGAAACGAATAGTGAAGAGTTTTAGTGAAAGTTATAAAAATGCAGGTGTTGACATAACGGCAGGCTACAAGGCTGTTGAACTTATGAAGGCACATATCGCAAAAACGATAACGGCAGGTGCCGATTCTACGATAGGCGGTTTCGGCGGTCTGTTTGAACTTGATATGACGGGCATTACAAAGCCTGTTCTTGTCAGCGGTACTGACGGTGTGGGCACCAAACTCAAACTTGCTTTCATTATGGATAAGCACGATACGGTTGGTATCGACTGTGTTGCAATGTGTGTAAACGATATTATCTGTTGCGGAGCAAAGCCTCTGTTTTTCCTTGACTATATTGCCTGCGGTAAGAACGTTCCCGAAAGAATTGCGTCAATCGTATCAGGCGTTGCAGAGGGTTGTGTTCAGGCAGGTGCGGCACTTATCGGCGGTGAAACTGCTGAAATGCCCGGCTTCTATCGCGAAGACGAATATGACCTTGCAGGCTTCTCGGTAGGTGTCGTTGATAAGTCAAAGGTGCTTGACAGAGAAAGCGTTACAGAGGGTGACGTTATAATTGCACTTCCCTCAAGCGGTGTTCATTCAAACGGCTTCTCACTTGTAAGAAAGGTGTTTGACGTTGAAAATGCAGACATCAAAAAGCCTCTTCCCGAACTCGGCGGTAAGTCTGTAGGCGAAACGCTTCTCACTCCCACCAAGATATACGTAAAGCCCATGCTTGCACTCTTTGATGCAGTTAAGGTGAAGGCAGTTTCACATATAACGGGCGGCGGCTTCTACGAAAATATGCCCCGTTCACTCCCGAAGGGAATGTCGGCAAAGATTGAAAAGAGTGCCGTTAAGGTACTTCCTATATTCGAACTCATTGCAAAGCAGGGTAATATTCCTGAAAGAGATATGTTCAACACCTTCAATATGGGCGTTGGTATGAGCGTGGTTGTTGCTAAAGAGGATGCTGACAAGGCTATTGAAATCCTTAAGGCAAACGGCGAAGATGCATACATTCTCGGTGAAGTTGTTGCTTCCGATGAAGGTGTAATCTTATGTTAACAAGGATTGCAGTTTTAGTATCGGGCGGCGGAACGAATCTTCAGGCAATTATTGATGCGCAGAAAAGCGGCATCATTAAAAACGGCGAGATAGTTGCAGTTATTTCAAATAACAGCGGTGCCTATGCTCTTGAAAGGGCAAAAAAGGCAGGAATTGACACCTATACCGTTCTTAAAAAGGAATGTGCGAGTCAGGCTGAATTTGAAGACAAACTCGTTGATATACTTGAAAAATGCGGTGTACAGTTGATTGTACTGGCAGGATTTATGAGTATACTGAGTGAAAATTTCACCTCGAAATACGATAAGAGGATAATAAACGTTCATCCGTCGCTGATACCGTCGTTTTGCGGAAAAGGTTATTACGGACTCAAGGTTCACGAAGCGGCACTTGAATACGGGGTAAAGGTTACGGGTGCGACGGTGCATTTTGTAAATGAAATTCCCGACGGCGGTGAAATAATACTGCAAAAGAGTGTTGCAATAAAAAAAGGTGACACACCCGAAATATTACAGAAACGTGTTATGGAGCAGGCTGAATGGAAAATACTGCCCCGTGCGGTTGAACTCGTGTCAGCAAGAATAAGAAAGGAAAAATAATATGTGTATAAGCGTTGAAAAGGCTTTGACGGGAAATGCTTATCCCGGCAGAGGTATAATGGTAGGTCTTACTCCCGACGGTAAAAATGCCGTTGCGGCATATTTTATAATGGGCAGAAGCGTAAACAGTCGTAACAGGGTGTTTGCAAAGAGAGAAAACGGGGACCTTTACACAAAGGCATTTGATGAAAGTCTTTTGTCAGACCCCTCACTCATAATCTACAATGCGGTAAGAAATATCGGTGATACGGTTGTGGTTACCAACGGGGACCAGACGGATACGATTTACGATTTTCTCGTAAAGGGCGCATCTTTTGAAGAAGCACTTCTTACAAGAGAGTTTGAGCCTGATGCACCGAATTTCACTCCCAGAATTTCTGCAATGCTGACCTTTGATGGTGCTTACAAATACAAGATGAGTATTCTGAAGAATAACGACGGAAAGGGTACCGATTGCAACAGATTTACTTATGACTATGCACCCGTAGCAGGTCTTGCACATTTTATCCATACGTATCAGTGTGACGGTGATCCGCTTCCCTCATTTGAAGGCGAACCCGAAAAGGTGCAGACGGTTAACTGCATAGACGAATTTACAGATAAACTGTGGAACGTTCTTGATGATGAAAACAAAATATCTCTCTGCGTAAGATACATAAATCTTGAAAGCAAAGAGGTAGCGGAAAGAATTATAAATAAGAATAAGTGAGGATTAAAATGAAGGAATTTGAACTTAAGTACGGTTGTAATCCCAATCAGAAGCCCTCAAGAATATATATGGAAAACGGTAACGACCTTCCTATTGAAATTCTTTGCGGCAGACCGGGATACATAAATTTTCTTGATGCATTCAATTCATGGCAGCTTGTAAAAGAACTTAAAGAGGCACTTGGTATGCCCTGTGCAACTTCTTTCAAGCACGTAAGTCCGACGTCTGCGGCAGTTGGCACAAAAATGTCGGATGACCTTAAAAAAGCCTGCTTTGTTGATGATATTGAAGGTCTTGACGAATCACCGCTTGCATGTGCTTATGCAAGAGCGAGGGGTACGGACAGAATGTCCTCCTTTGGTGACTGGATAGCACTTTCCGACGTATGTGACGTTACGACGGCAATGCTTATAAAGAGGGAAGTGTCCGACGGTGTTATTGCACCCGGATATGAACCCGAGGCACTTGAAATACTCAAGTCCAAGAAAAAGGGCAATTATAACATAATTAAAATTGATGAAAATTACGTTCCCGAAGAAAAGGAATGTAAGCAGGTTTTCGGTATTACGTTTGAACAGGGCAGAAACAATTTCAAGATTGATGAATCTCTGCTTGAAACTATTGTTACCGACAACAAAACTCTCACGGAAGATGCTAAGAGAGACCTTATAATTTCACTTATTACGCTCAAATATACACAGTCAAACTCCGTTTGCTATGCGTATGACGGTCAGGCTATCGGTGTCGGTGCAGGTCAGCAGTCGAGAATTCACTGCACACGCCTTGCAGGACAGAAGGCAGATAACTGGCATCTTCGCAAGCATCCCAAAGTGCTTGGCTTACCGTTTAAGGCAGAACTTGGCAGACCCGACAGGGATAACTGCATTGACGTATACATCTCGGATGACAGTGAGGACGTTCTTGCAAATTGGCAGAACTACTTTACAGAGTGTCCCGAAGAACTCACAAAGCAGGAAAAGAGAGAGTATCTTGACAAGATAACGGGTGTTTCACTTGGCTCGGACGCTTTCTTCCCGTTTGGTGACAATATCGAGCGTGCAAGAAAGAGCGGTGTTACTTACATAGCACAGCCCGGCGGCTCAGTCCGTGATGACCAGGTTATCGAAACCTGCAACAAGTTTGGTATGGCAATGGCATTCACCGGAATGAGACTTTTCCATCATTAAGGAGAAAGATATGAAACTTATTGTAGTCGGCGGTGGCGGCCGTGAACATGCTATAATTAAAAAGTTAAAAGAAAACAAATCGGTAGAAAAGATATATGCACTTCCCGGAAACGGCGGTATTGCTCAGGATGCTGAGTGTGTGAATATCGGTGCTAAGGATATTGATGCAATTGTAAAATTTGCAAAAGACAACAGTATTGATTTTGCAGTTGTGGCACCCGATGATCCGCTGGTACTCGGTTGTGTTGATGCACTTGAAAAAGAGGGTATCAAATGCTTCGGTCCCCATGCAAATGCGGCAATTATCGAGGGAAGCAAGGCTTTCTCGAAAGACCTTATGGCAAAATACAACATTCCTACTGCAAAGTATAAAACCTTTACAGATATGGATGAAGCTCTTGCTTATATTGATGAAGCACCCGTGCCTACTGTTGTCAAGGCTGACGGTCTTGCACTCGGTAAAGGCGTTGTAATTGCAATGACAAGAGAAGAAGCGAAAGATGCTGTAAAGTCCATGATGCAGGACAAGGTGTTCGGCGAAAGCGGAAGCAAGGTTGTTGTTGAAGAGTTTCTTACCGGTCCCGAAGTATCGGTGCTTGCCTTTACAGACGGTAAGACTGTAAAGCCTATGGTTTCATCTATGGACCATAAGCGTGCACTTGATAATGACGAAGGTCTCAATACCGGCGGTATGGGCACCGTTGCTCCAAACCCCTATTATACAAAGGATGTTGCAGAGATTTGTATGAAGGATATCTTCCTTCCCACAATCAATGCGATGAATTCTGAGGGAAGAACATTCAAGGGCTGTCTGTATTTCGGACTTATGATTACGGAAAACGGCCCCAAGGTTATTGAATACAACTGCCGTTTCGGTGATCCCGAAACACAGGTTGTTCTTCCTCTTATGAAAAGTGACCTTCTCACAGTTATGATGGCGTGCCGTGAAGGAACGCTTGATAAGTGTGAAGTGGAATTTGAAGATGCAAATGCAGTCTGCGTTGTAATGGCATCAAAGGGCTATCCGCAGAAATATGACTCGGGCTTTGAAATAACGACAGATGACGATTTAAAAGCGGAAGTATATTATGCAGGTGCAAAGTGTGAAGGTGATAAGCTTGTCACCGCTGGAGGACGTGTTCTCGGCGTAGTATCAAAGGGAAACACGCTTGAAGAGGCGATAAAGTCGGCTTATGCCCAGTCAGAAAAAGTACATTTTGATAATTCATACAAGAGAAGCGATATAGGTGCACGTGCACTTAAGGCTCTCGGTAGGTGAGGTGTGAATATGGTATACAGAATTTATGTTGAAAAGAAAAAAGAGTTTGCTACCGAGGCGGAAGCACTCAAAAAAGATGCAATAACGCTTCTTGGCATACAGGCTCTTGAAAATGTTAGAATAGTCAACAGATACGACGTTGAAAACATCGACAAAGAACTCTTTGAATATTCGATAGGTACGGTTTTCTCGGAACCGCAGGTAGATAATACGTACGATGAACTCGTGGCTGAAGGCAATGTGTTTGCGGTAGAATTTCTGCCCGGTCAGTTTGACCAGAGGGCTGACTCTGCGGCACAGTGTATCCAGCTTATCGCACAGGTTGACAGACCTGACGTAAGAACGGCAAAAGTGTACGTTCTTGAGGGTGAATTGTCAGAAAATGACGTTGAAACTATCAAGAAATACGTTATAAACCCCGTTGAAAGCAGAGAAGCAAAGCTTGAAAAGCCCGAAACACTCAAAATGAAGTACGAAATTCCTACTGAGGTTGAGGTGCTTGACGGTTTCTGCAAGCTTGACAAGCAGGGTCTTTCCGATTTCGTAAAGAATTACGGTCTTGCCATGGATGATGACGATATAGCATTCTGTCAGAACTATTTCAAGAGTGAAGACCGTGATCCTACCATAACGGAAATTCGTATGATAGATACTTACTGGTCGGACCATTGCCGTCATACGACGTTCCTTACTACAATAGATAACGTAAGCTTTGAAGATGCTGACCTGCAGAAAGCGTATGATCGATATCTTGCGGCAAGAAAAGAACTCGGCAGAACGAAGCCGATAAATCTTATGGACATTGCAACTCTTGCAACAAGGCTTTTAAAGACGCAGGGCAAACTTCCCAGACTCGATGAGAGTGAGGAAATAAATGCCTGCACGGTTAAGATAAAGGTAAACGTTGAGGGTAAGGAAGAAGACTGGTTACTTCTCTTTAAGAACGAAACGCACAATCATCCTACTGAGATTGAACCTTTCGGCGGTGCGGCAACCTGTATCGGCGGTGCAATCCGTGACCCGCTTTCAGGAAGAAGCTACGTATACGCTGCAATGCGTGTAACGGGTGCGGCAGACCCGCTTAAACCCGTAAGCGAAACACTCAAGGGCAAACTTCCGCAGAGAAAGATAGTAACTACTGCAGCGGCAGGCTATTCTTCTTACGGTAACCAGATAGGTCTTGCAACTGGTCAGGTAGATGAACTCTATCACGACGGTTACGTTGCAAAACGTCTTGAAATCGGTGCAGTTATCGGTGCGGCACCTGCTGAAAACGTAAGACGTGAATGTCCGCTTCCGGGTGATATAGTAATTCTCCTCGGCGGCAGAACGGGCAGAGACGGTTGCGGCGGTGCAACGGGCTCATCAAAATCACATACGCTTTCGTCACTTGAAAGCTGCGGTGCAGAAGTTCAGAAGGGTAACGCTCCCGAAGAGAGAAAACTTCAGCGTCTGTTTAGAAATAAAGAGGCTACGCTTCTTATCAAGCGTTGTAACGACTTCGGTGCAGGCGGTGTATCCGTTGCAATAGGTGAACTTGCAGACGGTCTTGAAATTGACCTTAATGCAGTACCCAAGAAGTATGAAGGTCTTGACGGTACGGAACTTGCAATAAGCGAAAGCCAGGAGAGAATGGCAGTCGTCGTTGCGGCAGAAGATGCAAAGAGATTTATGGAACTTGCAGATTCAGAAAACCTTGAAGCAACCGTTGTTGCCAAGGTTACAGAGTCACCCAGACTCGTTATGAACTGGAATGGCAAGAACATAGTAGACCTTTCAAGAGAGTTTTTAAATTCAAACGGTGCAGAAAAGCATATTGATGCAACGCCCGTCGGTGCACAGAATTATAACAAGACAGGCTTTACAAACTTTACGGGGGATTATAAGGCACTTGCTGATGACCTCAACGTATGTTCAAAGCGCGGTCTTTCGGAGAGATTTGACTCGACTATCGGTGCAAATACCGTGCTTATGCCTTTCGGTGGTAAGTATCAGCAGACGCCTATTCAGGCTATGGTACACAAAGTGTCGGTTGAAAAATCACATACTGATACCTGCTCGTTTATGGCGTGGGGATACAATCCCTTCATAATGGAAAAGAATCAGTATCACGGTGCATATCTTGCGGTTGTTGAATCCGTTTCAAAGCTTATTGCCGCAGGTGCAGATTACAATGACGTGTATCTGACCTTCCAGGAATATTTTGAAAGACCGGGTAAGGATTCAAAACGTTGGGGCAAACCCCTCGCAGCACTTCTCGGTGCATTTGACGCACAGCTTGATTTCGGCATTGCATCTATTGGCGGTAAGGACTCGATGAGCGGTACTTTCGAGAATATCGACGTTCCGCCCACACTCGTATCCTTTGCGGTTACGACGGGTAAGAGCGGTGAAGTTATCTCACCCGAATTCAAAGCAGGCGGTCACAAGGTTGTAATGCTTACACCTGCACACAAGGAAAACGGTCTTCCCGAAGCACAGTCGCAGATTGAAGTTTACAATAAAGTTACTTCGCTTATGAGAGCAGGCAAGGTATATGCTGCTTATACACCCACCTACGGCGGTGTTGCAGAGGCTGTGCTCAAGATGGCACTCGGTAACAGAATCGGCTTCGTGTATGACGGTAATCTTGAACTTGACGATATATTCGGTTATGCATACGGCTCATTCATTCTTGAAGTTGCCGATGATGTAGATTGCGGACAGCTTCTCGGCTTCACAACGGATGAGCAGAATATCGCTTATCGTGAAGAAAGCGTTTCACTCTGCGAACTTCAGAAGATTTATGAAGAAAAGCTTGAAAGTGTATATTCAACAAATTCAAAGCAGGGTACCGAAACGGTAGAAAAATTTGCTTATGAAGCAAAGAACTATCCGTCACCTGCAATCAAGGTTGCAAAACCGAGAGTTCTTATTCCGGTATTCCCGGGTACTAACTGCGAATTTGATACTGCAAAAGCAGTTATGACGGCAGGCGGTGAACCTGATATATTCGTCATCAATAACCTCTCAGCTTCAAAGGTTGCAGAGTCTGTAAATGAATTTGCAAAGAGAATAGAAAAGTCACAGGTAATCTTCGTGCCCGGCGGCTTCTCAGGCGGTGACGAGCCGGACGGTTCAGGTAAATTCATCACGGCATTCTTCAGAAACGGTGCCGTAAAGCAGGCAACAAACGAACTTCTCAAGAACAGAGACGGTCTTATGTGCGGTATCTGTAACGGCTTCCAGGCTATAATCAAGCTCGGTCTTGTGCCCTACGGTGAGATTGTTGACACGGATGAAAATGATCCGACGCTTACGTTCAACACAATTCGCAGACACCAGTCGAGAATTGTTGACACGGTTGTTTCTTCAAATAAGTCACCTTGGCTTGCTCTTACAAAGCCCGGTGAGGTATATTCAGTTCCGATTTCACACGGTGAGGGACGCTTTATTGCATCACCCGAGCTTGTAAAGAAGCTTGCTGAAAACGGACAGATTGCTACGCAGTACGTTGACCTTTCGGGCAACCCGACAAGCGATATACTCTTCAACCCCAACGACAGTGTATACGCTATCGAAGGTATCACTTCACCCGATGGCCGTGTACTCGGCAAGATGGGCCACAGTGAACGTATTGGCAAAGACCTTTACAAGAACGTTGAAGGTAATTACAATATGGGTCTCTTTGAAGCGGCAGTTAAATACTTCAAATAAACAAAAAAACATCGGAGGAAACTCCGATGTTTTTTATATTGTCTTTTTTAAAATGGGGATTTTTTTGAGAATATACGAAATACCAAGTGATATTGCAAAAGTCACAACTGCGTTTGCAAGGACGTACACGAAGCCTTTTTGCATAAATGAGAAAAGCGGTTGAGAAATATAGTTTAATATAAGAATATGAAGTATATATATCCCGAGTGTGTACGGTGCAAGCACAGATACCTTTTGTATGAATTTATTGCTTGCAGTTTGTACGACTGCAAAAATCATTACAGCCGATGCCGTAACTGCAGGTGAATAAAAACTTATCGCAATATCCGATTTTGTAAACAGTGTGGCAAAAAAGGAAGCGACAACACCGATAAGACCGATTGTTATTGAAATAAACCTCTCTTTTTTTGAAAACGGAAACTTTTTAAAGTAACCACCCAGCAAATAACAGAATATAAAGCCTGTTTGAGCCCAAATTTTCGTTTTCTGTAGGATTTCATCAAGCAAAGGGAAACGTGTCGTCATAAGCATAACGTTTACGATACAGCCTGAAATAAAGAGCAGGACAAGCATATATCTGTAAGCCTGCCTGTCAGCATTTTTGCAAAATACCGAGAGCATAGGGGTTATAAGATATAAAGCAATAGCCGTATATAAATACCAGAAATGTACGGGGCCGAGCAAAAGTTCTTTTACAAAGTTTTCGGGACGGGAAATTACACAGTAGACCGTCGACCAGCCGAGCAAAATAAGAAACAAACGAAGTGCTTTTGATAGTATGTTTTTCACGGGATAGTCTTTATCAAGCATACAGTAACCGCTTATCATAAAGAATACGGGCACGGAAAAACGTGTAATTGCATTTACAAACGCAAAGGGAAGCACATCGGCATACGATGCGGCGTGAATGAACACGACGCCAAGTGCTGCGATTACACGCAAGGCGTCTATTTGTAAATTCCTTTCGGCAGACATATTTGTCACCTCTTTCTCTGGCATAATAAAAAGCACTTCGGGTGAAGTGCTTTTTATTATGGCGGAGAAGACGAGATTCGAACTCGTGCGCCGGTTTCCCGACCTACACCCTTAGCAGGGGCGCCTCTTCGGCCATACTTGAGTACTTCTCCACGACCGAATTACAATAGTAATTATAAAATTGCACAGTCAATAGACTGCCATATTATTTTATAGTAATATTGCCGTTATGTCAAGACCAAAATGAAAATTATTGTACCCTTACTGCATTTTGTAACGGGGACGGCGGGTGGGGAATAGTATGTCTTGTAAGGGGGATTTGTATGAATCTCAGTGATATAAACGTGGGTGAGAAAGTGACGGTGTGTGAACTTAAGGCAAGTGACAGTATGCGACGCCGTCTGCTTGATATAGGGCTTGTTGAAAATACGACTGTCGAGTGTGTGGGCAGAAGCCCTCTCGGTGACCCGTCGGCATTTCTTATCAGAGGTGCGGTGATTGCACTTCGGTCGGAAGACTGTAAAAATATTCTTGTTAAGAGGTGATGGGGTGGGCGATAAGGTTATAGCACTTGCAGGAAATCCAAACGTAGGCAAGAGTACGCTTTTCAATGCCCTGACGGGAATGAAACAGCATACGGGCAACTGGGCAGGTAAGACGGTGTCTAACGCAACGGGAAGGCATAAAAATTACATATTCGTTGATATTCCGGGCACGTATTCCTTAATGGCGCATTCGGCAGAGGAGGAGGTTGCCCGTGACTTTATATGCTTTGGGAAGCCTGATGCGGTTGTGGCGGTCTGCGACTCGACTTGTATTGAACGAAACTTAAATCTCGTTTTGCAGATAATTGAAACGGGAAGAAAAGTGATTGTGTGCCTCAATCTTTCTGATGAGGCAAAAAGAAAGCATATTGATATCGACGTAGGTAAAATACAAAAAAGACTTGGCGTTCCCGTAATACAAACAGTTGCGAGAGACCGTAAAAGTATAGAAAAAATAATATCCGTGCTTGATGAAAATAATGCGGATAAGGGCATACAAATAGAGTACCCGAAGATTATAGAGGATGCCGTGGAAGAACTTTTGCCTCATCTTGAAAAGTATAAAACTGATATAAGTAAACGGTGGATTGCACTAAGACTGCTTGACGGAAGTCTTACTGATAAAATTTACGAATATATCTCTGCAGACGATAGTCTGAAAGAAACCGTCCGCAGTATGCAAAACGTGATAGATGAGGATACGGTTGTTTCGTCAATCGTCAGAACTGCCGAACGGATATGCGACGGTGCAGTCGTGTACAATGAACATAAATACAGCCCGAAAGATAAGAAAACAGACAAAATTTTAACGGGGAAATTTTTGGCGTATCCGATAATGCTTTCTATGCTTGCACTCATTTTCTGGATAACGATGGAGGGTGCAAATTACCCGTCGGCACTCTTATCGGAAGGTCTGTTTTTCCTGCAGGATAAGATATATGCGTTTCTTACGTGGGTAAAATTGCCTGCAGTTTTGTGTGATGCACTTGTATTTGGAGTATACAGAGTTCTTGCGTGGGTGGTGTCGGTAATGCTGCCGCCGATGGCAATATTTTTCCCTCTGTTTACCTTGCTTGAAGATGCCGGTTATCTGCCGAGAGTGGCGTATAATCTCGATAAGCCTTTCAAATGCTGTAATGCCTGCGGAAAACAGTCACTTACAATGTGTATGGGCTTTGGCTGTAATGCAGTCGGCATTATGGGGTGCAGAATAATAGATTCACCGAGGGAGCGACTTCTCGCAATACTGACCAACAGTTTCGTCCCCTGTAATGGCAGATTCCCGATGATAATAACCATGATAACGGTATTTTTAGTCGGCGGTGGTATGTTTTCATCCGTGCTTTCTGCACTCATAATGACACTTGTTATACTTCTGTCGGTGGTAATGACCTTTGCGGCGACAAAATTGCTCTCAAAAACGCTTCTAAAAGGCGTACCGTCATCATTTACACTTGAACTTCCGCCATATCGAAAACCGCAGATATGCAAGGTTATAGTGCGCTCTCTGTTTGACAGAACGGTTTTTGTTTTAGGAAGGGCAGTTGCCGTTGCCGCACCTGCAGGACTTGTTATATGGGTTCTTGCAAACGTTATGATAGGGGATATGAGCCTGCTTTCACATATATCGGCATTTCTCGACCCGCTGGGCAGACTAATGGGGCTTGACGGTGTTATTCTTATCGCATTTATTTTGGGATTCCCTGCAAATGAGATTGTTGTCCCCATAATGATAATGGCGTACACCGCAGGCGGTACCCTGACAGAACTTGGTGCAGACGCCCTTAAAACGCTTTTTATATCAAATGGGTGGACGCCCGTTACCGCAATTTGCGTACTGCTGTTTTCACTTATGCACTGGCCCTGCTCAACGTCACTCATAACCGTGAAAAAAGAAACGGGCAGCATAAAGTGGACACTTGTAGCCGCCTTACTCCCAACCGCCTTCGGCATAGCCTCGTGCATACTCGTGAATTTGATAAGCAAAGCCTTCGGGGTATAAAAAAATAGCAAGTCGTATCGACTTGCTATTTTTGTTGTAAGTTATTTTATTATGCTTGTGCCGGACATTTCCGAAGGAATCGGGAGACCGAGGATTTCAAGCATCGTCGGTGCGATGTCACAAAGCTTGCCACCGTCACGGAGACTGCACTCTTTACCCACTACAACGAAGGGTACGGGATTTGTCGTGTGTGCCGTGAAGGGTGAACCGTCGGGATTGAACATAAAGTCGGCGTTACCGTGGTCGGCAGTAATAAGCGTTATACCGCCCATTTCCTTAACGGCTTCGACAACCTTGCCTACGCAGGTGTCAACCGTTTCAACAGCCTTTACAGCCGCTTCAAATATACCCGTGTGGCCTACCATATCGCAGTTTGCGAAGTTGAGTATTATAACGTCGTACTTGCCGCTCTTTATATTCTCAACACACTTGTCGCATACTTCGGGAGCACTCATCTCGGGCTGAAGGTCGTAGGTTGCAACCTTGGGGGAGTTAACGAGAACTCTGTCCTCACCCTCGCTTACCGTTTCAACACCGCCGTTGAAGAAGAAGGTAACGTGTGCATATTTTTCGGTTTCTGCTATACGAAGCTGTGTCTTACCGTTGTCGGCAAGATACTGACCGAGTGTGTTGTCTAAACTCTGGGGCTTGAATGCAACGTCAACGTTGGGCATTGATGCATCGTACTGCGTGAAGCATACGTAATGCACGTTCTGTCTGCCGCCACGTCTTTCAAAACCTGTAAATTCATCGTCGACAAACGTTCTTGTGATTTCTCTCGCACGGTCGGGACGGAAGTTGAAGAATACAACCGAGTCACCGCTCTTTATCATACCGTTTTTGTCGCATACAACGGGAAGTACGAATTCGTCCGTAACTTCTTCTGCATAAGACTTCTTAACGGCATCAACTGCATCGGCATTTTCAACACCTTCGCCGTATACGAATGCGCTGTATGCCTTTTCAACACGTTCCCATCTGTTGTCACGGTCCATAGCGTAATATCTGCCTGTGAGTGTTGCAATCTTACCTACGCCGATTTCTGCCATTTTGTTTTCAAGGTCTGCAACGAAGTCTGCACCTGAAGTGGGGGACACGTCACGACCGTCAAGTATACCGTGAACGTACACTTTCTCTAAACCGAACTTCTTTGCCATTTCAATGAGGGCATAGAGGTGGTAATTGTGAGAATGTACGCCACCGTCAGACAGAAGACCCATAAAATGAATGGCACCGCCTGAATTTTTAGCGTTTTCGTAAGCTTTGACGAGTGCATCGTTCGTAAAGAAGGTGCCATCGTCGATTTCTTTTGTAATTCTGGTAAGCTCCTGATAAACTACACGGCCTGCACCGATATTTGTGTGGCCGACTTCGGAGTTACCCATCTGACCGTCGGGAAGACCTACTGCCATACCCGAAGCATCAAGTGTTGTGACGGGGCAGGTGGACATAAGTGAGTCCATAACGGGCGTCTTTGCCTTGTAGATGGCGTTAAAGTCACCCGCATCGTTCATACCGTAACCGTCAAGTATCATTAAAAGTAAAGGTTTTTTCATTTTCTACCTCTTATTTGCTTGCTGCTGCAACGATTGCTGCAAAGTCGTTAGCCTTGAGTGAAGCACCGCCGATGAGACCGCCGTCAACGTTTACCTTTGAAAGAAGCTCGTCAGCATTAGCTGCATTCATTGAACCGCCGTACTGAATTGTTGTGCCTTCAGCAACTTCTTCACCGTAGAGACCTGCGATAACCGTTCTGATGTAAGCGTTAACTTCTTCAGCCTGATCGCTTGTAGCCGTCTTGCCTGTGCCGATAGCCCATACGGGTTCGTAAGCGATGATAACGTTGTTCTTAACGTCCTCAGCAGAAACGCCTGCAAGGTCAATCTTTATCTGCTTTGAAACTGTTTCAAAAGTGATACCCTGTTCTCTTTCAGCGAGAAGTTCGCCTACGCAGAGGATAACCTTGAGACCGCCTGCAAGAGCAGCCTTTGTACGAAGATTTACAGTTTCGTCTGTTTCACCGAAATACTGTCTTCTTTCGCTGTGACCGATGATAACGTATTCTGCACCTACTGCCTTGAGCATAGGAACAGAGATTTCTCCTGTGAAAGCACCGCTTTCTGCCCAGTGAACGTTTTCAGCAGAAACCTTGATGTTTGAACCCTTTACAGCTTCAACTGCAGCGGGGATGCAAACGTAGGGAACGCCTACTACAACGTCACAGTCAGCATCTTTTACGAGGGGCTTTATAGCATCGATAAGTTCGATTGCTTCAGCAGGTGTCTTATTCATCTTCCAGTTACCTGCGATAACTGCTTTTCTTACATTCTTTTTCATTTTTATATCTCCTTATTGAAAGTTAAGGGCAGAAGTTCTTTCTGCCCTGATTTATTACTTGCTTGCTATAGCAGTGATACCGGGAAGCTCTTTACCTTCAAGATATTCAAGTGAAGCGCCGCCGCCTGTTGAGATATGAGTGATTCTGTCTGCGAAGCCGAGTGATTCAGCTGCTGCAGCAGAGTCGCCACCGCCGATGATAGTAACAGCATCAGAATCAGCAAGTGCCTGAGCAACTGCGATAGTACCCTTTGCCAGAACGGGGTTTTCGAATACGCCCATAGGACCGTTCCAAACAACAGTCTTAGCTTCTTTTGCAGCTGAAGCAAAGATTTCCATCGTCTTGGGACCGATGTCAAGACCCATCTTGTCAGCAGGGATTTCTGATGTGTTGCAGAATTCAACTTCTACGGGAGCATCGATGGGATCAGGGAATGAACCAGTGATAGCCGTATCAACGGGGAGAAGGAGTTTAACGCCCTTAGCTTCTGCCTTTGCAAGCATTTCCTTGCAGTAGTCGAGCTTTTCTTCGTCAACGAGTGACGTACCTACGCTGCCGCCCTGAGCCTTGATGAACGTGTAAGCCATACCGCCACCGATGATAAGTGTGTCAACCTTCTCTAAAAGGTTTTCGATAACTGTAAGCTTGTCTGCAACCTTAGCACCGCCGAGAATAGCAACGAAAGGACGCTTGGGATCTTCAACAGCGTTACCGAGGTACATAATTTCTTTTTCCATAAGGTAACCTACAGCGGTTTCCTTAACGTACTCTGTAACACCAACCGTTGAGCAGTGTGCACGGTGTGATGAACCGAATGCATCCATTACGAATACATCTGCAAGTGAAGCAAGTTCACTCTTGAAGGGTTCAAGATTCTTTGTTTCTTCTTTTCTGAAACGTGTGTTCTGGAGAAGAACGATATCGCCGTCCTTCATTTCAGCAACAGCCTTCTTTGCATTTTCGCCGACAACTTCATCGTCGTTTGCAAATACAACATTCTTGCCGAGAAGCTCAGAAAGTCTTACAGCAACGGGAGCGAGAGAAAACTTCTCTTCCGGACCGTTCTTCGGCTTGCCGAGATGGCTGCAGAGAATGAGTTTTGCATTGTTGTCAAGAAGATACTTGATAGTCTTAAGTGACTCTCTTATTCTCTTGTCGTTTGTAATCTTTCCGTCCTTGAGCGGAACATTAAAGTCACAACGGCAAAGAACTCTTTTACCTGAAACATTGATGTCTTCAACATTTTTCTTGTTTAACATTTTGCTTAAACTCCTTTATAATAAAATTTATTAATAATCCACCTTGTATTTTATAACATTGTTAAAGGAATGTCAATCATTATGACAAAACTTTCCGTGATTTAACAATCCTTCATAATTCCACTGACGAAGCACCTCGTAAACGCATACGGCAGCCGTGTTTGAAAGATTAAGTGAACGGGCGTCCGCAATCATAGGGAGGCGAACGGAATTTTCAATGTTTGCCGTTATTATATCTTCGGGAAGCCCTCTCGTTTCGGGACCGAAAAAGAGGTATACGTTACCCTCGTATTTCATTTCGGAGTGTATTTTTCCCGCCTTCGTGGAGGTGTAGACGAACTGACCGTCATTTTTTGAATAAAATTCTTCTATATTTTCGTAGACGTGCAAATCGAGCAGATGCCAGTAGTCGAGACCTGCCCTTTTGAGATGCTTGTCATCTATCGAAAATCCAAGCGGTTTTATAAGATGAAGCGACGTGCCCGTTGCGGCACAGGTACGTGAAATGTTGCCTGTATTCTGCGGTATTTCAGGCTCGTACAAAACAATATTGAGTTTATTCATAATAATCACCCGCTTAAGTCTATCATAAAAGTCATATATAAACAAATGAATAATTCATAAACTTATATAAATTTGTTTGTAATTGAGGAATAATTGTTATATTATATATATTGGTTAATTTCGCATAAAAGGAGAAATTTAATGGGACTTTTCAGTAAAGTGTTCGGCACGTACAGCAGCCGTGAAGTCAAAAAGGTTGAAATTATTGCGGACAAGGTTATCGCACTTGAAGAAAAATATTCTTTGATGGGTGATGATGAACTCCGAAGTCAGACCTCTGTACTTAAAGAAAGGCTTGCACAGGGCGAAACACTTGACGACATATTGCCCGAGGCTTTTGCAACCGTTCGTGAAGCGGCGTGGAGGGTGCTTGGAATGAAGCACTACCGTGTGCAGATTATCGGCGGTATAGTATTACATCAGGGAAGAATTGCCGAAATGAAAACGGGTGAAGGTAAGACACTTGTGGCAACGCTTCCTGCATACCTCAATGCGCTTTCGGGGAAGGGCGTTCACATCGTCACGGTCAATGACTATCTTGCAAAGCGTGACAGCGAGTGGATGGGCAAGGTATATAAATACCTCGGTCTTACCGTGGGTCTTGTAATTCACGGTGTTGAAGATAAAAAGGCGGCATACGATGCCGACATTACGTTTGGTACGAATAATGAGTACGGTTTTGATTATCTGCGTGACAATATGGTTGTCCGTAAGGAACAGATGGTACAGCGCGGTCACAATTTTGCCATTGTCGACGAGGTTGACTCAATACTCATAGACGAGGCGAGAACGCCACTTATCATATCGGGTAAGGGTGACGATTCTTCCGATATGTACAAAAAGGCAGATCAGTTTGCAAAGACCTGCCGTGTACTCTACGTTACGGAAGAGAATAAAAAGGAATTTATCGAAGACGACAGATACGACTATTTTGTTGACGAAAAGGCAAAAAGTGCAAGTTTGACGCCAAAGGGCGTTGAAAAGGCTGAACGCTTTTTCGGTGTTGAAAACTACTCCGACCAGGAGAATGCTGAACTCAACCACTACGTAAATCAGGCACTCAAGGCAAACGGCGTTATGAAGCGTGACGTTGACTACGTTGTGCGTGACGGTGAAATAATCATTGTTGATGAATTTACGGGCCGTCTTATGATAGGCAGGCGTTACAATCAGGGGCTTCATCAGGCGATAGAGGCAAAGGAAAACGTTATGGTGCAGAGTGAGAGTAAGACGCTTGCAACAATCACCTTCCAGAACTTCTTCCGTCTGTACGATAAACTTTCGGGTATGACGGGTACGGCACTTACCGAAGAAGAAGAATTCCGTGCAATATATTCTCTTGACGTCGTTGAGATACCGACCAATAAACCGATGGTAAGAAAAGACCATAATGACGAGGTTTATACCACACTCAAAGCGAAATACGATGCTGTGGTAAGACAGGTTGAAGAGTGTTATGCCAAAGGTCAGCCGGTGCTTGTCGGTACGGTTTCCATTGAAAAGTCGGAGCTTTTGTCAAAGATGCTTAAGGCAAAGGGTATAAAGCACAACGTCCTCAATGCCAAGCACCACGAAAGAGAAGCTGAGATAGTTGCTCAGGCAGGTAAAAAAGGCTCGGTCACCATTGCTACAAATATGGCAGGACGTGGTACGGACATTATTCTCGGCGGTAATGCTGAGTTTATGGCGCTTGAAAAACTGCGTAAAGAGGGCTTCGAGGAATATCTGATAAAAGAGGCGAATGCACACGGTGAAACCGATGATGCAGACGTTATTGCTATCAGAGATGCGTTTGAACGATACCATTCTGAGTTTAAGGCAGAAATAGAAGAGCAGGCAAAGCAGGTGAGAGAAGCGGGCGGTCTTTACATCGTCGGTACGGAAAGACACGAAAGCCGCCGTATAGACAATCAGCTTCGTGGCCGTGCAGGCAGACAGGGTGACCCGGGTGAATCCAAGTTCTTTATCTCGCTTGAAGATGATCTTATGCGTCTTTTCGGCGGTGACAGGATTCAGGGAATCGTCGGCAGACTCAATATGGATGAAGATATTCCGATTGCGGCAAATCTGCTTTCCAATACGATAGAAAATTCGCAGAAGCGTGTCGAGGGCAAGAACTTTGACATAAGAAAGAACGTTATTCAGTACGACGACGTTATGAATATTCAGCGTGATATGATATACAAAGAGCGCAGAAAGGTGCTTGAGGGTGAAAATATCCGTGATTATATCATTGGTATGGTGAAACACGTTATTTCCGGCAAGGTTGATACGTGTGCTGACGGTGATTATGAAACGGCGGTAAATTATTGCAAGGGCATTTTCCTTGATAAAGACTACGTTTTATCTGCTGAAACGGCAGATGGCGTTAAAGAGGAACTCTGTGATGCGGCTATTGCATATTACGGCAGAAAAGAGCAGGATATAGGCTCTGAAATGATGCGTGAACTTGAACGAGTCGTTCTTTTAAGGGCAGTTGACAAGAACTGGATGGATCATATAGATGCTATGGATGACCTTCGCGGAAGTATCGGTCTTCAGGCGTATGCACAGCACGATCCTGTTGTTGAATACAGAAATATCGGCTACGATATGTTCGAGGGTATGAATGAAGATATCCGTGAAGATACCGTTCGTATGGTATTCACAATGCGTATCCGCAAGGGTGAAGAAATAAAGAGAAAAGAAGTTGCAACACCCATGAGTGAAGGACGCTCAGGTGAAAAGCAGGCGACCGTGAGAAACGAAAGCAAAAAAGTGGGCAGAAACGATCCCTGTCCCTGCGGAAGCGGTCTCAAATATAAAAAGTGTTGCGGTAAATAATTTATGAAATTTTTAAGTTTCTTTAAGGGCGACAAAAGCAGAATGACGGTCTATATATTAACCATCATTCTGTCGGTTGCATTTCTCGTTGTGGGAAATGCGGTAGCCCGTAATGATTTTGACGTTTTCAGTAAGGACGTTGAGCCGGCACTTGATGCCGTAGTGCTTGAAAAGCACAGGGCGGAATATGATGATGAGATAAAGTCCACCCGAGTGACCTTTCTTGCAGAGATAACTTCGGGCGAAAACAAGGGTAAAAACGTCACGTGTGAGCAGATTATAGACGACGTTTATATCTATTCCGCAAAGGAAGTTGAAATAGGGGATAAGGTGCTCATATACAGCAACGCCGAAGGCTCGGAAACGGAGTATTCCTTCTCGGAATACAGAAGAACGGACAGTCTTTTTGTTCTTCTCATTGCCTTTCTTGCATGTCTTTTATTGTTTGGCGGTAAAAAAGGTTTTAACACGATTATTTCACTGGGATTTACCGTTTTGTCGGTTTTCGTTGTGTTTCTTCCGGCGTGTCTGTCAGGACAGAATATATATGTGTGGACGGTGATAACCTGCACCTTTATAATCGTGATGACGCTTCTTGTTGTATACGGCATAAAAAAGCAGAGTATTGCGGCGGCAATAAGTTGTTTTTCGGGTATGCTTGTGTGCGGTGGACTTACGCTTGTAATGAGTAATATAATGAAACTGACGGGTATGGTGGATGACAGTAGTTATCATCTGACACTGCTTCCCACAAGTTCACCGATAAATCTCAATGCCATCACGTTTGCGGCGATAACAATCGGTGCAATAGGTGCGGTAATGGACGTTTCTATTTCCATATCGTCATCTCTGCAGGAGGTTAATGCAAAGGCACCAAACCTTTCAAGAGTACAGCTTATGGGCTCGGGTATGACGATAGGCAGGGATATGATGGGCACTATGGCAAACACGCTCGTCCTTGCATACATAGGAAGTTCACTTGCCATGACGCTCGTGCTTATGGTGAATCAGCCGACACTCATTGAACTTCTCAATATGGAACTTATAATAACCGAACTTCTGCAGATTTTAGTGGGCAGTTTCGGTATACTTATGACGATACCGCTGACCTCCCTTATCTGCTCGATAATGTATAAAACAAAAAAAGAAAAAACCGTTTCTTAGGAAACGGTTTTTTTGATTTTGATTTTTTCGGGGAGCTGTGAAACGATTATTGCGGCAAACATAAGTATGCAGCCGACGTATTCGTAACTGCTCATAACTTCATTTAATATGAGTGCACCGCTAAGTACGGCAAAAACCGACTCTAAACTCATAAGCAGGGAAGCAAGCGTTGGCTGTACGTGTTTTTGTGCGAGAATCTGGAGTGTATATGCAACACCGCAGGACATAACGCCCGCATAGAAAATCGGAAACCACACGTCAAGCATATACGCCACGTTTGGCTGTTCAAATATAAACATAGGTACCGCGGCTAAAACGCCCGACGTTAAAAACTGTATGCAGGAGAGTTTTACGCCGTCAACGAGTGCACCCCATTTATCTATTACAATGATGTGTATAGTGTAAACTACGGCACACAGCAACACGTAAGCATCCTCGGGGGCAAGTGAAAAACTGCTTTTACCGCCCATACACAAAAGATATAAACCCGTTACTGCACCGACAACGCAAAGCCACATTCTCGCAGAAATTTTTCTTCCCGTAAATATACCGCATACGGGAACGAGAATTATGTACATAGCGGTTATAAAACCTGCTTTGCCCGAATCCATACCCTCAAAACTGAGTCCTATCTGCTGGAGGCAGGAGGCAATGCAAAGTATGACACCGCAGGCAATACCCGTTAAAATAAGCCTTTTGTTATTTTTAGGGGCAGTCTGCATTTTCTTTTCCTTGCGGTTATTTATTAAAATTATCGGAAGCAGTGCGATTGCACCGAGAAAAGAACGGACAGACTGAAGCGTAAACGGGCCGATTAAATCAAGCGCACTTTTCTGTGCAACGAATGCCGAGCCCCATATTGCCGCCGTCAGAATGAGCATCAAAGTGCCCTTTAACGTAGTTTTCATTTATTTTCCTCTTTTAACTTGCGGTTGATTGCACTGAAGAGTGCATAAATTGACGAGGTGAGAATATCGTCGTGAACGCCTGCACCCCATACGAGTTTGCCGTCGGGGAAGGTGAGTGAGATATAAGAAATAGCCTGTGAGGATGAGCCTGTTGTAAGAGCATCCTGTGAATACGTAAGGTCGGTGTAATCGATACCAAGTTCCTTCTTTATGGCGTTTGAAACGGCGTCAAGACGGCCGTTACCCGTTGCCTTGATATCCTTTGTGACACCGTCTTTTTCTATCGTAACCGTTGCAATCATTTCAAGACCGCGTACAAAATTGAAGTCAACAAGTTTTACAGGGTCATTGACGTTAATGTACTGTGCGGTGAATATATCACGCACTTCGGCAGGTGAAAGTTCTGCATGCTTATGGTCGGAAACGTCTTTAACCGTATAGCCGACGTCCTCACGCATCTTCTTGGGAAGGTTGTAGCCGAATACGCTTTCAAGCAGATAGCCGATACCGCCCTTGCCCGACTGTGAGTTGATACGAATAACGTCCGTTTCGTATTCTCTGCCAACGTCCTTCGGGTCGATGGGAAGATAGGGCACTTCCCAGTGGTCGCAGTCCTTTTCGTTACGCCACTGCATACCCTTAGCAATAGCATCCTGATGTGAACCTGAGAATGCAGCAAATACGAGTTTACCTGCATAGGGTGTACGCTCATATACGCTCATTCTCGTAACGCTTTCGTAAAGCTCGCATATAGCAGGCATATTTGAAAAGTCGAGGCAGGGGTCAACACCCTGTGAGAACATATTCATCGCAACCGTGATAATGTCGGCATTACCCGTTCTTTCGCCGTTTCCGAAAAGTGTACCCTCGATTCTGTCGGCACCTGCAAGCAGACCGAGTTCACAGTCTGCAACTGCCGTACCTCTGTCATTGTGGGGGTGAAGTGATACGACTACGTTTTCTCTGTATTTGAGATTGTCGCACATATACTCAACCTGATTTGCATAGACGTGAGGCATTGAAGTTTCAACCGTAACGGGAAGATTTATAACTGCCTTTCTGTCAGCCGTCGGCTGCCATACGTCAAGTACGGCGTTGCATATTTCAAGTGCATATTCGGGCTCCGTACCCGTGAAGGATTCGGGGGAGTATTCATAACGGTATGAAACGCCCTCTTCCTTTGCAATTTTATCGAAAAGTTTTGCACCTTCAACGGCGATAGCGATTATTTCTTCCTTTGATTTGCGGAAAACCTGCTCTCTCTGTGCGACAGACGTTGAGTTGTAAAGGTGCACGATAGCATTTTTGCAGCCCTTTAATGCATCAAACGTCTTTCTTATAATATGCTCTCTCGCCTGGGTGAGCACCTGAACGGTAACGTCATCGGGGATGAGATTTTCTTCAATAAGAGTACGGAGAAAGTTATATTCCGTCTCCGAAGCGGCAGGGAAGCCGACTTCGATTTCCTTAAAACCTATTTTTACGAGAAGTTTGAAAAACTCAAGTTTTTCTTCAAGACTCATAGGTATCATAAGAGCCTGATTACCGTCACGAAGGTCAACTGAGCACCATATGGGCGCACGGTCAATATAGGACTTCTTTGTCCACTTCATTTCCTTTACGGGCGGTTCAAAAAATAACTTTTTGTAATTGTTAAAGTTTTTCATATACGTTTCCTCTCAATCATAAATAAAAATGCTTTCGCCTCATTTTCAGAGACGAAAGCAATAAAACTTCCGCGGTACCACTCCACTTGGCTGAAAACAGCCCACTCACGTATCGGCTTTTGGCGAATACGTTATCCGATAACGGCGGAAACCGTCCTTCCTAATAAGAAAAATCCGTTCAGTCAGCCACTCGGGGGTGAGTTTGCTATTGCACACAGTATTGCCTTGCACCAAACGGCAACTCTCTGAAAAGTGAAACAATCGCTTTGTCCCTGTCACAGTGTTTTTATATAATAAAAGTATTATAACAATACATTTATTTGTTGTCAAGAAAAAAGAGGATGATACCATCCTCTTTATATCCAAATTAAACTACTCCATGAGCCTTCATCGTTTCAGCAACCTTGATAAAGCCTGCAATGTTTGCACCTGCAACAAGATTGTCTGCCATACCGTATTCTGCGGCAGCACTTGAAACGTTCTTGTAGATGTTAACCATAATGTCGTGAAGCTTTGCATCAACTTCTTCAAACGTCCATGAATATCTCATTGAGTTCTGGCTCATTTCAAGAGCAGACGTTGCAACACCACCTGCATTTGCAGCCTTTGCGGGTCCGAAAAGAACGCCGTTTGACTGGAACGTGTGGATAGCTTCGGGTGTTGAAGGCATATTTGCACCTTCTGCAACAGCATATACGCCGTTGTTTACAAGAGCCTGTGCCGATTCACCGTCGATTTCGTTCTGTGTAGCGCAGGGAAGTGCAATGTCACACTTTACAGTCCAGATGCCCTTGCAGCCTTCGTGATATTCTGCTTCGGGATGCACGTCAACGTATTCCTTGATTCTGCCGCGACGAACTTCCTTGATTTCCTTAACTGTGTCAAGGTCAATACCGTTCTTGTCGTAAACGTAACCGTTTGAGTCGCTCATTGCAACAACCTTTGCACCGAGTTCCGTAGCCTTCTGTACTGCGTAGATTGCAACGTTACCTGAACCTGATACAACAACCGTCTTGCCTTCAAAGCTCTGTCCCTTTTCAGCAAGCATTTCCTTTGTGAAGTAGCAGAGACCGAAGCCCGTTGCTTCTTTTCTTGCAAGGCTTCCGCCGTAGGTAAGACCCTTACCTGTGAGAACGCCCGTGAATTCGTCACGAAGTCTCTTATACTGACCGAAAAGGTAACCTATCTCACGAGCACCTACACCGATGTCACCTGCAGGAACGTCAGTATCAGCGCCGATATACTTTGAAAGTTCTGTCATAAAGCTCTGGCAGAAGCGCATAACTTCCATATCAGACTTGCCCTTGGGGTCAAAGTCAGAACCGCCCTTGGCACCGCCGATGGGCAGACCCGTAAGTGAGTTCTTGAAAGTCTGTTCAAAGCCGAGGAACTTAATTATACCTTCGTATACTGAAGGATGGAAACGAAGACCGCCCTTGTAAGGACCGATCGCACCGTTAAACTGAATTCTGAAACCGCGGTTTACGTGAACGTTACCGTTATCGTCTACCCACGGAACTCTGAACTTGATGATACGTTCAGGTTCTACGATGCTGTCAATAACACCTGCTTTTATATATTCGGGGTGCTTTTCTATAACAGGCTCAAGAGATTCGAGCACTTCCTGTACTGCCTGATGAAATTCCGGTTCACCGGGATTTCTTTTTACAACCGTCTCCATGAGCTCTGTGAGATATGTGTTTTTGATTGCCATAATCATCTCTCCCAATAGTAAAAATAATACTAAATATTATATCCAAAAATGAAGTAATTTAAACAGAAAAAGTTAATAAAATAAAATCTTAAAGCCAATTCTTTTGATTTTTCGGCGTTTCTGCCTTGAAGTATTAAATTTTAACCATAAAAACCTAATAAAATTAAAAAACGACCACTTTTAAGTGGTCGGTTTTTAACTTTAGTGACAGTGCTCGCACGAAACTTCGCGGAAAAGTTCCTTATCATACTCAATGCCGTTCTTGTCGTAGTAGTCTTTAATAGCAGACTTTATTGCTTCTTCAGCAAGGACAGAACAGTGGAGTTTGTGTGCCGGAAGTCCGTCAAGTGCCTCTGCAACTGCTTTGTTGGTGAGTTCAAGCGCTTGTGAAAGCGGTTTGCCCATTATGAGCTCGGTTGCCATTGAACTTGATGCAATTGCACTTCCGCAACCGAAGGTGTTGAACTTTACGTCAGTTATAATGTCGTTCTCAATTTTGAGATATATCTTCATTATGTCGCCGCATTTTGCGTTGCCGACTTCGCCGACACCGTCAGCATCCTCGATTATTCCGACGTTGCGGGGATTTTTAAAATGGTCCATTACTTTTTCACTATATAACATGGTTTTTCTTTCCCTCCTCAAGATCATGCCACAGCGGTGACATCTGACGCAGATAGTCAACTACTTTTGGTACGTTTTCTATTATATAATCTATTTCTTCTTTGGTGTTTTCTTCGCAAATTGAAAGCCTGAGTGAGCCGTGTGCCACTTCGTGCGGTCTGCCTATGGCAAGAAGCACGTGACTCGGGTCAAGCGAACCCGATGTGCAGGCGGAACCCGATGAAGCATAAATGCCCTTCTCATCAAGCAGAAGGAGAAGCGATTCACCCTCGATGCCTTCGAAACAGAAACTCACGTTTCCGGGCAGACGCTTGTTGCGGTCACCGTTGAGCGCACTGTGCGGGATTTTTGAAAGACCTTCAATAAGTCTGTCCCTGAGTGCTGATACGTAAGCGGAATTTTTATCAAGATTTGCCACCGCCTCTTCAAGTGCGGCTATCATACCGACTATTGCAGGCATATTTTCCGTACCTGCACGCTTGCCACGTTCCTGTGCACCGCCGTCAATTATGTTTGTAAGCGGAATCGTTTTCTTTGCATAGAGAAGGCCGACACCTCTGGGACCGTGGAATTTATGTGCGGCAAGTGAAAGCATATCTATATTCTGCTCTTTCACGTCTATATGGACGTGACCTGCTGCCTGTACGGCATCCGTGTGGAAAAGCACACCGTGATTTTTACAAACTTCACCGATTTCGGCAATCGGCTGAATTGAGCCGATTTCGTTGTTGGCATACATTATCGTAACAAGACACGTGTCTTCCCTGAGTGCATTTTCAACCTGCTCTGCCGATACAATACCGTCCACACCGACAGGAAGAAGTGTGATTTCAAAACCTTTCTTCTCAAGCCTTTTGAGCGTGTGCAAAACGGCGTGATGCTCGATAGAGGTTGAAATAATGTGCTTTTTGCCTTTTCTCTCACCTATGGTTGCGGCAGATATAATTGCCTGGTTATCTGCCTCACTTCCGCCTGACGTGAAATATATCTCACGTGCTTCGCAACCGAGGATTTTAGCAGCCCTTTCTCTTGCATCTGCAAGAACTTCGGCAGCCTCCTGACCGACGGTGTGAAGACTTGAGGGATTGCCCCAGTATTTTTCCATACAGTCCACCATAGCGGCAACTGCAGTTTTACTTGTTTTGGTTGTTGCAGCATTATCTGCGTAAACAGTCATTTTATTACTCCTTTTTAGACTTATCATTGACTTGAAATTTCAGATATATTCAAGCAATTAAAAACAAAATGCTATAATTCCTACTTGTCCGATAGGAATTATAGCACATAGTATATTGAGTGTCAATAACTATATATCATTATTTACAAGGTCTTCAAGTGATATACCGTCAAGAAAGTTATTTATCATCCCGTCAAGTTTTATCCAGAGGGGAAGGGTATCGCAGATATCCGCTTTTTCACACTTTCCTGCTCCTTTTTCAAGGCAGGCAACGGGGGCAAGTGACCCTTCGGTAAGATGCAGTATCTCACCCACTGAGTATTCACTCGGCGCTTTGGTGAGCCTGTAACCGCCCTCTTTGCCTCTTTTACTTTCGAGCAGACCGCCTTTGTACAGCATAGATACTATCGTTTCAAGATATTTCTGCGGCATATCCTCACTGTCGGATATGGTCTTGATTGAAACGTAGTCACCGCTTTTGTCTTTTGCAAGTTTGAGCATAACATACAAAGCATATCTGCCCTTTGTTGAAATCATCATAATTTATTTAACACCGCCTATTTTATCAGCCACGTAAATGCCCATTGCACCGCTTTGCGACAGACCTCTCGTAAGACCGCTTCCGTCACCGATAAGATACATTCCGTCGGTTATCTCAAAATTCTCGTTATGCTCGGGACGGATGGAATAGTATTTGTTTTCACATCCGTAGAGAAGCGTATCGTCGTTTGCCGTACCGGGTGCAACCTTGTCGAGCGCATAAATCGTTTCTATTATATTAGTAAGGGCGCGGTAGGGGAGAACGATTGAAAGATCCCCCGGGAACGCCTTCATTGTGGGAATAACCGTATTTGAAGCAAGCCTGTGCTCGTTTGTACGGCGTCCTCTTATTAAATCGCCGAAACGTTGCACCATAATGTTTCCTTCCGCTGCAAAGTTTGTATTCTTTGCGATATTTTCGGCGTACTCCGTGGGCTTGTTGAAATCACCCCTGAAATGAATTGAAGAAAGAATTGCAAAGTTGCAGTTTTCGGTTTTCTTTTCGGGCTCAGCGTATGAGTGACCGTTTGCCGTAATAACACCGTGGTTGTTTTCGGCAGAAACAAGACCGCCCTGATTAAAACAGAACATTCTCGTTCTGTCCTCAAACGTCTTCGTGCGGTAGAGTATTTTAGGCTCGTATATCTGGCTTGAAAATTCTCTCCAAATAATATCCTTCATTTCAACCCGAACACCGATGTCGACCGAGTTGGCATTTATCGTAATGTCAAATTTTTCGCAGAGGCGCTTTACGAATTCAGCACCGCTTCTGCCCGTTGCAACGATAACTTTTCCGGCATTATACACAGCCTTTGTATTACCGCTTACGGTCGAAACGTCATACGAACCGTCGGCATTGCGCGACACGTCCGTACAGTCGGTGAGAGAAAGCATTTCCACACCCGAATTTTCAAGTGATTCTATGAGAAGTTGCATCGTGCGGAAGTTCTTGTCCGTTCCGAGATGACGCACGTTCATATCAAGAAGTCGGAGGTTGTTTTGCAGACACTTGAGTTTTAACGCTTCATTTGATTTGTAAAGCTCGGGATAATCGTCCGAAAAACTGTGGAGAATGTTGTCCACTTCGTTGATATATTTCATTGCAACGTCTTCACCGAGGTCTTCGCCGATAGTGCCGCCGTATGCCGTGCCGAGATTGAATTTTCCGTCAGAAAATGCACCTGCACCTGCATAACCGCTCGTTATACTGCAAATTTTACAGTGGATACATTTTTTGTCACTTCCCGCAGGGCAGTGACGCTTCGTAAGGTCAAAACCTTTTTCAATTATAACGATTTTTGTATCAGGGTTGTTTTGCTTAAGACGGTAAGCCGCCATAAGACCGCCGATACCGCCGCCGATAATCGCAACGTCGTATTTCATGATTTTACACCTTTCTTAAAGCATAATAACACACTTACTATTATAATCCTTCATGCAAAAATTAGCAAATAAAAGATTATCTTTTGTTTTTTCTGTAGTCAGAAGGTCTGCAATTACATTTCTTTAAAAATAGATTTGAAAAATAGTGAATATCGGTATACCCGATTTTTTTAGCGATTTCTCCTATCGACATATTTGTATCGGTCAGCAGAGATTTGGCTGTCTGCATTTTTTGTTCAAGCTGGTAAGCATAGGGGGTAATGCCAAATTCACGGTAAAACAGTTTTTGACAGTAGTCCTGCGAGCGAAATATTGTTTTGGAAAGTTCCTTTGCCGATACAAGTCTGTGCGGGTTTGAATCAAGATACTTTTTTAGTTTAAGTGCTTCGTCACTGTATTTGTTTTTATCCAGTTCAACAGAGAGTCTTGAAATTATTTCCGTAAAAAGTCCCTGAAGAATGAATTGCATTTCGTTGTCCGACATATCGGACTGAATGGTTGCAACTATCTTTTCGAAAACGGGTTTTAATCCTTTACCGTCAAAAATATAGTTTCCCGAAAGACCGTAGACGTGGATAAGATGCTCACAAAGACTTCCCGAAACGTTCATAAAAATTTTTGTATAAGGATTATCTTTGTCGGCACAGTAACTGTGTCTTTCGTTCGGGGGAAGAAAATATACCGTATCTTTACCTATGTGGTGCGTTTTGTCACCAAGAGATATATAACCTTCGCCGTCCGTAACGTATTCAACTACTGCTATTTTTGAATCTGTTCTCGAAATACGGTAAGTTGGGTCAGGATACGTAATACCCGCCAGTTTTACGTATAAAGGCATTTTTTTATCCGAATTAGTAAAGGGCTTCAAATACTCGTTCAAATTGTTTTCCTCACTTTTATAATTAAAATGTACATTTACAAAGCCTATATGACTTATTATAATAAAATCACTACAAATTTTCAAGGAGAAGAATTGCTATGAAATTACGTCCGCCTGCAACCCCTATTATCAACATTGACCCGTATTTTTCTATCTGGACGGAAGAATCGGTTCTCAAAAACACAATCCATTGGACAGCAAAGCCGAACACAATGTACGGCAGAGTTTTTGTTGACGGAGAGGAATATCATTTTCTCGGTCAGAACAGAAAGTCGAAAAAACCTGTAATAGAGGTTGAGGACACCGAAATTGATGCTCATTCTACGATTATCACGTACAAGAATGATGCTATTCGCCTTACCGTTCATTTCACGTCTCCTACATTGGTGGAAGACCTTTACTATTCTTCGCGTCCCGTTGCGTATGCGAGGGTTTCTTACGAAAGCCTTGATAACAAAGAACATGACGTAAAGGTTAAATTTTTAGCTTCTGAAGAATTGGTGCTTAACTCAAAAGGTGAGGGAATTGCTATCGGTGACCCGGTAGACATCGACGGTGTTACTGCAATCCGTATGGGTAACGGCATCCAGAAGGTGCTCAATCGCTGCGGTGATGACGTCCGTATCGACTGGGGTTATTTCTACCTTGGTGTTAAGGGTGAAGGTGTTGTAGGTCATACCATATTTGACGCTATGTATGCAGTTACTGCAGAGGCAGAACTCAAAAACGATGCACTTTTCCTCTTTGCTTACGATGATATTGAAAGTATCCAGTATTTCGGTGAAAATCTCAAGGCATACTGGAAAAAAGACGGTAAAACGATTGAAGAAGCCATTGCAGAGGCGGCGAAAGATTACGAAACCACACTTGCACGTTGCAATGATTTCTCTGACAGAGTGAGAAAAGAAGCAACTGAAAAGGGAAGTGAAAAGTATGCAGATCTGTTACTTTTGGCTACCCGTCAGGTAATGGCTGCTCATAAATTGGTGGTAGATAACGAGAGTAATAATCTCTTTATTTCAAAAGAGTGTCATTCCAACGGTTGTGCTGCGACGGTGGACGTTACGTATCCGTCTGCGCCGTTATTTCTGCTTTATAATACAGAACTTCTTAAAGGTATGCTTCGTCCGATACTGAAGTATGATGCTATGGATGAATGGGTATTTGACTTTCCGCCACACGATGCAGGCCGCTATCCATGGGTTAACGGTGAAGTTTACAGTATCAAGCGTCCTGAGATGATTATAAAAACCGAAAGACAGATGCCCGTTGAAGAAAGCGGAAATATGATAATTCTTTTTGCTGCTATTGCTGAAGCTGAAAATGATGCTTCGTTTGCAAAAGAACACATTGAATCTATCAGAAAGTGGAATGAATATCTTATTAAATACGGTCTTGATCCTGAAACACAGCTTTGTACCGATGACTTTGCAGGTCGCATAGCACACAACGTCAACCTTTCTATCAAGGCGATAATGGGTATTGCAGGCTATGCTCGTATTCTCGAAAGACTCGGGGAAACAGCAGAATCTGAAAAAATGATGTCTAAAGCAAAAGAGTATGCCGCATCTCTCGTTGAAAGGGCAAGAAACTCTGACGGAAGCTCACGTCTTGCTTACGACAGACCCGAAACCTTCTCTTTAAAGTATAATGCTGTCTGGGATAAATTGTGGGGAACAAATCTTTTCCCCGAAGAGTTTTATAAGGGTGAGATTGAACGTTATAAAAAGGAACAGCTCATTTACGGTGTTCCGCTCGATTCCAGAGAAAAATATACAAAGTCTGACTGGCTTGTATGGGCTGCATCTCTTGCAGACAATAAGGACGATTTCAACTGTCTTGTAGACAGACTTTGGTTGGCATATAATACCATGCGCTCATGGGCACCTATGACCGACTGGTACTATACGGACACTTCTCATATGCGTGGATTCCGTCACAGAACGGTTCAGGGCGGTTTGTTTATTAAACTGATGTTTGAATAATATAAAAAACAGAGTCGTTGTACAATGACTCTGTTTTTATATTTATCTTGAAAGCGTACGCAGAAAATGTTATACTGATTATCGGTGTGTTATACATACGGTAAATAAATGATTTTGGAGGATTTATGAAAAAATTATTACTCATTCTTATGGCAGTGGCATTACTTTTCACAAGCGCCTGCACAAGCGCAGTTGTGATTGATGATAATCCCGATAAAGAGGGTGTTATCATTGATAAAGAAGAAACACCCGACGAAATAGTTAAGGATGAAACATCTGAAACACTTCCTGAAGAAAAGGAAGAAGGTAAAACTGAAGTTGTACCCGAGGAAAAGCCCGAGGAAAAGCCCGAGGAAAAACCTGAAGAGAAGCCCGAAGCGCCGAAAAAGCTGATGGGCACCATTAAAGTGAATCAGCATTTGAACATTCGAGAAAATGCCGGTACCGGCTATGCCCTTGTGGGCCAGTACGGTCCCAACGACCGGGTGGAGATCCTGGAGCAGAAGGCGGTAGGCGCTACCATGTGGGGCCGTACCGACAGAGGCTGGAT
>JAZQAK010000023.1:0-3664 GCA_045545175.1 Feifaniaceae bacterium
TAGTACCAAACCTTGATATCATCGAGGTAAAGCTTATCGGATGTGGAATAGTTACCAGCACCATAGAACATTACTCTTGAGTAGGAAGGAATGGAAGAAACCTCAAAGGTTGCAGTTTCTGTCACCCATGTGTCAAAGGTATAAGCATCTGTACCGCCCTCAACAGGTGTAAGTGTATTATAGGTGATATTATTTGCGGTAGTTGCACCTGTTGACACGAGCTTATACTTATATTCAAACACATATGTACCCGTCTTTGTATAGGTATTACCGAGGTACAGAGAAATCTGATTACTTCCGTTTGAATTAAGGGAAAGGTACTTATTACCATTTTCATCACCAAGAGCCGCAGAACCGCTTGTGGTGTATCTGAAGCCTACATCATAGTTGCCCGCAACGTCGGGATTGAGCCTACCAAGTCCAGAAACGAGTTCACCTGCGCCTGCAGAGTAAGAGCCGAGGGAAATGCCATCATATGCAGTTGTCGCAACAGCATTACCGCTATTATCCTTATCGAAGTCCATATTGAAGAGAAGTGTACCCTTTTCAAGGTCATACCAAGTTTCGGTTACGGTTTCTTCTTCGTCACCGCCGTCTTCTTCGGGAGCTGTCCAGCCGTCAGGCTTATAGAAGAGTGCAACATCGTCAATGGAGTATGTGCCGGGTGCAGAGGAAGCATACATTCTGATATAGTCGTCACCTCCCTGTGCTGCAATATCAATTGTATATGCGGCAGTAGTCCACTGTGCGTCAACGGGTGTTTCTGTAACAGTTCCGCCTGTATAACCCGAGTGAATGGTAAATTCCGTATCGGCGTTATGGTTAAATACAAGGGTATATGCACCGTCACCGACAAAGGGATTTGCAACCATTACGGAAGATCTTGCTGATGTTGTATGCTTAAAATACTTATCGTCTGTACCTTCAACCGTAGGTGTTCCGCCGTCCTTGAAGGAGTACTTGAAGGTATCGGCATAGGAAGCATATTCGGGGTTTACTCTACCGATTGCCGAAAGGTAAAGACCGTTTGAAGCAACATTATCATTTGAGCCGTCAATTCTTGCGTTAAGCTGAGAAAGTGCGGCTGTTGTATACTTTGTATCACCGTCAAGGTCGATAACAAAGAGTTTGATACCCATTTCGGCATCATACCATATATCATCAGCAGAAAGCTCTGCTGTTTCTTGAGGCACAACACTTTCTTCTGCAACAGGAACTACCGATTCAGAAGCAGAGTCAAGTGTTATTACCGCTGTGGGAGCCGCAAAGCTGACTGTAGAAAATATCATCATGACAGCAAGCAGCAAGCTCAAAAACTTTTTCATATCAAAGTCTCCTTTTGAGTGCAATTTTCAACACTACACCCGTAAAATTATACACCTTATTGTACCATTTTCACAAATTTATGTCAACATCATACCCGCAAAAAACATACATCTGACAAAATCAACAAAAAAACGGACAAAGCGGTCGGGAAAGCCCGACAGCAAGCGCACGGCACATCTTTGCTATTCACAAACCTTCGATGTCGCTTAACTAACGCAATTTACAAATAAATATCCACACGTAAAACGGGTGGTATTTCATTTTCGGGTAAACCCCTACCCACTACTGGCAACGCACAAGTGCGTTTTTAGGTTAGCCTGCCAGCCATGCAACTGTTACTTGCTATCATAAATGGGTTTCACAAAAAGCCTTCCTCCGAGAGGAAGGGGGACCGCTTGCGGTGGAAGGAGACTGCGAACTTTTAAATTTTCCGCGGTCTCATTGCAACTGCTTGATTGAAATTTCGCATTCTCCCTCAGTCACCTTCGGCGACAGCTCCCTCCCGGAGGGAGCCTTTGCCACAATTTTACTCTTAATCTATTCTCTGTTCAACGGTAAACCTTTGTTGAACCACGCGACTATCGCGTGGTTTTCTTCATACAAAAAGAACGCACCCCGAAGGGTGCGTTCACTATAAGTTTCTAAGCTTTTGGATTAAACCAAACCGTTGTCTTCGCAGTAGAGAACTACGTCTTCAACGTAAAGCTGCTGTTCTTCTGTCAATGCATCGTATGCATCGGGATCATCATAGTAGATTGCTGCTGCGATATCGTAGAGGCATGTAGCGTATGCAGTACCGTAGTAGTAAGTATCTTCAACCTTAATGAAAGGTCTTATGATAACGTAGCTTGCATAGTTATCTTCGGGAATACCCTTAAGAGTAGCAGCAAATACGAGAGCTTCGTCATCGGATGTATCGAAGAAGTTAGCCTTGTTTGTGCCGTCTTCTCTCTGGTAAGCAACGATACCTGCGTTATCAACTGTAAGAGCATCGTAAGAAGTGTTATCAACCATGAACTTATCGTAGGAAACAACTGCCCAACCGATTGAAGTTGCCTTGTTGTTTGCATCGGATGTCATAGTAGCCTTGAAGCGGATACCGTTTTCCTTGCCTTCTTCAAGTCTCATTGCTGTATTTTCTTCAAGAGACTTAGGAGCTTCAACCGCACCGGGTTCTACGGGAATTTCAGGAAGAACAACGTCTTCTTCTTCGCCGAGCTTTACGAAACGAACATAGTCGTATTCTGTTACCATCTGGTCGAAGAGGTTGTATCTCTGAATAGTAACTCTGTTAACACCTTCTGTATTCATAACATCAACGAAGGGAACAAAGTCATAGAGCCATTCGCCTTCAACGAAGAGTTCGTTTTCGTGCAATGTATAACCGCCGCCGTAGGAATAGTTGTTAGTATGTCTTCTTACATAGTATCTTGCACCGTATTCAGGAGACATATCGAATACTTTAGTATCGCCGTTTCTGTCGTAGTATGTGAGTTCTTCACCGTTAGCAGAAAGAGAATACTTCTTTCCATCGGGGTTGGGGTCATTTGCTACAACGTCAGCAAGGTTGGGAAGATTTGTATATCTGTACTTAATGAGTACATATTCTGCATCGTTACCTGCAGGAAGATTTGTATTGATTTCGTCTCTGATAAGACCGCCTTCTTCAGTACCGTGAACAGCGGGAGTTGACCATGCAGCTGTTGTGCCGCCTGCGTTGTTTTCGCCGATAGCAACTGTATCCTGTACTCTGTACATGTTACCGTTTTCGGAGTACCAACCGTTACCCCACATCCAGGAAACAGCACCTGTTACCTGAGCGCCGCCGTTACCGACTTCAGCTGTGTCACCGTAAGCACCACTCCACTGTGTCTTAGTACAACCCTTTTCATCAACAGGGAATTCCTGACCGCCTTCGAGAACCACCCAAGGAGTCCAGATTGCTACAACAGACTTGCTTGTAACAAGACCGAGGTCTGTGAGCTTGTTGCCGTCCATATCAGCAAGACCTGTGATCTTACCGTATTCGCTGCCGGGAAGCAATGCGATTACTTCGTCAATTGAAGCGGATGTGGAAACATTCTTGAGAGTTACTGTTTCGTAGTCTGCGTTGGAACCGCCGTAAACTGTGAGGTTTGCCTTTGCGGGCTTCCAGTAAAGTCTGAGGTTATCAAGGTAGAATTCATCGCCTGTAGTACCTTCTGCGGGGTATGTAGGAAGGAAGATAGTACAGGATTCGGAGTTGTATTCCTGACCTTCGAGAACCTTAGAGCCGGAAAGGGAATTCCATTCACCAACCTTAACGTCAGCTGCCGCAAGTGTGTGTACAGAGTTCTGG
>JAZQAK010000024.1:0-154031 GCA_045545175.1 Feifaniaceae bacterium
GACTTGAACCCACACGAGCGAAGCCCACTACCACCTCAAAGTAGCGTGTCTGCCGATTCCACCACGACCGCGGATATGAAATTTTCATGCCTATATATTATAGCAACTTTATAACCGTTTGTCAAGAGGTAAATTTGAAAAAAATCGGAAATTATAAAAAATTTCCTGTAGATTTCTCTTATTTTCGGAGACAATAATACCAAATAAGGAAAAAGGAGAATCGCTATGTTAATGTTAAATCGAAAAAACCATTGCGGCAAAATCTCTTTGGGCACTGCCGTTGCTGTCATCGCCGCTGCCCATATCGCCGCAGGTGTGATTTTATGTAAAAGTTCTTGCCATCATTCCCCCTCATTACAACAGATGGCAAAACGGGCAAAACGGACGGTTGTGGGACTGATCCGGGAAATCATTTGAAAGGACAAAAGTCATGATTGAACAAGATACCATAAAATTATTGCGAGAATGTGACGCTGGGGTCAAGATGGGAGTTTCGTCCATTGACGACGTTCTCGACGCGGTGCATAGCAAAGAATTAAAAGAATACTTGACCCGGTGTCGGAACGAACACGTTAAACTGAACGACGAAGTACAAGCCGCGTTAGAGCGATTCCACGACGATGGAAAAGATCCGAACCCCATCGCAAAGGGAATGTCCTGGATTAAAACCAACGTGAAGTTGGCGGCAGATGAATCGGACGAAACCGTTGCAGATCTGATGACCGACGGTTGCAATATGGGTGTAAAGTCGCTCAACCGCTATCTAAATCAGTACGAGGCGGCGGACGAGGTGTCAAAAGACATCGCAAAACGCCTGATAAACCTCGAAGAAAAACTTGCCGTTGATATACGAAAATATCTGTAAAAGAGGTCATAGCAGACCTCTTTTTAATTTACAATCCGCTTTTTGTGTAGTATACTGTAAGTAACAACGTTAAAGAAAAGGGGTCTGATTATGAAAAAAATAATATCATTGGTTCTCGCACTCGTTATGCTGTTCTCCTTTACGGCATGTTCACCTAAAACTCCGCTCGTGCAGCCACCCGAACCCGAATTTTCTTTGGGTACAATCGTGGATAACACTTACGAAAATCCCTTTATAGGTCTTGGCATTGCCCTTGGAGATGACTGGAGATTCCATACGGAAGATGAAATCAAGGAATTAAACAATCTGGCAACCGACCTTATAGGTGACGAGTACGAAGAAACAGTCAAGAATGCAGAGCTCATATACGATATGTTTGCTCAGAATACCAACGATTTTAGCAGCATTAATGTTATTATGGAAAAAAAGGGCAAGGGAAATTACGATGAAGACGCATTGGTTGCAATGCTCAGACTCGCCCTCCCCGAGCTTGAAGATGTGCTTGTTTCAGCGGGATTTGACAAAGCCAAAGAGTCGGGGGTTGTCATTACAAAAATCGGTAACGAGCGTTTCCCCTCCACCCTGATACACAGCACCCTCGGAGAAAATGACTTCTACCAGAAGCAGTTATGCAAAAATGTCGGCGAATATCTTATTTACATCACAATCTCAACTACAAGCGAGGCTACTCTGACGGATATAATAGAACAGTTCTACATAATTGGATAAAAAAAGAGACCTATATGGTCTCTTTTTTTATTTATCTGTTGAGTATGAGCTTTGTGAGTTCTACGGGTTCAACAATCTTGCCGTCCTTATAAACACGCATATTGCCTGATGCTATTTCGTCTATAAGAATAACTTCGTCGTTGTTGTAGCCGAATTCAAACTTAATATCCCAAAGGTCAAGACCGATAGACTTAAGATCGTCAGCAACGATTTTTGTGATTTTAAGCGTCTGCTCCTTCATGCTTTCGAACATTGCAGGTGTCATTACGCCGAGTGCTGCAAGACCTTCGCCCGTTACAAGCGGATCGCCCTTAGCATCGTTCTTGAATGTACATTCAACGTAACCGCCTTCAAGAACAGTACCGTCTTCAATATATTCACCGTATCTGCGGATAAAACTACCCGTAGCAACAAGACGGCATATAACTTCAAGACCGTGACCGAAAACTGTTGCAGGAAGAACTTCCATAGTCGCATCTTCAACGTTTGCAGATACGTAATGAGTCTTTATGCCTGCTTTTTTGAGAAGTTCAAAATAGTGAACGGACGTTTCAAGATTTGCCTTGCCTATACCTTCAATCGTAAGACCGACACTGTTTTCGCCCGGATCAAACACACCGTCTTTACCTGTGCAATCGTCCTTAAACTTAAGCATTACGTTGCCGTTGTCAAGACCGTATACGTCTTTGGTTTTACCTTCATAAAGTTTTTTCATCAGAAGCACTTCCTTTTTTCTATGTATGGAATTTTAAAAAACAAGATGTATTATAACACACATTTTTTTATTTGTATATATTTTTCTTCTTATTTTTTTACAACACGGCAAGAATTTATGCCGTAATACTTAAAAAGCTTTACCGCTTTTTCATCTATCCGCTCACCGCATACGACTATCGGAATTGCAGGAGGACAGGATACAGCCGTATCTGAAAGCACCCTGCCGTCACACAGAGAAACGGGCAATTCTTCCGACTGCGAAAAGACCGCTTCTCTTATCGAAAGCACCTTTTGACATACCGTTAAAGGCGGTGCTTTTTCTGTTATCGCCTCTCTTTTAGGGATGGCGTTAAGTGCTTTTGAAAGCCTTGAAAGGTCGGTTTCGGGTGTTAACATCATCACCGTGTAATCGGGGTCAGAAAACTCGCATACAACGCCCTGCTTTTCAAGCAGTTTTGCAAATTCTTCACCCGTATAACCGTAAGGCTTGGTTTCAAGCGTTATCTTAAGAGGCTCATCTCCGACTAAGGTATACCCCTCAAGACTTTCTTTTAATTGCAAAACGCTTTTTTCAAAAACTTCAAGTTTTTCCCCGTAAGTTTCAAGATATTCATTTGCCTTATCGAGTGACTGCAAAATGAGATAGGACGGACTTGTTGAAGCAAAAAGTGAAAGTGCATTTTCCGCCTGCTCACACAGCATTTTATCCGCATTTTCCGATATATGCAGATATGCACCGCCCGTCAGCACGGGCAGGGTTTTGTGTGCCGAATCGCAACACATATCCGCACCGAGCGTTATGGGATGAACATCCTTTTGCAGAAAACGCATATATGCACCGTGTGCATTGTCCACAAGAAGCAAAACGCCGTGTTTGTGGCATACCTTTGCTATTTCACCGACGGGCAACACGTTGCCGAGATAGTCGGGACTCGTTATATATACCGCAGACGGCTTATTATTTGCAAGATAGTTTTCCACAAAATCGGGCGTAATTTCACAGGAAATTACACCTGCATTTTCGGGACACAACCAGTCAACCTCAAAATCGCAGAGTGCCGCCGCAGATACGAACGCCTTATGAGCATTTCTGCCTGCCGCAATCAAGGGCTTTTTGCCGTAAAGTTTTGCAAGAAACAGCATAGCACGAATGCAAAGCGACGAGCCTTCGGTTGAATAGAGCGTTTTTGCCGTGCCGAAAAGGGATGAGGCGTTATCCTCACTCTCTTTTATTATGCCTTTTGCATTGTAAAGCACGTCTGCCCCCTCTATTTCGGTTATATCGTACCTTTCAATATCACCGAGCCCCTTATGACCGGGCATATGAAGGCGCAAAACGTCTTTCTTTGCGTATTCCTTTACAAAATCACAGATAGGCGTATTCATTATTCTCCACCGAGCGTCTTTGCCGCCTCAAGCATAATTGCACATTCCATACGCTTGCGGAAAAGTTCACAACCGTCCTTATAAACGCCCTTGACAGAGCCCGTCGAATGATATGCGTTTGCCGCACATCCACCCGAACAATAAAGCCTTGCCCAGCAATCCTTACACTCGGGGCGTGAATATACGTTGCAGGAGGCAAATTCATCCTGAATTTTTGTATTCGTAACGCCATTCCACACGTCGCCAAGCTTGAACTTTTCTTCACCGACAAACTGATGACAGGGGTACAAGTCACCCCACGGGGTGACAGCCATATATTCCGTACCCGAGCCACAACCCGAAATGCGTTTGTATATACACGGACCACCCTTAAGGTCAACCATATAGTGATAGAAGGTGAAAGGCTTTCCTTCACGGTGTTTTTGAAGCATAAGTTCTGCAAGTTTTTCATACTGCTCAAAAACTACCGCCAAATCCTCTTTAGTGAGTGCCGACGGGTCACCCGGAGGGCATACCGCAGGCTCCATACTGAGTTCGGTAAAGCCGAGGCGAAGCATCTCCTCAATATCCTTCAAAAAGTCGGGATTTGCATGGGTAAACGTACCCCTCATATAGTAGTTTTTATTTCCGCGTGCCTTGACAAATTTCTGGAATTTGGGCACAATCTTCTCCCAGCTGCCGTTACCCGCATAGTCGACACGGAAACGGTCATGAACTTCTTTTCTGCCGTCAAGACTGAGAACGACGTTACTCATTTCCTTATTTGAAAACTCGATAACGTCATCGTCAACAAGCACGCCGTTGGTCGTAAGCGTAAAACGGAAGTTCTTTTTAGCATCCTTTTCAATTGAACGGGCGTATGCAACGAGTTGCTTTACAACGTCAAAATTCATAAGAGGCTCGCCGCCGAAAAAGTCAACCTCAAGATTCCTGCGGCTGCCTGAATTTTCAACGAGAAAATCAAGCGCACGTTTGCCCACTTCAAAGGACATCACCGCACGGTCGCCGTGATACTTGCCCTGACTTGCAAAACAGTAAGAACAGTTGAGATTACACGTATGTGCAACGTGCAGACAGAGTGCCTTGATTATACCCGCACTCCTCTCCTTAAGCTCGCCCGCCATACCCGAAAAAGTGTCTTTAGCAAAGAGTTTGCCTGCATTTTTGAGTTCCTCAATCTGTTCAAAACACTCGTCTATTTCAGATTCTGCAACGTCATATTTACTTAAGATTTCAGCAGTTATCGCCTGCCTGTCACAATCCTCATATTTTTCAATTATGTCGTATGCAATTTCATCGACTATATGCACCGAGCCCGAATAAATATCGAGCACGATATTCATACCGCCGAGTTTGTAACAATGTACCATTTTACTCCCCATTCCACAAAAAATGCCGCTCACCGAGCGGCATTCTTGCACTTAAATTACTTGCTTTCTGTGTTTTCGCACTGCTGATTTACAACGCCGCAACTTGTTTTGCAAGCAGACTGACAAGAAGTCTGACATTCGCCGCAACCGCCGTTCTTAGCGCTTTCACAGAGATTCTTAGTATCCAAAGTCATAATATGCTTCATAGTTTTTGCCTCCAAAGTAATCTTTTTGTTAATTGTATCACGAATATAAATATAAGTCAATCAACTTTTGCTTTAACTTTTACTTTCTGTTATAATGCTTTTTGAGGAGATTGTCATATGAACGTTATTGTACCCGATTATTACAAGGATTTTGAATGTATTGCCGACAGATGCAGACACAGTTGCTGCATCGGCTGGGAGATTGACATAGATGATGTCACCCTTTCGCACTACAAAAGTATAAAAGGCGATTTCGGAAAACGCCTCAAAGAAAATATATCGTTTGAGGACACGCCTCACTTTAGGCTGAGAGAGGATGAGCGTTGTCCCTTTCTTGATGAGTGCGGTCTCTGCGATATTATAAAAACGCTTGGCAAGGATGCCCTTTGTCAGATATGTGACGACCACCCGAGGTTTAAAAACTACTACCCCGACCGTACTGAAATCGGGCTGGGGCTGTGTTGTGAGGCGGCGGCAGAACTGATTTTGGGAAAGAAGGAAAAAACGTATCTCGTTGGTAGTATCGAAAGTGATACATTTACCGCTTTTCGTGACAAGATTTTTTCAATTCTTCAGGACAGGTCTATACCACTTGACGAGCGTGCGGACAAGATGCTTTCCCTCTGCGGCGGGGAGTTTCCGCACAAAACTGCGGACGAGTGGAGAGATATTTACCTTTCACTCGAACGCCTCGACAATAAGTGGGAGGATTATTTAAACTCGCTTTGTGACTTTTCTTCATACGGTGACGACACCCCATACGAGCAACTGCTGACATACTTTATCTACCGTTATTTAACGCCCGATTGTGACCTTGCAAAAACTGCCACTTTTGCCGTTTTAAGCTACCGCATAATAAGGGCAATCGCAAGTGACGACTTCGAAAAACTTGTCGAAACGGCACGTATGTATTCATCGGAAATAGAATATTCGGACGAAAACGCAGATATTTTAATAAAAAAATATTGTTAATTGTATTTAACTTATGCTATCCTATAAAAAATGGAGGATTATATTATGAGAGACGAAACAAAATGCCTGCATGCAGGCTATACACCTAAAAATACAGAGCCGAGAGTTGTGCCCATAGTTCAGAGCACGACCTACGTTTACGATTCTACTGCCGACGTTGCGGCTGTCTTTGACGACCCGACCAAGAGCCTTATCTATTCAAGATTTGAAAACCCCACGGTTATGGCGATTGAAGACAAGATTGCCGCACTTGAGGGCGGTGTCGGTGCAATGTGCACCTCGTCCGGTCAGGCGGCAACACTTATGTCGATACTCAACATCTGTAAATCGGGTGAAAGCATCGTTGCTTCATCACAGATATACGGTGGTTCGGTAAATCTGCTTGCATACACTTTCAAAAAGCTTAACATCGAATGTATTTTCGTTGACCCCGATGCAAGTGAAGAAGAACTTTCAAAGGCAATCAAGCCCAACACGAAGGCGGTTATCGGTGAGACGATTGCAAACCCCGCACTTTCGGTGCTTGATATTGAGAAATTTGCAAGGGTTGCACACAAGCACAACATTCCGCTTATCGTGGACAACACTTTTGCAACACCCGTACTCTGCAAGCCCTTTGAATTTGGGGCGGACATAGTTATTCATTCAACTTCAAAGTATATGGACGGTCATGCCGTACAGGTCGGCGGTGTTATCGTTGACAGCGGTAATTTCGACTGGACAAACGGCAACTTCCCCGAATTTACCGAGCCTGACGAATCCTATCACGGCATCAGATACGTTGAAACCTACGGCAAGGCAGCCTACATAATCAAAGCACGTATGCAACTTATGAGAGACTTCGGTTGCTACCCTGCGGCACACTCGGCATTCTTACTCAACATGGGTCTTGAAACGCTTGCCGTAAGAATGAAGCAGTACTGTGAAAATGCACTCACCGTTGCAAAATTCTTTAAGGAAAGCGACAAGATAGAATCCGTCACCTACCCCGGTCTTGAGGGTGACAAGTATTACGAGCTCGGCAAGAAGTACCTTAAAGGTGCAAGCGGTGTCATCGCAATCGTAATCAAGGGCGGTAAGGAAAAGGCAATCAAGTTTATGGACAGCCTTAAACTTGCTTCAAACGAGGTTCACGTTGCAGATATCCGCACGTGTGTGCTCCACCCTGCAGGTGAAACGCACCGTCAGCTTACTGAAGAACAGCTTGTTGCCGCAGGCATAAACCCCGGTCTTGTAAGATTCTCGGTTGGTTTAGAGAACATAGAAGATATATTAGACGACATTAAACAGGCTCTTGCCCAAATATAAAAAAACACCCGAAGGAAAATCCTTCGGGTGATATTTTTTATTCACTTACTTAAGCTTTTTTCTTTGAAAGCATTACGTTTGTAAGAATACCAAGGATAAGTGAAGCAGCGATTGCCGTGATTGTTACCTTGCCGATTGCCATTGCCATACCGCCGATACCGGGGATAAGGATTGCTGCAACCGTGAAGAGATTTGCATTGTCTTCAAGGTCAACCTTCTGTATCATCTTAAGACCTGATACTGCAATAAAGCCGTAGAGTGTGATACATACACCGCCCATTACGCATCCGGGAATTGAATCGAGGAATGCAACGAAGGGTGATACGAAAGAGATAAGTATTGCCATGATAGCAGTAACCGTTATCGTGATAACGGAAGCGTTCTTCGTGATAGCAACGCAACCAACAGATTCACCGTAAGTAGTGTTGGGGCATCCGCCAAAGATAGCGCCTACCATTGAACCTACACCGTCACCGAGAAGCGTTCTGTGAAGACCGGGCTCTTCAAGAAGGTCTGATTCAATGATTGATGAAAGGTTCTTATGGTCTGCAATATGCTCAGCAAATACAACGAATGCAACGGGAACGTATGCAACTGCAACCGTTGCAAGATATGACCATTCAAAACCGTCAACACCCTTGAGTGCTGTAAGGAAGGTAAATTCGGGAACTGCAAGGAAGGTCTTGAGCGTTACACCGTCAGCAACGAGTGCCGTAAAGGGTGCAAAGTCGATAACCTTGAGAGCGTCAATACCGGTGGCGTTACCGATTACCGTAAAGATAAGACCTGTAGCGTAGCCTGCAAGAATGCCGATAATAAAAGGAATGAGGCGAGTCATCTTCTTGCCGTAAACCGAGCAGAGAGTAACTACTGCAAAAGTAACGAGTGCACATACGAGTGATACCCAGATGTTCGACGTCATAATAAACGCACCGTTACCGTCCTTAGGACCGTATGAGAACACGTCGTTTATAGCTGCACCTGCAAGTGAAAGACCGATAAGGGCAACCGTGGGTCCGATAACAACGGGAGGCATAAGCTTATTAATCCATTTAACGCCTGCAAGTTTGATAACGAGAGCGATTACCACGTATACAAGACCTGCAAGAATTGCACCGATGATAATGCCAAGGAAGCCGAGTGCTGCCGTTGCGGCACCTGCGAATGCGGCACTCATAGAGCCGATGAACGCGAAGGATGAGCCGAGGAATACAGGACTCTTACGCTTTGTGAAAAGCTGATAAATAAGTGTGCCTGCACCTGCACCGAAAAGTGCTGCGGAAGCGGTCATACCGTTGCCTACGATGGCGGGAACGGCAATCGTTGCAGCCATAATAGCAAGAAGCTGCTGAATGGCAAATACGATTGTCTGACCGAAAGTAGGCTTGTCTTTTACATTGTAGATAAGTTTCATGTTTGTTTACCTCTTTCCTTTTTATATGTAGTTTTGCGATAAAAATAGCAACCTTACCAATGACGGCAAGATTGCTTGAACGAACTATTATACAATCTAAAGTCATCACGGTAACGGAGCTGTAGATTTACCTTTTTGATTATACCTTTATTACGACAATTTGTAAAGGATTTTTTGCATAATAAAAATTTATGTATAAAAAGCCTCATTTTGTCGAACTTCAAGATTGAAATTTGTATTCATATAGTATATAATGAGTTTATCAATTTCGTGAGGAGTTATCATAATGAAACTGCTTGAAGACAGAATTCTTAAAGACGGCAGAGTGCTTGAGGGCAACGTCCTTAAAGTTGATAACTTTCTCAACCACTGTATCGACGTGGCTTTTATTTGTGAGCTCGGTCGTGAATTTCACAGGCTTTATAAGGATTGCGGTGTCACCAAAATACTTACCATCGAAGCATCGGGGATAGGTATTGCATGTCTGACAGCGCAATTTTTTGACGTTCCCGTTGTTTTTGCAAAAAAATCGAAGACAACAAACATATCGGGCGATATGTATACGGCAAAGGTTGAATCGTATACCCACAAAACCACCTACGACATAGTAGTTGTAAAGGATTATATCTCGCCCGACGACAAAGTGCTTATTATAGACGACTTTTTGGCAAGGGGCAGTGCGCTTGCGGCACTTGCGTCGCTTATCCGTGATGCAGGGGCAGAAATCGTCGGTGCAGGCATCGTCATTGAAAAGGCGTACCAGGACGGCGGCAAAATAATACGTGATATGGGCATCCGTGTCGAGTCTCTTGCAAGAATCGGTTCGATGGATGAAGAAGGGGTCCATTTCGTTTAATTTATATTATGGCGTATAATGCGCAATAATAAATAAGAAAAATATTGGGAGGAAAAAACTTTATGGCAAAGAAAATTCTCGCAGTCGTACTTGCAGTAATGCTCGTACTCACATCACTTGCCGCTTGCGGCAACAAAACAAACACTGATGCTGAAAACACACTCAAAATAGGTGTAATTCTCGTCGGTGACGAAAACGAAGGCTACACATACGCTCACATCAAAGGCATCAAGGATGCTGCAAAGGCTCTCGGTATCGCTGATTCCAACATTCTTTGGAAATACACGGTTCCCGAAGATCAGACTTGTCACGACGCTGCAGTTGACCTTGTTGAAAACGGTTGTGAACTCATATTCTCAAATAGCTACGGTCATCAGGACTTTATGAAGGCTGCCGCTATGGAACATCCCGAAGTGACTTTTGTTGCTATGACGGGTGACACGGCTAAGGCAAGCGGTCTCCCCAACTTCTGCAACGCTTTCACAAACGTATATGAATCAAGATACGTTTCAGGTGTAGTTGCAGGTATGAAGATTGCCGAGCTCGTGGCTGACGGTAAACTCACAGATGCAAACTATGAAGACGGTAAGGTTAAGGTTGGTTACGTTGGTGCTCATCCTTACGCTGAAGTTGTTTCAGGTTACACGGCATTCTATCTCGGTATCAAGTCAGTATACCCCGACGTTACTATGAAGGTATCTTACACAGGTTCATGGTTCGACATCGTTAAAGAAGGTGAAGCTGCAAACGCTTTCCTTGCTGACGGTTGCGTTATCATCGGTCAGCACGCTGACTCAACGGGTGCTCCCGCTGCAGTTGAAGCTGCTGCAAAGAACGGCACTGTTGCTTACTCAGTAGGCTATAACATCGATATGCTTTCAGTTGCTCCCACAGTTGCTCTTACGTCAGCAACAAACAACTGGAGTGTTTACTACACAGAAGCAATCAAGTCATTTATGGACGGTAACGGCGTTCCTACAAACTGGGCAAAGGGCTACAGCGAAGATGCTGTTGCTATAACTGACCTCGGTCCCGCTTGTGCAGAAGGTACTGCTGAAAAGGTTGCTGAAGTTGAAGCAGCCCTCAAGGACGGTTCTCTCAACGTATTTGACACTGCAACGTTCACGGTTGAAGGTAACGTAGTTACCTCAGCATTCGCAACGGATACTGACGGCAACTTTGTTCCCGATGCAGATGAAGCTGTATTTGACGGTTACTACCACGAATCATACTTCCAGAGTGCGCCTTCATTCCAGCTCAGAATTGACGGCATCGTTGAAGAATAATCTGTATTAACGAAACAGAGGGAAGTCACAAACGGCTTCCCTCTTTATTTTAACAGTGAGGTGATTACAACGGAACGTAAGACAGCAATCCATATGGAAAACGTCACCAAGGTATTCGGTTCAACCGTTGCAAACAACAAAGTCACGCTTGACATTTACAGTGGTGAAATACTCTCGCTTTTAGGTGAAAACGGAAGCGGAAAAACCACCCTTATGAATATGCTTTCGGGCATTTACTATCCCGATGAAGGTGATATATACGTCGACGGTAAAAAGGTTGCCATCCGCTCTCCGAAGGATGCGTTTGACCTTGGAATCGGTATGATACATCAGCATTTCAAGCTCATTGACGTATTTACGGCGGCTGAAAACGTTGCCCTGGGTATAGACGAAAAACTTAATTTAAAAGAGGTTTCTGCAAGAATTAACGAAATCTGCGAAAAGTACGGTTTTGACGTTGACCCCGACCAGAAGGTCTATGATATGAGTGTTTCACAGAAGCAGACGCTTGAAATAGTCAAGGTGCTGTACAGGGGTGCAAACATTCTCATTCTTGACGAGCCGACTGCAGTTTTAACACCGCAGGAGACGGAAAAACTCTTTGACGTGCTTCGCAATATGCGTGCCGACGGTAAATCCATAATTATTATCACGCATAAACTGCACGAAGTGCTCTCAATTTCGGACAGGGTGTCAATTCTTCGCAAGGGTGAATATATCGGCACGGTTGACACGGCTGATGCAACCGAACTTTCGCTTACCGAAATGATGGTGGGCAAAAAGATCGTTTTAAACATAGACAGACCCGAGCCTGAAAATCCCGTAAAGCGACTTCAGATTAAAAATCTTTCGATTAAAAATTCAGACGGTGTAAACGTTCTTGAAAATATAAATTTTGACGTTTTCGGCGGTGAAATTCTCGGTATTGCCGGCATCTCGGGTTGCGGACAGAAGGAACTTCTTGAGGCTGTTGCAGGTCTGCAGAACACCTGTGACGGTTCGAGCATACTCTACGACAGTCCCGACGGTGAAAGTGAAATTGAACTTATCGGCAAAACCCCCAAGCAAATACACAATTTAGGTATTGCACTCTCCTTCGTGCCCGAAGACAGACTCGGTATGGGTCTTGTCGGCAGTATGGGTATGTCGGACAATATGATGCTCAAGAGTTATATGGACGGTCACTCCTTCTTCCTTGAACGCAAGAGTCCCAAAAAACTTGCCGAAAAGATAAAAAAGGAACTTGGTGTCGTAACACCGGGTATAAACACACCCGTAAGAAAACTCTCGGGCGGTAACGTACAAAAGGTCCTCGTAGGGCGTGAAATCGCATCTGCACCTGCCGTTCTTATGACGGCGTACGCGGTAAGAGGGCTTGATATCAACACTTCTTACACTATCTATCACCTGCTCAATGAGCAGAAGAAAAAAGGCGTTGCGGTAATATACGTCGGTGAAGACCTTGACGTGTTGCTCGCACTTGCAGACAGAATTCTCGTTCTGTGTGACGGTAAGTTAAACGGCATCGTAGATGCACGTACCACCACCAAAGAAGAGGTCGGTCTGCTTATGACTAAATTACAGGACGGGGTGAGGGCAAATGAACAAAAACCATGAACCGCTTATAAGAATAGCAAAACGTGACGCTATGGTATGGTGGAAAGCGTATCTCATACGCATCGTTGCTGTTATTTTAGCTCTCATAGTTTCCGCCGTCGTTATCTTTTCGATAACAAAACTCAACCCGTTTGCCGTGTACGGCTCGATGTACAGAGGTGCTTTCGGCACGACGGGTAAGACATGGAATACGATTCGTGATGCAATGATACTTCTGTGTATCTCGGTCGGTCTTGCCCCCGCATTCAAAATGCGCTTCTGGAATATCGGTGCTGAGGGACAGATACTTATCGGCGGTCTTGTGACGGCGGCTTGTATGATGTATTTCAAGTCCATGCCGACGGTGCTCCTTCTCATCGTGATGTTTGTCACGAGTTGTATTGCAGGTGCACTGTGGGGTCTTTTGCCTGCGATATTCAAGGCAAAATGGAACACTAACGAAACGCTTTTCACGCTTATGATGAACTACGTGGCAATATATCTCACCTCGTTTTTCGTGGATTTCTGGGATAAAAAGCAGTCACACTCGGTCGGTATCATCAATCTTGATACGGGCAAGGGCTGGTTCCCACGCCTTTTCGGTGAACAGTATATACTAAACGTAATTATCGTCGTTTTACTTGCGGCAGGAATGTATTTTTACCTCAAAATCAGCAAACACGGTTACGAAATTGCCGTTGTCGGCGAAAGCGAAAATACTGCACGCTATGCAGGTATCAACGTGAAAAAAGTCATTATCAGAACTATGCTCATTTCGGGCGCAATATGCGGTATTGCAGGCTTCGTTGAGGTTGCAGGCGTATCGCATACGATTTCAACGTCTACCGCAGGCGGAAGGGGCTTTACGGCAATTATCGTGGCGTGGCTTGCAAAGTTTAACTCGCTTACGATGACGCTCATTTCATTCCTGCTCGTATTTCTCGATAAAGGTGCGGCACAGATTGCTTCCGATTTCAACTTAAACGAGTATGCCTCCGAAATGGTGACGGGTATTATACTCTTCTTCATCCTCGGAAGTGAGTTCTTTATCAATTACCGCCTCATCCTCAGGGGCAAGCATAAGGAGGTGGCTGCAAAATGACCTTATCCTCACTTATTTCCTGGATACAGGGTGCCATAATATTCGGTACGGTTATTATGTACGGCTCAATCGGTGAAACGCTCACCGAAAAATCGGGTAACTTGAATCTCGGTGTGCCCGGCATAATGTATCTCGGCGGTATTGCATCGCTTGCATCGACCTTTATGTACGAGCTTAATGTCCCGAATCCGAATCCCGTCATCTGCCTTATACTTGCTATGGTGTCGGCATTTGTTGCATCGGCACTCGGCGGTCTCATTTACAGTTTTCTCACCATTACACTTCGTGCAAATCAGAACGTTACGGGTCTTACCCTTACGATATTCGGCTCGGGTGTTGCCAACTTCTTCGGTGGCTCACTCAACAAGCTTGCAGGCGGTGTAGGTCAGATTTCAGTGCCCGTGACAAGTTCGGTATTCCGTACTAATATCCCCGGTCTCTCCTCTATGGGTGCGGTCGGCAAAATATTCTTCTCATACGGCTTTATGGCGTATCTTGCCATCGTGATTGCAATAGTATCACAGTATTTTCTTTCCAAAACAAAAACCGGTCTTAATCTGCGTGCAGTCGGCGAGAATCCTGCAACGGCAGATGCGGCAGGTATAAACGTAACCCGTTATAAATACTTATCCACCTGCATCGGTGCAGGTATTTCGGGTATGGGCGGTCTGTTCTACGTAATGGACTATATCAAGGGCACCTGGGCAAACGACGGCAGTATCGAGGCTCTTGGCTGGCTTGCCGTTGCTCTCGTAATCTTTACCAACTGGAAGCCCAAAAATGCTATATGGGGCTCATATCTGTTCGGTTTCTGCTACTGGCTGTATCTCTACCTGCCGAGCAGTATATCGACAAAGCTTGCCAACTGGTTTGGCCTTGCAAAGACGGCACATATGCAGAATCTTTATAATATGATTCCGTATATAGTGACTATCGTGGTGCTCGTCATCACAAGCTGCAGGAAGAATAAAAAATCACAGGCTCCCGCAGCACTCGGCCTCCCCTATTTTAGAGAAGACAGATAATAAAAAGACTCATTTCGAAAGAAATGAGTCTTTTTTATTCGGAATTCGTAATGCGGAATTTCTTCATATCGCATCTTCTGACGGGCAATTCGTGAATTGCCCCTACAAAAGGCTCCCTTGTGTAAGGGGAGCTGTCACCTCAGGTGACTGAGGGGTTGTTCATTAAATGAAATTCCGTGAAGGAATTTCTACCATAATTCTGCTGTAAGCAGAACTTCACTTGCCGTAGGCAAACTTCACTGCGAAGCAACTTCACTTTCGGGAGGGCACAGAGACCCTCCCCTACGATTTACGGTGCATCATAAATGTTACACCCTACGATGTAGGGTTCGGCGATTTTCGACGAACCGCCATTTAACGAAACTTCGGTAGGAAGTTTCTACCACAATTCCGAATTACGCATTCCGAATTCCGAATTAAAAAGGGTAGACGGAGTCTACCCTTTTGCTTATTTCGTTTTGATTTTTATGTTTGCACCGTCGGCAAGTATTTTCTCGCAGTATTCGTGGGCAAAACTGTCCTTTTCAACAACGACTTCAACCTCGTTTACACAACCCTCAAATATGTTGTCACCAATCGTTTCAAGGCTGTCGGGAAGCGTTACCTTCTTTAAATTTTCACATTCAAGGAAAACGTGGTCACCGAGATAGGTTGCACCTTCAGGCACTTCAAACTCCTCAATCGCTGTCCACTGGAAAGCGTATGACTCAATATAATACACGTATTTACCCATTTCTACTTCTTCCACGTCACAGCCTGCAAAGCAGTTTGCAAGAATACCCACGACGGGCAGACCGTCAACCGTATCAGGCACACGCACCTTTTCATCGTCACCCGTGTAAATGCCTATTTCAACAACGTTTTCCTCCTCGTCAATGCTGAGTGCAAAGCCGCCGACGTCAAACGACGTTTCATCGCGGTTGTTTTCATCCTTCTCAATTTTAAGATTTTTGTCACATCCCGCAAACGACATCATAAGTATTACGGCAAGTGCCAGAGATATAATTTTCTTCATATTATCACCTTTCAGATGGAATAATCTTATTTTAATTCAAAATGCTTGCTTTGTCCACAGAAAAAAGCTCCGATATCTTCATTTTTAATATTTTATGCTCTTTTTTCTCTAAATCGGGGTCGCTTCGGTATATTTCTTTAGCCGTTTCCTGCGCGGCGTGGAGTGTAACCGTATCCCCCGCCATATCGGCAATGCGAAGCGTGGGCAGACCGTGCTGACGTGAGCCGAAAAAGTCACCCGGACCACGCAGTTCAAGGTCTTTCTTTGCTATTTCAAAACCGTCTGCCGTACTCTCAAGCACCTTTAGTCTTTCGACGGTGTCGGGTGCCTCGTGGTCGCTGACGATAATACAGTAACTCTGCTTATTCCCTCTGCCGACACGCCCTCTTAACTGATGAAGCTGTGACAGACCGAAACGCTCGGCATTCTCGATTATCATAAAGGTCGCATTTTTAACGTCGACACCCACCTCGATAACCGTCGTCGCAATGAGAATTTTATTTTCACCGCTGACAAACTTTTTCATTTCCTCATCCTTTTCGGCAGGCTTCATCCTGCCGTGGATGAGACCTATGCCGACGTCGGGGAAAAGTTTTTTCAGTTCATCCCTGTGGGACACGGCATCCTTGACTTCAGGCAGACCGTCGCTTCCCTCAACAAGCGGACAGACTATGTATCCCTGTTCACCGTCGTTAAGTTTTTTCCTTATAAACGAGTTGACCTGCCCCCTCTGCTTTGACGTGACGTAGTGCGACTTGGTGACACGTCTGCCGGGAGGCATAGTGTCAATCACCGAAATTTCAAGGTCGCCGTAAATCATAAGTGCAAGCGTTCTGGGAATGGGCGTTGCACTCATTACAAGCAGGTGCGGGCTGTTACCCTTTTGCACCGCCGCCGCACGCTGACGGACACCGAAACGGTGCTGTTCATCACACACCAAAAGTCCGAGTCTGTCAAAAACGACGTCCTCCACCATAAGTGCATGGGTGGCAATCATAAGGTCTGTTTTACCGTCTTTGAGTGCATTTAAAAACTCGTCTCTTTCTTTTTTCTTGGTTGAACCCGTTAAAAGTGAGACCTTCATACCAAATTTGCCAAAAAGTGCTGACAGTTTTTCATAATGCTGTTTTGCAAGAATTTCGGTGGGTGCGATAATCGCACTCTGCCAGCCGTTTTTTATGGCAAAATAGCAAAGCGCCGCCGAAACCGCCGTCTTTCCGCTGCCGACGTCACCCTGAACGAGCCTGTTCATAGGTGACACACCGCACATATCGCTTATGCCTTCGTTTATGCTTCGTTGCTGTGCCTCGGTCAAATCATAGCCGAGTGAGTCGTAAAACGGTGCCATTTCAACCATTTTGCAGGGTGCACCGCTACTCCTTCCCGACTGACTTTTTTTCATAAAAAGGCCGAGTGAGAGCATTAAAAATTCGTCAAATATAAGACGGCTTCTGCCGTATTTCACCTGAGCCATATTTTCGGGACGGTGCACAGCATCAAGCGCCTCTTTAAGCGAAGGGAGTTTATATTTATCAAGTATGTAGGACGGCATATACTCCTCCACCTCGCACATATCGAGTGCAGAGTGTACTGCCGACACAACCGCCTTCTGCGCAAGCCCTTTGCCCACCGTATATATCGGTTTTATGGGCTGTGATGAGCCCCCCTCCTCAATATCCGTCTTTTCAAAATAGGGATTGGTGAGCGTGTGATTTATAAAATTGCCTTCAAATCTGCCGTAGAAAAGATAGGTTTCACCCTTAACAAAGGAGTTTTTGAGATACGGCTGATTAAAATACGTAACCTTGCAGGTTGCCGTCCCGTCACTTATGGTAAAGCGCAGTATGTCAAGCCCTTTTCGGATACGGCTGAGGGTGGGCGTCGTTACAACGCTTGCAATGACCGAGCAACTGTCATACGGTGCAATCTCACAAAGATTTTTTATGACCGAATGGTCCTCATAACTTCTCGGATAGTATGACAAAAGCGACTCGGCATCCGTAATGCCCAGCCTTTCAAAAGCCGCCGCCCTGGTGGCGCCTATTCCCTTTAATTTTGTCAGAGGAGTTTTCATATTTCACCTATAAAATCAGCCTCGCAAAAGCGAGGCTGAATAAGTAGTAGTGCCGATAGGCAAACCCGTTTTGCCTTGCATTGTATTAAAAATTGTCTAAAAATTCTTCAAATCACAAGCAGAAAAATAGCTGTCTTTTCAAGGCGTAAGGGTGCAGGAATACTTTGTGTATTTCAAACCCGACAACACAGAAAAACAGTTATTTTTCTGCCTGTGGCGGGTTTGAATATCGGTATTACTGCTTAATTATTCAACTGAAACTATATAGAAGTATACGGGCTGTTTGCCTTCAACAAGAGCAACGTCCATTGACGGATAAGCCGCCGTAAGTCTGTCTACAAGTGCCTGGGCACGCTCTGACGTAACTTCCTCGCCTGAGTAAACCGTCATCACGCTGCCGCCCTTTTCGTCTGCAAGCGTCTTTGCAAGTGAGTATGCCGTTTCATCAACGTCATCACCGAGTGCCTTGACTAAACCGCCCGAGAGGCCCATTATCTGCCCCTCTTTGATCTCGGTATCGCCGATAGAACTGTCTCTCACCGCATAGGTCACCTGACCTGTGGTAACGGCTGAAGCCGCCTCCTGCATAGCCTCAAGATTTTCGGCTGTGCCCATACTTTCGTCAAACACGAACATTGCCGATACACATTCGGGAACGCTTCTCGTCGGAACGACGATAACCTCCCTCGTTGACATGGGTACCGCAAGCTGTGCCGCCATAATTATGTTCTTGTTATTGGGGAATACGAATACCTTTTTTGCAGGTACAGCCTCAATGGCTTTGAGAATATCATCCGCACTGGGATTCATCGTCTGTCCGCCGAACACGACGTTGTCGATACCCATTTCGGTGAACATATCACTCATACCCTCGCCTGCCGCAACTGCGACAAAGCCGTATTCCTTATCCTGTGCAACCTCCTGCACGGGTGCACTTTCCGCCTGTGCACTTTCAGCCTGTTCACGTTCAAGCTGTTCCTTCATATTTTCTATCTTCATTTTGGAGAGATAGCCGTATTTAAGCGCCTCTTCAAGCACCTTACCGGGATGATTGGTATGAACGTGGATTTTAACGATTTCCTCATCGTCAACGAAAACGACAGAGTCACCATTCTTCATTGCAAACTGATGAAGCTTTTCAAAATCCTTACCGAGCGAAAGCTCGTTCTTATTTACAAGAAATTCCGTACAGTATGCAAACTTGATGTCGGAAAGTTCAAACGATGCAAAATCAGCCTTTTCCCTGACTTCACCAACGTCACCGCACTCGATAATAACACCGTCTTTGACAACGCTGTACATACCTTCAAGTATACGGACGAGACCTTTACCGCCACTGTCAACAACGCCTGCCTGCTTTAAGACGGGAAGCATCTCCCTCGTCTGCTCAAGCGTTTCCCTTGCGGCATCTAAAATAACCGAGAAGAGTTCAACAATATCGTCACTCTTTTCAGCCTGCTGTACACCTGCAGCGGCAGAAAGCCTTGCAACTGTGAGAATTGTACCTTCAGTCGGCTTCATAACCGCCTTGTAGGCACTTTCAACACCCTTCGTATATGCAGCGGCAAACGCCTTTGCATCAATTTCTTCAGCATTGTCAAAGCCCTTTGAAATGCCCCTGAAAAGAAGTGAAGTGATAACACCACTGTTACCCCTTGCACCACGCAGGAGTGCTGATGCGGCAGACTTTGCCACCTTGCCTGCATTGACTTCATCAGAGCCTGCAAGTTCACTTGCGGCGGCACTGATAGTCATACTCATATTCGTACCTGTATCACCGTCGGGCACGGGGAATACGTTAAGGTCGTTTACCTCCTGAATATGCGTCTTGAGGCTGCCCGCACCCGAGATAATCATATCTCTGAAAATAATTCCGTTAATAGTATTCAATGCGGTTACCTCTCTTTATATTCTCATATCGTCAACGAAAACATTGACCGTTTTAACCATAAAGCCCGTAATATCTTCAACGTGATGACGGATTTTATTTACGATACTGTCTGTTATCGCAGGGATGTTCACTTCGTATAAAACTATGATATGAACGTCAATAACAAGACCTTCGGGAGTATCCGTTACTTTAATGCCCTTCTCATAGTTGTCCTTAAACAGAAGCTGAACAATACCGTCCTTAGCATTGCGTGCAGCCATACCTACAACACCGTAGCAGCTCGTCGCAATTACGCCGACGATTGATGCCATTGCGGCTGTTGATATTTCTATGTTGCCGAGCGCAGATTCCTGTCTCACCATAAAAAGCACCTCTTTCTGACTGTAAACACAGTCCGTAGATAGTACTATTATACACTAAATTACACCACATAACAAGTATAGTTTGTGATTTTTCCAGATTGACATAGCGGACGCATAATTATATAATTATATAAATGATTTACTTTTATATGAGGTGTTTATAATGGCAGATAATAAAAAGATGGTCGAAGCGATAACTTCGATGGACGAAGATTTTGCCAAATGGTACACAGACGTAGTCAAAAAGGCTGAACTCTGTGACTATTCGGGTGTCAAGGGCTGTATGGTAATACGTCCTTACGGCTATGCAATCTGGGAAAATATCCAGGCTGACCTTGACCGCCGTTTCAAAGAAACGGGTCACGAAAACGTGTATATGCCCATGTTTATCCCCGAAAGCCTTCTCCAGAAAGAGAAAGACCACGTTGAAGGCTTTGCCCCCGAAGTTGCGTGGGTTACCCAGGGCGGACAGGAAAAACTTTCGGAAAGACTCGTTGTAAGGCCGACTTCGGAGACGCTTTTCTGCGAACATTATGCAAAGATAATAAATTCATACCGTGACCTGCCCAAGCTCTACAATCAGTGGTGCTCGGTTGTAAGATGGGAAAAGACGACACGTCCCTTCCTTCGTACAAGCGAATTTCTCTGGCAGGAAGGTCACACAATGCACGAAACGGCAGAAGAAGCTAAGGAAGAAACGCTTCGTATGCTCGGCGTGTATGAGGATTTTTACAGAGAAAGCCTTGCAATCCCCGCAGTAGTGGGTCAGAAGACCGAGAAGGAAAAGTTTGCAGGTGCTGAAACGACGTATACTATCGAGCCTATGATGCACAACGGTGTCGCTCTTCAGGGCGGTACGAGCCACTATTTCGGTGACGGTTTTGCACGTGCATTCGGCATACAGTTTACGGGCAGGGACAACACTCTGCAGTATCCGCACCAGACGTCATGGGGCGTTTCAACGAGAATGATTGGCGCTATCATAATGACTCACGGTGATGACAACGGTCTCGTTCTCCCCCCTGCAATCGCACCTATCCAGGTAATCGTGGTGCCGATTGCACAGCATAAAGAGGGCGTTCTCGACAAGGCGAGTGAACTTGTTTCAAGGCTTTCAAAGGTTGCAAGAGTTAAAATGGATGCATCCGACAACTCACCCGGCTGGAAGTTTGCACAGTATGAGATGAAGGGTGTTCCCCTCCGTCTTGAAATCGGTCCCAAGGACATTGAAAACAACCAGTGCGTTCTCGTTTCACGAGTTACGAGAGAAAAGTATTTCGTATCGCTTGATGAGCTCGAAACAAAGATTCCCGAGCTTCTTAAAACAGTTCACGACCAGCTTTACAACAAGGCTCTTGAAAACATGGTATCAAAAACGCATACTGCAACGACGCTTGACGAATTCGTTGACATTTCCAAAAACAAGGGCGGCTTCATCAAGGCAATGTGGTGCGGTGACAGTGAATGTGAAGACAAAATTAAGGACGTTACGGGTGGCGTAAAGTCACGTTGTATGCCCTTTGAGCAGGAAAATATCTCAGACGTATGCGTATGCTGCGGTAAGAAGGCAAAATCAATGGTAGTCTGGGGAAAGCAGTATTAAATCACGAAGCAGATTAAGGAGATTTTAAAATGGATTGTATAGATAAAGTATTGGAATACGACAAAGAAGTCGGTCAGGCGCTTGCAAACGAGCTCAAGCGTCAGCAGAGCAATATTGAACTTATCGCAAGTGAAAACTTCGTAAGCGAGGCTGTTATGGCGGCTGTCGGCTCACCCAACACGAACAAGTATGCCGAGGGTTACAGCGGTAAGCGTTACTACAACGGCTGTGAATACGTTGACGTTGTTGAAAACCTTGCTATTGAAAGACTTTGCAAACTTTTCGGTGCAAATTACGCAAACGTTCAGCCTCACAGCGGTGCACAGGCAAACTCTGCAGTTTACGTTGCACTTTTACAGCCCGGTGACACCGTAATGGGTATGAGTCTTGATGCAGGCGGTCACTTGACACACGGCTCACCCGTAAACTTCTCGGGACTTTATTTTAACTTCGTTCCCTACGGTGTAAACGACGACGGTTACATCGACTACGACGCTATGGAAAAGCAGGCTAAGGAATGTAAGCCCAAGCTCATCGTTGCAGGTGCTTCAGCATATCCGAGAGTTATTGATTTTGAGCGCATTTCAAAAATCGCAAAAGAAGTCGGCGCATACTTTATGGTGGATATGGCACACATCGCAGGTCTTGTTGCGGCAGGTCTGCACCCGTCACCCGTTCCCTATGCCGACATCGTTACTTCTACGACACACAAGACACTCCGCGGTCCGAGAGGCGGTGTCATTTTAACGAATGACGAGGAGCTTGCAAAGAAGATAAACAAGGCTATATTCCCCGGTACGCAGGGCGGTCCGCTTATGCACGTTATTGCAGGTAAGGCAGTCGCTTTCGGTGAGGCACTCAAGCCCGAATTCAAGGCTTATCAGGAGCAGATTGTTAAAAACGCAAAGGCTCTTGCAAAGGCACTTTTGGACAACGGCTTCAACCTCGTTTCAGGCGGTACGGACAATCATCTTATGCTCGTTGACCTTCGTCCCTTCCACATCACAGGTAAGGAAATGGCTAACAGACTTGACGAGGTGAGAATCACCGTCAACAAGAACGCTATTCCCAATGACCCCGAAAAGCCGTTCGTTACAAGCGGTATCCGTGTCGGTACGCCTGCGGTTACGACGAGAGGCTTTGTCGAAGAAGATATGGTTGAAATTGCAGAACTTATGAAGATGACTGCACTTGACACTTTTGAAGACAGTAAGGAAGAAATTCTTTCAAGAGTTGCGGCACTCACCGCAAAATATCCCCTTTATTAAGTATGAAACCGCTTGCTGACAGATTACGCCCTCAGTCGCTCGACGAAGTCGTCGGGCAGACGCATCTCGTGGGCAAAAACGGCATAATAAGAAAAATTGCAAGTAGCGGTAATATACCCAATATGGTATTTTACGGCCCTCCCGGTGTCGGCAAGACCACCGTTGCCTCCATTCTTGCGAAGATGACCGACAAAAAGTTATTTAAACTCAACGGCACTTCGGCAGGAAGCGGTGACATCAAGGACATTATTGCCGAGCTTGACACCTTTATGGCACCCGACGGGGTACTGCTTTATCTTGACGAGATACAGTATTTCAACAAAAAGCAACAACAACTTCTGTTACAGTATATGGAAAACGGAAAGTTGACGCTTATTGCCAGCACGACCGAGAATCCTTACTTTTACGTATACCCCGCTCTTTTATCACGTTCGACGGTGTTTGAGTTCAAATCCATAACGGACAACGAACTCGTTCCGCTTATAAAGCGTGCTTTCGAAAGTATGGAATGTGAGGCGCCCGACGAGGTTATAACACACGTTGCCTTTTCATCGGGCGGTGATGCACGTAAGGCGGTGAGCACGGTCGAACTGCTCTGCCTGTGCGGTGACATCACGCTTGACACGGCAAAAGAGGTTACGCAGAAAAGTGCCGTCAAGTATGACAAAGAGGGCGATTCACATTACGACCTTTTATCCGCTTTCCAGAAATCCATTCGCGGAAGTGATGAAAATGCGGCACTCCACTATCTTGCACGGCTCGTTGCGGCGGGTGACTTACCTGCAATATGCAGGAGGCTGTCGGTCATCGCTGCTGAGGATATCGGGCTTGCCTATCCGTCTGCAATAACCGTGACCAACGCCTGTGTTGAAACTGCTTTGCGACTTGGCTTTCCCGAGGCGAGAATACCGCTTGCAGAAGCAGTTATACTTCTTGCAACGGCACCCAAATCAAACTCGGCAATATGCGGTATTGATGCGGCACTCGAACGCCTTAACGGTGACTGCGGTGAGATACCCATGCACCTTCGTGACACCCATTACAGCGGTGCCGAGAAACTTGACAGAGGCGGTTACAAATATCCCCATTCCTTTGAGAACAGTTGGGTAAAACAGCAGTATCTGCCCGACAAAATCAAAGACGACGTCTATTACACCTACGGTGAGAATAAAATTGAACAGGCAACAAAGGCGTACTGGGATAAAATCAAAAAATGAATATTTTTAGGGGCAGGGTGAAATTCCCTGACCGGCAGTTAATTGCAATTCGGAATTCGGAATGCGGAATTCGGAATTAATGAAGAAACTTCGTACCGAAGTTTCAATTTGAATTGCTAATGTTCCACAAAGAAATTTCGTTAAAAACATTGTAGGGGACGGCGTCCCCGACGTCCCGTTATTAAAGCGAAGTTTGTGAGGACCAATCCTTCATAAACAGGGTTCCCGACACAAGGCAGAACGAAGTGCGTTGTGTTGGGATAGAGGACGAGCAACGAAGCAGATGAAATTTTTGCGGATAGCAAAAATGAAATTAAGCGAAGTTTGTGAGGACGACAGTCTGCGAGCCTTTTGGCTGATCGGGTGAGATTCCCGAACCGACGGTAAAGTCCGGATGAGATAAAATTATATTTTTGCCCTACAGGTATTTCTGTAGGGCTTTTTTGGAGGTAAATTCAATGTCAAAAACAAGAAAAATCGTGTGGATAGGAATGTTATCGGCATTTGCATACGTGCTTATGTTGCTTGACTTTTCGGTGGCTTTCTTTATCCCTTCCTTTATAAAAATGGACTTTTCGGAGGTGCCTGCACTCATCGCATCCTTTGCAATCGGTCCCGTGTCAGGCGTCATCGTTTGTCTTATAAAGAATCTCGTTCACCTTACGGTGACGTCCACAGGCGGTGTGGGTGAACTGAGTAACTTCTTACTCGGTGCCTCGTTTGCCTTTACGGCAGGCATGATATACAAAAGAAAAAAGGGCATAAAATCAGCCCTTATTGCATCACTTGCAGGTGCGGCGGCAATGGCAATAGTAAGTTTTCCCGTCAATTTGTATATCACCTACCCCTTCTATTCAAAACTTATGCCCATTGATGCCATCATCGGTGCATACGGTGCGATATGGAAAGGCATCGACTCTCTGTGGGAGGCGCTTTTATACGTGTCCACACCATTTAATTTCATATTCAAGGGACTTGGCAACTGCGCACTCACGTTTTTGGTGTACAAGCGCATTTCTCCCCTTATAAAAAAGGCTAAATAGCCGTTGAACATTTGTATGTATAGTGGTATAATCAAATTATACCACTATTTTTATATAGGAGACTGTTATGAAACGCATTATTTCAACATTACTTGCGATATGTATGGTGTTTACACTCTGTGTACCTGCTATGGCGGCGGGGATGACGCATTTCAAGCCCGTAAATACCTATAGCAACAATTTTGCGGACGTGCCCTCAGCTCATTGGGCAATGCCGTCAATCAAAACGTGCTACGAGTATGCCCTTATGTACGGCTCGTCAAACACAAAGTTTAACCCGGGCGGTGAACTTACGATTGCAGAAGCACTCGTTATGGCTGACCGTGTACACAGCATTTACAACACGGGCGAAACGGCGGTATTTTCAGGCACTCCCTGGTATGCACCGTATGAGGCTTATGCAAAAACTAACGGCATCATTGCTGAATCCGACTTTGCTGACGTAACGAAAAAAGCCACCCGTGCGCAGATGGCATACATATTCTTCAATTCAATACCCGAATGGGAATTTACCGAGATAAATTCAATAAGCAGAATTCCCGACGTAAGTGTTTCTAACAAATATTTCCACGAAATAAAGGGTCTTTACAACGCAGGCATTCTCACGGGAAGTGACTCGAAGGGCTCATTCTACCCCGACAACAACATTACCCGTGCCGAAGCGGCGGCTATCATTTCAAGGGTTGTTGACGTAAGCCTTCGTAAGACGTTTGAACTTCCGGAAGACGTTTTGCCCGAAGAAACTGTTCTTACAGCACAGCAGATATCGGAAAAATGTGCACCTTCCGTCGCATACGTGGAAGTTTACGATAAAAGCGGCAACCCTTTTGCCAGCGGAAGCGGTTTCTTTATAGATTCAAACGGCACCTTTGTTACAAACTATCACGTTATTGACGGTGCATATTCCGCAAAGATTATGTCAACAGAGGGTAAGGTATACGACGTTGCAGGTGTCTACGATTTTGACATCGGCCGTGATACCGCACTTTTAAAGGTTACGGGACACGATTTCGAGTATCTTGAAATAGACACTTCAACACCCGTTGCAGGACAGAGAGTGTATGCAATAGGAAGCCCCAAAGGTCTTGACAACACTATTTCTGACGGTCTTGTTTCAAACCCCAACCGTGAGATTGACGGGCTCGATTTTATACAGATTTCCGTTCCGATTTCATCAGGTTCAAGCGGCGGCGCTCTCATTAACGAACACGGTAAAGTCATAGGTATCACAAGCGCAGGCATTGGTTCTAACGGAAATGACCTCGTGCAGAACTTAAACCTCGCTATTCCGATACACTACATAAACGACCTTGAGAGAACGCAGGTAAAATCATTGACACGTCTTTCAAGCCTTGTAGGTGAAAGTTACGACCTTGCTCTTTCGGCTACGAGTGTGAATCTTTCGGCAGGAACGTCAACTACCGTAACGTTGACATACACTCCCGGCACCGATGATATTCTCACGGTCGGCACGATGAGTTCCTCAATCGCAGAGGTTGAATGGGGCAACGATATTTCAACAGGCAAGTGTGAAATCATCATAACAGGTGTGTCAGCCGGTTCTACCGAAGTATACGTTTACTATGATGACCCCTCGATAAACAAAAGAGTGTCCGTTCCCGTAACGGTAATGGGAAGTTCATCTTCGGGTAGTTCTTCTTCGGGCAGTTCGTCCTCAGGCGGTTCGTATTCGGGAAGTAATTATTACAGAAACGGTGCACCGTCATATCAGTACGTTACTGGAATGCCCTGTATTTACTCCTACTACGGAGATACAGAGAGAACGGTCTATTACTACGCAGCCGACGCAAATCTGTTTGCCCACAATTTGAATTCAACCAAGGAGCCCATTGCATATATGGACTATCTTGAAAATTCGGGCTGGATTTACTATGACGGTAACCAGAAAGGAAACGTTTATACTTATTACTTCACCAAAAACTATGAACTTATGTCAGTCGTCGTAGACCTTGACCTTTACGAAGTCTGGATAATTATGGCATAAATAAAAACAATTCTACTTTGCTTTCCGGAATCCTCCCCTGTGTAAGGGGAGGTGCCTAGCCTCAGCGAGGCGGAGGGGTTGTGCAGCAAACTGCTGCAATTTGCCTCCATCTGATGAGGGAGGTGGATTTTTGCAAAAGGCAAAAAGACGGAGGGAGAGAAAGAAAACGTCATCGTACTACCCCTCAGTCAAAACCTTTGGTTTTGCCAGCTCCCCTGACAAGTGGTGACTGTCGCTGCAGCAGAATTGTTTATCGGCAAAGCCTTTTTTGAACCACACGATAGTCAAGTGGTTTTCTTTATACAATAATAAACACCGTCCAAAAAAGGACGGTGTTTTTTTATTCATATTCTTCAAAATCCATATTGCCGAGGCGTACCCTGCTCTCCTCCTCGGGAAGCTCTTCAACTCCACGAAGTTTTCTCTGTATCGCACGGGTGCGGACCTTGGCATTTTCTATCTCCTTGTTTGCAAGGTCAAGCTTGCTCTGCGTCTTTTCAAGCACGTCGGCAAACTTGCCGAATTCCGTCTTGATTGCACCGAGAAGTTCCCACACCTCGCTCGAACGCTTTTCTATCGCAAGCGTTTTAAAGCCCATCTGCAGACTCGTCAGCACCGATGATAACGTCGTCGGTCCCGTAACTGCAACACGGCTTACTCGCTGAAGTTCCTCAACAAGTCCGTCTGCACGAAGCACCTCTGCAAAAAGCCCCTCGGTTGGTAAGAACATAATCGCAAAATCCGTCGTGTAGGGGGGCATTATGTATTTTTCGGCAATCTTCTTTGCCTGCGTCTTAACCGCCCTCACAAGTTCTTTATGAGCCGTTTCAACTGCCTCTGCATCCCCCGCCTCCTGCGCTGAAACGAGCCTTGCATAGTCCTCAACGGGAAACTTGCTGTCTATGGGAAGATAAACAGGCCTCTCCCCGTCCTTACCGGGCAGGACAACGGCGTATTCAACCCTGTCAAGCGAGTTTGGTATCACCGCAACGTTTTCCTGATACTGTGAGGGGGTGAGCATCTGCTCAAGCAGATTGCCGAGCTGGATTTCGCCCCACGTACCTCTCGTTTTCACGTTGGTGAGAATCTTTTTTAAGTCACCCACACCGCTTGCAAGCGACTGCATTTCGCCAAGACCCTTATACACCGCTTCAAGACGGTTGCTGACCTGCTCAAACGAGGCGTTGAGCCTTGTTTCAAGCGTCTTTGAAAGTTTTTCGTCAACCGTTTCCCTCATCTCCGTGAGTTTTGTTTCGTTTGAACGCTGAATATTCGTCAACTTCGCATCAACCGTTTCACGAAGATGCTCTATTTTATTATCCATACTGTCACGAAGTGCCGTCATGGAGCGTTCACTTCGCTCAGAATCGAAGCGAGCCTGCTCGTTCATATTGTCAAGACGGACGCCTATACCGTCAATTTTACTTTCCGCTTCACCGTTTTTGCCTATTAAAAAGACCTTTATCACGGTGACAAGCAGTAAAACCGCATTAAGTGCAAGCAAAGCAATTATTATGTCCATATTATCCTCCGTAAATAAACTGTCTACATTGTAACACAAACAAAAAAGCAAAGCAATCAGCCTTGCTTTTTTATTCTTCCGTAGAGAAGAGTATTATCGTACAGAATTTTGGCAAGCCAGTCGTTCGTACAACCCTCGCCTATACGCCAGTTCCAGTTACCACCAAGCTTTGAGGGGGTATTTATCCTCGCCTCGCTGCCGAGACCGAGAAGGTCGGGCATCATTAAAATTGCGGTGTCGGCAACCGACATAAGTGCCGCCCTCATCATCGCCCAGTTAAAGCCCTCGTCACCGACCTGCAGATAACGACGTGCCATTTCAACGTCAGCCTTGTCTGCCGTTTTCGTCCAGCCGATAATGGTGTCGTTGTCGTGAGTGCCCGTATATACGACGCAGTTTTTCTCATAGTTATGGGGCAGATAGTCACTCTCCTCACGGGTGTCAAAGGCAAACTGAAGCACCTTCATACCGGGGAAACCCGAATTTTTTAAAAGTTTTCTGACCTGAGGTGTGATAAATCCGAGGTCCTCTGCAATTATGGGAAGTTTTCCGAGTTTTTCAAAAAGTTTCATATCGGGGCCCTTCATCCATTTGCCGTTTTTTGCAGTTTTATCGCCGTAGGGAATGGCATAAAATGATTCAAAGCCACGGAAATGGTCAATTCTCACCACGTCATACAGTTCAAGGACGTAATTTATACGGCGTATCCACCACTTATAGCCGTCTTTTCCCATGTATTCCCAGTCGTAAATGGGATTGCCCCACAACTGACCGTCCTTTGAAAAAGCATCGGGAGGACAGCCTGCCACAAGCGTCGGCAGACCGTCTTTAAGCAGAAACTGCTTCGTGTCCGCCCATACGTCAGCACTGTCGTAGGCAACGTATATCGGCAGGTCGCCGATTATTTTTATGCCCTTTTTGTTTGCATATTCTTTAAGTGCCGTCCACTGAATATTAAATTCATACTGAATAAAACGGTAAAATCGGAGTGTGTCTGCATACTTTTCTTTCACTTCGGACAATGCCTTTTCGTCACGAATACGGTAACATTCCTCCCACTCACTCCAGCACTTTCCGTTATGGATGCCTTTTATGGCAGAAAAAAGCACGTAATCCTCAAGCCACCACGAATTATCACTGCAGAACTTTTTATAATCTGCATCGGGAGAAAATTTTTCAAATGCAAGTTTGAGCATGGGCAGACGGTTTTCATATAATTTACCGTAATCTATTTTACTTCCCGTACCAAAGTCAAACTTCTGTACCTGTTTTTTCGTCAGAAGACCGTCCTCGATAAGCATATCGGGGTCGATAAAATAGGGATTTCCCGCAAATGACGAAAAGGACTGATACGGCGAGTCGCCAAAAGACGTCGGCCCGAGTGGCAGAATCTGCCACATACTCTGCCCTGCTTTATCTAAAAAATCGACAAATCTGTATGCCTCTTTACCAAACGTGCCGATACCGTAAGGTGACGGCAGTGAAAACACGGGCATAAGGATTCCGCTTGTTCTCATAGGGTGTCCACACTTTCAAAACTTAATATATATAGTATTGCACATAATCGCAGTATAAATCAACTGTTAATTGTTTACAATATTTTCACAATTTATTTTTTACGGGAGAAACAAAATTATGAATATATGGGAGAATACTAAACTGCCCGAATTTCAAAAACTAAATCACGATATAAAAACCGACGTTCTCATTATCGGCGGCGGTCTTTGCGGTATTCTGTGTGCACACTTTTTAAAAGAAAACGGCATAGATTACGTTCTTGTCGAGGGTGACAAAATAGCCTCGGGCACCACCAAAAACACCACCGCAAAAATAACACTCGGCCATTCTTTAATATACGACAAGCTCATAAAAACCGTCGGCAAAGAAAAGGCAGGGATGTATTTAAATGCCAATCTTGACGCAATGAAAGAATATGAAAACCTCTGCAAAAACTGTGACTACGAGTATCAGAACTCATACACCTATTCCCTGACCGACCGCAGAAAACTTGAAAATGAAGTGGATGCTTTAAACAGTCTGGGTTTTAAGGCAGAGTTTAAAAACACAAATCTGCCGTTTAAGACGCAGGGTGCGGTATTTTATCCCGACCAGGCACAGTTTAATCCGCTTAAATTCGTGGCAAACATAGCAAAAGATTTAAATATTTATGAGCAGACCTTTATCCGAGACATCACGCCACACACGGTGGTTTCGGACACAGGCAAAATAACCGCAAAAAAAATCATTGTTGCAACCCACTTTCCTTTTATAAACAAGCACGGCAGTTATTTTTTGAAATTATATCAGCACCGCTCGTATGAAATCGCATACAAAAACGCCCGTGTAGACGGGATGTACGTTGATGAGGACAAAAAGGGTATGTCCTTTCGCAATTACGGTGATTATCTGCTTATCGGCGGCGGCGGACACCGCACGGGTAAACAGGGCGGTGCCTGGAAAGAAATAGAGCATTTTGCAAAAAAATACTATCCCAAGGCAGAGGCAAAATATATGTGGGCAGCCCAGGACTGTATGAGTCTTGATAGTGTCCCCTACATCGGTCAGTATTCGAGGGGAACGCCCGATTTGTACGTTGCATCGGGCTTTAACAAGTGGGGTATGACCTCGTCAATGGTAGCGGCAAAAATACTCACAGATATGATACTCGGCAAAAAAAACGAAAATGCACCCGTATTTTCGCCTTCACGCACGATTTTAAAGCCACAGCTTTTTGCAAACGGCATCGAAACTACGATAAATCTGCTCACGCCCACAAAAAAACGCTGTCCGCATCTCGGCTGTGCTTTGAAGTGGAACAAGGCGGAGCACACGTGGGACTGTCCGTGTCACGGCTCTCGCTTCGAGGAAAACGGAAAACTCATCGACAACCCCGCCACAGGTGATGCGAATATATAAAAAGAGGCCGTTTGGTCTCTTTTTTATTTGTCCTGCATATAGATTAGTGAGCAGTTTTCGGGAGGCGGTTAAAAAGTGAACGACTACATTGCCCAGCGGGCAATTACTCTTGCAGAATATATAATAAAAAGCGGTTGCACCGTCCGTGAGTGTGCAAAAATTTTTAAGGTGTCAAAATCAACCGTACATAAGGACGTCACCGACAGACTGCAGGAGATAAGTCCCTCGCTTGCCGAGCAGGTTGCCCCCATTCTGCAGAAAAACAAGCAGGAACGCCACATCAGAGGCGGCGAAGCAACGAAGAAGAAATACAGTAAATCAATTCGGAATTCGTAATGCGTAATTCGGAATTTAGGAAGATTTTTGCTTTGGCAAAAATCATTGAATGGCGGGACGGATAAATCCGTCCCCTACACCACGGCATTGTAGGGGAGGGTCTCTGTGCCCTCCCGTTAATATCTTGCAAGAAGGCATTTGACAGAAGGTAAGTTTTATATTAAGATTAAGATATAAAACTTAACGGAGGACATACCTCTTGCTTGGTAAAATTTTAATGACACTTGCGGTATCCATGATACCCGTTATAGAACTTCGCGGTGCAATACCAATCGGCGTTGCCGCCGGTCTTTCACCGTGGCTTGCAATACCCGTTTCCATAATCGGCAACTTAATTCCCGTTCCCTTTATAATTTTGTTCATCCGCAAGGTTTTTGCGTGGATGAGGAAAAAAATGCCCCGTCTTGACGGTGTGGTTACCCGTCTTGAACAAAGGGCGGAAAATAAAAAGGAAACGGTACTGCGGTACGAATTCTGGGGGCTTTTTGTATTCGTTGCCATCCCCTTACCCGGTACGGGTGCGTGGACGGGTGCCCTAATTGCCGCCATGCTCGATATGCGTCTTAAAAAAGCACTTCCGTCGATTGCACTCGGTGTGCTGACGGCAGGTATCATCGTTGCATTCGTGACGTACGGTGCAGGCACACTTTTATTTTAAGGTTTGGTATTATACCAAACCTTTTTATATTGCAAAAAATGTATGTATTAGTTATAATATATTAGATATATGATATTAGGAGAAGTGCGAATGAAAGTTGCAATGATTTCTCTGGGTTGCAGTAAAAATCAGGTTGATGCCGAGATTATGCTTGCAAGCCTTAAATCTGCGGGGTATGAACTTGTGGGCGACCCTGCAAAAGCAGAGATTGTTATTATAAATACCTGCGGTTTCATCGAATCCGCAAAGGCGGAAGCGATAGAGAATATTCTTGAAGTTGCCGCCCTCAAGGCTGATGATACGACACCCGTGTCACACATAATCGTGTCGGGCTGTCTTGCTCAAAGATACCAGGATGAAATTGCGTCCGAACTTCCCGAGGTTGATGCATTTTTGGGCATTGCCTCAAGGGATAAGATAGTTGATGCAGTTAAGGCGGTTTCACAGCAGAACAAATACTGTGATTTTGCACCCCTTTGTGAATATACCCCCGGCGGTGACAGGCTTCTGTCAACACCCTTCTACACGGCGTATCTCAAGATTGCCGACGGGTGTGACAACAGATGCAGTTACTGTGCAATCCCCTATATCAGAGGAAAGTTTGTCAGCCGTCCGATTGACAAAATCGTGGCTGAAGCAAAGGCACTTGCCGAAAACGGTGTGTTTGAACTCAACGTCATTGCACAGGACACGACACGTTACGGGCTTGACCTCTACGGTGAAAGAAAACTGCCCGAACTTCTGTCCCGTCTGTGTGAGATTGAGGGTATAAAATGGATTCGCATTTTATACGCATATCCCGACGGTATTACCGATGAACTTATTGACGTTATGGCGTCAAACGACAAGATAGTAAATTACATTGATTTACCTCTCCAGCACGCGTCGGACAACGTGCTTTCTACGATGAGAAGGCGTGGCACACAGAGTGACATTCTTTCAACCATAGAAAAAATCCGTGAAAAAATGCCAAACGCATCACTTCGCACCACCTTTATCACGGGCTTCCCCGGGGAGAGTGAGGAGGATTTTAAGACACTCTGTGACTTTGTGGAAAAGGTTCGTTTTGACAAAGTCGGTGTTTTCGCCTACTCAGCCGAGGAGGGTACGCCTGCGGCAGAATTTGATAATCAAATTGATGAGGATGTCAAAAACGCCCGCAAGGAAGAAATTGAGAAAATCGCCTGCCGTATTGCAGACGAAAAGAATAAAAAACTGCTCGGTAAAGAGACCTCCGTCGTTGTCGAAGGGTACGACAGGCTTGCAGAATGTTGGTTCGGCAGGTCACGCTACTATGCACCCGAGGTTGACGGTGAGATATTCTTTACCGCATCTTCACCCATTCAAATCGGTGAAATCATAACCGTGAAAATAACCGAAGTTGTAGAATACGATCTTTACGGGGAGGCTGTTTGATTATGAATTTACCCAACAAAATCTGTATAGCAAGAATACTTATGTGTCCCGTATTCTTTTATCTGTTCATTTCGGGATACTACCTTGCATCAGCAATACTCTATTTAATTGCCGCGTCTACCGACTGGCTTGACGGTTACATTGCAAGAAAGTACAATCTTGTGACCGACCTTGGCAAGTTTCTTGACCCGATTGCAGACAAGATACTCGTTTTATCGGGTATGCTTATCGCAATATTCTTGGGCTGGGGCGGTAAAATCACGGTATGGTCAGCGTTTTTCATCCTCACGAGAGAATTTATCGTAACGGGCTTTCGCTGTCTTGCGGCAGGCAAAAACTGTGTCATCGCCGCTGATATGTGGGGCAAGGTAAAAACGGTCGTGCAGGACGTTGCAATATTCGTTATGCTGGTCGAATACGCCGTATTTGAAACCTGTTACAGCGTATATCTGCTTGCCGTTTCAGCAATTCTTGCGGTAATATCCGCAGTAAACTATATCTACAAGAACAAAGAGGTACTCAAATGAAATTCTATAATGACCTTACAAGAAAAAAAGAAGAGTTTGTACCCGTAAATCCGGGTGAAGTGCTTATGTACTCCTGCGGTCCTACCGTGTACAACTTTTTCCATATAGGCAACGCACGCCCCTTCGTCGTGTTCGATGCACTGAGAAGTTATCTCGAATACAAGGGCTACAAGGTAAATTTCGTGCAGAATTTTACCGACGTTGACGATAAAATCATCAAGCGTTCACACGAAGAGGGTATCTCCTTTGAGGAGGTAAGTGAAAAATATATTGCCGAATATTTTACCGATGCACAGGGACTCGGTGTCAAAAAAGCGACGACGCACCCCAAAGCAACGGAAAATATCGACGCTATGATTGAGCTTATAAAAACACTCGAAGAAAAAGGCTTCGCCTATGCCGTAAACGGTGACGTGTATTACAGAACACGCCGTTTTGCAGACTACGGTAAACTTTCGCATATGCCGATTGACGAGCTTGAAAGCGGTGCCCGCATCGAAGTGGGTGACGTTAAGGAAGACCCGCTTGATTTCGCACTGTGGAAAGCCGCAAAAGAGGGTGAGCCGTATTGGGAATCCCCTTGGGGACGTGGCCGTCCCGGCTGGCACATCGAATGTTCGGCAATGAGCAACCGCTTTTTAGGCAAGACCATTGATATTCACGGCGGCGGAATGGACCTCACTTTCCCCCACCACGAAAACGAGATTGCGCAGAGTGAGGCTGCAAACGGCTGTCCTTTCGCAAACTACTGGCTGCACAACGCCTACATCAACATAAACAATCAGAAGATGAGCAAGAGTCTGGGCAACTTCTTAACCGTTCGTGACATTTCGGAAAAATACGGTTACGGCGTTATCCGTTTCTTCTTGCTTTCGGCACATTACAGAAGTCCGATTAACTTCTCGGATGAAATCATAAATTCGTCAAAGGCAGCACTTGACAGGCTCAAGAATTGCCGTGACAACATTGAATTTTTGCTTTCACATGCCGAGGGTGAACTTAACCAGGCGGAAAAGACATCACTTGAAAAAATAAAGGCATCCGAAGCAAAGTATTTCGAAGCACTTGACGATGACTTCAATACGGCAGATGCTATTGCCGCCCTCTTCGACATTGCGAGGGAGATAAATTCAGCATCAAACGGTGCATCGAAGGAGTATCTTGAAACGGCAGGCGAAATTTATAACCGCCTTGCAAATATTCTTAACCTCTGGGCAGGTGAAGTGAAGGAAGATCTCGATGCAGAGATTGACGCACTCATCGCACAGCGTCAGGAGGCGAGAAAGGCGAAGGATTTTGCCACAGCCGATGCAATAAGAGATAAACTCAAAGCGATGAACATAGTTCTTGAAGACACACCGCAGGGTGTAAAATGGCACCGTGCATGAGAACGGTAGAAGAACTTCGCTCTATGCCTTCGCTCACCCTTGCTTATATAGGTGATGCGGTGTTTGAGCTTATGATAAGGGAAAGGCTTCTCGAAATGCCAAAGCACGACAACGGCACGCTTCACACCACGGCACTCAAATACGTTTCTGCCACGGCGCAGAGTGAGTGGGCAGACATCGTGTTGCCCTTGCTGACAGAAGAAGAAACCTCCGTATATATGAGGGGCAGAAATGCCAAACTATCCGTATCAAAGAAAAATTCACCGATAACACACCACAAGGCAACCGCCTTTGAGGCGCTTATCGGCTGGCTTTATCTGTCGGGTAGGAGCGAGAGGCTTGAAGAACTTATCGAAAAAATTCCACTTTAAGACAATTCTTTTCATAAGTGCAGGTGCGTTTTTGTATTCACTTGCGGTAAATATATTTTTGGCACCCAATAACGTTGCACCGGGCGGTGTAACGGGTATTGCCACGGCACTTAATCATCTTTTTGCCTTTTTGCCGACGGGTACGCTGACCTTTTTGTTCAATATCCCGCTTTTTGTTTTGGGCTACCGTGAAATCGGCAAAAACTTTATAATTTCGACGGTGCTGACCACCTTTACTGTGTCGGTTTTTCTCGATATTACGGCACTTATCCCCGCCTACACGCAGGACAGGCTTCTCTCTGCCCTGCTCGGCGGTGCGCTTATGGGCATCGGGCTTGGCATCGTGATGCGGTGCGGTACGACGACGGGCGGTGCCGACATAATCGTGCGTGTTTTAAGGAAAAGAAATCCTGCTTTGTCGGTCGCATTTCTCATATTTACACTCGATTTGTTCGTGGTCGTCTTTGCGGCACTCGCCTACCGTGAGGTTACGAGTGCGCTCTATTCGGTGATTGCCATTTTCGTGAGTTCGACCGTGACCGATAAAATCGTGTCGGGTGCGGATGACGGTAAACTCGTCCACATAATGACGGACAGTACCGAAAAAATGGCAGAGGCGATAGCCGTCGGACTCTCGAGGGGCGTTACCCTTCTCCACGCAAAAGGGCACTATACAGGTAAAGAAAAAGATGTTATAATGGTCGTTATCAGGCGTTATCAACTCGCCTCACTCCGCAGGATTGTGAAGGAGACGGATGATAAGGCATTCATAATCTTTTCCGATGCGACGGCAGTTTTCGGAAACGGATTTCATATTCAGGAATAATTTTTTAATATACAGGGAGACAATTATGAGCGGACATTCAAAATGGAACAACATCAAAAACAAGAAAGCAAAATCCGATGCCGCAAAGGCTAAGATTTTCACCAAAATCGGTAAGGAGATGAGTATGGCGGTCAAGGCAGGCGGCCCCAACCCCGAATCAAACTCCAAGCTTCGTGACCTTATCGTAAAGGCGAAGTCCTTGAACGTGCCCAACGACAATATTGACCGTATTATCAAGAAGGCAAGTTCGGCTGACGATAACGAAAACTACGAGGCAATCAACTACGAGGGTTACGGTCCCTGCGGTGTTGCCTTTATGGTCGAAACGCTTACAGATAACAGAAACAGAACGGCGGCAAATATGCGCCACTATTTTGATAAAAACGGCGGCAATCTCGGACAGACGGGTAGTGTCGGCTGGATGTTCTCACAGCAGGGCACGATTATAATCGAAAGCGAAGGTCTTGATGCAGATACCGTTATGATGGACGCTCTTGATGCAGGTGCATCCGACTTTGAGGAGGAAGAGGGCGTATTCACCATATCGACCGAGCCTTCGGCACTTTCAGCCGTTGCAGAGGCGCTTATGGCGAAGAATTACACGCTCGTTTCTGCAGAAAATGAAATGGTTCCCTCTACATATTCAAAAATCGAGGGTGACGAAAACTTGAAGTTTATGAACCGCCTCATCGATATGCTTGACGAGGATGACGACGTTCAGAACGTATGGCACAACTGGGAAGAGTAAAATGGCAATTGAATTAAAAGAAATTACATACGGCTCCGCCGAATACGAGATGACGCGTGAGCTTCGTAACAGAATTATGCGAGTGCCGATAGGGCTGAGCATATACGACCAGGATTACACGTTTGAAGTGAATTCACGTATAATCGGGGCGTTTGACGGGGATAAGATGCTCGGCTGCAGTATAGTCGGCAAACTCGACGGTGAATACTGTCTTGATTTTCTGTGTGTTGACGATACGGTGCAGAAATCGGGCATCGGCTCAATGCTTATCAAGGACGTTGAGAAGTGGGTTGCGTCCAAGGGTGCTCCCGTTCTCATTCTCGAAGCGAGAACGAGTGCGCAGAAATTCTACGAAAAACACGGGTATGAGGCGTACGGTGAGATTTATTTAATGAAATACTCCCCCACCGACCACATCCGAATGAGAAAATACTTTTAAAAACCGGAGCAGACTCAAGTCTGCTCTGTTTTTTTGTCAACGTGTACCCTTCCACGTCGTCACAGAGTACGCTTAGCTCCATTTTGCTGACCGCAAAATTCCACCTGCTCCCTTGCTCCTCCTCTTCCCATTGCAACGCACTTCGTTCGTCTCGCTGCGGCTCGGTCACGGTTTGGCTCTGACAATCCACCGGAATGTCATTCACTACCAAACCGCCGCTTCGCTACCTTGCAACGGGAGCCCTATTTATCACACCCCACCAAAAGCCTCCCCTCGAGGTAGCCCTGTTTTATCTCAAATGTAAAATTGAAAGTTGAAAGTTGAAAATTAAGGAAAGAAACTTCTTTGAAGTTTCAATTTAAATCATTTTCCACTTTCCATTATCAATTTTCAATTGCCCCTACGCCTTCCCCTTAAAGCAGCGAAACGGTGTTGTTTTCGGAATTCCTTAAATCGTAGTTACATTATATTCGGATTTTCGGAATTTGTCAAGGATTTTTTGTGATTTCCTAAAATGTTTTTTGCACGCACGTGCACAGAACATTTACTTTACTTTTATTTACTTTACTTTTCTTTTATTTTCTTTTCTTTGTTGCATTTTCGTAACAAAAATCGCCTTTTTCGTAACAAAAATAACACTTGTGCTGTCATTTCGGGAACCGAAATACTTTACTTTTATTTGCTTTTCTTTTATTTACTTTACTTTGTGGGATAAATTCGGAATTTATTTTTTGTCAAAAACCTGCAAACGCTGTCATATCAAGGCTTACACGGCTTTTTTAGAAAAAAATATCTCTTTTATTTTCCCTTGTTTTTCTCATTAATACGCTTTAGTTCCTTTTTGTATTTGTAATACACAAACGGAAAAACCAGACAACGCCATACAACATGCAACGGAAACGTAATAAATCTTAAAATACGCTTGTAATAATACTTGCGCTCTATTATAATTACGTGCTTGTATTCTCCACAACCCTCGCACAAATCAAGATGCTTTATAAGAAAGTATTTCTCCTCTTTTTCATCTGTTCCATTTAATCTGTTCCAACAATCTACACAAAATTCTGCCATATTTTTTCACCTCAATTATATTTCACCAACAATCGTTGGTATATTGTTTATTTTAATTCCCTATACTAATTGTGTCAAGAACAATTGTAGGTGAAAAATATGAGAAATATTTTATCAAAGCGCTTAAAACAATGCCGAATTGAAAAAGGCTTAACACAAAATCAGGTTGCTATATACTGTGATATCACAGAAAAAACATATCAGAACTACGAGTTGATGACGAGAGAACCTAAAATAGAGATTCTTATTAAAATTGCAGACGTTTTCAACGTTTCCCTCGACTACCTTGTAGGCAGAACAGACAAAAAATTCAATTGACAATGGACAATGGAAAATGGAAAATTGACAATTAATGTTGAAACTTCCACAGAAGTTTCTTCCTTAATTCCGAATTACGAATTCCGCATTCCGAATTGTAAATAAAAAATCCCCGAGTTCATCACTCGGGGACATTTTTTATTTACTTAAGTCCGCAAGGGCTGCCTTTCTTGAAAGGCTTGTCTTGTTCTTTTCCTTGTCGTACTTGATAACCTTAACGAGAATCGTGTCGCCTACTGATACAACATCCTCAACGTTTTCCGTTCTTGTAGGAGCAAGCTCGGAAATGTGTACCAGACCGTCCTTACCGGGTGCATATTCAACGATAGCACCTGTGCCGGAGATTATCTTTATAACTGTACCCGTAAACGTGTCGCCTACGACGGGGTCACGAGCAATCATTTCTATCATTCTGATAGCCTGCTCACCCTTTTCGCCGTCAACCGCACCTACGAATACGTTACCCTCTTCATCAACGTCGATTTTAACGTCGTAATCAGCGCAGAGCTTCTGAATTACGCAGCCGCCCTTACCGATAACGTCTCTGATTTTATCGGGGTCGATAGCCGTCTTGAGCATCTTGGGAGCGTACTTTGAAAGTTCTTTTCTCGGTTCGGGGATAGCCTTGAGCATAACCTCGTCAAGAATGTAAAGACGTGCTTCATGAGTCTTTTCAAACGCTTCTCTGATGATTTCGGGTGTAAGACCGTCAATCTTAAGGTCCATCTGGATAGCGGTGATACCCTTGTGAGTACCTGCCACCTTAAAGTCCATATCGCCGAAGAAGTCTTCAATACCCTGAATATCTGTAAACGTGAGGTGATAATCGTCACCGTCCGTAATAAGACCGCAGGAGATACCTGCAACGGGTGCCTTAATCGGAACGCCTGCATCCATAAGAGCAAGTGTTGAACCGCAGACAGAACCCTGTGACGTTGAACCGTTTGAAGAAAGAACCTCGGAAACGAGACGGATTGAATAGGGGAATTCTTCCTCTGAAGGAATTACGGGGAGAAGTGCACGTTCAGCAAGTGCGCCGTGACCGATTTCTCTACGTCCGGGGCTTCTTGCAGGCTTAGCCTCGCCCGTTGAATAGCCGGGCATATTGTAGTGGTGCATATATCTCTTGAACTCTTCATCGTCGATACCGTCGAGCATCTGCTGTTCCTTGATAGCGCCGAGAGTTGCTATTGTAAGCACCTGTGTAAGACCTCTTGAGAAGAGACCTGAACCGTGAACTCTGGGAAGCAGTCCAACTTCAGCATGAAGGTCACGCATATCACGCAGGCCTCTGCCGTCAACACGCTTACCCGTCTTGAGCCATTCTCTTACAACCATTTTCTGAATCTTGTAGAGAACTTCGCCGAAGAGATGCTTCTGTTCGGGATACTTTTCTGCAAATTCTTCGCAAACTTTATCCGTGATTTCAGCGATAGCATTATCTCTTTCAGCCTTGTCACCGTTGTCGAGAGCCTTTCTCACGTCCTCGATACAGTAAGCTGAAATTTCTTCATAAAGGTCGTGCGGAAGGTCAGCACTCGGATAGTCAAACTTGGGCTTGCCGATTTCAGCAACGATGCTGTTTATAAATTCAACAACCTTCTGGTTTTCTTCATGAGCCTTCATGATAGCGTCAAACATAGTGTCATCGTCAACTTCGTTTGCGCCTGCTTCAATCATAACGACCTTCTTTGCAGATGAAGCAACCGTTACAGCCATTTCACTCTTTTTCTTCTGTTCTGCAGTGGGGTTGAGGACAATCTGACCGTCAACAAGACCTGCAACAACGCTTGAAACGGGGCCGTTCCACGGAATGTCTGAAATTGAAAGTGCGATAGATGCACCTACAAGACCGACAACTTCGGGTGAACAGTCAGGATCAACCGACATAACCGTAAGGCAGAGTGCCACGTCATTTCTTAAATCCTTGGGGAAGAGAGGACGAACGGGACGGTCAATTACTCGTGAAGCGAGGATTGCCTTTTCGCTGGGTCTGCCCTCACGCTTTGTGAAGCCACCGGGAATCTTACCAACGGCGTAGAGCTTTTCTTCAAAGTCTACCGAAAGGGGTAAGAAATCGATGCCCTCACGGGGCTTCTTTGAAGCGGTTGCCGTACACATAAGCACAGTTTCACCGTAGCGCACGAGACATGCGCCGTTTGCCTGGAATGCAAATTTGCCTGTTTCTACAACAAGCGGTCTTCCGCAGAACTCTGTCGAAAAGACCTTAACGTTAGGATATTCGTACATTTTTCTAATCTCCTTTTCTTTTTTGTCGTAAGTCAAGGCTTTAGCACTTAAATAAAGGTCCGACCCCGTCAGGCGTTTATTTAACTGCTAAATACCCCTGCTTACAAATGTTCAAAAAGGGGGAAAATGTGCTTTCCCCCCTTGTTTTGAATTACTTTCTGATGCCAAGCTTTGCAATAACTGCTCTGTATCTTTCGATATCTACCTTCTGAAGATAGCTGAGAAGTCTGCGACGCTTACCAACCATCATGTAAAGACCACGTCTTGAATGAGCATCGTTGTGATTATTTCTGAGATGCTCTGTAAGATGATTGATACGCTCAGTAAGAATGGCGATCTGAACTTCGGGTGAACCTGTATCAGTTTCATGAGTACGGTTAGCCTCGATAATTCCAGCCTTCTTTGCCTTATCCATTTTCATTACCTCCTACAAATATTAGCGTCAGCCCGGGCAATGGTGGGAGGCCCCTAAATGCCAAAACCCAGAACAGCGCAAGTTAGATTATACCAAATCTTATCTTAAATGTAAAGAACTTTTTTGTTAAAACAGTTTTTCATTGATCATATAGATAGGTTCCGCCATTTTGCCCGTGGTATCTAAGTTATATTTAGATTCAAAATACTTAATTATCTCTTCTTCGGACGGGAATTCTATCCATTGATACGGCTCCTGAAACGCCAATTTTTCCAAAAGATACACCGAGCCGTTTTTTTCGTATATCACGCCTGCATGATCGAGAAACAGAAACGGATTAGCTTCATCTATGGTATTGTGCGTAACCAGACCTATAAACTTTAATTCTGAGTTTTTAAACTCAATTCCTCTTTCCTCAAGAGCCTGCGCCAAAACCTTTTTCTGTTCCTCTTTATCTGTCGATAAACTCGTGGGTATCGGTGCATAAAAATCTTCAAACGCCTTTAAATCTTCATCCGTCATAAATTTTTCGGGCATCATCTCAAAGGAATTAAGGTCAAAAGCCAGCGACCACGGAGATATTTTTTCAAAATCGACGTTGTTTACTACGATATCGTCTCTGAGCAACGTAAACGTTGCCATTCTGCAACAAACACCAACAAAATCAGGATATTTTTGCACCCATACGTCCTGTATCTCATAAGGGTCGTAACTTACTTTATCCAAAGTGTTCCAACCGTCCAAAACCGAATCGGGCGCAGTTTCGTTGTATATATTGACGTAGTCAATAAAGTCTTTAATATACGACTGCTTTATTCCTGCTTTTTCCAAATCCCTGCTAAGTTCCGCCTGATCTTCCTTAGAAGTCAGGTTGCTGAATTTTACATCGGGATTTACGTATGGATCAGTAATTCCGCTGGATCTGAGGTCTCTCACATATCCGTTATCGGACGAGTTATCCGCACAGGCAGAAAATAACGCCGTGACCATAAGAGATATTAAAAACACACTCAGAATACGTTTGAAGTTTCTCATACTATTCGTCTATACCTTCAGGCATAACGAGTGCCGCAATGATATACACGAGCAGACCGCTGCCGCAGAATACCGCAAGAAGCACCGCAATAAGTCTTACCACGGTAGAATCCATACCGAGATACTGCGCAATACCGCCGCATACACCGCAAAGTTTTTTATCTGTTTTTGACTTACGTAATTTCTTTTCCATAAGTTTACTCTCCTTTATATTTTGTGACTATATAATAACATCTTTCGCCGTTAAAATCAATCTTCCTTTTGCGATTCCACTTCGCTTAACTTGCTTGCTCTGCTTACCTCCACCACGCTCACCTACCCTCTATCCACTCTCACTCTCACTCACCCTCTACCCACACTTGCTCACCTCGCTCACCCTCGCACACACTTGCTTACCCTCACTTACCTCGCCCACCTCTCTCACCCTCGGTAAGTGAGTAAACTTACTAACTTTATAGGAAGTAAGCGCACGTCCTCGCAAGTTCCGTATCAATCGTTTCCGTGTAACCACGAAAACTCTATCACTCCACTGCTAGTCCTCTTTCCCACCACGACGCATTTCATTGTCTCGCTGTGGCTCGGTCACGGTTTGGCTCTGACAGTCCACCGGAATGTCATTCACTACCAAACCGCCGCTTCGCTACCTCGTGTCGGGAACCCTGTTTCCAATCGAAATTCCACAGGAATTTCTTCCATATCGTTGCCGTTAGGCAACATATCGTGTCCGTAGGACATATCGAGCCGTAGTCATATCGAGTGCCATAGGCACATATCGAGAATTCCGTCAGGAATTCCGAATTATTTTTTCAAGGCAAATCATTTTCACGTTCTTGATTCCGTTAAACTCACACGGTATAATACCAACCTCTTTAAAGCCGTATTTTGCATAGATTTCCCTTGCTCTGACATTGCGTTCATTAGTGTCCATTCTGAGATATTTACTGCCGTTTTGCCTTGCGAAACCCTCGTAAAATTCAAGCATTTTTCTGCCGATTCCACGCCCTTTGGCAGACGGTGACACGGTCAGCAGATGAAGCACCGTATACTCGTCCTCGCTTGCCTCAAACTCCCACTCTGCGAGGTCATATTCGGGCGTAATTTCCTTGTTTATACGCATTGAAGCAAGAATCACGCCATTCTCCTCGTAAACGAACAGGTCGCCTTTTTCAAGGGCGGTGAGTGCCACCTTTTCGGTCGGATAAACGCCCCTTATCCAACCCGTAGTCGCCCTGCCCGACTCTTCCTCGGTGAGAATTTCGTTATATATTTTAACTATACCTGCAATATCGTCTTTTTTTGCTTTTCTTATCATTTTATTCGACACTCTCATCATAAAAAATTGACTATTTTTATCAACGTTATTATAATGACATTATGAAATAGAGTCAACTGTATCTGAAAGGAGACGTTATGAAAATTTACACAATAACGCTAAGCCCTGCCTACGACATACATGCATTCACGCAGAAGTTTGAACCCTTTCACGAAAATCTGGCAGAGGTTCTCTCCCGTGATGCAGGTGGAAAGGGTGTAAATATCAGCCGTGCTCTATGCGTCGGCAACACGGAAAACAAGGCGATAATCGTGCTCGGAAAGGACAATGCAACTGCCTTCAAGGCGTCGCTTTCGCAGTCGGGTATTGACTGTATAGTTCTTGAAAAAGACGGCTTGATTCGTGAAAACCTGACACTTCACTGCGAAAACGGCGATGAAACACGAATCAGTTTTTCGGGCTTTGCGGTTGATGACGGTATTCTCGATGAAGTGCTTTCTCATATAGAGGCAGACGAAGATACTATCGTCACCTTCAGCGGCCGTATACCTTCGGGCGTCAGCACAGAAAAGGCAAAAGCGTTTTTAAAGACACTTCAGCAAACGGGTGCAAAAATAGTGCTTGACAGTAAATCCTTCTCCCTTGAGGATATATGTGAGATTTCGCCCTGGCTGATTAAACCTAACGAAGATGAACTCTGCGAATATCTTGACTGTGAGGTTGCAGAACCCGAGCAGGCACGTGACAAGGCAGAAATCTTTTCAAAGCACGGCATTACAAACGTAATGGTTTCATTAGGCGAAAAGGGTGCACTCCTCATAAACGGCAAAGAAGCGTACCTTGCCACACCGCCGACAGTTTCGGCACTTTCCACCATCGGTGCAGGCGACAGCACGGTTGCTGGTTTTATTGCAGCGGCAAGCCGTGGCGAAAATGCTAAGGAATGTCTTAAAGTTGCCGTGTCTTACGGTACGGCAGCCTGTATGACAGAGGGTACACAGCCTCCCCGCATCGAAGATATAGAAAAAATATATAAAAAAGTGACTGTAAAAACACTATAATCACAGGCGTGTTCAATTGAGCACGCCTTTTTTACCTGAAAATATTGTAAATAAGCAAATTGACAAAGACTCTTTTCTTTGGTATAATCTAAATGTTATCTTCGCCGGTGTGGCGGAACTGGCAGACGCCCGGGACTTAAAATCCCGTGGGTAGCGATACCCGTACCGGTTCGATCCCGGTCACCGGCACCAGAAAAAGCACTTCAAAAGAAGTGCTTTTTTCATAAATAATAAGGAGTACGATATGAAAACCTTTATACTTATCCTTGAAATAATAGGTACGGTTGCCTTTGCCGTATCGGGCGCAATGGTTGGTGTCAAAAAGAAAATGGATATTTTCGGTGTTATCACACTCGGCGTCATAACCGCGGTGGGGGGCGGCGTAATCCGTGACCTCGTTCTCGGGCAGACACCGCCAAACGTATTTTTCCACCCCGTATATGCGATAACGGCAATTATATCTTCGATAATTATGTTTTTGTCTTTTACACGCAGATTGCTTTTTAAGAAACCGCATTTCTACGACGTTTTAATGCTCATACTCGACTCGGTGGGGCTTGGCATTTTCACGGTTGTCGGTATACAGACGGCAGTTGCCGTAAACCCCGACTATCCGACGCTTCTTCTCATTTTCGTGGGTATGATAACGGGTGTCGGCGGCGGTGTTATGCGTGACATTCTCGCCTGCGAGATGCCCTCCATACTATGCAAAAAAATTTATGCCTGCGCTTCACTTGCAGGTGCGGTAATCTGCATTTTGCTTATTGATTTAACGGGAGTTTCAGTAGCAATGGCAATCGGTGCGATAACTGTGGTTATGATACGTTTTCTTGCGGCAAAACTGCACTGGAGTCTGCCCAAAGCCGAAGTAATATAATAAAAAAAGACGGCATTGCCGTCTTTTTTATTATTCAACTGTAGGTTCTACCTTCGGTTCTTCGTGAACAACGGGCTCTGCAACGGGTTCAACCGGAGCAACGGGTGCCTTGGGTGCAACGGGTGCTTCGGGAGCCTTGAGCTTCTTGTTGATGTCGATAACGTTCTTAACGAGAAGAATCGTGAGCATCATAAACTCATACGTAATTCTCAGAACGATGGGACCGAGCACCATAAGAAGAAGTCCCGGCAGGAAATAACTCTGTCCGCCGATGTAACCACCGTAATAGTAGTCATAGTATCTGTTTGATGAGAAAAGCATAAAGAAGCCAATGCATACGCATGCAACGGTAGTAAGAACGTAGAGCACCTTTATAATCTTTTCAAGAAGAAGATCCTTGAAATTGAAGATGTCGTGCAAAACAACGAGGAACTTGTTGTTAAGCGTGCTTCTCTTTTTCTCGGGAACGACCATAATGCAAAGAACAATAGTCAGAATAAGACCGATTATTGCGCCAATTGCAATAGCTGTACCTAATGTCATAATTTTTTACCCCTTTATATGTATATTTTCGTACCATGGGTATGATACACCTTTATAATAACATATATATGCATATAAAACAAGAAAAAAAACAAGGCAGAAACGCATAACGTTTCTGCCTTTTAACTGTTAATTAGTCAACAAGAGTAAGAATAGCCATTTCTGCAGAGTCACCTCTACGGGGACCGATTTTTACTATTCTTGTGTAACCACCGTTTCTGTCAGCGTACTTAGGTCCGATTTCTGTAAAGAGCTTCTTAACAACGTCTTCTTTTGTCACGTAGCTCATAACCTGACGCTTGTTGTGTAACGTATCCTCTTTTGCAAGAGTGATCATCTTTTCAGCAACAGCACTTACTTCCTTTGCTCTTGTAACGGTCGTTTCCATTTTTCCGCTTTCGAGGAAGAATGTAACCATACCGCGAAGCATTGCTCTTCTATGGTCAGTTGTAACACCGAGTTTTCTCTGTGCCGGCATATCTGTTAACCTCCTTTAATATGTGTGTGACGACTTATTCGTCATCCTTCTTGAGTGCGAGGTCGAGGCTTTCAAGCTTCTGGATAACCTCTTCAAGAGATTTGCGACCGAGGTTTCTGACTTTCATCATATCTTCCTCTGTACGCTGGATAATGTCTTCAACAGTATTGATGCCCGCTCTCTTCAAGCAGTTGAAGGAACGAACGGAAAGATCAAGCTCTTCGATCGTTGTTTCAAGAACCTTTTCCTTCTTGACCTCTTCCTTCTCAACCATAATTTCAGCGTTCTTAGCCTCTTCGGAAAGTTCGACGAAAATGTTGAGATGTGAAGTCAGAACTTTGGCTGCAAGCGATACTGCGCTCTGAGCGTCTATCGTCTTGTTTGTCCAAACTTCGATCGCAAGGCTGTCAAAGTCCATTGAATTGCCGACGCGGCAAGGCTCAACCGTATACTTCACTTTTACAACGGGAGTATAAATCGAGTCAACAGAGATGACGCCTATTACAGGCTGTTCATTCTGTTTGTTTCTGTCTGCAGAAACGTATCCGCGTCCTCTGTTTAAGGTAATCTCCATATGGAGTTTACCGTCGCTGTTAAGCGTTGCAAGCACAAGGTCGGGGTTGATAATTTCAACTTCGCTGTCGTGCTTGATGTCTGCTGCAGTAACTACCTGCTCACCCTCAGCGTCAATGGTCACAACCTTGGGACCATCGCCGTGAAGCTTTACAATAAGCTCCTTGACATTGAGGACGATCTCCGTTACATCTTCCTTAACACCGGGAATAGTAGTGAATTCGTGCTGAACACCGTCAATCTTGATTGCTGATGCAGCGTATCCCGGAAGTGAACTGAGCAGTACTCTGCGCAGTGAGTTACCAAGCGTGGTACCGAATCCACGCTCAAGCGGTGCTACGGTGAATTTACCGTATGAACCGTCATCGGATAATACTTCAAAATCCAGTCTCGGCTTTTCTATTTCAATCATTTCAATACCCTCCAATAAATAATGTGTTTTTACTCCGGCGGCAACGACAATGTATACCTAGCCTTTCAAAACGGCGTACCGTTTCGAGGGGAAAGCCTATTACTTGGAGTACAATTCGACGATAAGCTGTTCTTCTACAGGGAGATCGATTTCATCTCTGTTAGGAAGATTAACAACTGTTGCCTGCTGATTGTTTCTGTCAAGGTCGAGCCACTTGGGAACGGGCTTGTTAGCCGTTGCTTCAAGAACTGACTTAATCTTAACTGAATCCTTGCTTGCACCCTTGAGTGCAACAACGTCACCAGCTTTAACGAGGTATGAAGGAATGTTTACCTTCTTGCCGTTTACTGTGAAATGACCGTGACGAACGAGCTGACGAGCTTCAGGTCTTGACATAGCAAAACCGAGTCTGTAAACAACGTTGTCAAGTCTTGATTCGAGAATCTGGAGAAGGTTTTCACCTGTAACGCCCTGCTTCTTTTCAGCCTTTTCAAAATATGAATAGAACTGCTTTTCGAGGACGCCGTAGAATCTCTTTGTCTTCTGCTTTTCTCTGAGCTGCTGAGCATACTCAGACTTTTTCTTGCTTACACCGTGCTGACCGGGAACCTTAGCACGCTTGTTCATAGCGCACTTTTCGCTGTAGCAGCGGTCGCCCTTTAAGAATAACTTCTGGTCTTCTCTTCTGCAAAGACGGCATACTGCGCCTGTATATCTTGCCATAATGAAACCTCCTATTAAACTCTTCTTCTCTTGGGGGGTCTGCATCCGTTGTGGGGGATAGGTGTTACGTCCTTAATCATAGTAACTTCAAGACCAACTGTCTGAAGTGCTCTGATAGCTGATTCACGACCTGCACCGGGGCCCTTAACGTATACTTCAACAGACTTGAGACCGTGCTCCATTGCTGCCTTAGCAGCAGTTTCAGCTGCTTCCTGAGCTGCGAAGGGAGTAGACTTCTTTGAACCGCGGAAACCGAGTTCGCCTGCTGATGCCCATGAGATTGCGTTACCGTTCAGATCTGAAATGGTAACAATCGTGTTATTGAAAGTGGAGCGAATATGCACTGCGCCTTTTTCAATATTTTTCTTTTCACGGCGACGTCTTGTCGCTGTTGCCTTTTTAACTGCCATACATATACCTCCTTACTTCTTCTTGTTAGCAATAGTCTTCTTAGGACCTTTGCGTGTTCTAGCGTTTGTCTTTGAACGCTGACCCCTTACGGGGAGACCCTTTCTGTGTCTGATGCCTCTGTAGCATCCGATCTCTGTAAGACGTTTGATATCAAGAGCTCTCTCTCTGCGGAGGTCACCCTCAACTGTGAAATTCTTATCTATGCAATCACGGATAAGGTTTTCCTGCTCGTCTGTCAGGTCCTTAACACGGATGTCGGGATCAATACCCGTCATATCGAGAATTTTCTTTGATGCTGCAGCACCGATACCGTAAATGTAGCGGAGACCTGCTTCAATTCTTTTTTCTCTGGGTAAGTCAACACCTGCTATTCTTGCCATGTCTTATTACACCTCCATTAACCTTGTTTCTGCTTGTGCTTGGGGTTAGCACAGATAACCATAACCTTGCCTTTACGCTTGATTATTCTGCACTTTTCGCACATCGGCTTAACGCTGGGTCTTACTTTCATAATCGTTATACCTCCTATTTACCGCGCCAGGTAATTCTACCCTGCGTGGTATCGTATGTGGAAATCTCAACTGTCACCTTATCACCGGGCAGTATACGAATGTAATTCATTCTGAGCTTTCCTGATATATGAGCACGGATTACGTGTCCGTTCTCAAGTTTTACATTGAATGTTGCATTCGGAAGCGCTTCTTCTACAACGCCTTCCAATTCAAAAACATCGTCCTTAGACATTGTTTTCCTCCTTAAACAGTCGTGAGTATTATCGGGCCGTCATCTGTAATTGCAATGGTGTTTTCGTAGTGTGCCGACAGCCTGCCGTCGTCCGTATAAACGGTCCAACCGTCATCGTCCTGCCATACACCGTCCTCACCCGCATTTATCATGGGCTCGATTGCTATGACCATACCTTTCATAAGCCTCGGTCCGTGTCCCGCCTTGCCGAAATTGGGCACTTCGGGGTCCTCGTGGACCTTGCGGCCTACACCGTGTCCAACAAATTGCTTTACCGTTGAAAAACCGTTCTCCACAGCGTGTGCATCGACTGCTGCGCCGATGTCACCCACCCTGTTTCCGATTACCGACTGTTCAAAGCCTTTGTAAAAACACTCTTTGGTAACTCTTATCAGTTTTTCGGCTTCCTCTGACACCTTTCCGACAGGAAACGTTCTTGCCATATCGCCGTGAAAACCGTCATAATATGCTCCGACGTCAATAGACACGATATCACCCTCTTTGAGAATGACTTTTTTAGTCGGTATACCGTGTATAACCTGGTCGTTCACGGAAATGCAGGCAGATGCCGGAAATCCGTAAAGATTCAGGAAAGACGGTACCGCACCGTGTGCTTTGATCGTGCGGAAAATAATCGTATCAAGGTCAGCAGTAGATACGCCCGGTGCAATAATGCTTTTTGCAGCTTCCATTGCAAGGGCTGTTATCTTACCTGCTATCTTGAGTTTTTCAATTTCAACGTCACTTTTGATATTGATCATATTTACTGTAACTGCTTGAATACCTCTGCCGTATTTGCGTCAGGTGTAAACTGGTCATACGCGAGTCTTAAGATACCCTTCTTGCCGTAGAAGTCCTTAAGAGGCTCCGTCTGGCTGTGGAAGGTTTCAAGACGCTTCTGAATAGTTTCAACCTTGTCGTCATCTCTGATGATGAGTTCTGCGCCGCATTTGTCGCAGACACCTTCTTTAACGGGAGGTTTGCTTTCAATGTGATAGGTTGCGCCGCATTTAAGGCACGCTCTTCTGCCTGCAAGTCTTGCGATGATGTTTTCATCCGTAACTTCAAGGCTGAGCACCTTATCTACCGTAACACCCATCTCCTCAAGTACCTCTGCCTGTCTTACCGAACGGGGGAAACCGTCAAGGATAAAACCGTTTTTGCAGTCATCCTCAGCGATTCTCTCTGCGAGAAGGCTTACAACCAACTCGTCGGGAACAAGGGAGCCTGAGTCCATATAACTTTTAGCTTTCATTCCGAGTTCGGTACCTGCGGCAACCGCTGCACGAAGCAGGTTGCCTGTTGATACCGTAGGAATGTTATACTTTTCGCTTATTCTTTCAGCCTGCGTGCCTTTTCCGGCACCGGGCGCACCGAGCAATATAAGTCTCATACCGTTACCTCTATTATTCAAGGAAGCTCTTGTAGTGACGCATAAGCATCTGTGATTCAATCTGAGCGACTGTTTCAAGTGCAACACCAACTACGATGAGAAGTGAAGTACCGCCAAGTGCAAGGCCTGCTCCGAAATATCTTGCAAAAATCATCGGAATTACAGCTACAAGACCGAGATAGAATGAACCGATAAGGATAACCTTGCTCATTATCTTTGAAATGTAGTCTGAAGTGGGCTTACCGGGACGAATACCCGTAACGAAACCACCGTTGTTCTTGATGTTGTTTGCAATTTCTACGGGGTTAAACTGAATAGCCGCATAGAAATATCCGAAGAATACGATAAGCAGGAATTCAATAATTCCGTATACGGGATGCGTATATGAGAATATATTGAAGAACTTATCCCAGAATCCACCCTCAGCAACGCGAACGAAGCTTGAGATTGTACCGGGTATCGAAACGATAGCCGATGCAAAGATTACGGGAAGCACGCCTGTCGTAAGAACTTTAATCGGAAGGTTCTGTGCCTGTCCGCCGTACTGCTTTCTGCCTACAACTCTCTTAGCGTACTGTACTGAAATTCTTCTTTCAGCATCGTTGAAGTAAACTGTAAGAACTGTGAGTAACAGCATACCTACAACCACGCCGATGAAGAGCCAGATGTTTGTGTTGAAGAAGTTGATGAGTTCAGCGGGGAGACGGCTTACAATACCTGCGAAGAGGATTATTGATATACCGTTACCGATACCGTAGTCAGCAACTTTTTCTGCAAGCCACATGAGGAAGCATGAGCCTGCTGTGAACGTGAGCACAATAACAAGACCGGGGAAGAAGCCCGTCTCAACAACGGCACCGTAACTCTGAAGGAGTTTGTAGTAACCAAAGCCTGTGAGAAGCGAAAGTCCTACCGTGAGGTATCTTGTGTACTGAGCAAGCTTCTTTCTGCCTTCATCGCCTGACTTTGAAAGTCTTTCAAGTGCAGGGATACCAACAGTGAGAAGCTGAATAATGATGGAAGCGTTGATATAGGGAGATATTGACAGAGCAAATACCGTCGCCTGAGCAAGCGCACCACCTGTAAGCATATTGAGATAAACAAGTATGCTTGAAGAATTGCTTGCGAATAAAGCCTGAATAAATGATGAATCGATGTAAGGAACGGGAATTGCCGAACCTATTCTGAATACGAGAATTATGAAAAGCGTGAACAGCATCTTCTTACGAAGGTCAGCTATTTTCCATGCATTACGAATTACCGTAAACATTACATCACCTCAACCTTTCCGCCAGCTGCTTCAATTTTAGCTTTTGCGGATTCTGAAGCCTTTGAAACTTTTACAGTGATGTTCTTTGTAATCTCACCGTTGCCGAGGAGTTTAACACCATCGTATGTCTTGTTAACAAGTCCCTTTTCTGTAAGTTCAGCAACTGTTACTGTTGAACCTGCTTCAAATACTTCAAGGTCTGATACATTGATTATTGCATATTTTGTTGCAAATATATTTTTAAAACCACGCTTCGGTAAGCGTCTCTGAAGGGGCATCTGAACGCCTTCGAAACCGGAACGTACGCCGCCGCCGCTTCTAGCCTTCTGACCCTTGTGGCCACGGCCACCTGTCTTACCGTTACCGCTGCCGGCACCTCTACCCTTTCTCTTGGGTTCAGCTGTTGAGCCGTATGCGGGAGATAATTCGTGAAGTTTCATATTGTTGCACCTCCTTTGAGTTGATTACTTAGCTTCTGAAACCTCTACCAAGTATGAGATTTCGTTGATCTTGCCTCTTGTTGCTGCGTTGTCAGGCTGAACTGTCGTATCGCCGGGTCTCTTAAGACCGAGTGAAATAGCCGTAGCGATATGTGAGTCCTTTCTGCCGTTTAATGACTTTACGAGCTTGATGTCTATTGTCTTTGCCATCATTAACCCTCCTGTACTTCAGCAGCAGGTGCGCTGTCAAACTTCAGACCGCGGATAGCCGCAACCTCTTTTTTGGTTTTGAGCTGCGAAAGTCCTGCGATTGTTGCACATACAACGTTCTTAGGATTGTTTGAACGCAGACACTTTGTTCTGATATTCTTGATACCTGCAGCTTCTACTACCGCACGTACAGCGCCGCCGGCGATAACACCGGTACCTTCTGCAGCGGGCTTCATAAGAACTCTGCCTGCACCGTACTCACCGATAATCTCGTGGGGGATTGTTGTACCCTTGAGAGATACTGTGATGAGATTCTTCTTAGCATCATCTATACCCTTGCGAATTGCATCCGGAACTTCGGCTGACTTGCCGAGACCTACACCTACGCGGCCCTTCTTGTCGCCAACAACAACAAGTGCAGAGAACTTCATAACACGACCGCCCTTAACTGTCTTGGACACACGGCCGATATGAACTACCTTTTCTTCGAATTCGCTGGGTTCTCTTGAATTCATTCTTGCCATATTTTCCTCCTTGTGTTAGAACTTGAGTCCGCCTTCACGTGCGCCTTCAGCAAGTGCCTGAACACGACCGTGATAGGTGAATCCGCCTCTGTCAAATACGACTTCTGTGATACCCTTTGCAATAGCAGCCTTTGCAACTGCTTCGCCGACCTTTTTAGCCGCTTCTTTATTGCCGCCGTATCCATCGAAGCCCTTATCGAGTGTGGAGGCTGATGCAAGTGTAACACCGTTTACATCATCAATAACCTGGCAATAGATATTCGCGAGTGAACGGAATACCGCAAGACGAGGCTTTGAAGGTGTGCCTGAAATTTTTGCTCTTGCTCTCTTATGTCTCTTAAGACGAGCAACATTGCTATCTTTTCTTGAAACCATTGCTTTCTACCTCCTGTATTATTTAGCAGATTTACCTGCTTTACCTTCCTTGCGGATAATATATTCATCCACATATTTGATGCCCTTGCCCTTGTAGGGTTCCGGGGGTCTCTTCTCACGTACTTCAGCAGCGAACTGACCAACCTTCTGCTTGTCAGCGCCTGAGATGATGATTGAGTTTGCTGACGGAACTTCAACAGTAACGCCTTCAACTTCATCCATTCTCACCTGATGTGAGTAGCCAAGGTTCATAACGAGAGTCTTGCCCTCTTTGCTAACCCTGTAACCTACACCGTTAACTTCAAGTTCCTTCTTGAAGCCTTCGGATACGCCTACTACCATGTTGTTGAGCAGGCTTCTTGTAAGGCCGTGAAGAGCCTTATTTTCTTTTTCGTCGTTGGGACGCTCAACTGTCATAACACCGCCGTCAACAGTGATCTTCATGTTGGCATTGAATGTCTGTGTGAGTGTGCCCTTAGGACCTTTAACAGTAACGGTATTGTCGGGTGCTACGTTAACATCAACGCCCGCCGGTACTGTGATCGGCATTTTACCAATTCGTGACATTATCTACACCTTCCTTTACCAAATGAATGCGATTACTTCGCCGCCAAGATTAGCTTTTCTTGCCTTCTTGTCGGTCATAACGCCCTTGCTTGTAGAGATGATGGCAGTACCAAGACCTCCCATAACTCTGGGCATATCTTCGCAGCTTGTGTATATACGAAGACCGGGCTTTGAAACACGGCGGAGACCTGTGATAATGGGGGTCTTGTTTGCGCCGTACTTGAGAGTGATTTTGAGAACACCCTGCTTACCGTCTTCGACAACTTCAACGTTCTTTATATAACCCTCTTCAAGAAGAATGTCTGCGATAGTCTTCTTCATGTTTGAAGCGGGAACTTCAACCGTCTCATGCTTTGCAGTGCTTGCATTACGGATTCTCGTAAGCATATCTGCGATAACATCGGTCATTTGCATTTTGTCGTACCTCCTTTAGGCTGATTTCTACTGATTTTAGAGATTACCAAGAAGCCTTCTTGACTCCGGGTATCTCACCCTTGTATGCGAGTTCACGGAAGCAGATACGGCACACACCGTACTTTCTGAGATAACCGTGGGGTCTTCCGCAGATCTTACATCTGTTGTAAGCGCGTGTGGAAAACTTAGGAGTTCTCTGCTGCTTAACCTTCATTGCTGTTTTTGCCATAGCTTCTAAACCTCCTGATTAGTTCTCGAAAGGAGCGCCCATAAGTTTAAGGAGCTCTCTTGCTTCTTCATCTGTGTTAGCTGTTGTAACAAAGATGATGTCCATACCGCGAATCTTGTCTACCTTATCGTATTCGATTTCGGGGAAGATAAGCTGCTCTTTAAGACCGAGCGCATAGTTACCTCTGCCGTCGAATGCGTTGGGGTTGATTCCTCTGAAGTCTCTAACTCGGGGAAGAGCGATGTTGAAAAGTCTGTCAAGGAACTCGTACATAATTTCTGAACGAAGTGTAACCTTACAGCCGATTGCAACGCCTTCACGGAGCTTGAAGTTAGCGACTGATTTCTTTGCCTTTGTAGGTACGGCGTGCTGACCTGTGATCTTTTCGAGGTCTGCAATAGCCGCTTCAAGAGCCTTAGGATTGTCCTTTGCTTCGCCGCAGCCGACATTGATAACTATCTTGTCGAGCTTCGGGATCTGCATCGGGCTCTTATAACCGAACTTTTTCATAAGTGCCGGAGCAACCTCTGACACATATTTTTCTTTTAAACGAGCCATCTGTTATACCTCCTTAAAGTTCTGCGCCGCAATGCGTACAAACTCTTACAAGTTCTCCCTTTTTGTTTGCCTTCTTGGAGATTCTTGTAGGCTTCTTGCACTTTGCGCAATAAAGCATAACCTTAGAAGCGTACATAGCGCCCTCTGCTTTTACGATGCCGCCCTGATCGCCCTGTCTTCTGGGTTTAACGTGCTTGGTGACCATGTTGACACCTTCAACGATAACCTTTCCTTCAGCGGGAGATACGACAGCAACCTTACCGGTTTTGCCTTTATCTTTACCGGAGATTACCATTACGGTATCTCCTCTTCTTACGTGTACTTTACTCATTTTTTCTCCCTCCTATTAAAGTACTTCGGGAGCAAGGGACAATATCTTCATATAGTCCTTGTCACGGAGTTCTCTTGCCACGGGCCCAAAGATACGGGTTCCGCGAGGTGTCTTATCATCTCTGATAATGACAGCAGCGTTTTCATCAAATCTGATATATGATCCGTCGGCACGGCGCTTGCCCTTAACCGAACGAACAATAACGCATTTTACAACGTCGCCTTTTTTAACGGTGCCGCCGGGTGCTGCCTTCTTGACAGAACATACGATGGTGTCACCGATATTGGCATACTTTCTTCCCGAACCGCCGAGAACCTTAATGCAGAACAATTCTTTTGCACCGGTGTTGTCAGCCACTTTCAGGAGAGTTTGCATCTGTATCATAATCGATTGTCCTCCTTAAATTACTTAGCTTTCTCGATTATGCGAACAAGTCTCCATCTCTTATCGTGTGAGAGGGGTCTTGTTTCCATAACCTCAACCTTATCGCCTATTCTGCACTCGTTGTTTTCGTCGTGTGCTTTAAGCTTGTATGTGTTTTCAACAATTTTCTTATACAGAGGATGAGCAACACGGTCTTCGATAGCAACAACGATTGTCTTGTCCATCTTGTCGCTTACAACCTTGCCCACTCTAGTCTTTCTAAATGCTCTTTCGCTCAACGTACTCTCCTCCTTTATGCCTTCTTAAGCTCTTCTTCTCTAAGAACAGTAAGAATCTTGGCAATAGTCTTCTTAACTTCTACTATTCTCTGAGGATTGTCAAGCTGTTTTGTAGCGTTCTGGAAACGAAGGTTCATAAGTTCGCTCTTGTATTCCTTGAGCTTCTTGTTGAGCTCTTCTGTTGAAAGCTTTCTGATATCTGCAATTTTCATTAGCCCTGAACCTCCTCTTTTCCTACGATCTTACACTTAACGGGAAGCTTGTGCATTGCAAGACGAAGTGCTTCACGTGCCTGTGTTTCTTCAATACCGGCGATTTCAAAAATTACTCTGCCGGGCTTAACTACTGCTACCCAGTACTCAGGTGAACCTTTACCTGAACCCATACGAGTTTCAGCAGGCTTCTGAGTGATAGGCTTGTCGGGGAATATCTTGATGAATACCTGACCGCCACGCTTTGTGTAACGTGTAAGTGCGATACGGGCAGCTTCAATCTGATTGCTCTTTATCCAAGCGGGCTCCATAGCAACAAGACCGAATTCACCCTGGCTGATTGTGTTGCCACGGGTAGCCTTACCTGTAAGTCTGCCACGCTGAACTTTTCTGTACTTAACTCTTTTAGGCATTAACATAATTACTTGTTGCCTCCTTCCGCTTCAACGACCTTCTTGACAGTCGGAAGAACTTCACCTTTGTAGATCCATGTCTTAATACCGATTCTGCCGTATGTCGTCTTTGCCTCAGCAAATCCATAATCAATATCTGCACGAAGTGTCTGCAGCGGGATTGTACCCTCATGATAATGTTCACTTCTTGCGATTTCAGCACCGCCGAGACGGCCTGCGCAGTTGATTTTGATACCCTTAGCGCCTGCTCTCATTGTTCTGCCGATGCACTGCTTCATCGCTCTTCTGAAAGCGATTCTCTTTTCGAGCTGCTGTGCAATGTTTTCAGCAACGAGCTGAGCGTTGAGATCAGGATACTTAACTTCAACGATGTCAACAAAGATTTCCTTATCCTTGCCAACGAACTTTTCAACTTCGCTCTTGATCTTCGGGATGTTTTCGCCGCCCTTGCCGATGATGAGGCCGGGCTTAGCGCAATGCATTATAACTTTAACTTTCTTTGCTGTTCTTTCGATTTCAACTTTGGGAACGCCGGCAGCCTCATGAGCAGCCTTAAGATAAGTTCTGAGCTTGTTGTCTTCAACAAGTGTATCGCCGAACTTTTCGTCTGATACGAACCATCTTGAATCCCAGTCTTTAATTACGCCGACTCTTATGCCGTGCGGATTAACTTTCTGACCCATCGATTATGCCTCCTTTTCCTTAAGAACTACTGTGATATGGGATGTTCTCTTCAGGATACGGAAAGCCCTACCCTGTGCTCTGGGCATAACCCTTTTGAGTGTGGGACCGGGACCTACGAAGATCTCTGAAACGTAAAGATTATCCTTATTCATACCAAAATTGTTTTCTGCATTTGCTGCTGCGCTCTTGAGCAGCTTATAAACCGGTTCAGAAGCAGCCTTAGGTGTATTCTTCACGATTGCGAGTGCAACATCGAGGGGCTTGTTTCTGACAAGGTCAATAACTATCTTCACCTTACGGGGTGCGATTCTGACATGCTTGACTTGTGCTCTTGCTTCCATTTCATTTTCCTCCTTTCGTAATCACACATTACTTCTGTGTGTTGGAGGTCTTTGAACCGGAGTGACCCTTAAAGGTACGAGTCGGTGCAAACTCTCCAAGCTTGTGACCTACCATGTCTTCAGTCACATATACCGGAACGTGTTTTCTGCCGTCATGGACAGCAATTGTGTGTCCAACAAAGCTCGGAAAGATTGTTGACGCTCTGGACCATGTCTTGAGCACTCTCTTTTCATTTGCCTTGTTGAGTTCTTCTATTCTTTTGAATAAAGCAGGTTCCACGAAGGGTCCCTTTTTAACGCTTCTTGACATTTGTTAAAAGCTCCTTTCCGATTACTTATCGTTTCTTCTCTTCACGATGAACTTGTTGCTGCGAGCCTTGTGCTTACGTGTCTTAAGACCAAGAGCAGGCTTGCCCCAGGGAGTCATAGGTGAAGGCTGACCAACAGGTGCACGGCCTTCGCCACCACCGTGAGGGTGATCGCAGGGGTTCATGACTGAACCACGTACTGTAGGACGGATGCCCATGTGGCGTGTTCTTCCGGCCTTACCGATAGAAACGTTTTCATGTTCAAGGTTACTTACCTGACCGATAGTTGCCATACACTCAAGTCTTATAAGCCTTACTTCGCCTGAAGGAAGTCTTACCTGAGAGATGCCGTTTTCCTTCGACATAAGCTGTGCAGCCGTACCTGCCGAACGAACGAGCTGAGCACCTTTACCGGGCCAGAGTTCTACGTTGTGAATGAAAGTACCAACGGGAATTGATGATATCGGAAGCGCGTTACCGGGCTTGATATCAGCGTTTGCGCCGCTTTCAACCTTCTGACCTACCTTGAGGCCGTCGGGAGCGAGGATGTATCTCTTCTCGCCGTCTTCATATTCAACAAGAGCGGTGAATGCGCTTCTGTTAGGTTCGTATTCGATAGTCTTAACAGTTGCAGGCATATCAAACTTGTTTCTCTTGAAGTCGATAATTCTGTACTTTTTCTTTGCGCCGCCGCCCTGATGACGAACGGTGATGCGGCCATAGCTGTTACGGCCGGCATTTTTCTTAACCTTCTCCAGAAGGCTCTTTTCGGGTGCTACCTTTGACAGACCTGAATAATCAAGTGATGTCATGTTTCTTCGAGCAGGAGAGGTCGGTTTATAAATCTTCATTGCCATGATAAATTTCCTCCTTAATGTAAAATTACATCATACCCTCGAAGAACTCGATAGGCTTAGATTTCTCTGTGAGCTTTACAATTGCTTTCTTTCTCTTAGCTCTGTTACCGACAAAAACGCCCTGGCGTTTTTCTTTGCCGTAGTAATTCATTGTGTTAACAGACTTAACTTCAACACCGAAGATTTCTTCTACAGCGTATTTAATTTCTGTCTTAGATGAACCGTATGCAACCTCAAAGGTGTACTCCTTATTAGCCGCGCCTGCCATGCTCTTTTCGCTGATGACGGGCTTTCTTATAACGTCGTAAGCTGTCTTCATTATGCATACACCTCCGCAAGTTTCTCTACTGCATCCTTAGTCATAACAAGTGTCTTGCAGTTAAGAACTTCGTATACGTTGAGGACGTCTGTGTTTGAAGCAGCTGCCTTTTCCATGTTTCTGATAGAAACAACGAGGTTCTTGTTAACGCCGTTTGTTACAACGAGTGCCTTGTCTGCTGCGCCGATAGCCTTGAGGGCTGTAGCAACAGTCTTTGTCTTGATTTCATCGAGGTCGAAGTTGTCAACAACTACGATTTCGCCTGCTGCAGCCTTAGCTGAGAGTGCGCTTACCATAGCGACCTTCTTAACCTTCTTGTTGAGAGAAATTCTGTAATCTCTCGGCTTGGGAGCGAATACTACGCCACCGTGAATCCACTGAGGAGCTCTGATAGAACCCTGTCTTGCACGGCCTGTGCCCTTCTGTCTCCAAGGCTTTGCACCGCCGCCTGAAACCTCAGCTCTTGTGAGTGCGGACTGTGTGCCCTGTCTCTGATTAGCGAGATATGTCTTAACAACCTGGTGGAGAACTGCTTCATTAACTTCTGCGCCGAACACTGCGTCGCTAAGCTTGATTTCACCGACTTTTTCGCCGGCAAGATTTAAAACTTTAACCTTTGACATAAATCATTCCTCCTCCCTTATGCTTTAACCGCGCTGCTGATGTAAACGATACCGCCCTTAGGACCGGGGATAGCGCCTTTGATTACGAGCAGATTCTTTTCAGCGTCAACCTTAACTACGTCGAGGTTCTGAATTGTAACCTGATCGTTGCCCATGTGACCGGGCATCTTCTTACCGGGCATGATTCTTGACGGATCCGAGCAAGCGCCCATTGAACCTGCATGTCTGTGTACGGGACCGCCACCGTGTGTTTCTCTACCACGGCTCTGACCGTGACGTTTGATTGTACCCTGGAAGCCCTTACCCTTTGAAATACCTGTAACGTCCACTGTTTCGCCTTCAGCAAAGATGTCAGCTGCTATTACGTCGCCTACATTTTTGTCTTCGTCGAACTTGAACTCTTTGAGATATCTCTTTGTAGCAAGTTCATTCTTCTTGAAGTGACCTTCAAGGGGTTTGTTGCTATGCTTAGACTTTACATCTTCAAAACCCAACTGAAGAGCTGCATAGCCGTCTGTCTCGACACACTTCTTCTGTGCTACAACGCAGGGGCCTGCTTCGATCACCGTTACGGGAACGACTTTGCCTGCATCGTCAAAGATCTGTGTCATACCGACTTTTCTTCCGATAATGCCTTTTTTCATTTTCTTCTTTCCTCCTTGGTTATTGGTCGGTCTCTCGCCGACTTGACCCGCACCCTTGGCAGAGGTGCTATAAAAACCACATTTCGTGGTGGGTTAGCATGATTTTGCGGGAGTTTTTTCTCCCCTTTTTACGCCATTATAGCCTTTAATACATATTTAATGTACTAAAGGCTGTAATTTGATTATAACTTGATTTCGATGTCCACACCTGCGGGTACTTCGAGATTTGAAAGAGCCTCGATGCACTTTGCAGACGGCTTGAGAACGTCGATAAGTCTCTTATGTGTTCTTGTTTCGAACTGCTCACGGCTGTCCTTATACTTGTGTACTGCACGAAGGATAGTAACGATTTCCTTATCTGTCGGCAGCGGAACGGGACCTGATACCTTTGCGCCGTTCTTCTTAGCCATGTCAACAATCTTTTCAGCTGTCTGATCGATGAGTGTTGTGTCATAGCTCTTAAGTCTGATTCTGATCTTTTCTGTCTTTGCCATTGTTCTTTCTCCTTAATTCAAATTCACTTCCAGATTTTTCACACCTTGCCTGGCGTTTCGCTGTTTTTGCATAAAAAATCGGACAGAGAACTGCAATAAGTTTCGTATCCGAAATTCACCACAGGCTCATCGTGTGTCTATGCACATTGCCGCCATTCAGTTGTGAAAACCTGCCGCCCGGTTTAATACGGACCTGCTCCACGAAAGTTCCCGGCACCTGCCGCAATCTCCCGCTTCATCACATCAAGCCTTGTTATGATATCATAACCAAAACCAAAAATCAAGTATTTTTTTAAATTTTTTTGACATTTTCTCTTATATTATAATAAGGAAGGAATTTTTTGAAAATCCCCTCCTTAAAGGTGTGTTCACTTAGGGATTATTCGCCCAAAAAGCATTATTTTGGTAGGTGACTTTGTTAAAATACCTCCATATTCGTCAGGATTACGGAAATTTTTCTCTTTGTTCTTCATCCGAAATAATGCTTTTTGTGGTGCGTAGCAGTTTTGGGTTAGAGATTTGATAAGCAGTTATATCAGTAGCTAAATCCGCCTCACAAGAAAAAAATACCAGTTTTTCTTTGTTGTCGGGTTTGAAATACAAGTAGTATTCCTTCACCCTTACGCCTTGAAAATACAGTTATTTTTCTCTTGTAAGGTTCGAATGAATTTTTTATTCAGAATTTTTATGTCAATGCAAGGCAAAAACACAGGTAATGCTAACGCATTACCGAGTATTTTAACGAAGCAGTGGCACAAAAATACGGATAAAAAACGATTTTGTCTACTGACATAACTGCTTAAAGACAAAATAACAAAAATTCCGCAATACTTTGTGTATTACGGAATTTTTTTATAAAGTATTAACGGAAAATATCAATCCAAAACCGATTCATTCCTAAGCGAACACGCCGAAAAACTCAGGCTGTTTTTCCGCCGGTTCTTGCAAACATTGCGGCACCGACCATACCTGCTTTGTTGCCGAGTGTCGCCCTCTTTATCTCCGCCTGCTTGACGCTCGTCTGATTTGCATACATCATCGAGCCCGCTTTTTTACGGAGAATGGAGAACAGATTTTCACCCTCGTTTGAAACGCCGCCGCCGATAAGCACAACCTCAGGCTGAAGCGTATTTACGGCGTTTGCAATCGCTATCGAAACGTAATCCGTATACGTATCAACAACCTCTTCCGCCGTCTTGTCTCCCGTATCACGTGCACGCCACGCAGTCTGTCCGCTGACCTTGGTGAGATTGCCGCCGCACATCTTCCACATTTCAGACTCTTTATGTTCCTTCATCGCATCAATCGTCATACGCACGAGTGCCGTTGCCGAAGTATAACACTCCAGACAGCCCTTGTTTCCGCAGGAACAGGGATGACCGTTTCTTTCAACGATGGTATGACCGAATTCACCGGCACCACCGTTGGCACCTACGTATACGGCACCGTCAATTATGATACCCATACCGAGCCCCGTACCGAGTGTAAGCATAGCAACGCTTGACGCACCCTTTCCGCCACCGCAAAGTGCTTCACCGAGTGCGGCAAGATTTGCATCGTTGCCTACATAGACCTTCTTACCCGTCATTTCACCAAGCATTTCGCATGCATCAATTTCAAAAAAACCCAGATTGTTCGCAAAGCGAATCACGTCACCCTGAACAAGACCGGGTGTTGCAAGACCGATGCTTTCAATTTCATCATAGCTCACGCCTGCCTTCCTGCAGACATCACGTGAAAGTTTCGCCATATCTTTAAAAATTTCCTCGTTTTCACGTTTTGCACCCGTATCCGCAGAAATCTTTTCAATTATATTACCGTTCTCATCCACAAGACCGACTTTTATTGCAGTCCCTCCGAGGTCAATACCTACATAATACATAAAAATCACCTCAAAAATGATTATATCATAAAGAAGGTCATTTACAACTACAAAGTTTTGATATAAAATTAACTTATATAATAACGGGAGAGGTTTTTACTATGAAATTTGATTATCATTCACTCCGTAACGGAAGCGACATAAGGGGCTACGCAGTAAAAAGCGACGAAGCACCCGTAAATCTCACGGACGAGGTTACAAAAAAAGTTGCATCGGCATTCGTGCTCTGGCTTGCAAAGAAGTGTGACAAGAATCCGTGTGACCTTAAAATAGGTATCGGCAGGGATTCAAGAATTTCGGGTGAGCGTCTGCGTGATGCCTTCGTTGAGGCTTTCAAGGATGCAGGCGTATACACCTACGACTGCGGTCTTGCTACGACACCGTCGATGTTTATGCTCTGTGTAGACGAAAAATACACCGTTGACGGTACGGTTATGCTCACGGCAAGTCATCTTCCCTACAACCGCAACGGCTTTAAGTTCTTTACAAAGGACGGCGGTCTTGAAGGAAGCGACATCAAGGACATACTTGAAATTGCATCCTACGGTGCGGCTTCACAGTCGTCAAAGAGGGGCAGAGTCAAGAAAATTGACTACGTAAAAGAATATGCAAAGCTCATAAAAGAGAAAATAACAACGGCAACAGGCGAAAACAAGCCCTTCAAGGGTATGAAAATCGTTGTCGATGCAGGTAACGGTGCAGGCGGTTTCTACGCATCAAAGGTTTTAAAACCGCTTGGTGCAGACGTTCGCGGAAGTCAGTTCTTAGAGCCTGACGGCACCTTCCCCAACCACATCCCCAACCCCGAGGATAAGGAAGCAATGGCAAGTATTTCAAAGGCAACACTCGATGCAAAGGCAGACCTCGGTATAATCTTCGACACCGACGTTGACCGTGCGGCTATCGTTGACGCATCGGGAAAGGAAATAAACAAAGAAAAACTTATCGCCCTTATTTCTGCCGTACTTCTCAAGGATAAAAAAGGCACCATCGTAACAGACTCCGTTACCTCGGGCGAACTCGAAGCATTTATTGCCTCCCACGGTGGCAGACAGCACCGTTTCAAGAGGGGCTACAAAAACGTTATCAACGAGGCTATCCGCCTCAACAACGAGGGTGAATACACCCCCCTTGCGATTGAAACGAGCGGTCATGCGGCACTTATGGAAAACTATTTCCTTGACGACGGTGCATACCTCGTAACGAGGCTTCTGATTGAAGCGGTAAAACAGCGTAAAGAAGGCAAAACGCTTTCCGACCTGATTTCCGACCTCGGTGTTCTCCCCGTCAAGAAGTCCTGCCGTTTCAAAATCGAAGGTGAAAACTTCAAGGAATACGGTCTTGATATTCTTTCGGCATTTGAAAAATTTGCGCAGGAAAACTCCTTCCTCACACACATCAAGGGCGGTTACGAGGGCATACGTTGCTCCTTCGGCGGCAAGGGCTGGCTTCTTATGAGGCTTTCACTTCACGACCCGATAATTCCGTTCGACTGTGAAGCAGAAAATGCGGAAGATATGGCGACTGCACTCAAGGAAGTTGAAACCTTCCTTAAGGCGTACGACCGTCTTGAAGGCTTAAATGCTTTACTTGACATCTGATTGCATTAGTTATAAAATAGATGTTATTACATTATAGAAATAGGTGAAAATTATGGCTGTTATTACACTCAAAGACGGGTCAACAAAAGAAGTTGCACTCGGCACGTCTGCTATTGAAATAGCAAGAGGAATAAGCGAAGGTCTCGCAAGGGTTGCCTGCGCTGTCGAACTTAACGGAAAGGTTTGTGATCTTCGAACTACCGTAGACGGCGACTGCACGGTAAACTTCCTTACCTTCGATTCGGAGGGTGGTCGCCATACGTTCAATCACACCTGCTCACATATACTTGCACAGGCAGTAAAACGTCTGTATCCTGCGGCAAAGCTTACGATAGGCCCGTCTATTGACGACGGTTTTTACTATGATTTTGACGTTGATACGAGTTTTACTCCCGACGACCTTTCAAAGATTGAAGCCGAGATGAAGAAAATCATCAAGGAAAATCTTGAAATCGAGTATTTTGAACTTCCCAGAGACGAGGCTCTCGCACTTATGAAGGACGAGCCGTATAAGGTTGAACTCATAAACGAGCTTCCCGAGGGTGAGAAGATAAGTTTCTACAAACAGAGTGAATTTACCGACCTTTGTGCAGGTCCTCACCTCTTAAAGACGGGTGCTATCAAGGCATTCAAGCTCACCAGCGCAACGGGTGCGTACTGGAGGGGCGATTCAAACAAGAAAATGCTCTGCCGTGTATACGGTACGGCTTTCACCAAGAAGAGTGACCTTGAAGAGCATCTTGCAGCACTTGAAGAAGCAAGAAAGCGCGACCACAACAAGCTCGGTCGCGAACTCGAATTTTTCACAACCGTTGACTATATCGGTCAGGGCCTTCCGATTCTTCTTCCCAAGGGTGCGAAAGTTATTCAGATTCTTCAGCGCTTCGTTGAGGATACGGAAGCGTCAAAGGGCTGGCTTTTAACTAAGACTCCCTATATGGCTAAGAGTGACCTTTACAAGATAAGCGGTCACTGGGGTCATTATAAAGACGGTATGTTCATTCTCGGTGACGAGGAGAAGGATGAAGAAGTTTTTGCACTTCGTCCCATGACCTGTCCTTTCCAGTATCAGGCATATTTAAACCGTGCCCGTTCATACAGAGATCTGCCCTTACGTTATAACGAAACGTCAACGCTTTTCCGTAACGAAGCAAGCGGTGAAATGCACGGTCTTATCCGTGTAAGACAGTTCACCATTTCGGAAGGACATCTTATGTGTCTCCCCGAACAGCTTGAGGAAGAATTCAAGGGCTGTCTTGAACTTGCAATCTATATGCTCAAAACGCTCGGTCTTTACGAAGACGTAAGCTACCGTTTCTCACAGTGGGATCCTGCCGACAGTGGCAAGTATATCGTCACACCTGAGCAGTGGGATGAAGCGCAGGGCACGATGCAGAAGATTCTCGACCATCTTGAAATCCCCTACAAAATCGGTATCGGTGAAGCGGCATTCTACGGCCCGAAGCTTGATATTCAGATTAAGAACGTATTCGGTAAAGAGGATACTCTTATCACGATTCAGGTTGACCAGCTTCTTGCAAAGCAGTTTGATATGGAATACGTTGACCGTGACGGCACGAAGAAGAATCCCTACATCATTCACCGTACCTCAATCGGTTGCTATGAGAGAACGCTTGCTCTGCTGATCGAAAAATATGCAGGGGCATTCCCGACGTGGCTTGCACCCGTTCAGGTAAAGATTCTTCCCATTGCGGACAGACATCTCGATTACGCAAAGGAAGTTGCTTCAAAACTTGCTTCATACGGTATCCGTGTTGAAACTGACGACCGTTCCGAAACTATCGGCTACAAGATAAGAAGTGCACAGGGCGAAAAGATTCCGCATATGCTCCTCGTAGGCGATAAGGAAATCGAAAACGGCACCGTTTCGGTAAGAAACCGCAAGGAAGGCGACCTTGGTGCTATGTCTGTTGACGAATTCATTGCAAAGATAACAAAACTCGTGGCTGACAAGACACTCGACTATTAAAATACGGGCATAACGCCCCCCTTTCAAGCCTTGCAACTGTTTTTATGAAACAGTTGCAAGGTCTTTTTTATCGAGAGTAAAATGAATAAAACACCTCTGTTTGCGATACACTTTTAACAGAGGTGTTTTTATTTTGAAAATAACGTTAAAAAGGCCCGTACTGTTTCTTACAATGGCAGTCATCTGTGTGCTTTGTGTCTTTTTCACGGACAAACCCACTCAGGCATATCTGTCATACGGTGCGGTGGGCACGTCGGTAAAGCAGGTGCAGACGAGGCTTAAGTATCTCGGCTACCTCGACAATGCGGACGGGCTGTACGGAAGTGCCACGGAAAATGCAATAAAGGCTTTTCAGCGGGACAGCGGTCTTACCCCCGACGGAAAATGCGGAAATGCGACCATGAAAGCACTCGGTCTTTCGACCTCGCTTTCATATCAGCAGGTAATCGATTTGCAGAATAAACTGATTTCTCTGGGCTATTACAGCGGAAATGCCGACGGCAAATACGGTGCGGCAACGGCAAACGCAGTGTCCGAATATCAGCGTGACAACGCTCTTGACGTTGACGGCATCGCAGGAAAGGCAACGCTTTCCTCACTTGAAATGAACGTGCCCGACACGTCGCAAAGCGAGGATGACTTGTATCTTCTTGCCCGAATGATATCGGCAGAGGCAAGGGGTGAAAGTTATACGGGGCAGGTTGCCGTCGGTGCGGTTATAATGAACCGTCTTTCACACCCGTCCTTCCCCGACAATATCTACGACGTGCTTTTTCAGCCGGGTGCCTTCACGGCAATAGCAGACGGGCAATGGGATGAGCCTATTTCCGACTCAGCATGGTCGGCGGCACGTGACGCCATGAGCGGTATTGACCCCACGGGCGGTGCGATATACTACTATAACCCCGTGACCGCCACAAGCAAATGGATACGTTCACGCCCCGTAGTTGCCACCTTCGGTGCCCATGTCTTCTGCACGTAAAAAAGAGGGGGGAATTTTGCTTTGCAAAATTTCTACACTAATTATGAATTACGCATTCCGAATTCCGAATTTGATAATAAAAAGAGAGGAAAAATTCCTCTCTTTTTATTTATCATAAATATTTCCGCTGCCCATATTGCGCTTCCATACGCCCGGCAGAAGCACGGTTTTCCCCTCTTTAAGTGAAGCCTTCACGTCAATAATCTTCTGGTTTGACGAGCCACGGAACAAAAGTGACAAATCCTTTAGTTCTTCAACAAATCTGCCGTCAACGAGCACGTCAATGTAGGAAAGAAGCGTCATGGTCTGCTCATCCCTGCCGACGAGTTCTTTTTCAAAATCAAAGCCCGTATAGCACCAGAGGTTTTTTTGCGGAAACCTCTCCTTAAACTCTTTTGCAAGCGTGATAAGTGTCGGCACGTTTTCTTTTTCAAACGGCTCACCGCCGAGAAATGAAAGCCCGTCAACGTAATCGTGGTCAAGCGCCTGCATTATTTCATCCTGCACCTTTTCGGTATACGGCTGACCGTAATTAAAGTCCCACGCCTCTTTGTTAAAACAGTTTTTGCAATGGTGACGGCAGCCGCTTACAAACAGCGACACCCTCACCCCTACTCCGTTTGCTATATCGTTTTTCTTAATAACCGCATAATTCATATTACTACCTGTCAAAAACGGGTGTAGTTAAATACACCCGTTTGTTTTTTATAAATGGAGAACTCTTTCCTTGATTTCCTGCGTTCTGCCCTGATTCCAGAACTGTGTGCCGATGTAACCGCAGGTACGGCGTGCAACGTTGAGTTTTGACTGGTCGGTATTACCGCAGTTGGGACACTCCCACACGAGTTTACCGTGACCGTCGTTCTTGATGCCGATTTCACCGTCAAAACCGCATTCCTGACAATAGTCGCTCTTGGTGTTGAGTTCGGCATACATTATGTTGTCGTAAATAAACTTCATAACGGAAAGCACCGCTTCAACGTTATTCTGCATATTGGGAACTTCAACGTAAGAAATAGCACCGCCGGGAGAAAGCGTCTGGAATTTTGCTTCAAGCGCAAGCTTGTCAAACGCATCAATTTCCTCCGTCACGTGAACGTGATAACTGTTGGTGATATAGTTTCTGTCCGTAACACCCGGCACCTTGCCGAATCTCTTCTGCAGGCACTTTGCAAACTTATAGGTCGTGCTCTCAAGGGGCGTGCCGTAAAGTGAATAGTCGATATTTTCCTCTGCCTTCCACTTAGCCGTGTACTCGTTGAGTTTTTTCATTATTTCAAGGCCGAGTTTTTCACCCTCAGGCTCTGTCAGTTTCTTGCCGATAAGGCTGTATACACACTCCCACAGACCTGCATAGCCGAGTGAAAGCGTAGAATAACCGCCGTGGAGATACTTGTCAATCGTCTCTCCCTTTTCAAGTCTTAAAAGTGCACCGTGCTGCCAGAGAATAGGTGCAGCATCCGAAACGGTGCCTGTAAGACGCTCGTGTCTTGCCTGGAGGGCACGGTGACAAAGTTCCATCCTCTTATCGAAGATTTCCCAGAACTTGTCCATATCCTTCTGCGCAGAAAGACCTATATCAACGAGGTTTACCGTAACGACACCCTGATTGAAACGGCCGTAATACTTGGGCTTGCCGTTTTCGTCAACGTAAGGTGTGAGGAAGCTTCTGCAACCCATACAGGTGTAGCAATGACCGTCACCATTCTTGTCTACCTTGTTCTGAAGCATCACTTTTTCCGAAATGTAGTCGGGCACCATTCTCTTTGCGGTACATTTAGCCGCAAGTTCGGTGAGGTAGTAATACTTGCTTTCGGGATGTATGTTATCTTCTTCAAGAACGTATATAAGTTTCGGGAATGCAGGTGTTATCCACACGCCCTTTTCGTTTTTAACACCCTGGTAACGCTGTCTGAGCGTTTCCTCAATAATGAGGGCAAGGTCCTGCTTCTCCTGCTCATTCTTGGTTTCGCCAAGATACATAAACACCGTAACAAAGGGTGCCTGACCGTTTGTCGTCATAAGCGTTACAACCTGATACTGTATCATCTGTACGCCGTTTTTAACCTCGGCACGCAGTCTTTTCTCGGTGATTTCATCTATCTTTTCGTCGGAAATATTTTCGTCTATCGACCTGAGTTCTTCTTCAACCTGAAGCCTTATCTTTTTTCTGCTGATATCAACAAAAGGTGCAAGATGTGTAAGGCTGATGCTCTGTCCGCCGTACTGACATGAGGCAACCTGAGCAATTATCTGCGTTGCAATATTGCAGGCAGTTGAAAAACTGTGGGGCTTTTCAATAAGCGTACCGCTTATAACCGTACCGTTCTGCAACATATCCTCGAGATTAACGAGGTCACAGTTGTGCATATGCTGAGCAAAATAGTCAGCATCGTGGAAATGGATTATACCCTGCTCGTGAGCCGCAACGATGTCAGCAGGTAAAAGAATACGCTTTGTGATATCCTTACTCACTTCACCTGCCATATAGTCACGCTGAACGCTGTTTACAGTCGGATTCTTGTTTGAATTCTCCTGCTTAACTTCTTCATTATTACATTCTATAAGGCTTAAAATCTGTTCATCCGTCGTATTCGCCTTTCTGACGAGCGCACGATTGTAACGGTACGTAATATAACGCCTTGCCACGTCAAAAGCACGCTGATTCATTATCTGGTTTTCGACCATATCCTGAATTTCTTCGACAGAAAGTGAGCGGTTTATATTCTGTGCCGCCATTTCAACGTCTTCTGCAATTCTTTTTATCTGTATGGGGGTCATTCTGGCGCTGGGAACAACACTTTCGTTAGCCTTTGTGACCGCCACAACTATTTTCTGCGGGTCAAAAGTAACCTCCGCACCGCTTCTCTTGATTATTTTCATATGTATCCCCCTCCAAAAAATTGACCGCACTTGCCTGCGGTCCTCTGTATATCTTGTGTCAGCTTGTTTATTATAACAAGATATTGGGCTTTAGTCAATAGTTTTTCACAACATCTTGGTGTTATTTTTATACAAAATAAATAGTAAATATTGATGCAATTTGCCATATAAAAAAGTCTTGCAAACGGCGGTTTTAAGGCAAAATGCGCTTCTTTACACGACCGTTGTATATGTTGTATAATTATAATATGAACAAAAAATTTGTTAAAAATGACGAAGGGCTCGAATATATTTTTGAGCAGAAAAACGTCAAAAATATCAATATCCGAGTTCGCAGGGACGGCAGTATTTACGTGTCGGCCCCCTTCGGTGTGCCCGTAAAAAAGGTTGAAGAATTCGTGCACTCAAAGGCTGCCGATATTATTGCCGCCGTCAGCAATGTCAGAAACGTTCCGCCTTTTCTTACCGACGGAAGTACGGTGCATCATCTCGGCAAACCGTATACCGTTAAATATATCAGCGGTAAAGTGACTTTGACGGATGACGAAATTTTTATACCATCAGAATCCGCATTTTACAAATGGGAAAAAGAAAAGGCGTCTGCCATCATAACAGACGTCTGTAAAAGGCTGTATCCGCTTTTTGAAGGCTTTTGTCCCGTCTTTCCCGAAATCCGCTTTCGCAGAATGGTGTCAAAGTGGGGTGTATGCAGACCGCTTGATCACAAAATAACCTTTAACACGGCTCTCGTGCGAACGCCGACCAAGTGTATAGAGTACGTGGTGTATCACGAGTTTGTACATTTTCTTCACCCCGACCACTCAAAGCGGTTTTACGACACTCTTTCACGCCTCCTTCCCGACTGGAAGGAGAGGAAAGAAACACTGGGAAAGTTTACCAATTAAAAGGCTCCCTTGTGTAAAGGGAGCTGTCAGCAAAGCTGACTGAGGGATTGTCAACCCCTTTATCTTGTGTTTTGACAAGCAATACTACTACGGCTTAATACCCGTTATAAAAACAAATGGGGCTGTGACAGCCCCTTATTTTATTTCCATCTTCTTATAAGTTCTCTTAACTGCGAAGTGAATTTTGATATATCCTTGTTTGCCATTCCCCTGCTGTTTCTGGCAATCTCGTAAAGTTCGGTCGCCGCCTGCAAAAGCCCTTCGTACATACGGCTTGCACGCGGATTACCGCTCTTCTTCTTTGCTACGACACGTACACCCTCCGCCTCCATGAGCATCTGCTCCGAAGCGAGATCGTACTGCGTACCGCTGAAGGGGGTAAACGTTTTGCAGCCCCATTTTTCTGCAAGAAGCATTGCAAAATTCTCACACGACTCCTCGTCACCGTGATTGACAAATACAGTATGCGGTTTCTTTTCAAAAGCGTCAAACCAGTTCAGAAGACCGTTTAAATCAGCGTGACCGCTGGTGCCGTGAAGCGTGCATATTTCGGCTTTAACGGCAATATCCTCATCAAACAGTTTAACTGTCGTCGCCCCGTCAAGAATTCGTCTGCCAAGTGAACCTGTCGCCTGATAACCGACGAAAAGCACGATATTTTCCGCTTTCCACAGATTGTGTTTTAAGTGATGCCTTATTCTGCCGGCTTCACACATTCCGCTTGCGGAAATTATGACCTTCGGCCTTTGATCAAAGTTTATCTCCTTTGAATCCTCCGACGTGACCGAAAGTGCAAGTCCCTCAAACCATATCGGGTTTATGCCCTGTCTGAGCAGAGCCGCCGTTTCTTCATCAAAACAGGACGGGTCACACTGCAGAAATATCTGTGTTGCCTGAACAGCCATCGGACTGTCGACGTAGACGGGGAAATTGCCGTATTTGTCAAGAATCCCTCTCTGCTTTATCTCACGGATGGCGTAGAGCATCTCCTGCGTTCTGCCCACGGCAAACGAAGGGATAATAAGGCTTCCGCCCCTTGCAAAAGCACGGTCGATATACTCTGCAAGTTCGCCCACCGTATCACCCGCCTTTTCGTGATTGCGGTTTCCGTAGGTCGATTCAATCACAAGATAGTCGCTTTCACTCACGGTCTGCGGGTCTTTTATGAGAGGCTGATTTATGTTTCCGACGTCACCGCTGAAAACTATTTTTTTAGAAACGCCATCCTCATTCATCCACATTTCAATGCAGGCAGATCCGAGCAGATGACCTATATCCGTGAAACGAATGGTCAGACTTTCCGAAATATCGTACTGTCTGCCGTATTTACAGCGTATAAAAAGGCGTAACGTGCCTTCGGCATCGTTTAAGTCGTAGAGAGGCTCAACCCCCTCTTCGCCGTTACGAAGTGCCTTTTTCGTCTTCCACTGCGCCTCACTCTCGTGAATGTGGGCAGCGTCACGCAGCATAATTTCACAGAGGTCAGCCGTAACCTCCGTCGAGTATATCTTGCCCTTGAAGCCGTCACGGAAAAGTTTCGGCAAAAGGCCCGAATGGTCAATATGCGCATGTGTGAGAAATACCGCTTCAAGCGATGATGCAGGTACGGGAAGCGGAATATTTTCAAATATATCCTTGCCCTGCTCCATACCTCTGTCTATAAGATAAAACGCACCGCCGAGTTCAAGCAACGTGCAGCTGCCCGTCACCTCGTGTGCAGCACCTACGAAAGTAAGTTTCATTTAAAGCACCTCCTGATTATATTATATAATATCCGAGTGCAAAAATCATTATATTTTATATAACGGTTGTCAAAAATAAGTGTTAAGGTGTATTATGTAAGTAAGAGGTGATACCAATGAACTTAAACGAACTTTATGAAGAACTTTCGCTTCTTCTTGCAGATAAAAAAATGGCACTCGTCAAATCAAAGCTGACCGACCTGCTTCCTGCCGACATAGCGGACTTTTTTGAGCAGATTTCACGCGAAAACGTTCTGCTCGTTTTCAGAATGCTTCCCAAAGACCTTGCAAACGAGGTTTTTGCATTTCTCGAGCCAGATAAGCAGCAGATAATCATTGATGCGATAACGGACAAAGAACTTGCCGTTATCATAGAAGAACTGTACATAGACGATGCGGTTGATATGCTTGAAGAACTGCCTGCATCTGTCGTAAAAAGGGTGCTTAAAAACGCCGCCCCCGACACAAGAAAACTGATAAATCAGTTTCTCAACTATCCCGAAAACTCCGCCGGCAGTATTATGACTGCGGAATTTGTCAATCTGCGTCCCGATATGACGGTGGGTGACGCCATTTCGCACATCAGAAAAACGGGTAACGACAGGGAGACGGTTTACACCTGCTACGTCGTGACAAAAAGCCGTGAACTTTTGGGTGTATGCACCGTAAAAGATCTTCTTATGGCACCTGATGACAAGCCCGTGTCCGAAGTTATGGAGGATACGGAAATAATATACGTAAACACTTCGACCGACCAGGAGGAAGTTGCCCTTCTCTTTACAAAATACGGTTTTCTTGCCCTGCCCGTCGTGGACAACGAGAAAAGGCTTGTCGGTATCGTAACGGTCGATGACGCCATTGAAGTCCTTGAAGACGAGGTTACGGAAGACATCGAAAAAATGGCTGCTATCCTGCCGAGTGAGAAATCCTATCTCAAAACTGGCATTTTCGAAACGTGGAAAAACCGAATCCCCTGGCTTCTTCTGCTTATGATATCCGCCACCTTCACGGGTGCGATAATAAGTTCGTTTGAAGCAAAACTCGTTGCCTTCCCCGCTCTTACGGCGTTTATCCCGATGCTTATGGACACGGGCGGTAATGCAGGCGGTCAGTCGTCGGTAACGATTATAAGAAGTCTTGCGGTCGGTGACGTTAATCTGTCCGACTGGTTTAAAATATTCTTAAAAGAACTTCGTGTGTCAATCCTGTGCGGTTTAACGCTTGGCGTGTGCAACTTTGCAAAAATAATGCTCGTTGACAGACTCATTTTCAAGCAGAGTGAGATAACGCTTACCGTTGCACTTGTCATTTCGCTTACTCTTCTTATTGCAGTAATTGCGGCAAAAATAGTAGGCTCCTGCCTGCCCTTGCTTGCAAAGAAAGTGAAACTTGACCCTGCCGTAATGGCAAGCCCGTTTATCACAACGATAGTTGATGCCGTCGCACTTGTAGCATATTTTAAAATCGCATCAACTTTTTTAAAAATTTAAATTGCATTCTCCAAAAAAATATAGTATAATAAATCGTCAATTTGAATAGTTATTGTATTCTAATAAAGAAGGTGTAAGATAATGGAAACAAAGGAAAGAAGAGTAGGTACCGTATCAAGAGGCATCCGCTGTCCCATCATCAGACAGGGTGACAATCTTGCAGAAATCGTTGCAACAAGTGTCCTCGAAGCGGCAGAGTGCGAAGGTTTTGAACTTCGTGACCGTGATGTCATCTCCGTTACCGAGTCAATAGTCGCACGTGCACAGGGCAACTATGCATCAGTTGATGCAATTGCGCAGGACGTTCGTGAGAAGCTTGGCGGCGAAACTATAGGCGTTATTTTCCCCATTCTCTCAAGAAACCGTTTTGCAATCTGTCTTCGCGGTATTGCAAAGGGTGCAAAGAAGATCGTTCTTATGCTCAGCTACCCCTCAGATGAAGTAGGTAATGCACTTGTAACTCTCGATATGCTTGATGAAGCAGGCGTAAACCCCTATTCTGACGTTCTTACGCTTGAGCGTTACCGTGAACTTTTCGGCTACGTAAAGCACGAGTTTACGGGTATGGACTACGTTCAGTACTACGGCGATATTATCCGTGAATGCGGTGCAGACGTGGAGATAATTTTCGCAAACAATCCCAGAGCAATTCTTAAATACACCGACAAGGTTTTAACCTGTGATATTCACACACGTGCCCGCACGAAGCGTATTCTTCTTGCAGAAGGTGCAAAGGTCGTACGCGGTCTTGACGATATTCTCAACGCTCCCGTAAACGGCAGCGGCTGTAACGAGAAGTACGGTCTTCTCGGTTCAAACAAGTCAACGGAAGATACGATTAAGCTTTTCCCCAGAGAATGTAAGGACCTCGTTCTTGATATTCAGGAACGCATTCTCAAGGCAACAGGCAAGCACGTTGAAGTTATGGTGTACGGTGACGGTGCTTTCAAAGACCCCCAGGGTAAAATCTGGGAACTTGCAGACCCGGTTGTTTCCCCCGCATTTACAGACGGTCTTGTAGGTACTCCGAGCGAGCTTAAGCTCAAGTATCTTGCAGACAACGATTTTAAAGACCTTTCGGGCGAAGCGCTTAAAGAGGCTATTTCAGCAAGCATCCGTGCAAAGCAGGGCAACCTTGTAGGCAATATGGCTTCACAGGGTACGACACCCAGACAGCTTACCGACCTTATAGGTTCACTCTGTGACCTTACGAGCGGTTCAGGCGACAAGGGTACCCCCGTCGTTCTCGTTTCAGGCTACTTCGACAATTATACAAACTAAAAAAGGTTGCCCTATGGGCAACCTTTTTTAAGCCTCCCTCTGACGAGGGAGGTGGCAAAAATCCCTGATTTTTGACGGAGGGAGAGAAAATGAAAGACTATAATAAAGCAAATATACCTCTTGCAAAGGCATTGAGGAAAAACATGACCGTATGGGAACGAAAACTGTGGTATGACTTTTTAAGATATTATCCTGTACGTTTCCAAAGACAAAAAGCCATCGGCAATTATATTGCAGATTTCTATTGTGCAAAAGCGAGGCTGGTCATAGAACTTGATGGCGGCGGTCACTGCACAGCAGAGCAGGCAGAAAAAGACGAGTTTCGCACAAAAGAATTGGAATCTATGAATTTAACAGTAATGAGAATTTACAATTTAGATATTGACCGCAATTTTAGCGGTGTATGCGCCCATATTGATTTAACTGTTAAAAGTCTCTCCCTCAGTCAGCCTTGCTGACAGCTCCCTCGTCAGAGGGAGCCTTATATACCGTTGTATTGAAAAAAGCACTGTGTTTCCACAGTGCTTTTTTATTCTAAAATTTCTGCAATATTTATAATATCTTTTCCGTTATCCATAGCATATCTGACAGCTTGATATGCACCTCCACATTTTTTGTTCACATAACATATTATCAAATCCGATCTATCTATCATATGTCTGTTTCTTATTTTTATTGCTGATTTAAAATGCACTTTTTCTGATTCATTACAGATTTCAATTTCATCAAAATATTTTTCAAACGATTCTGTGTTATTCTTATACTCGGCAGTAACATAAGGTAATACTAAAACAAGAACACTGTTATCGTTTCTGTAACTTTTTTTGATACTGATTATAGACGAAGCAACAATTTTATCAAATTCTCCGTTCCGTCCAACCAGAAATTCAACAAAATTTTGTTCAGTTATAATTTTCTTTATAAGTTTTTCAAGTTTTTGCAGAATATCCAATACATTTTCTATATTACGATGACCAAAAAAACTCACCGTATACACTCTACCGATAGTATTCATCAGATTCTTCCCTCGCAAGACTCAAATATTATACTACTTTATCATACTTTATACTACTTTTCAATATTTGGTATGACTTTTAGGTATAATATGTTCGAGGTGAGAGATATGAAACCGTTAAAAGAAAAGATTAGTATTACTATAGACAGCGACCTGCTTGAAAAATTAAAATATGAATCTGATGCAGATGAGCGTTCTTTATCTCAATATATAAACCTCATTTTGCGTAAATATATGGCAGACAAAGAAAATAAATAAAAGCACTGTGTTTCCACAGTGCTTTTTTATTATAGAGAATCAATTTCCTTCATCCAGTTGTTAACTACTGCATCGCTGGGCATTCTCCAGTCACCTCTCGGGGAGAGTGCAACACGGCCGACTTTCGGACCGTCGGGCACACAGGAGCGCTTGTACTGCTGCGAAAAGAATCTGCGGTAAAACGTGCCGAGCCATTTTGCTATCGTTTCATCGTCATATTGACCGTCAAAGGCATATTTTGCAAGTTCATACACCTTTTTTGGTGTGAAGCCGTAGCCGACAACGTAATAGAGGAAGAAATCGTGCAATTCGTAAGGGCCGACTATATCCTCCGTTTTCTGCGAAATCTCACCGTCCGACGGTGGCAGAAGTTCAGGGCTTACGGGTGTATCAAGTATATCGTAAAGCACCTTATTGCCCGTTCTGTCCGCCTCGTATTTAACGATGTGACGGAGAAGCGTCTTTGGTATCGAGGCATTGACGCCGTACATGGACATATGGTCGCCGTTATAGGTTGCCCAGCCGAGAGCAAGTTCGGACAAATCGCCCGTTCCGAGCACGATACCGCCCGTCATATTAGCAAGGTCCATAAGCACCTTGGTGCGTTCTCTCGCCTGATTGTTCTCGTAGGTAACGTCGGTCGTCACACCGTCGTGTCCGATTTCGGCAAAATGAAGTTTAACCGCCTGCGTTATATCTATTTCCCTTACGGTTGCGCCAATGCTCTGTGCAAGCTGTAAAGCATTGTTTTTAGTACGCTTCGTAGTGCCAAAGCAGGGCATTGTAACTGCTAAAATATCACTCATCGGCCTTCCGAGTGAGCAAAGCGCCCTCTGTGCAACGATAATTGCAAGCGTGCTGTCAAGACCGCCCGACACACCGATAACAACCGCCTTTGCATTCGTATGCATAAGGCGTTTTTTTAGTCCTGCAGCCTGAATTGACAAAATATATTCGCAGGTTTCTTCCCTCTTTTTAGGGTCTTCGGGAACGAAGGGGGTTTTTGCAATCTTTCGTGTAAGAGCCGTCTTTTCCTCTTTTACTTCAAGCACAATTACCTCGTAACCGCCCGTGATATATCCGGCAAATTTCTGCGTTCTGACACGCTCTGCATCAAGTTTCTGAATATCTATCTCGGATATTATCATACCGTTTTCAAAAAGTTTACCCTCGGCAACAATTTTACCTGTCTCGGCAATCATGCAGTGACCGCCGAAAACAAGGTCGGTCGTAGACTCACCCTCGCCTGCCGACGTGTAGATATAACCGCAGTCAAGACGTGCCGACTGAGACTTGACAATTCTTCTTCTTGACTCAACCTTGCCCACACTTTCGTCACTTGCAGACAGATTTACCACGACGTTTGCACCTGCCGCACAGTGTAAAACCGACGGTTCTATCGGCATCCACACGTCCTCACAAATTTCTGCGGCGACACAGTAATAATCCGATTTAAACAGAAGTTTCGTTCCGAAAGGAATGTCCTTGCCGCCTATCATAACGGTCATATTATCTTCGGGGGCACAGTCAAAATAACGCTTCTCATTAAACTCGGCGTAACCCGGCAGACTGCTTTTGGGGACGATGCCGACAACCTTACCGCCGTGTATTGCGGCGGCACAGTTGTATAAAAGCGAACCGCATTTCACGGGAAGTCCGACAAAGGTCAGCATATCCGTGCCCTTTGATGCCTTTGCTATTTCAAGCAACGCCTCAACCGATGCATCCTGCAGAGTCTTTTGCAAAAACAAATCACCGCAGGTATATGCAGTAATGCAGAGCTCGGGCAGGACGAGAATTTTCACGCCCTGCGAAGATGCCTTTTTCATACTTTCAATAATGCTTTTTTTATTGTACTCAACGTCCGCCACCCTCACGTCAATGGATGCGGCGGCAACCTTTACAAAACCGTTTTTCATCGGTTATCTCCTTTATTTTATGGAATCTATTTTTCCGTAATAATCAAGTTCGAGTATCTGTCGTGACATTTTAAATTTCGCACGGACGGATTTTTTTGTAGCAGATATATCATCTTCACCTGTCGCACCCTCGTGCTTTATATAATCGCCCGTTCTCGCATCATAACTGCCGTTTTGCGAAATCCAGCTCTGGTCCTGGAATATTACGACGGGCTCGGTGCCCGAGAAAACGTCCGTTCCCATAAGCAGTCTTGAATCAAATTCGAAGCCGAACATATTTGAGAGCGTAGGCAGAATGTCCATACTTGCACAGTAGGTGTCAACCTCGACACCCTCCGTCATATCACCGCACCAGAGAAGCCAGGTATTCTTATATCTCTCATACTTCTGTTCTACGGGGTGTCCCGCAAGCTCGTCAAGACCGTCAAATTCATCAAGCAGATACGGATAGTGGTCTGCCGAAATGGATATTACCGTATCTTCAAGTTTACCCGCCTCGGAGAGCCTTCTTATAAGATATTCTACCGCCATATCAAGCTCGATATTTGCCGCAAGATAGTTTTTGACCTCAAACGAATAGGGCAGATGCTCAACGTAGCACATATTCTTTCTTGCTATATTGTTTCCAAGATAAGCACCGTGACCGCTGACCGTCATATAATAAACGGAAAAACTGTCCGCATTTATATACTCATCGACCGTTTTTTCCATCATATTGAGGTCGGAATTGGGCCACTGTATCTTATCAAGTTCAAGCCCGTTTCCGACACCCTTATAATCGTAACCGATGTTTGTGAGATACTCATCTCTGTGATAATAGGTGTAGGTGTGATTGTGATAACCAAGCACCTTTTCGTAGCCGTTTTTATGACTCTGCATACCCACCGTATAAGGCAGGCTGTTGTCACTCGACCTTGAAAAACTCCACACACCCGATTTGGGAATCAGTCCCGTCAGATGCACGTATTCACCATCTGTCGTCGAAACACCCCAGCCGGGTGTATAGAAATTGTTGAATTTAAAGCCTTCATTCTGTAATTTATAGAGTGTCGGCGTAAGTTTTTCATCTATGCAGTAGTGTGAAAACGCCTCTGCCGTGATAAGAATAAGGTTTTTGCCCTTAAATCTGCCCGTATATTCGTTGGTATACGTCGCAGGCACGGAGGCGAAATACTCGTGCATTTCTTTAAGCGTTTCATCGGTTTCATTTTGAGAAAGCAGGTCAAAATCAACCGTTTTGTGAGGTGTTTCCTCTTTAACCTCAACCTCGGGGGTTACGGGCACAAATGCCTCAACCTCCTCCTCTTTAAAACCGAAAAGGGTGTGATGTATATCAAGTCGCTGTCCCGTCAGCATTCCGTAATTCCACACTGAAGTCTGTGAAATAAAAACGTTGTCGTAATAATAAGCCGCATCTGCATCAGCATGTACGGCGAAATAACCGCCTATATGGCAAACTACACCGAATGCAAGCGCAATGAGCAGAAAACGCACGTTCTGCTTGAAAGAGAGTATCTTTCTGCCGAACACCGAAATCACTATTGCAGGTACGAGCATTGCTATAATTTCAGGTGCATAGGTCACAATCGAGCTTAAAATAACGTCATACGAATTTGCCGCCTGATTTGCCCCCTCAAGCGAATTTATAACGAGATATGCCCCGAATACACGGTAGTATATATCCTGCACACAGAAAAATACCGAAAGAAGCCACGTCAGAATATACGGCATCGCCTTACATATATGCGAAAGAAGATAAAACGCCATACCAAAGCACAGCGAAAACAAAAGAATATATAACACGCTTGCCCCCGTAAGCGAAACGCCCGAAGCAAGACGCAAAATTGCCTCTTCAAAGATTATTGTTGCCGGAAACCACAGAAAAGACAAAGATTTCTTAAAATTCATCTTAAAAACCCCATTTACAACAGTACTAACTATTATATTACAATATTTGTAACAATAAAAAAAGAAGGAAAATCAATTTTCCTTCTTTTTTTTCATTTCCGTCAAAACGTAGTTCATTTCGCCGCCGAGCACCATTATCGTGCCGAGTAGATAGAGCCACAGCATAAATATGAGCACCGTACCGAGTGAGCCGTAGAGCAGAGAAAAGTTTGCAAGATTATCCACGTAGAACGAGAAAAGCCAGGTTATAATAGTCATTCCCGTCATGGCAAACACGGTTCCCCACATTGCATCACGGAGTCTGTTTCGTTTATTGGGTGCAAGCCAGTAGGCTATAAGCATAGTAAAGAAGAAGAGTGATGCCATCATAATAATACGCAGATATCGCCACACGGTTTTGAGTAACGGTTCAAAATTTATTATTCTGCCTATCCAGTCTATAAACCAGTCACCCGTAACAATGAGCACGATCGAGAGCACCACCGTAACGATAAGTGCCACCGCGAAAAGCACGGTATAGATAATGTTTCTCCACGTATTTTTTTCCTTCGTGGGATAATTCATATTTATGGCGTGGAAAATTGAACTTACCACCCTGAATATCGAATACACGGAAAGCACGACGCCTATCCACACGAAAGCGGAGGTGTCTATACTGTTGAGATATTCAAGATACGATACGATTATATCGTTTGCCGCAGCAGGTAAAAACCGACCGAGAAACCTTGCCACCCGCTCAACCGACAGATTCAGTGAGCCTATTATCGCATTGAAAAATATAAGTATGGGGAATATTGCAAAAAGCAAGAAGTAGGCAAGTTCCGCCGCCGTTCTGCCGACGCCGTTTTTAAAATACTGCCGTACCATTGTCCTGACAAAAACAACTGTTCTGCTGTTTTTTATTCTGTCCATAAATTACTCCTTAATCGAGCGTAAGCTGTGAATTCTGCTTATCGTCTGCCGATATGAAAGTTCCGACTGCGGGAATGTTCTTGGTCTTGTATTTTTCAGGCTTTACAAACATTCCGTCACGGTATCTTTCAACCTTATAGAGAGTGTTCTTGCCCTTGAGTTCAAGCACCTTGACCCCCATAGTGTCCCTCTTATCCTTGGAGGGTATCATTGCACTGTTTACAATAAGCGTCTTGCCGTTTGTTGCAGTAAGCACGAACTGCGTATCCTGCGTGTCCGAAGCAACGTATACGAGAGGCTTCTTGGTACTGTAAGCACCCGTAAGCTTCTTTCTGTTGGTCTTGGTTTCAAATGAGGACAGCGGAACTTTCGCCGCACGTCCGTCCTCAAAGAAGTAGCAGATAAAGCCCTTGTAATCAGCGGTAAGAATTACGAATATCGGCTTTTCACCCTCGTCAAAGCCGAGTTTTGCAGGTAGATAGTCACCAAGCACACTCGCCTTACAGTCGTCAAAGTCGTAAAGGTGTGCCTTATAAGCCTGATACTGATCTGTAATCACGATAACGTCCTGAGCATTCGTCGTTTCAAAGGACTGCATCATCTCGTCACCCTCTTTAAACTTGTGCTCACCGCCCATACGCAGTGAGAGAGGTGTGATTTTCTTGAAGTAACCCTCTTTAGTGACGAATACGTTGACCGCATAATCGTCAATCGCCTCTTCGGTCTTTACTTCTTTTATCTCATTTGCAAATACGATATCCGTCTTTCTCGGACCGGAGTATTTCTTTGCAACCTTTTCAAGCTGTGAAATTATTGAGTTTCTCACCCTCGTTTTGCTGCCGTAGAGTGCCTCAAGGTCGGCAATTTCGTTTTTAAGGGCATCGACTTCCTCAAGTTTTTTGAGAACGTACTGTCTGTTTAAATAACGAAGTTTTATATCTGCAATATATTCAGCCTGTTTCTCGTCTATGCCGAATCCTATCATAAGATTGGGAATAACCTCGGCATCAAGTTCGGTATCCTTGATAATTGCAATCGCCTTATCAATGTCAAGAAGTATCTTTTTAAGACCCGAAAGAAGATGCAGATACGCCTTTTTCTTCTTTAAATCGTATTCGAGTTCTCTTTTAAAGCAATCGGTGCGGAATGCCGCCCATTCGAGCAGTATTTCACGCACACCCATAACCTTAGGCTGTCCGTGAACGAGCACGTTGAAGTTGCAGGAGAAGGAATCCTCCAGCGGAGTGCTCTTATAGAGTTTTGCCATAAGCATTTCTATATCGGTGCCGTTTTTAACGTCAATCGCAAGCTTAAGACCGTTGATGTCGGTTTCGTTTCGAACGTCCTTTATCTCTTTGAAGGAGCCTGCCTTAACAAGCGCAACGATTTTTTCCATAATCGCCTCAACCGAGGTCGTATACGGAATTTCTTTTATCTCTATACAGTTGTTTTTCTTGTCAAAAGTATATCTGCCGCGAAGTTTAAAACTGCCTCTGCCCGTTTCGTATATCTGCTTTATTTCATTTTCGTCATAGAGCAGTATACCGCCCGTCGAAAAGTCGGGTGCCTTGAGCGTCGTTTCTATCGGATGCTCGGGATTACGCATAAGTTCAGCCGTAGTGGTGCAAAGTTCTTCAAGATTAAAAGAGCATATGTTGCTTGCCATACCGACGGCTATACCCTGGTTGGGATTTGCCAGAATATTCGGGAAGGTAACGGGAAGGAGCACAGGCTCGTCCATCGTGTTGTCAAAGTTTCTCACAAAATCGACGTTGTTTTTATCGATGTTTGCAAAAATCTCCGCACAGATGGGGGCAAGTTTAGCCTCCGTATAACGTGATGCGGCATACGCCATATCCCTCGAATATACTTTACCGAATGAACCCTTTGAATCTACGAGAGGATATAAAAGCGACTCGTTGCCCCTCGACATACGCACCATCGTCTCATAGATAGCGGCATCACCGTGTGGGTTGAGTGACATCGTCGCACCGGCAATTTTTGCCGACTTCATTCTCTGCCCGTTCATCAGTCCCATTTTATACATCGTATAGAGCAGTTTTCTGTGCGAGGGCTTGAAACCGTCGATTTCAGGTATCGCTCTCGACAAAATAACGCTCATCGCATAGGGCATATAATTTTCAAGAAGGGTTTCAGTTATCTGCTGACCTTCCGTATATTTATCAGACATTTTGTTGTCTCCTTTATTCTTCAAACCGTCAGAATTGACCGTGGTTGTCTGTTAAATGAAATTTTGCTTTCACAAAATTTCCACCATAATTCCGAATTCCGCATTACGAATTCCGAATTGTTTTAGAACACGTCCGCAAGTTCAAGATATTCGTGACCGTGGTCTGCAATATATTCTTTACGTCCGTCAATGTTGTCACCGAGTAAGAGTTCAAATATCTCATTCGTCCTCTCCACGTCTTCGGGAAGCACTTTAATCAGACGTCTGGTATCGGGGTGCATTGTCGTAAGACTCATCATATCGGGCTCGTTTTCACCAAGACCTTTTGAGCGGTTTATCTGGTATTTTTTGCCCTCAAGTTTCTTTTCTATCGCAATTCTTTCAGCCTCGTTGTAGGCAAAATAGTTCTTATCCTTGTAAACTATTTCAAAAAGCGGCGATTCCGCAATATACACCTTGCCCTGCGTTATAAGCGAGGGCACGAGTCTGTAAAGCATTGTCAAAATAAGCGTTCTTATCTGGAAGCCGTCCACGTCGGCATCTGTACAGATAATTATCTTGCCGTAACGCAGTTTTGACATATCAAAGAACTCGAAGTCCTTGTTGTTTTTGGACTTTATCTCAACACCGCAAGCGAGAACTTTTAAAAGGTCGGTTATGATTTCACTCTTGAAAATCTTATCGTAATCGGCTTTAAGACAGTTTAAAATCTTACCTCTTACCGGTATTGCCGCCTGGAATTCCGCATTTCTCGCAAGCACTACCGAACCGAGTGCCGAATCACCCTCCACGATGTAGAGTTCTCTCTTTTCAATATCTTTGGTTCTGCATTCAGCAAGTTTCTGCACCTTGCTTGCAAGGTCGTTTCCGCCCGAGAGCTTCTTTTTGATATTCACTCTCGCCTTTTCGGCTTGTTCACGGCTTCTCTTGTTAACGAGCACCTGCTCAGCAATAAGGTCAGCCTCCGCCTTATTTTCTATGAAATAGACCTCAAGATTGTGCTTGAAGAAATCGGTCATAGCCTCCTGGATAAACTTGTTGTTTATCGCCTTTTTGGTCTGATTTTCATAAGACGTCTGTGTCGAGAACGAGTTTGTGACGATAACAAGACTGTCTGCAACGTCCTGATACGTTATCTTGCTCTCGTTTTTTGTATATTTGTTTATCGACTTGATATATGAATCTATGCTTGAAACGAAAGCCGTTCTTACCGCCTTATCGGGTGAACCGCCGTGTTCAAGCCAGCTTGAGTTGTGGTAATACTGTGTGGCGGCCACTTTTTTCGAGAAGCAGAATGCCGCTTCAACTTTGACCTTGTATTCAGGCTTATCCTCTCTGTCACGGCCCTTACGTTCCGTATTCCAGAACTGAATTCTGGTCATATTCTCTTCATTTACAAGTTCGTTAACATAGTCAACTATGCCGTTTTCGTATTCAAATTCGTAAGTCTGCTTTTCTATTTCATCCTTGAATACGAATTTTACGTTTGAATTGACAACCGCCTGCCTCTTTATCACGTCAAGAAAATACTCAAGCGGAATATTTATATCCGTAAAAACGTCAATGTCGGGACGCCATTTGATAACAGTACCCGTTCTTCTGCCCGAATAATCCTCTTTTTTAAGTCCGCCGACGTTTTCACCCTTTTCAAAATGAAGGCTGTATTTTACACCGTCACGGTAAACGGTAACGTCCATATATTCACTTGCATACTGTGTCGCACAGGCACCAAGGCCGTTAAGACCGAGTGAAAACTCATAGTTGTCACCGCTGTTGTTGTCATACTTACCGCCTGCGTACATTTCACAGAAAACAAGTTCCCAGTTAAAACGCTTTTCTTTTTCGTTGTAGTCAACGGGGACGCCACGACCAAAGTCCTCAACCTCAAGACTTCCGTCGGCATAACGTACGATATTTATTTTGTTACCAAAACCCTCTCTCGCCTCGTCGATAGAGTTAGAAAGAATCTCGAAAAACGAGTGCTGGCAACCCTCAATACTGTCACTACCGAATATTACCGCAGGGCGTTTACGTACCCTGTCTGCACCTTTAAGCTGTGATATACTGTCATTACCGTAGTTTTTCTTAGCCACTTTAAGTCGTGTCTCCTTAGCATTTTAGTCTAACAGAGATATTATACCAAAAATACGACACGTTTGCAAATGCGCTTTATTTTTTGTATAATGGTATTATTAAAATTTTTGGAGATAATTATGAACGAAGAAAAAATCAAAAGAATAAATGAACTTTCAAGCCTTTCAAAAACACGTGCTTTAACGCCCGAAGAAACGGCAGAGCGTGATGCGCTTCGCAAAGAGTTTATCGAAGCCTTCCGAAAGAATTTAACCTCACAGCTCGACAACACGTATGTCGTCGATGCCAAGGGAAACAAGAGAAAACTTAATAAAAAGGCATAACTGACTCTTTTTTTGGGAAAACTCCAATTGAAATATAAAGATTGGAGTTTTTTGATATGAAAAAAAGAGTAAAAGCAGCAAGTATATTTTACATCTGTCTTGCCGTTCTTTCGCTGGCAGTCGGCATAACTACCTATACGATTATGACAAACAGGCTCGGTGCATCGCTTGAAGAACTTGAAAATTCGGTTCCCGATTTAAGCCTGCCCGACACTAGCGTCATAAATAACGAAAAGGTGGTTGAATCAAAGCCAAAGCCGCAAAAGCAAGAAGAAGCACCCACTCCCGCACCCGCTCCCAAAGAGCCGGTAAAAGAGAAAAAAGTCTGGTACAATATGCCTCTTGTGGGCACAGTATCGGCAGACTTTTCGGATTCCGTGCTCGTTTTTTCACCCACTATGATGGACTACCGTACACATATGGGCGTTGATATTGCCGCCGCAGTCGGCACTCCCGTGAAAGCGGTGGCAGACGGCGTCGTAACTGACGTTTACGAGGACGATATGCTTGGTGTAACTGTCGAAATAACGCATAATGACGGCAAAATAAGCAGATACTGCAACCTCTCGCCCACGCTCTCGTCAGACTGTGTGAAGGATGCCGAAATATCGGCACTGACCGTCATCGGTGCAGTAGGTGAAACGGCGGTTTCGGAATCAGCAGAGGCATCCCACCTCCACCTTGAAATTATTGATGACGGCACTCCCCTCGACCCCATGACAGTGATAAACAACTAAAAAATCGCACGGGTATTCCGTGCGATTTCTTTATCTTTTTATCATTTTTTCAGCCTGTTTGAATACGGGAACGAGGAGAATAAGAAGCACTATTTTGAGCGGCGTCATTATCGCAAACTGAGTGAGTCTCGTTGACAGCATAGCGACAAAAGACTGCCACAGCGTGCCCTTCGTGCCGTAAAAAAGTGCATTCCAGAAGGTGTTGAGAAGCAAACTGCACAGCACCTGCGTTGTAAGCACGGAGGCAATTATTCTGCCTATATTGAGTTTTTTGTAGAGGAAAATTGCAAATATAAGTCCCGTTATGATTGCAGTTACCGTATATGCAGGATTGTACGGGCCAAACGGCTTTACAAGTGCCCCTATAAAATCACCGAGGCCTGCCACGACAACGGCACCACCCATACCGTAGACGTATGCAGCAAAGGCGATTGCAATCACTTCAAACGAGAATTTCGTGCTCTGGGTGATGTTGATCATGGTAAATCTTGAGAAGACAACGTTGATTGCAACAAGCATTGCAAGAAATACCAGATTTCTGATTTTTGTACTGTTTTTTGACATAAAAATACCTCCTTCTTATCACGCAGAATAATAGGAGGCGACCTTCTATTATCAGCGGGATGCGGCAAACCGACCGCGGGGCCGTACACACCCCTTCGTCCCGAAAACAACTCCCCGTTTTCCGGGCACTTTACGCCGATAAGCCTACTCTGTATTTGGTGAAAGCTCAACCTAAACTCATATGTTCACATTAGTAAAATTTCCGTCATTTGCGACTTGTCGGTTATTGCAAGGCACAAAGCCTTGCTGCAACCTTACGCATCGAACTGACAAAAATTTTTCTTAATGTGATTTAAAGAATATAAACATATTCGTTACAGTTTCTCTTTCACAACGTGTTTATATTCTTCTCATATTCATCCAAGTGTCTTTGGATATGATTATATTACCGATTTTTAAAAAAGTAAATACTTTCATCACATTTTTCTCTTTACAAATCAAGTTTAAAATAATATAATGTCTTAGTAACATATACGAAAGACGTATCGAAGTGGGGACGTTGCCGAGCGCTGCCTGTGGCAGATGAAGTGAGGCATAAGGAGTGGCAGCGGTCGAACAAAATCGAGCACCGACGTGTGCCATGATTTTTTGGGGCACCGCAACAGGACATAACGGGGCGTCCCGTATCAAGAAAATTTAATAATGAGTTTAACTCTTAACCGAGTTAACATATACGGAGACGTATCGAAGTGGTCATAACGGGACTGACTCGAAATCAGTTGTACCTCACGGTACCGTGGGTTCGAATCCCACCGTCTCCGCCAAACAAAAAAGACACCTTGTGGTGTCTTTTTCTGTTTGCATGGCGTCGCTTTCAACTCTTGCTGTCATAAAATTCACGTCAACGGTAGATTTTTTTCAGAAAATATTCTATCATAATATCAGCACACGAAATTGGATGTGATTTTATGGATATGATAAAAGAAAAAATTCGGGTAATGTGTGACAAGTTGGCTCTTCATTGCACACTTTCTTCCATTCCCGTCGAAGCAGAATACGTAGAATGCAATTACAAAACAACCAACACTCCGCCGGACGAAACGGCTGCGTGGAAGCCTCTTGAAGATGACACCTGTTTTGAGGGTGAAGATCAGCATTACTGGTTGCATACAAAATTCAGGACACCGAAGATTTCAGCAGATAAGCAGCTGCGTTTTTATTCAAAAACGGGGTTACACTCCTCCAAGGATGCAACTAATCCCCAGTTTACCGTATACGTAAACGGTGTCACCACGCAGGCGATGGATATGAATCACGTATGGTTTCCTCTCGAATCGGACAAGGAATACGACATATACCTGTATCTTTATACGGGTATGAGAAACAGACCCGTGGTATACGTTCCGATAAAATTTTCACTCGGTGTATCAATAAAGATTATCGACAAAAGAATAGAGTCGCTCTATTACGATTTAAAAGTTCCCTACGACTGCCTGGCAGAACTAAATGAGGAATCCTACGATTACGTCATAATCCGCAATCACCTTGACAAAGCGACCATGTTACTCGATTTGAGGCACGTTTATTCGGACGATTTCTATGCAGGCATTGACAAAGCATCAGAATATCTGAAAACCGAATTCTACGAAAAAGAATGCGGTAAGAGTCGCGGAACGGTAAACTGTATAGGTCACACACACATTGACATTGCGTGGCTGTGGACGGTTGCCCAGACCCGTGAAAAAGCACAGCGAAGCTTTTCAACCGTCATAAATATGATGAAACATTATGACGAATACACCTTTATGTCGAGTCAGCCGCAGCTTTACCAATACGTCAAGGAGGATGACCCGTCGCTTTACGAAGAAATCAAAAAGCGTGTAAAAGAAGGCAGATGGGAAGTTGAGGGTGCAATGTGGCTTGAAGCGGACACGAACCTTATCAGCGGCGAAAGCATGGTACGTCAACTTCTTTTCGGCAAGAAATTTATGAAGGATGAATTTGGTGTAGAAAGTGAAATCATGTGGCTTCCCGACGTATTCGGCTACAGCGGTGCACTGCCCCAGATACTCAGAAAAAGCGGTGTTGACAAATTCTACACTTCAAAGCTCAACTGGAACGAATACAACAAAATACCCCACGATGATTTTATATGGGAGGGTATTGACGGTTCACAGGTGTATGCAAAATTCAACCCAAGCTACGTAGGTCTGCTAAACCCCTACGGTGTCGCTTTAACGTGGAACAGCTACAAGGACAAAAAACTCAACGATGAAACTCTGCTCACCTTCGGTCACGGTGACGGGGGCGGCGGTCCGACCTATGAAATGATGGAAAATTACAGACGTCTTCGCCACGGCATACCCGGTATGCCTGCCGTAAAAATGAGCACGGCAGCCGAAATCTTTAAGAATTCGATTAAGAATTTTGAAAAGAACACGGCTGAACTTAAGTCCACACCCAAGTGGAAAGGCGAATTGTATTTTGAATTTCACAGAGGCACGTACACATCCATTGCGAAAAACAAGAAAAACAACAGAAAAGCCGAGCTTCTCTATCTCAACGCAGAAAGCATTTCCGTTGCGGATATGGTTTTAAACGGCGGAAAATATCCAAAGGAAGTCCTTGATAAAAATCAGACAACAATACTATTAAATCAGTTCCACGATATTATCCCCGGCTCATCAATCGGTGCAGTGTACGACGTGACTGACGGCGAGTATGCAGAGATTTTAAAAAACGGCAGAGACGTGGTGGAAAACAAAAAAGAAGCGATGATTTCTTCGCTTAAAACGGACGGAGGTCTGTTCGTATACAACCCGTCACCGTTTGAAGTAAGCGACTTCATAGAATTTGAAGGAAAGACCGTTTACGTAGAAAACGTTCCTCCGCACGGCTTTAAAGTGGTTTCCGAAAAGCAGGTAGATTGCGGTATAAGCGTTTCCGACAAGGTGCTTGAAAACGACGTTATACGTCTTGTTTTCAACGACAGATATCACATTGTTTCGCTTTATGACAAAACGCAGGAGCGGGAGGTTATTGCCCAAAATTGTGAGGCAAACGTTCTTGAAATGTTTGAAGACTATCCCCGCAACTACGATGCTTGGGAAATTTCGGAGTACTACAAGCAGAAAAAATGGATAGCAGACGACGTTTCATCCGTAGAACTTCTCAAAAACGGTATCCGTATAAAGAGAAAATATCAGAAGTCCGAAATCACGCAGGAGATTATACTCCGTAAGGGTTCAAAAAGGGTTGATTTTATAACGGGCGTTGACTGGCAGGAAGACCATATTCTTATGAAGGCGGCCTTCCCCGTAGACGTTCACAACACGGTTGCAACCTATGACATACAATTCGGTAATCTTGAGAGGCCGACCTATGCAAACACAAGCTGGGATGCGGCAAAATTTGAAGTGTGTGCTCACAAATGGGCAGACCTTTCGGAAGGCGGATACGGTGTAAGTATCTTAAACGACTGTAAATACGGCTATAACGTAGAAGAAAACGTTATGAAGATATCCCTTCTCAAATCTGCCACGATGCCCTACGACAAGGCAGACAGAGGTTTCCATTCATTCACCTATTCCCTCTTCCCCCACGAAGGCGATTTCCGACAGGGAAACGTCGTGCAGGAGGGTTACGCACTCAACGTCCCCCTTGAAATATGCAGAATCTCTGCGCAAAACGGCAGTATCGGCGACAGTTTTTCACTTATAGAGAGCAACAAAGAAAACGTAGTGGTTGAAGCAATCAAAAAGGCTGAAAACGACGATTCCGTCATAGTACGTCTTTACGAAGCCTACAACGAGAAATCAAAAGTCACCGTCACGGCAGGCTTTGATTTTAAAGCGGTTTACCTGTGTGACCTTATGGAAAACAACCTTGAAAAGCTTGAACATGACGGCAGAAAAGTCACGTTCAAGGTCAAAAACTTTGAGATTATCACACTTAAATACGTCAGGTAGAAAAAAACATCGGAACGATTGTTCCGATGTTTTTATTATGTTTCATAATCAAACAATGCTTATTCATTTATTGTTACCAAGACATTTCAATTCTTTCGCTGCCTGATACGAAGTGAATCAGTTTGTTGATTTTCCCAAATGCAACGGAAAGCGTGGCAATTTTGTTTCCATCAGCATCCTTCATAGTGTATGTGTCAACACCCAAAGCCCCTGACTTGTTCGCTTTGCCGAGATCCACCACGTTTCTTACGTAGTTTTCGGGAACAAGGGCTGAAAGGGCATTGTATAAAGCGTTGTTTTCTGCCGCCGAAATAGTGGTTTCATCAAAATCGTAGGTTTTACTGTTATAAACCTTGTGTACTATGGTATCTTCACCCAACGTAAAGAAATATGTACCTTTTTTAAAGTCGCCGTAATCTTCTTCGAATTCAATAGAGTGTTCCTTGAGATTCCTTTCATAGCGAAGGTCAAAAACCTCTTCGCCGTCAACATACTTTTCTATTGAAACACTGTAATCGCCATCTGCCATCAACTTGCCAAGCTCGTCCAGATTCTCATAGTCCTCGCCATAGAGCTTGTAATTACGCATTTCAAAGGTGATTGCATCATCCTCATATGCTTCGGCAACCAAAACGGTGTGTCCGCCATCTGCTTCAACAACAAATTCTACACGTTTTTCATCACATACGAGCATTTGCGCCCCGTCACTTTGCAGGACTAGCTTACCTTGCTTGTTTTTGCCGTATTGTCCTCCGACAGCCTTTTCGGCCATAGGCTTAACTAAAGCGTCGTAGGTGAGTGCCGACAATCTGGGGTAATAGGTATCAAAAAACTCAGAGCCCTCCTGATAGATCAGCTCAGCCTTTTCGTCAAGAACAGACAGTTTGCCTTCAATTGTAAGAATTCGGTATTCGCCCTCAAGTCCCGTGCCTAAATCATTGCCGTCAAAGTCAAAGGCAATGATTTCCGTCCCGTCTTTTTGAACGTAACGTTCAATATCGGCAGAGCAGTCTTCAAGCTTGAAGAGAGTGCTGAAAAAATCGTTTTTATAGTCGCTGATGCTCACTTCCCAATTGGTGACATTATCTTCTCTGCCGAGAATCTCCGTCACTACACCGTCGGCATCCTGAGCAGACAGTGTTTCGGTTATTTCTTCAAAATCAAACCGCGATCCGTTGCTTGAATACATATATGATACAATTCCAACGATAGCGGCGATTATAACAACAATAAGTATCAAGCGAACAGCCTTTGCAACGCCCGGCGTTAATTTGATGTTATCGTAGTTTGTGCTACTTGTTGTAGAATTTCCGGATTGGCTGCCAAGGTTTTTGGATCTTTCGGCATCCCGGCAATTGTTACATGTTCCCCCATCGGGTATGTAGGGATAGTTGACGCCACATATTCTGCATCTTCCCATAACCTGTTCCTCCTATAAATTCATATTAACCGAGCTAAGGCCCTGCTTACAACTTGTTGATATCTTGTCTAATAATAGTATGTCACAAACTTGTAAAGAATTCAACAAGTTTGTATCTTTGTTTACAATCAAGTGTTTACATAAAAGAAAAATTCCGTCAGCCATTTTTAAAATATTATTTTATCGAACATAAATTCTAATTGGTATGGGTGGAGTTAAAATTGAGGGTATAATTTTTTTGTTTTGAAAAAATTGTTTGTTTCCCGTAAAAAAATACAACAAGCAGGTATGTAGGCACGAAAAATGCAAGCATAAGCACGTACGTGAGCGCAAAAAGAATTATTGCAGGAATCATATAATACCCCTTTAATTATCGTTTTTATATTCCGAATCAGCCGAGCAATACGTCTGTCACAAGCATAAGGCAGAAGCCTGCAAGAAGTGCATAGGTCGCCCCCCGCTGATTGCCGTGAGAGTGAGTTTCGGGTATCATTTCATCGCTTATGACGTAGAGCATCGTACCGCCTGCAAAAGCAAGTGCAAAAGGCAGAATAGCAGACGCCACGCTGACCGAAAAATAACCAATCAGCGTTCCGACCACTTCAACGAGGCCCGTTATAAGGGCACATACAAACGTCTTACCCGGCGTGACACCCGAAGCGAGCATAGGCCCGATTATGACCATACCCTCGGGAATATTCTGCAAAGCGATACCGCCCGCTATGATGAGTGCCTGCGACACGTCACCCGAGCCGAAGCCCACGCCTGCCGCAATGCCTTCGGGAAGATTATGTATTGCAATGGCAGTGACAAAAAGCAGCACCTTGCTTAAATCCGAATTGTTGTGAGCCTCGATATCAGGCCCAACGAGTTTATGCAGATGCGGTACAAGTTTATCAATGATATTAAGGCAGAGTGCACCTGCAAATATACCTGCTACCGTGACTAAAATTCCCCACTTTCCGCCGTATTCGAGTGATGGAAGTACGAGCCCAATCACAGCCGCGGCAAGCATAACGCCTGCGGCAAAAGAGAGTATTATGTCGGAAAACTTTTCCGATACCTTTTTAAATAAAAAACCTATCAGCGAGCCTATCAGCGTCGCCCCGCCGACACCGAGTGCCGTTATAAGTACAAGTTTTATAAAAACGTCCCCTTTCAAAAACAGTGGGTATCCGCAGATACCCACTTAATCATTATACTTTCTTGTGTCCCATCAGAATTTCCGATATAACGTCAAGCACCTTGTCGTGACAACCGCCGCAACCCGTAGAGCAGTGTGTAACTGCCTTTACGTCTTCAAAAGCCTGCATAACGTCGTCAAACTTGCTGTGCTTGTTAAGTTCATCAGCAATGTCCCAATAACTTACTTTTTTGCAATTGCAAACCATATAATTTTCTGTCATAGTCGTTTACCGTCCTTTATTCTTTACTGAAATTATCTTTTCCAACTCCGCAGAGAGGACATACAAAATCATCGGGAAGTTCTTCAAACTTAGTTCCCTGTTCATCTTCATCATATTCCCAACCGCAAATATTACAAACGTATTTCACGTCAATTCACCTCCGCTATATATTATATAACTCTTTGGCAAGATTATCAATATCTTCCTCATTTTCTTTGCTCATTGCAGACATAATTTTTACGTTAGTGTCAAGATAGGTTAAGTTCTTACACTTTTCAAGCATACCCTTCATCACTTTAGTTGCAACGGGTGCCCAGCTTCCGTTTTCGATAAACGCAACCGCTTTGTTACTGTAATTACGCTCAACGAGGTGATTTATAAACTCCCTCATAAACGGGAATATCTCCATATTATACGTAGTCGTTGCAAAAACGGTTTTACTGTAACGGAAAGCATCCTCAACCGCCTCCGCCATATCACATCTTGCAAGGTCGTTTACCGCGACTTTACAGCCCATTTTTTCAAGCTTGTCAGCAAGGAGGAGTGCCGCCTTTTTCGTGTTGCCGTAAACCGAAGTATACGCAATGAGCACACCCTCGGTCTCTGCTCTGTAACTTGACCAGGTGTCATATAAATCGAGATAATATCCTAAATTTTCTTTAAGTACGGGGCCGTGCAGAGGACATATAATCTTAATATCGAGAGCCGCTGCTTTTTTGAGCAGGCTCTGCACCTGCGCACCGTATTTTCCGACGATACCGATATAATATCTTCTTGCTTCACAAGCCCAGTCTTCCTCAGTATCAAGCGCACCGAATTTGCCAAAACCGTCTGCCGAGAACAGAACCTTATCGACAGAATCGTACGAAACGATTACCTCGGGCCAGTGCACCATGGGTGCGGTGAAAAACGTAAGTTCACGTCCACCGAGGCAAAGCTTGTCCCCCTCGCCGACGACAACCTGTCTGTCTGCAAAATCGTCACCAAAAAACTGCTTCATCATAACAAACGACTTTGCCGACGAAACAATTTTCGCATCAGGGTACGCCTTAACGAAGTTTACTATGTTTGCCGAATGATCCGGCTCCATATGATGAACGACGAGATAATCGGGCGTTCTCTCACCGAGAACGGTTTTTATATTGCCAAGCCATTCGTCCGCAAATCTTGCGTCCACCGTGTCCATAACTGCAATTTTTTCATCTATGATGACGTAGGAATTATATGCCATTCCGTTCGGAACGTCATACTGACCTTCAAATAAATCTATATCACGGTCATTAACCCCTACATATCTGATACTGTCCGAAATAAACATCATTTTCCTCCATACAATTGTGTAATTATATTATATAAAAATTTCTCAACTATTCAACTGTTTTTGTGTTTACAGTAAAAAAATACCTGTTCTTTCCGAACAGGTGTTTTTTATAATGACAAACAGATTCCTGCAACTGCGCCGAGTGCAATATAAAGAATCGGATGCTTTTTAAATCTGAACACAAGAAAAGTGATTATTGCGAATAAAACGGCTTTTTTTACGTCGATAAACTGATACCAGACCGTCGCAAGTTTATTTACGAAAGTCGTTTCAAAAAGTGTCATAACCGACACGGATATAAGCCCCACGACCGCAGGACGCAGACCGAAAAACACGCTGTCGACAATCTTGTTTGAACGGAACTTGTCCAGAAATCCCGCAATTATGAGAATTACTATCAAACTTGGCAGAACAAGCGAAAGCGTTGCTGCTATACCACCTAAAATACCTGCTGTTTTAAAACCTGCATAGGTGGCAACGTTTACGCCTATCGGCCCAGGTGTTGATTCCGCAACGGCTATCATCGCCGTGAGTTCGTTTGCCGTAAACCAGCCGTACTTTTCCGCCATTTTAAACAGAAACGGAAGTGTTGCAAGACCGCCGCCGATAGAAAAGAGGCCCGTTTTGAAAAATTCAAAGAAGAGTTTTAAAAAAATCATTTTATTTCTCTCCTTTCACGGCTTTATATACCGCACCGCATACGCCTGCACACAGCACTATAATTATAGGAGATACTTTGAGAAACATCGAGGCACAGAAGGATGCCAATGCAACAACAATGCCGAAAATGTTTTTGATACCCGATTTGCCCATTTTGATAACCGACTGCACCATAAGTGCGCAGACTGCCACGGATATTCCCGAGAAGGCGTGCTGTACCACGGCGTTACCCATAACGAGTTCAAGCACACTTGCTATTGCAGTTATTATTATGAGCGACGGTGTGATAACGCCGAGTGTTGCCACTATACCGCCGATAACGCCCCTTTTTTTATGTCCGACAAAGGTCGCTGTGTTTACCGCAATGACACCGGGGGTGCACTGACCTATGGCAAAATAGTCAACAATTTCCTCAAGCGTCACCCATTTGTACCTGTCGGCAAGTTCCCTTTCAAGCATGGGAAGCATTGCATATCCGCCGCCGAAGGTAAGTGAGCCTATTTTAAAAAATGCCCAGAAAAGCTGTAATAATTCTTTCATTTTTACAGTAATTTAACCCCTGCTTTTTCACAAATCTCGACCGTATGAGCATCCCATACGCTTGACTGAACCTCACCTATATGAGCACAGCCCATCATAAGCATACAAAGACGGCTCTGTCCTATACCGCCGCCTATTGTAAGCGGAAGTTCGTCATTTAAGAGCATCTTATGGAAAGGCAATTCCCTTCTGTCGTCACAGCCCGATATTCTGAGCTGACGGTCAAGCGACTCTGCATCAACGCGGATACCCATTGAAGAAATTTCAAATGCCCTTCCCAGAACGTCGTTCCAGAACAGAATGTCACCGTTAAGCTGCCAATCGTCATAGTCGGGTGCCCTGCCGTCATGCGGTTTGCCCGAGCGGAGTGCACCGCCTATCTGCATAATACAAGCCGTCTTATGCTCCTTAACGTATGCATTCTCCCTTTCAGAGCCCGAAAGGTCGGGATACATATCCTCAAGTTCCTGCGTAGTGACAAATGACACCTCTCTGTCAATATCAACACGAAGCTGAGGGTATCTGACGTGCAGACGGTCATTCGTATCGCATATAGCCTTAACGATTGAGCGGACGATAAGTTTGAAATAATCGAGATTTCTGTTCTCTCTCGTAATTATCTTCTCCCAGTCCCACTGGTCAACGTATATTGAATGAATGTTGTCAAGTTCCTCATCCCTGCGGATAGCATTCATATCGGTGTAAAGACCGTTGCCCGTCACAAAATTATATCTTTTGAGAGCAAGGCGCTTCCATTTTGCAAGAGAATGTACTACCTGAGCATCGGTGCCCACCGACGGTATATCAAACGAAACGGGGCGTTCATAACCGTTCAAATTGTCATTCAAACCCGACTCCTCCGTAACGAACAGAGGTGCAGAAACACGCTTTAAATCAAGTGCTGATGCAAACTCATCCTGAAAAGTGCGTTTGATGTAGGCAATGGCACGTTGCGTGTCATACTCATCAAGCACGGGACGGTAGCCTTCGGGAATAAAACTTTTTTTCATGGTATGCCCATCCTTTTTTTTATATCTATCATTATATTTTACCTTATTTTAGCACATAATCAAGTATTTTAGCTAAAATATTCTATTATTCCGTTTGCTATACCCTGTGCTTCGGCAAGCATCATACCCTCACCCGATATTTCTTCATACTCAAAAGGATTGCATATAAAACCGAGCTCGGCAAGCACCGACGGGCATTCCGTCACACGGCAGACGGCAAGCCCCTGCCATTTTACACCCTTGTCAATTCTTCCCGAAGTTGAGGTTATGCCCCTCTGGACACACTCTGCCGCTTTTTTGGAGGTGTTTTCGCTGTAAAGCGTCATCGCTCCCTTTACGGTGGTCACGTCGGTAGAATAGTCGGTCGAGTTATGGTGCACCGAAACTGCAAAATCCGCCCCCGATTTTCTTATTATGTCGGCACGGTCTTCCAAAGACAGATACGTATCCTCCGTCCTCGTCATAATGACCTCGGCTCCGTATTTTTTCAGTTTTCTTTCGAGCAGTTTTGCAACCGATAAATTAAGGTCTGCCTCATCGTGCTGACCGGGCGAGGATGCTCCGCCGTCTGTACCGCCGTGACCTGCATCAACGACTATTTTTATGCCCTCAAGCGGAAAAATCGCACCTGCCGTTTTCTTTTTGTGACTTGCCGTCACTTCAAGCCCTTTTTCGTTTGCTTTTATACTGTAACCGCCCATATTTTCGATGGGCAATTCGTGCTCACTCACGGGGTCGGAAAACTTAAGTAACAGCCCGTTATCCGATATATTTACGGTGTAAGGGCTCACCCTATTCATCAACAGCTGAAAGGTCGTTTTATCCTCCCCCTGCGTCTTGTTTACGGCAGATACGTTGCTCCCCGAAAGAGCACCCTTCGACACGTCAAGTGCCGAGGTCAGCACCCAGCCTGCCGAACCGAGTTTTGAATAGTTACCGCTCTGTGCACTTATTTCGGAGGTTACGCCCTCACATAAAGTGCCAAGCCGAGTGCCCGACGAGGAGGGCGAAAACCGCAGTATCGTATTGTCTGCTTTCACCCTGCCGATAAGCCCGTCTTTTTTGACTACGTCCTCCTGTTTTTCGGGCGTGCTTTCCGCTGAAGGTTTTACGGTAACCGTGATTTTTCTGTTTTCTTTTCCTGCCGTAACAAGTATTTCGTTTTTGCCGTTTTCAAGTTCTATGTAAGCAGCGTAATACCCCGTCATGGTGCGGTAAGGCGTAACGCCGTTTACCTTTACGTCAAGACCTGCTTCGGCATAACCTATGACGTAGGTATGACTACTCGCAATAACGGCATTATTCTCGGGCATTGCAACCGTCAGTTTTCCGTTTTCGGAGTGGGGAAATTCTATGTTTGAATAGTTGTAATGAATATATCCTCCGCTTGATATGGCCATATCGGTCTGTGCCTCTATCTCGCCGGGCGGAAAGTCGTTTTTCTTGTATGCCGCAATGCCGATATAGAGTTTTGTGCCCGTATTTTTCAAGGCATTCTGCCACCATTCATGCAAAACCGTAAAATCGGCTGCCTTGTTGCCTCTTTCCCAGTATATCTGCGGTGCAAGGTAGTCAACGAGCGAGTTTTGTGCCCACGCCAGTGCATCGGCGTATATGTCATCATAGCCCGAATATCCGTTGGTCTGTGAGCCTCTTTCATCATTTGATATGTTGCGCCATATTCCCACGGGGGACACACCGAAAACGGCGTCACCGCTTTTCTTTACTGTTTTTGACACAGCCTCGATAAGTGCATAGGTGTTCTGCCTTCGCCAGCCCTCAATATTCATTCCCGAGCCGTATTTTGCATAAGTCACGGCATCGTCAAAATCGGAGGAGGGATAAAAATAATCGTCAAAATGTATGCCTGCGACGTCGTAATTTTTTACAATTTCTTCAACACCCCTGCACACAAGCGAAATGTTTGCGGGCTCACCCGGGTCAAGATAGTATTTGCCGCCGCACAGCACGGTGTTTTCTTTGATAAACGGCTCCTGCCCTTCGGAAGCGGTAACACGGTAGGGATTTATCCAGGCGTGTATATCAACGTCATATTTGTTTCCGAGTTCGCAGAGGTATTTGAGAGCATCAAAATCCGTTCCGAGATAGGCGGAAAGCGGAAAAATTTCAGATTTATACAAAGCATCGCCTGCGGGACGCACCTGAAAAAATATGGCGTTGTATCCGCCGTTTTTCGCACTCTGCACTATCTCAAAAAGTTCACTTTTAAGTGCCGCCTCACTCAAGTTCGGGGCAGACGGAAAATCTATATTGTGAACGGTTGCAACCCACATTCCCTTTAACGCTTCGTTTTTTTCTTCTCTGTGAGGGGCGAGAAAGAAAATAAGCATAGTGCATAATGTAAAAAGGCATATAAAAGACACGCTTTTTCCCGTTATTCTCACACACTCACCTCTCAATCATATATAAATTTTATGAAAATCGGTCCTCTTTTATGTAAATAAACTCTTGAAATGGACTGCCGTGTGAGTCTATAATATATCTATATATTTTCAAGGAGAGACAAGGTAATGGAAATTAAAATCAACAAAACAACTGCCCCCAAAGCAAAACCCGATGCTTCAAAGCCTTTAGGCTTCGGTCACATTTTTACGGACCATATGTTCGTTATGAACTACGAAGAGGGTAAGGGCTGGTTCAATCCGAGAATTGAGCCGTTTAACGATATAACACTCTCTCCTGCTGCAATGGTCTTCCACTACGGTCAGGAGATGTTTGAAGGTATGAAGGCGTACAGGGGTGATGACGGAAGTATTTATCTTTTCCGTCCCGAAATGAACGCAAAGCGTGCCAACAATTCAAACGACAGACTCTGTATTCCGAAAATTGATGAGGACCTTTTTGTTGAGGCTGTCAAAACACTCGTCGACGTTGACAGTGACTGGGTGCCCTCACAGCCCGATACAAGCCTTTACATACGTCCGTTCGTTATTGCGACAGACCCGTTTCTGGGCGTTGCACCGTCAAAGACGTATCTCTTTATGATAATCCTCTCACCCTCGGGTGCATACTATGCAAGCGGTCTTTCACCCGTAGGCATCTGGATAGAGGATGAATACGTGCGTGCGGTAAGAGGCGGTATGGGCTTTGCAAAGACGGGCGGTAACTATACGGCAAGTCTTGCGGCACAGGTAAAAGCGCATAACGACGGCTATTCACAGGTGCTCTGGCTTGACGGTGTAGAACGTAAATACATCGAAGAAGTCGGTGCGATGAACATATTTTTCAAGATAGACGGCAAGGTGGTAACACCCATGCTCAACGGTTCTATCCTGCCCGGTATCACGAGAAATTCGGTTATCGAGGTCTGCAAATCACTCGGCTACGAGGTTGAGGAGCGTAAGATTTCTGTTGACGATCTTGTACAGGCGCAGAAAAACGGCAAGCTTGAAGAAGTTTTCGGCACGGGTACAGCCGCTGTAATATCCCCCGTAGGCAAGCTTCGTTATAAAGACGATGTCTGGACAATCGGTGACGGCAATATAGGCGAACTGAGTGCAAAACTTTACAAGACGATTACGGACATTCAGTGGGGCAGGTCGGAAGACCCGTTCGGCTGGAGAGTTAAAGTAAAATAATTGGGCGTATTCTTGCCCAAGGGACAGTCAACCGACTGTCCCTTTTTTAATATTGCAATAAGTCTTGTCATAGATTATAATATTATATAATTGTGTTATAATATGAGGTAAGTATGGAGATTAATATTGCAGATATTCTGCGTATGAAAAAGAAGCATCCCTGCGGCTCATTTGAATGGGAAGTCATACGGACGGGGGCAGACATCGGTCTGCGTTGCCTCGGTTGTGACAGGGTAGTATTCATTTCCCGTGCAGACATAACAACTAAAGTCAGAGAGGTTATCAAGAAATGATAGAAAAACTTGCGCAGGTTGAAATCCGTTATAACGAGGTTTCGGAAAAACTTATGCAGCCCGACATAGTGTCGGACCAGAAGCAGTACAGAGATCTTATGAAGGAGCATAAGAACTTAACTCCCATAATCGAAAAATATAAAGAGTACAAGGCTGCCGAAAGTGCCATGAACGAGGCGAAGGCAATGCTCGACGAGAAAATTGACGATAAGGATTTCAAGGAAATGGTAGAGCAGGAGTATCTTGACAACAAGGCACGCCTTCCCGAAATTACCGAAGAACTTAAAATCCTTCTCATCCCCAAGGACCCCGATGATGACAAGAACGTCATTATGGAAATCCGTGGCGGTGCAGGCGGTGAGGAATCGGCACTTTTTGCACATTCGCTCTACCGTATGTACTCAATGTATGCCGAATCAAAGCGCTGGAAGACGGAAGTTCTCAGTTTAAACGAAACGGAGCTTGGCGGTATCAAGGAAATAAGTTTCTCCATATCGGGTGAAAACGCCTACGGCAGACTCAAGTTTGAAAGCGGTGTTCACCGTGTTCAGCGTGTACCCGAAACCGAGTCACAGGGCAGGGTTCACACCTCAACTTCAACGGTTGCCGTTCTTCCCGAAGCGGAGGAGGTTGACGTTTCCATCAATCCTGCTGACCTGCAGATAGATACCTACCGTGCAGGCGGTGCAGGCGGTCAGCACGTAAATAAGACGGAATCCGCAATAAGAATAACTCACCTTCCGACAGGTCTTGTAGTTGAATGTCAGGATGAAAGAAGCCAGCACAAGAACAAGGATAAGGCTATGAAGGTGCTTCGTTCACGTCTTTACGAGAGAGAAGCGGCTGAAAGAAACGCCAAAATCGCAAGTGAGAGAAAAAGTCAGGTAGGTACGGGCGACCGAAGCGAAAGAATAAGAACCTACAACTTCCCGCAGGGAAGAGTTTCCGACCACAGAATAGGCCTCACCCTCTATAAAATAGAATCTTTTATGGACGGTGACCTTGACGAGATGATAGACGCTCTTATCACGGCAGATCAGAGTGAAAAACTTAAAGGCAGCGAAGAATGATAACAAAACACATAAAACCCGATAGTTTGCAGGAAGCGGCTGATATAATTGCATCGGGCGGTACGGTTATTTTCCCGACCGAGACGGTTTACGGTCTCGGTGCAAATGCTTTGGACAAGACGGCGGTTACCAAGATTTACAAGGCAAAGGGCAGACCTGCAGACAATCCGCTTATCGTACATATCGCCGACGTTTCACAACTTGAAAACGTTGCAAGGGACGTGCCCAAAACGGCGTACGAGCTTTTCAGGCGATACTCACCCGGTCCGCTGACCGTGGTATTAAAGAGAAAAGACACTATCCCTGCTGAAATATCGGCAGGGCTTGATACTGTTGCGGTGAGAATTCCCTCACACCCTGTTGCAAACTCACTTATTAAACTTTCGGGCTGTCCGATTGCGGCACCCTCTGCCAACCTTTCGGGAAGGCCCTCACCCACCTGCTACGCCCACGTCAAAGACGAGATGGACGGCAGAGTGGATATGATAATTGACGGCGGTGAAAGCGATATAGGGCTTGAATCGACGGTGGTTTCTCTCGCAGGGGACGAACCGATTTTACTTCGCCCCGGTGCTGTAACTCTGCGTCAGCTTGAAGACGTGCTGGGCAGAGTGGAGTTGTCCCGCTCCATATTTGCGGAGTATGACGGCTCTGCAGCCTCCCCCGGTATGAAATACCGCCACTATGCACCCAAAGCAAAGGTGGTGCTTGTGAAAGGCTATGATTCCGAAGTACGTTCTTTTATCAAAAGCAAAATACGCTCAAATGAAGGTTGCGGTGTACTCTGTTTTGACGGTGAGGAGGAGTTTTTCTGTGAAGCGGTAACACGCTCTTACGGAATCCCGTCTGAGCCGAGGACGCTTGCACACAATCTTTTTGATGCACTCAGATTTTTTGACTCAACACCCGTTTCTGTGATATACGCACGTGTTGCTGACGGCAACGGCATAGAAATGGCAGTCTTGAACAGACTTATCAAAGCGGCAGGTTTTACTGTAATAGAGGTATAATATGAAAATAATCGGCATCGTTGGAAGAAGCGGTACGGGAAAATCGTATATAAGTGCCTTTTTTAAAGAAAAAGGTGCACTTGTCATTGACGGTGACAAAATTGCGCACGCTCTTATGAAAGAGGGTCCTCTTGTAAACGAACTTGCCGACGCTTTCGGCAAGGATATACTCTGTGAAAACGGCATTGACCGCAGGAAACTCGGGAAAATCGTTTTTTCCGACCCGACAAAGCTTGAAACGCTCAACAAAATATCACACGCCCATATATGCCGTGAATTTGACAGGCTCATAGCAGAAAGTGATGCACCCTTTGCCGTGATAGATGCGGCGGCACTCATTGAAAGTGAATATAAATGTGACCTGCTGGTTGCCGTTTTGTCGGATGATAAGACGTGTGCTGAGCGCATTGTAAATCGGGATAACATTTCAAAGGAAGATGCCTCATCCCGCCTTTCTGCCCAGAAAAAAGATGATTTTTATACCCAAAATGCAGACTTTATCATCATAAATGACGGCAGAGACGTTACACCTATTTTAAAGGAGATTTATGAAAAAGCTATTTAGGCTGATAATATTCTTGCTCGTCATATCGGCATTCGGCATATGTGCAGTTGCAAGGCTTTTTCCGCTTGAGTATAAGGAAATTATCGTTTATTATTCCGAAGAATACGATGTTTCACCCACACTCGTTGCGGCAATAATAAAAGCAGAGAGTAACTGGCAGACGGATGCGGTATCCTCGGCACAGGCAAAAGGGCTTATGCAGTTGTCCGACGCCACTTTTGAATGGATAGCAAACGAAAATGACGATATATTCGACCCCAAAACCAATATAAAATACGGCACTTTTTATTTTTCAAAACTTTATGCCACCTACGGTGATACAGACACCGCCCTTGCCGCATACAACGCAGGCAGCGGAAACGTGGATAAATGGCTGATTGACTCACGCTACAGCAAGGACGGGAAGAGTATAGATTCCACCCCCTACGGTGAAACAAACAGATATATGAGAAAAATAAATTTTTACGAAAAAATATACGACCTGATATACGATTTTTAGGAGATGATGACTTTGGAAAACAAAACAAAGGGTGAAATGCTTGCAGAAGAGTTGTTCTACAAGCCCAAAAACGGATACGACGTTTTTGATGACGGTGAAATAGAAAAGGCTTACGCCTACTGTGAAGGCTACAAGGCTTTTATCGACGAATGTAAAACTGAAAGAGAATGTGTTGAAAAGGCAGTTGCACTTGCAAAAGAAAAGGGCTTTACGCCTTTTGACAGAAACAAGTCGTACAAGCCGGGTGATAAGGTATACACCGTAAACAACGGCAAGGCAGCCTTCTTCTTCGTATTCGGTAAAAAGACGGTTGATAACGGCATCTATATTGCAGGCAGTCATATCGACTCGCCCCGTCTTGACTTAAAGCCGAGACCGCTTTATCAGGACCACGACCTTGCACTTTTCAAGACGCACTATTACGGCGGTATCAAAAAATATCAGTGGACGACGATTCCGCTTGCCCTTCACGGTGTAGTTTGCAAGCCGGGCGGTGAAACGGTCAAAATCTGCATTGGTGAGGATGAAAACGACCCCGTATTCGTGCTGACCGACCTTCTGCCCCATCTTGCGCAGGACCAGGTTTCTGCAAAGATGTCAGAGGCAATCAAGGGTGAAAATATGAATATTCTTGTCGGCAGCAGACCGTTTAAGGATGATAAGGCAAGTGAAAAGGTAAAACTTGCGGTTTTATCTGCACTCAATGAAAAATACGGTATCACCGAAAAGGATTTCCTTTCGGCTGAACTTGAAATCGTGCCTGCGGCAAAAGCACGTGACGTTGGTCTTGACCGCAGTATGATTGGTGCTTACGGTCATGACGACAGAGTATGCTCATACCCTGCGCTGACCGCACTTCTTGATACGGAAGCACCCGAGCACGGCATTATGACAATGCTTCTTGATAAAGAGGAAACGGGCTCAGACGGTCTTACGGGTATGAAGTCGCACTTTATGCAGTATTTCTTTGAGGAGATTGCCGAAAATCAGGGCGTGTCCTACCGTGATATGTACCGTCATTCCGTATGCTTCTCGGCAGACGTTACGGCGGCACTCGACCCCAATTATCCCGAGGTTATGGATTTACGCAACTGTTCGTTCTTAAACTGCGGTGTGTCGGTAGGCAAATACCACGGTGCAAGAGGTAAGAGTTCAACGTCAGACGCTTCGGCAGAAGTTATGGCATTCGTGGCAGATACGCTTGACGGTAAAGCACTCTGGCAGACGGGTGAACTCGGCAAGGTTGACCTCGGCGGCGGCGGAACGATTGCAATGTACGTTGCCCAGCTCGGCATCCCCACGGTTGATATGGGTGTCCCCATGCTGTGTATGCACGCCCCGTGGGAACTTGTGGCAAAGCTCGACGTTTACAGCACCTACAAGGCGTTCTATTCATTATTCAACAGATAATAAAAAACGGTCTCCTTAGAGACCGTTTTTCTGTTTCCAGTAGTTATTCATTTTCATCTGCGGGTCGTAGGTGACCTCTTTACCGAGATATGTCGGCACTTCGAATCCATTCGCCTCGTCTTCACTGTCGAACTCAACCTCGGCATACATAAAAGTGTCATCCACCGCTGAGCATTCGAGTTTAAGACCGCCCTCTAAATCGTACACCTTCATCGTTTTTACAATCGGTTCTTTGCCGACAAAGCGTATGATTTCTTTTGCAAAACTTTCGGGTATCTCGCTTTCGATTTCCTCACGGGAAAGATGCCCCTCCCCCTTGAAAGTGAGAATGTATCTCCCCCTGCTATGCCTGAGTCGCACGACGGGAGAAGTTGAAACGTACCACGAATACGTCACCTTTTCCTCACAGGGCGTCAACCCCTCGGGAAAAGCGTCTATAAGCCATTTTCTTTCAATTTCCATAATTACTCCAGAATATACACCTTGATTTTTCTTCTGCCCCAACTTATACACTCGTCATACGTTTCATAAAAAAGGTCTATGGTGTTGCCTTTAACGCCCGTATCCGCCGCAACGGCATAGCCGTAGACGTATTTTCCGTTTGCAGAAGTGATATACATTTTCGTGCCGAGCGGTATAACCTTTCTGTCAACCGCCACCTTGCCGTAGCCTGCAGGCACACCCGTTGCCGTGATGTTTCTTTTATTTTCAAAATAGGTATACGCAGACGAATTCATATCCATACAATATGAAAATTCATATCCGCCAATCGTGCCGCCGACACCCTTTTCAACGACTTCATTTACGGGTGTTTTCACAACCGTATCCGAGGTCACCACGGATTCTGTAAGCTGTCCGTCAACGTAGGTGTTGCTTCTCTCTTCCCTGCGGATGCCCTTTTCACCTTTTTTCGTCGTTTTGGTTTTGCCTTTTTTGACGTATATACTCTCCTTCGTCACCGTTTCAAACGGAATTTCGGTATCAACCTGCGTTGTGTCGTGCGTGACTTTATGCACCCTTACCGTCATTTCATCGGTCACGGGTGCAGAGTCATCAATGTCACAGAAATCCTCATCACTAAAAGTGATACCGCACTTTTCAAGCACCTCGCCCACAGTTTCACAGGCGATAGACAGCGTTTTTTCCGTATCGCCGTACAAAACGGTCACGTCCTTGGCACGAAGCACCTTATAACCGTCCTCCACGGGCAGAAACGCATCGTTTTCACTAAGTTTTATGCCGCTTTTTTTAAGAATTACGTCCTTATCCGAGCTGTATGAAAACACGGTCACCGTATTTTCTTCATCGTACACTTTGTACTGGTCAGCCCCGACGAAATACACGGTTATCGAAATTGCCGTTATCAAAAGCACCGCCGATACGGCGTAGACTATCTTTTTCTTCATGGTAAACCTCCCTAAAGAATCAGGAATATTTTACCATAAATATAAATAACGGTCAAACCAAATGATTTGACCGTTTTCCTTATTTAAATATAATAAGTGCGATTATTTCGACAGTTTCCTCGCCGATATTTTTAATCGAATGTTCCTGACCGCTCGTCGTAAGTGTAGTTTCGCCTGCTTTTACGATGCGCTTTTCACCGTTATCGTTGAATTCAACCGTACCCGACAGAATGTGGAAAGCCTCCATCTCATTCTCGTGAACGTGAGCACCTATTGAGCAACCCTTTTCAAGCGTTATCTTGCCAAAAAGCCTTCCCTTGTCATAGAGTTCTTCTTTAGTGAGAAAATTCTCTATTTTAACGGTGCCGTCACCGCCCCTCATATTTTCGTTGAATTTTGTTTCGTATTCGTTTCTTATCATTGCCATTCCCCTTTGCAATATTTTGTCTTATTATATCATAAAAAATGGTTTTACAACAATACTATTTACTGTTATAATAAGAACATAATTTTTACGGGGTGATTATTTGAACGGATTTACGTATTACGCTCCCACGAAAATCTTTTTCGGGAGAGACTGTGTTAAGATGTGCGGTCAGGCGGCAAAGGAATTTGGTGCAACCCGCGTTCTCATCCACTACGGTGGACAGACCTGTGTAAAAAACGGGCTTCTCTGTGCGGTTGAAAAATACGTCAGTGAGCAGGGGCTTTTTTACATCACGCTCGGCGGTGCAAGGCCCAATCCCGTCTTATCACTCGTGCGTGAGGGTATAGACATCTGTAAACGTGAAAAAATTGACTTTATTATAGCGGTCGGTGGCGGCAGCGTTATAGACTCTGCAAAGGCAATAGCACTTGGTATTGCTAATCCCGACCTAGATATATGGGACGATATATATGCAAGAAAGGTTGCCCCAACGGCATTAACACCCGTCGGCGTTATTCTTACCATTGCGGCGGCAGGCAGTGAAACGAGTGCAAGTGCCGTTATAACGGAGGATGAAACGGGTATCAAAAAGGGCTTTGGCAGCGATTTGAACAGACCCCGTTTTGCTTGTATGGACCCGTGTCTGACCTATTCGCTTCCCCCTTACCAGACGGCGTGCGGTATCGTTGATATAATGATGCACACGATCGGCAGATATTTTGCCTCAGGCAGAGGCAATGAGATGTCGGACAGAATTGCCGAACAGCTTCTTTCAAACGTCATCGTATACGGCAAAATTGCAATGGACAAGCCTGACGATTACAAGGCAAGAAGTGAGATAATGTGGGCAGGCTCACTCTCCCACAACGGCCTTACGGGACTTGGAAGTTCGCAAGCCTTCGTAGTTCATCCGCTTGCACATCCGTTATCTGGAATATACAATGCAACACACGGTGCCTCACTTGCGGTTTTATGGTGCAAATGGGCAAGATACGTCTACGAAAAGGATTGGGAACGCTTTGCCCAGTACGCCGTAAACGTATGGGCGTGTGACGAGGCAAGCCCCACGCTTGCGCTTGACGGCATAGAAAAGACAGAGACCTTCTTCCGTCAGTTAGGTATGCCCCTTTCCTTCTCGGAACTTGGTATCGGCATTTTATCGGAAGAAGAACTTATGTTAATGGCAGACCGCGTTACAGACGGCGGCACTAAAACTATCGGACACATTCCTCTCGGCTACGAGGACGTTATGAACATTTATCGTTCAGCGAACATATAAAGGAGCATACAATTATGTTTAAGGGCTACACAAATGCAAAATCTGTTTTAGACGTATTACTTTCAAAAAAGCTTTTTGTTTTTGATATAGACGGTACGGTAAGTCTTGACGCCACACCGTTTCCCTATGCCCTTGATTTTATCCATAATCTGCGTAAGAGTGGCAGGAAGGTGCTGTTTTTTACAAACAATTCCTCTTGCTCGACCGAATTTTATTACGGTAAACTCGAAAAAATGGGCTTTGCCCCGCAGGATGGCGAAATTCTTACAAGCGGTGACGTCACGATAGACTTTCTTCTCCGTGAAAGAAAGGGCAAAAGCGTATATCTCGTAGGCACGCCCGACCTTGAAAACTGTTTTGAAAAACACGGTATTACACTTTCGGAGAATTCGGACATAGTAGTCTCGTCCTTTGATAAAACACTTACCGATGAAAAGGTCGAGAAAGCGGCGGCACTTATCAAAAACGGTGCAGAATTTCTTGCAACGCATTACGATATGCTCTGTCCCGTAACAGACGGCGTTATTCCCGACTGCGGTACCATCTCGGAAATGATATCCGAAAAGGCTGACGGCGCAAAAGCCACGGTATTCGGCAAGCCCTATCTGACTGCAGTTGAAAAGGTCTGCTCACAGACCGGCATATATAACAAAGACGATATCATCATTTTCGGTGACGCACTCAAGACAGACATCGCCATGGGCAGACTTCACGGTATGAAAACAGGTCTTGTAATGACGGGCGTAACTTCACTTGATGACCTTGAAATGTTGACGGATGAACTCTATCCGGATTTCACCTTCCATTCACTTGAGGAAGTCAACAGTACAATGTTTTGCGAGGCTATTGTATGATTGAAATTCTAACTCACACACTCAAAGATACACTTATAACTCTGCCCTTTTTGTTTTTGGCATATCTCGTAATGGAGTATATCGAACACAGGGCAGAAAATATAACCGATTTTATCAAGAAATCCCGTGTAGCAACGCTTGTAGGCTCAATTTGCGGAATAATTCCGCAATGCGGATTTTCCGCTTCGGCGGCAGGGCTGTTTTCGGGCGGTCTTATATCCCCCGGTACACTCGTTGCGGTATTTCTTGCAACTTCGGACGAGATGCTTCCCATACTTATAGCAAAGCAGGCACCGATGCCTCTTATAGTTAAAATCCTCATCTTGAAATTTGCAGGTGCCGTGATAACGGGTTATCTTATCGACTTTTTCTATAAACGCAAAAAAGAGAAAAGTATCCACGACCTCTGTCACGAAAGCGGTTGTCACTGCGAAGAACACGAGGGTGTCGTCATTCCTGCCCTGATACACACGGCAAAAGTGGCGGTATTCATATTTGCGGTCACCTTTATACTCACCGCCGTGATACACCACATCGGTGAAGATGCACTTGCAGGCTTCATATTAAACAAACCTGTTATAGGCAATCTGCTTGCCGCCTTAATCGGCCTTATCCCCAACTGTGCGGCGTCGGTCGTGATAACCGAGTTATATCTCAGTGGTGCAATGAGTGCAGGTGCAATGCTGTCAGGTCTTTTCGTCGGTGCAGGCATCGGCATTGCGGTGCTTTTCCGCACCAACAAAAATTTAAAAGAAAACCTGCTCCTGACGTCAATGCTTTTTATATCAGGCGTCATACTCGGTCTTATTTTCGGACTTATTCCAATATGGTAAAACAAAAAACAGTCGTGAACTTCACGACTGTTTTTATTTATGGGCGTATTCTCTTAGGGATTATTTGCCCAAAAACGATAGTTTTTGTGGTGACTAAGCAGTTTTGGGTTAGAGATTTTTCGTTTAGACAAAATAATAAATATTCCGCAATACTTTGTGTATTACGGAATTTTTTTATGAAGTATTAACGGAAAATATCAAGCCAAAACCGATTCATTCCTGAGTGAATACGCCCCTATTACATATTTCTTGATTTGTCTGCGCATGCCTTTACTGCCTGCATAATCGCATTTCTGAAGCCTGCCTCTTCAAGTGCGGCAACCGCTTCAATGGTAGTACCGCCGGGTGAACAAACCTCATCTTTAAGCTGTTCGGGATGCTTTCCCGCTTCGAGCACCATTTTTGCCGAGCCGAGCACCATCTGTGCCGCAAGTTCGAGTGCCGTATCCCTTGGCAGACCTTCACGAACCCCTGCATCTGCAAGTGCCTGTATGAACATATATACGTACGCAGGACCCGAGCCCGAAACCGCCGTCACAGCGTCAAACATACGCTCTTCCAAAACTACCGCCTTGCCAAGACCCGAGAATATCTCGGTTATACTCTTAAGTTCCCTCGCCGTCACGTTTTTCGACGGGCAGAGTGCCGACATTCCTGCATTTACGAGTGCAGGTGTATTGGGCATAACTCGTACTATCTTCTGCTTTTCGCCGAGTCTTTCCGCAAGATATGAAATGTTTCTTCCTGCAACTATCGAAACGACCAGCGTATCGTCTGCAACGAGACCGCTTATCTCTTCAAGTACACCGTCAAGATATGCGGGTTTTACGGCAAGAATAAGCAGATTTGCCTTGGTTGCCGCCTCTTTATTATCCGTAATTGTATTGATTTTGAGTTTTGACTTGAGCGGTCGCAGAACCGCTTCACTAACGTCCGAAACAGTTACGTTTGCCGCCTCTGCAATACCGTTTGTGACTATACCCGTAGCAATGGCGCTGCCCATATTGCCACCGCCGATTATGCATATATCCTTTTTGCCCGACAGCCTCTCATTGTAACTGAGTTCGTCCGTGCTGACACCGAGTGCCGCCGCAAGTTTTGCGCACGTTCCTTTAGAAACCGTGGTAAGCCCTCTTTCAAGCTGAGAAAGATAGCCTATCGAAAGCCCCGTTTCCTCCGCAAGTGCTTTGAGCGTCATTTTCTTTGACGCCCTTATCTTTTTTATGTTCTGTCCGATATTTTTTCCGCTGCTGCTTTTTCTGACGTTTTTCATAAAAACCAACCTCTAATTTTTTACTTCCGTATCTTATTATAAAGCAGTTTTAGTAAAAGTCAATCAGATTTTAGTAAAATTATTTAGCAACGTTATTTTTGGTCTTTCCCTCAAGAAAACTTTTTATGTTGTCCTCAACTATGTGCATAAGCCTGTTTCTCGTTTCAATAGGTGCCCACGCTATATGAGGGGTAACGGTGAGATTTTCAACGTCAAACAGCGGACAGTTTTCACTCATCGGCTCGGTCGTAAGCACGTCGATTGCCGCCCCTGCTATAACGCCGTTTCTGACAGCACCTGCAAGTGCCTGCTCGTCAATAACACCGCCTCTTGCCGTGTTGATAAAGTATGCCGTTTTTTTCATCTTCGAAAATTCTTTTTCACCGAACATACCCTTCGAAGCCTCGTTCAGAGGACAGTGTACCGTTATATAATCGCTGTCTTCAAGAAGCGTATCAAAACCGCAGAACTGCACATTTTCATCCTCTTTCAGAGTACGTGTATATGCAAGCACTTTCATGCCGAATGCCCTTGCAATTTCAGCAACCTTTTTACCGATATTGCCGTAGCCGACAATGCCGAGTGTCTTACCGTCCAGTTCACACAGCGGGAATACGAAGGGTGAAAAAGTATCACTCCTTTTCCAGCCGCCTTCACGCACGAAAGCGTCGTACTCTGCGGTACGGTTACTGTGTGCAAGAATATACGAAAATACCTGCTGTGCCACCGCACTCGTCGAATAACTTCCCGCATTGCATACGGCGATACCGCGTTCTTTCGCATATTCAATATCTATATTGTTGTAGCCCGTTGCGAAAAGGCCGATATATTTTAAGTTTTTTGCATCTTTCATATTTTCACGGTCAAGCACGGTTTTGTTGACAATAACCATATCCGCATCGGCAATACGTCCTGCCGTCTGCGAAGCATCGGTAAGGTCGTATATCTCCACGTCCCCGTACTTCTTAAAATAATCCAGCGAAATATCCCCGTTTGTAATCGTTTTTGCATCCGTGACAACGATTTTCACTTTAATGCCTCCCTAATTTTATTAAGTCAATTATAGCGTTATGTGCAAAAATATACAAGTATTACCGATTTTTCTGCAGGTATAGCATACCATTTTTTACCACACCCCTAAGAAAATAAAAAAATGGCTATTTAAATACTAATTTTTATATATTGATTTTTACGAAAAATGTGATATTATGACACTTGGAGAGTTATATTTTTTAATGTGGCTTTCATATGCGGTTAAAGTGATTAAATTTTATAATATACAAGGAGGCACAATATGGTTAATTTCGAACAGTGGAACGGCTTTGAAGGCCGTATGTGGAAAGAAGAAGTTAATGTAAGAGACTTTATTCAGAAGAACTACCGTCCTTACGACGGTGATGAGTCCTTCCTTGAAGGTCCTACAGAAGCAACTAATAAGTTATGGGGCGCTTTACAGAAGCTCCAGAAGGAAGAACGTGCTAAAGGTGGCGTTCTCGAATGTGAAACTAAGGTCGTAACGAGCCTTACGGCTTACGGTCCTGCTTACATCGACGAATCACTCAAGGATGAAGAAAAGGTTGTCGGTCTGCAGACAGATAAGCCCTTAAAGCGTGCATTTATGCCCTACGGCGGTATCAGAATGGCTGAACAGGCTTGCGAAACCTACGGCTACACACCCGATCCCGAACTTCACAAGATATTTACGGAATATTGCCGTACACACAACCAGGCTGTTTTTGATGCATATACTCCCGAAATGAGACTTGCTCGTCGCAGCCACATTATCACAGGTCTGCCGGACACTTACGGCCGTGGCCGTATCGTAGGCGACTACAGACGTGTTGCACTTTACGGTATCGATCAGCTCATCAAGTTCAAGCAGGAAGACCTTGCTAACTGCGGTGACGGCACTATGATTGATGACGTTATCCGTCAGCGTGAAGAAATTGCACGTCAGATCGGTGCTCTTAAGGGTATGAAGGAAATGGCTGCCCTCTACGGCTTTGACATTTCACTTCCCGCTAAGGACGCTAAGGAAGCAGTTCAGTGGCTCTACTTCGGTTACCTTGCTGCTGTTAAGACACAGAACGGTGCCGCAATGAGCGTTGGCCGTATCTCAACCTTCCTTGACATCTATCTCCAGCGTGACCTTGATGCAGGCATCATCACAGAAAAAGAAGCGCAGGAACTTATCGACCATCTCGTTATGAAACTCCGTATGGTTAAGTTCGCTCGTATTCCTTCATACAACGCACTCTTCTCAGGCGACCCCGTTTGGGCAACGGTTGTTGTCGGCGGTACAGGTATTGACGGACGTTCAATGGTTACAAAGAACGACTACCGTTTCCTCCGCACACTTGAAAATATGGGTCCCTCACCTGAGCCGAACCTTACTATTCTCTATTCACCCAACCTTCCTGAAACATTCAAGAAGTACGCTTCAAAGATTTCTATTCTCACAAGCTCAGTTCAGTACGAGAATGATGACGTTATGAAGCCCTACTGGGGTGACGATTACTCAATCTGCTGCTGCGTATCTGCAACACAGACGGGTAAGGAAATGCAGTTCTTCGGCGCTCGTGCAAACCTCGCTAAGTGTCTTCTCTACGCTATCAACGGCGGTGTTGACGAAATGCTCCGTGAGCAGATAGGACCCGCTTACGCACCTATCACAAGCGAATATCTTGATTACGATGAAGTTGTCAAGAAGTTTGACACGATGATGGAATGGCTTGCAGGCCTTTACGTAAATATACTCAACCTCATTCAGTACATGCATGATAAGTACTACTATGAAGAAGCTGAAATGGCTCTTATCGATACAGACGTACGTCGTTCATTCGCAACGGGTATCGCAGGCTTCTCACACGTTGTAGACTCACTCAGCGCTATCAAGTACGCTAAGGTTAAGACAGTACGTGACGAAACAGGTATGGTTACAGATTACATCGTTGAGGGTGACTTCCCCAAATACGGTAACGACGATAACCGTGCAGACGATATTGCAGTATGGCTTCTCAAGACATTCATCGAAAAGATTAAGAAGCATCACACATACCGTGATTCAGAACCTTCAACGTCAATTCTTACAATCACGTCAAACGTTGTTTACGGTAAGGCAACGGGTGCTACACCTGACGGCCGTCTCGCATCGGCTTCATTTGCTCCCGGCGGCACACCGAGTTACGGTGCAGAGCAGAACGGTCTTCTCGCATCACTCAACTCAGTTGCAAAGCTTCCCTATCACTGGGCGCTTGACGGTATTTCAAATACGCAGACAATCAACCCCGATGCACTCGGTCATAACAATGACGAAAGAGTTGATAACCTCGTTAACGTTCTTGACGGTTACTTCTCACAGGGTTCACACCATCTCAACGTAAACGTATTCGGTAAAGAAAAGCTTATCGACGCTATGGAACATCCGGAGAAGGAAGAATATGCAAACTTCACAATCCGTGTATCAGGCTACGCTGTTAAGTTTATCGACCTTACACGTGAACAGCAGGAGGACGTTCTTGCAAGAACATGCCACACCACACTTACTAAGTAATTTTTAATTGAAATAAATGCTGATTTTCGCGGCATACTACCGTGGGAATCAGCATTTTTAATAGGAGTAAAAATGGAAAAAGTTATCGGAAAAATTCATTCTTTGGAGACATTTGGTCTTGTTGACGGACCGGGCGTTCGCTTCGTCGTGTTTCTGCAAGGCTGTAAGATGCGCTGTAAATACTGTCACAACCCTGAAACGTGGTCGTTTGACGGCGCTCAGGACAGAGAGGCGGGCGAACTTTTTGAGCACGTCTACCATTACAAAGGCTATTGGGGTAACGGCGGCGGCGTGACCGTAAGCGGTGGTGAGCCTCTGCTTCAGATAGACTTTGTGACAGAATTTTTCCGTCAGGCAAAACTTAAAGGCGTTCATACGACGATAGATACCGCAGGTCAGCCTTTTTGCGAAGAGCCCGAGTTTTTGGAAAAATTTGATAAACTTCTTTCGTATACCGACCTCGTTATGCTCGATTTAAAAGAGATGGATGATAAAAAACACCGTTCTCTTACGGGATATACCAATGAAAATATCCTTAAACTTGCAAAATATCTGTCCGACAAAGGCAAGCCGATGTGGATACGTCACGTGCTCGTGCCCGGTGTCACGGATGATGAAAACGGTCTTAAAGAAATGGCAGATTTTATCGGCAGTCTTAAAACCGTAGAACGTATTGAAGTTCTTCCCTACCACACGCTCGGCCTGTTCAAGTGGGAAAAACTCGGCATCAAATATCCCTTGGAGGGTATTAAATCCCCGACCGAAGAACAGGTAAAAAAAGCAGAAGAAATCTTACAGGTTTCAAAATACAACTAAAAAAACTCCTTACGGTATTCCGTAAGGAGTTTTTTTAGTTCATTGATTCGTGGGCTTTTTTCACTGCTTCAATAAAACCGTCGGTTGAAATCGTGCAGGAGGAGCGTATTTCCGTCTCATTTTCATCAATTTGCTGAATTTCTTCTATCGTCTTACCCTCCATCCATGTTTCAAGGGCGTCTACCTGCTCATACCACTCCTTGCCTATGCCCGAAGCCTGTCTCATACCGTAATCGTCACCGAGTTCACGCTTTGAGTAAGCACTGCTCTCGTCGGAGGAAAATGCACCTGACGCATCAAACGTCCCCGTTGACTCAACACAGTCAAGACGTGCTTTATGCACCTTTCCGTCTTTGTCAAACGTAACCGCTGCGATGTAACTTTCAAGGGCGGTCTGTCCTGACGCCTCTGCACTTGCAGAGTAGCCCTCGTGCTTTACCGTAACCCCGAGCCCCATAGCCATATTGTCAGCCATATCGGTAACGGGTGTCTCGCCGAGCATATCGCTCTCGCCTGTCATATCCTCCTTACCGCACGCGGCAAAAGAGAGTGCAAGTGCAAGAACGAGTGTAATGATTATAAGTTTTTTCATAATCGGATTTCCTTTCAAAAAAGCTTTCAGCATTATTGTTTGCCCCACTTTGCAAAAATATACCTTATTTTTTCTGCGTCTTTATTATTGTAATAATAAGATATAAATGATATAATAAGATGTCTAATTATCGAAAGGAGACTGTACGTGAAAAGATATATATGCCTTATGCTTTGTCTTGCAATAATTCTCGTCTGCCCCACGTTTTCCGTACAGGCGGAGGATGACGGTTTCCTTTTCGTTTTAGGTGATGAAATTATTTTTGCAGAAAGCAAAAATGCACCGTTTGCGGAAAAGACGAACGTGTATTTCCCGCTCGACTTTATTTTACCGCTTATAAACACCTCCTACGTTATCGAAGAGGAAAGTCATGTCGTAAACGTGTTTTTCCGCAACGTTTCAATTGCATTTGATACGTCTTCGGGAATTGCACTTACGAGTGATAACAGAAACCTCTACGAATCGCTTCCCTATAAGGACGGGCGGTACTATATTTCAATGTCGCTTATCGCAAGGGAGGATGCCAGGATATTTACCACCCTTTCGGGCGGTATTTACAGGTTAAAAACCACCGCAAACACGGTGCTTGACGCCGATTTTAACAGACTTCTCATAACGATGCCGTCATCGGCATCACTAAGGGGCAAAACGCCAAAATACTATTTTGCCTCCTTCGGTGTGGGAAATCAGACGCAAAAGCAGTTAAACGTCGCCTCCTCGCACAAATCTCATCTTACGGTGTTTGTTTCGGACAGGGATATACTCGATGCCCCGATGAGCGTGTGTTCACTGATTGCCTCGGGGGCAGACGTCGGCATATACCCGTCGGATTCGTTTATGGCAAAGTCGCCCACCGACACACAGATAGCAAACGAACTTGTCCGCATAAACGAAATGCTTTATCGGCTTACCCGTTCTTACGCTCAGGTCTGCGCCCTTAAAAGCAGGTATAACGGCAGGTGCGCCACACTTGCAGACAACGTAAAATCACTCGGTATGTCGTTATGGTGTGCCTCACTCGTGTTGCCTGACGATTTTGCAGCAAACGTATCCGCAAATAACGCCACAAAAATGTGGCATAATATACAGCCTTTCATCACGTGGGATATGTGTGTGGAACTTACGGCAACGTCACTTTCCACCTCGATATACGACTCGTTGCTTGACGGTACGGACGGTGTCACACGGATAACGGCAGGTAAAACACCTTTGAATTATGTAGAAACAATAGGGAGTTAAGTAATGACCAATGCAGTAATAAGTATTAAAAGTACTCAGAAATATGAGGGTGACCCTCAGCCTGCGGAGATAACCTTTATCACCGACGGTGATTATGAGCGCACGGAGGACGGTTGCGCCATAACCTACAAAGAGGGTGAACTCACGGGCTATCAGGGTGTCACGACTCACCTGAACATAGATTCTGAAAAAATAACGATGTGGCGTTCAGGCGGTGCAGGTGCGGACATGGTTTTCCAGAAAGGTGTACGCCACCATGCGCTTATGCAGTCACCGGAGGGGACGATTTCCTTCTGCGTGGTGACAAAACAGCTTGACAGAACGCCCATAGACAACGGCGAGGTGCTGTATCTCGATTATAACCTCGAAGTAAACGGCAATCTCATTAGTCAGAACACAATGGAACTTAAGATAGAATTTTAGGAGGATAAGATTTTGTATACCAATCCTGTTGCGCAATCCAAAGAAACTATATCAAAAATGCTTGAAAGTGCATTCGTAAAATGCGGTTTTGAGCTGCCCGACGGTGATATCGAGGTATCACCCACGAAGGATGCTTCCCACGGTGATTTTGCTTCAAACGTTGCAATGAAAGCTTCAAAAAAACTTGGCAAAAACCCCCGTGAAATAGCATCGGCACTCTGCGAAAATCTCGACCTTGAGGACAGTTACGTCAGCAAGGTGGAAATTGCAGGCCCGGGCTTTATTAACTTTTTCCTGTCGGACAAGTATTATTCAGACGTTGTAAAGGCTGCCGTTACGGAGGGTGCCGACTACGGTAAGAACAATACGGGTGCAGGCAAAAAGGTTATGGTGGAATTTGTTTCGGCAAACCCGACTGGTCCTATGCATATGGGTAATGCGAGAGGCGGTATCGTAGGCGATACGCTTTCAACCGTACTTTCGTACAGCGGATACGACGTTACCCGTGAATTCTACGTAAACGATGCGGGAAATCAGGTTGACATTCTCGGCAAATGCCTTTCCGTTCGTTACATACAGCACTTTAAGGGTGAGGATGCGGCGCAGTTCCCCGAGGACGGTTATCACGGCAACGACGTTAAGGTGATCGCCGCCGATTACGCCGCAGAGCACGGTGACAGCCTGCTCGAAGCGGATGCAGAGGTTATGGCAAAAGAACTTGTAACTTACGCTTTAAACCGTAATATTGCAAAAATGCAGTCCGACCTTAAAAAGTACAAGATAGTTTACGACAACTGGTTCTATGAATCAACGCTTCACGTAAGCGGTTTCGTTGCCGACACGGTAGAATTTCTCCGTCAGAAAGGCGCACTTTACGAGAAAGAGGGCGCACTCTGGTTTAAGGCAACCGATTTCGGCTGTGATAAGGACGAAGTTTTAGTCAAGGCAAACGGTTTTTACACCTACTACGCCGTCGACATCGCATATCACCGCAACAAGTTTGAAACGAGAGGCTTTGATATGGTAATCGACGTGCTTGGTGCAGACCATCACGGTCATACCCTCCGTTTCCCTGCCGTACTTGATGCGCTCGGCATTGATAAGAGCAAGCTTCGTTTCGTGCTCATTCAGCTCGTGCGTCTTATGCAGGGCGGTGAAGTTGTGAGAATGTCAAAAAGAACGGGCAAAGTTATATCTCTTGCCGACCTTCTTGACGAAATTCCCGTTGATGCGGCACGTTTCTTCTTCGATTACAAGGTTGCCGACAGTGCAATGGATTTTGACCTTGACCTTGCAGTCAAGCAGAACAGCGAAAACCCCGTTTACTACGTTCAGTATGCTCATGCGAGAATATGCAGTATAATCAAAAATCTTGAGGCAGAGGGTGTCGTAGCAAAGGATATTTCCGACGTTGACCTATCTCTTTTAAGTGCAAACGAGGAGAAAGAACTTATAAAACTTATCGCCTCCTTCCCCGATGAGATTCTTACTGCGGCAGAAATGCTTGAACCCACACGTATTTCACGTTACTGTACGTCTGTTGGTGCGGCATTCCACAAATTCTACGGTGCTTGCTACGTAAGAAATGAAAACGAGGCGCTTATGCAGGCAAGACTTGCACTTTGCCTTGCAGCAAAACAGGTCATCAAAAACTCACTTGACATCATAAATATTGATGCCCCCGAAAAAATGTAGGAGAATATAATGAAAAAATTTATTTCGCTACTGCTTGCAGTAATTATGCTTTTATCCTTTACGGTGACGGCTTTTGCAGAGGGTACTTCGGAAACTCCCGATGCATCTTCAAGCGAAGGCTATGAACTGTTTGAATATCTGCTCGACTTCTATCTTGAACACCACGTTTTTGAGCCTGGTGAGGCAGACGTTTTAAGGACGATTATAATAAATATCATTAACAATCACCCCGAGATGCTTGAAGAGATAATTTATTATCTTATGAAAAGTGCAGACCCGTACAGCCAGTATTTTTCGGCAGAACAGTATAAAGAATATATGTCCCCCACCACTTATTACGGTATCGGCATAACGGTACAATACGCCGACGGCTACATATGGGTGGACGAGCTTGATTCATTGAGTCCTGCGGCACAGGCAGGTGTAAAAGTGGGCGACTATATTTACTCGGTCGACGGGAAAAAGGTTGCCGGTATGAAATACGAAAACGTTACCTCTATGATAAGGGGTGACGAGGGCACCACCGTAAGAATGGGCTTCTACCGCAACGACGGTGATGGCGGTTACGTATACGAGGTCGATATAACCCGTGCGGCAATTTCAAGCGAGTCCATAGTGTGCCACTTCACAACAGACGAAAACGGTAAATCAGTCGGCATTGCAGAAATACGTGACTTTAAAAGTTATCTGGTCTACTTCAGATTTGTAAACTTTCTTGAAAATGCAGCCGATATGGGTGTTTCGAATATAATTATCGATTTAAGAGGCAATCTGGGTGGCAGTCTCTGGGTTTGTCTTGACATGATAAACTGGCTCACCCCCGTAAAAAACAAACCCCTCTGTTCAATAACCTACCCCACTACGGGCGAATATACTGTATACCGTTCAACAGGCAGAGGTCTTGAATTTGACAACGTATGCGTACTTGTAAATGAACTCTCTGCCTCCGCTTCAGAACTCTTTGCAAAGTCTCTGCAGGAAAACGGTTATGCAACGATAATCGGCTCAACCACTTTTGGCAAGGCAATCGGTCAAACCCAGTATCAGCAGGAGGACGGAAGCGTCATCTCGGTATCCGATTTTGAGGTGCTCTCCCCCAAGGGCACTCACTATAACGGAATAGGCGTTATCCCCGATATCGAGGCTGTTGCACCCTATACGCAGGAGGTCACAAGGTCGTTTGAATACCTCAACACCTCAAACTACAAAGAGGCTAAAAATTTTGCCGAAAACGATGTCGTCTACGCACTTGAACAGAGGCTCGTTTTACTCGGCTATCTTGAAACTGCCGACAGAGTGTTTGACAAAGACACGGTAAATGCGCTGTGGAATTATCAGGAGAGAAATAATCTCGAATGTACCGCAACGCTTACGCTTGAAACACTCGTAAGCATAACCGATACGGTAAATCTGGTAAAACTTTTCGGCGAATATAAAGACGATGCCATGATAAAAGCGATGGACATTATATCAAAATAATGTTGATTTTTAGGCATTAATGTATTATCATAACAATAGAAATATATCACAGGAGGAAATAACTATGGCTTTTGTAATTAACGACAGTTGCTTAGCATGCGGTGCTTGTGTTGACGCTTGCCCCGTTGGTGCTGTAAAAGAAGGCGATCCCATCTACACAATTGATGAGGCTGAATGCCTTGACTGTGGTGCTTGCGCAGGCGTATGCCCCGTTGGTGCACCCGTAGAAAAGTAAAAGAAACCACCCTGTTTCTTACAGGCGGTACATACAGTACCGCCTGATTTTTTTAACAAGGATAATTGATATGGATATACTTTCTGACGAAACGATTGACGACCTCATGCTTGGAGGTCTTAAACTCATACAAAAGAAAAAAGGCTTTAAATTCGGTGTCGACGCCGTTTTACTTGCCGATTTTGCCTCTTGTAAAAGGGGTGACAAGGTCTGTGAACTTGGCAGCGGAAGCGGTATCGTCTCAATTCTGTGTGCCCACCACTACAACGCAAGGGTGGATGCACTCGAGATAATGCCCGAATATGCCGATATGGCAAGCCGAAGCGTTGATGGGAATAACCTTGAGGACAGAGTTAAAATTTACTGCTGTGATATGAAAAATGCAACTTCTGTACTCTCCCCCTGTCAGTACGACTGTGTCGTGACTAATCCGCCTTACAAAAAACTTGATGCGGGTGAAAACTGTGCACAGTATGACCGCGCCTGCTCAAGAAGCGAGTTATGCGCAACGCTTGACGACGTTGTAAAAACTGCCTCCCTTCTTATAAAAAACGGCGGTAAACTCGTTATGGTGCACCGTCCGCAAAGGCTGACGGATATAATCCTTACACTTGAAAAATATAAGTTTTACATAAAAAAACTGCGTTTCGTCGCATCTAAAAATGGAGATGCACCCGTTCTGCTTCTTTTAGAAGCAAAACAGTACGTGAAAAGCGATATGCTTGTCCTGCCCGAACTTATATTGTATAATGATGACGGCAGTGAAACCGAAGAAACAAAAAGGATATACAGGAGAACTCAGATATGATAATAGAAAGACCTGCATTATATCTTGTAGGAACGCCCATAGGAAATCTTGACGATTTTTCGCCCCGTGCCGTAGAAATACTGTCGGAATGTGATTTTGTGGCAGCAGAGGATACGAGGGTTGCGGCAAAACTTATGTCGGTTTTTGATATTCACAAGCCGTCGGTATCCTATTTTGAGCACAATGCGGCACAGAGGGGCCCCGAAATAATAGAAAAGTTAAAATCAGGTCAATGCTGTGCACTCGTTACCGATGCAGGTATGCCTGCAATCAGCGACCCCGGCGAAGCGCTTGTAAAGCTATGTGCGGAAAATGATATTCCCGTTCATTCCGTACCCGGTCCGAGTGCCGTGGTAACTGCACTTGCTATGTCGGGGCTTTCAACCTCACGGTTTACCTTCGAGGGCTTTTTAAGTGTCAACAAAAAGTCCCGTATGGAGCATCTTGAGCTTATAAAAGACGAGTATCGCACCATGGTGTTCTACGAGGCACCCCACAAACTCCGCAAAACCCTGCGTGATTTTGCGCAGACCTTCGGGGATGAACGTAAAATCTCAATCTGCCGTGAACTTACAAAACTTCACGAAGAGGTGATACGGACAACCTGTGCAGGTGCATACGATTTATATAAGAATACCGAGCCGAGAGGCGAATTTGTCCTGGTCGTAGAGGGTAAGCAGACCGAGAAGACACCCGAAATTTCACTTGAAGATGCGGCAGACGCAATTCGTGAAAGATACTTATCGCTTATAGCGGAGGGTATGGGCAAAGCCGATGCTATGAAGCAGACTGCGACGGAATTTGGCAGAACGAGAAACGAAATTTATCCGATATGTATGAGAAAGGATTGATAATATGCGTGCAAGACCGAGAAAAAATCTTGATAAACGTATGGAAGCATGTAAGGCATACCTTCCCGAAAACCCCGAATCGCTCAAAGGCAAGTGGCGTGAGAAATTCGGCAAGGCTGATGCACCGCTTCACGTTGAAATAGGCTGCGGAAAAGGTAAGTTTATTAACGAGCTTGCCCTGCAGAATCCCGATACGCTTTATATTGCAATAGAAAAAATACCGAGTGTACTGCTTCTTGCGCTTGAAAAAGCGGTTGTGGCAAAGCCTGACAATCTTCTCTTTTTAAGCTATGATGCGGCACTTTTGGGTGAAGTGTTTGATACGGATGAAATAGACAGAATTTATCTTAACTTTTCTGACCCGTGGCCGCCCAAAAAGCAGTGGAAAAGAAGGCTTACTCATCAGCGTCAGCTTGACGTCTACAAGCAGTTTCTTAAAAAGGACGGCGAGATTATTCAAAAGACGGACAACGTACCGCTTTTCGAGTTTTCTGTATGCGAACTTTCAAAAAACGGCTTTGTAATCGAAGAACTTTCGACCGACCTTCATAAAACCGACATTCCAAACATTATGACGGAATACGAAACACGCTTTTCCGAGGCAGGTATTAAAATAAACCGTCTTGTTGCAAGGCTTAAATAACAAAAAAACGGAAACACTTATCTTTAGAAAGGATAGGTGTTTTTTATGTCAGAAAATAAAGACAAAAACGGTTTTGAGCCCTGTGGGGCGACAATAGGCAAAATTCATTGCATAACGGTGGCAGGTCAGGTGGAGGGGCACATCCGTCTTCCGCAGGACACAAAGGCAACCAAATACGAAAAACTTCTCCCCTCTCTCGTATGGGCAGAGGAAAACCCCGACATTGAGGGTGTGCTGATTCTTTTAAATACCGTCGGCGGTGACGTTGAGGCAGGTCTTGCCATTGCTGAACTCATAAGCGGTATGAAAAAGCCGACGGTTTCCCTCGTTCTCGGCGGCGGTCATTCAATAGGTGTTCCCCTTGCCGTATCGGCTGACGTTTCATTCATCGTGCCGTCAGCGACAATGACTATTCACCCCGTTCGCACGTCAGGCACCGTAATAGGCGTAGCCCAGGCATTCGACTATATAAAAGAGATTCAGCACAGAATAAACGATTTTATAGTGCGTCATTCAAACATCGAAAGGGATAAACTCGAAAAGTATCTCTTTTCCACCGAAGTGCTTGCAAACGACGTCGGAACCGTGGTTGACGGCAAGCAGGCGGTCGATGACGGACTTATAGACAGACTGGGTTCTCTCTCGGAGGCAATAGATGCATTAAAACAATTGTGTGAAAAGAAATGATGTCATAAACTACTTTATTTAGATAATAAAATATGATATATTTATATATTGGAGGGTTATAATGACATACGTCGGTGCATGTATTATGGGCATACTCCAGGGGATTACGGAATTTCTGCCCGTTTCAAGTTCAGGGCATCTTGCAATATTTTCGCAGGTATTTGGCTTTTCTCCCCCCGGTGAACACGATTTGCTTTTTGATATAATGCTCCACCTCGGCACACTTATCGCCGTTTTTATCGCGTATTACGGTGATATACTTGACGTTATAAAAGAATTTTTCCTCTCTGTTAAAGATATATTTACGGGGCAATTTTCTTTTAAAAGGATGTCCCCCTCTCGCAGATTTCTTTTTATGATAATACTTGCGACAATGCCTCTCGTGCTTATATTGCCGTTTAACGACGCCATCGAAAAAGTGGCAAACACGCTGTGGCTTGTCGGCATTTTTCTGCTTACAACGGGCTTTTTACTGCTCTTGTCAGACAGTATTATAAGGGGAAACCGCAGGGAGAATAATACCACCTGCACTAATGCACTCACGGTTGGTCTGTTTCAGGTGCTCGGCACCCTGCCCGGCATTTCGAGAAGCGGTGCAACCATAACGGGCGGTCTGCTTTCGGGTTTTGAGCGTGAGTATGCCGTTAAATTTTCATTTATAATGTCAATACCCGCAGTGCTCGGTGCAAGCCTTCTGTCATTTTTTGACGTGATAAAGGGAAACACGGTGCCCGATGCAACTGTCGGTATGTACGTTGCAGGCATAGTCACCTCAGCCGTATCGGGCTATCTGTCAATACGCTTTCTGCGTATGATTTTAAAACACGATAAATTTAAATATTTTGCATATTACTGCTTTGGAATGGGTGCATTCGTAATCATCCGAAGCATTTTAAGGAGTTAACATGGCTCAGACAAAGAAAAGGACGGCTACAAAAAAGACCGCATCCAAAAAAACAACCACACAAAGAAAGAAGGCGCCCGTAAAGGAGCAGACCTTCTATCAGAAAAACCACGCTCTGTTCATCCAGATATACGGCGTGCTCATATGTGCATACGCCGTTTTTCTGGCACTCAGTCTGTTTTCGTCGCTGACGGGCACCGTGGGGGGATTTTTTAAACAGTTAACCCTCGGTCTCTTCGGCGGAGTAGGCTACACTATGCCATTCGTCCTCTTTTACATAGGCGTACATATGGGTATGACTGCAGAAAACAAGAAATATTTAAGAACGAATATTGCACTTTTCCTCGCCATGATTTTTGTGGGCGTTATCCTGCATCTTTTCGTGGTGGATTCTTTCCCGTCAAAGAACGTAATTGAACTTTTCAATTACTCATACAAGCATATTTTGTCAGGCGGCTGCATAGGCGGTCTTATTACGGCGTGCCTTAACAAGCCTCTCGGCAAAGCGGGTATTGCGATAATATTCGGCGCAGTTCTTATAATCTCGGTCATTCTGCTTTTCGACACAACTGTCGACAGAATGGTGGAAGCGATAAAGGGTCTTTTCCACAGAGAGCACGACGATGAATACGAAGAAAGTCACGAGACCGACCCCTCATTTACATACGAAGCAAACGACCTTAAGGATTACGAAACCGCCTTCCCGAAAACGCCACGCAGAAGACGTCAGATTGACTTTGATATTGACTCGGACAAGCCGAGCGAAAACAACCTTGATGCAATTTTTGCAAAGGACAAGTTTAAAACGGACGGTTCAAAGCAGGTCTTCAAGGGAAATGACAGTTTTGAGGAAGTGCCCGCAGAACCGCTGACCTCTTCACTCGAGCCTCCGAAAATGACAAAGCAGGAACTTGCTCTCGAAGAGAAAAAGGTAAAAGAACAGATAGAAAGCGAAGCGGAAGCGCCCGTAAAAAAATACGTATTCCCTCCCATTACCTTGCTCACGCCCGACAGACAGGGTACATCGGGCGGTACGTCGGAACTTCAGGTGACAGCAGAAAAAATTGTCTCCACCCTCAAATCCTTCGGTGTTGAAACACAACTTACCGACGTTGCTCAGGGGCCGACGGTAACTCGTTATGAGCTTGCTCCCAAAGCAGGTGTAAAGATAAGCAAAATAACAGGACTTGCCGACGATATTGCCCTTTCACTTGCGGCATCGGGCGTTCGAATTGAAGCCCCCATTCCGGGTAAGGCGGCTGTCGGTATAGAAGTGCCCAATAAAAACGTAAAAACGGTTTATCTGCGTTCACTTATCGAAAGTGACACGTTTAAGAATGCGAAAAGCAAGGTTTCCTTCTGTCTCGGTAAAGACCTTGGCGGTGAAAAGATAATTGCCGATATTGCCAAAATGCCCCATATGCTTATAGCAGGCTCAACGGGCAGCGGTAAATCGGTGTGTATCAACTCGCTTATCGTAAGTATACTCTACAACGCATCTCCCGAAGACGTAAAACTCATTATGATTGACCCTAAGGTTGTCGAGCTCGGCGTATACAACGGTATTCCGCATCTTATGCTGCCCGTTGTGACAGACCCGAAAAAAGCATCGGGCACACTTGCGTGGGCAGTCGGCGAAATGACAAAAAGGTATCAGCTTTTTGCTGAAAACAACGTCCGCAATCTTGCTGGCTATAATGCACTCTGCGAGAATACGGATGACATGGTAAAACTCCCGCAGATAGTCATCATTATCGACGAACTTGCAGAACTTATGATGGTTTCGCCCCACGAGGTCGAGGATTCAATAAACCGTCTCGCCGCACTTGCCAGGGCGGCAGGTATGCACCTCGTCGTTGCAACACAGCGTCCGTCAGTTGACGTTATTACGGGTGTTATCAAGGCGAATATCCCCACGAGAATTGCTTTCTCTGTATCATCGCAGGTCGATTCAAGAACTATTCTTGATATGGGCGGTGCTGAAAAACTCATAGGCAGGGGCGATATGCTCTACTGCCCCATCGGTGCACCAAAACCCATTCGTCTGCAGGGTTGTTTTATAAGTGATAAAGAAATTGAAGGCGTCGTAAACTTCATCAAAAAGCAGGGCGAAGTAAAATATGACGACAGCGTAATGGAAGAAATCGACAGATGTGTCCGTGAAAGCGACACGAAGGGCAAAAAAGGCTCTTCTGCTTCATCTGACGGTGACTCCGACGAGGACTCAATGCTCGATGCTGCAATAGACGTTGTCGTGGAATGCGGACAGGCGTCAACCTCACTTTTGCAGAGGCGCTTGAAACTCGGCTATGCGAGGGCGGCAAGAATCGTTGACCAGATGGAAGAACGCGGTATAGTCGGCCCGTCACAGGGTTCAAAGCCCCGTGAAGTGCGCATCACGAAAACTCAGCTTTACGAAATGCGTATGAGACAGGATGCAGCGGCAGAATCCGTCGACCAGATACATTCAGAAAACACAGAAATATAGTAAAAAGCAGGGAAAATCCCTGCTTTTTTTATTGCATTTCTGTTTTTTTAGGATTATACTCTTTAAGGTAATATTTAAATAAGAGGTGTTATTATGCAACTTTTGGTTATCGTGCTTAACCGTACGGAAAAACTTGAAGACCTGCTTTCATCCTTTTCGGACCACGGCATAATGGGTGCTACGATTATTGACAGCACCGGTATGGCTAAGGTTATGGGTGAAGTCGGTGAACACAGAATTCTCGGTTCACTTTACGAACTGCTCAATCCCGAAAGGGCAAAAAGCAAAACTATATTTGCAGTAATTGAAGAGGATAAACTTCAGGCTGCAAAAACTGCAGTTAAGGAAGTTCTCGGCGGATTCGATGCTCCCAATACGGGCATCCTCTTTACTCTGCCTGTTTCATATGCGGAGGGGCTGAGAAAGAAAGATGAGTGAGACCACAGTTCTTCTGACCATCGCCCTTATGATAGGCGGCGGTGTTCTTTTCGGCAGACTCGCTAAGTTCTGCCACCTTCCCAACGTTACGGGTTATATCGTTGCAGGCCTTATACTCGGCCCCTGTATGCTCAACCTTATAAGTGCAAATTCGGTGGAGCATCTTGGTATAATTGCAACCGTTTCTCTCGGCTTTATAGCCTTTTCGATAGGAAACGAATTTAAAATTTCATTTTTTAAAAGAGTGGGTAAAGCACCTATCGTTATAGCATGTCTTGAATCTCTTTTTGCGGTGTTATTCGTACTTGTTGCACTCGTTGTTGCCGATTTGATTTTCGGTTTAACGATGGATTTACCTGCCATGCTCGTGCTTTCCGCCATTGCAGCGGCAACCGCACCTGCGGCAACTATTATGGTAATAAAGCAGTACAAGGCAAAAGGTCCCATGACCGAGACTCTGCTTGCGGTCGTTGCGATAGACGATGCAACCGCAATTATGCTTTTCGGTATATTCGTTGCCGTTGCACAGATGCTCACCGGTCAGGGTGGCGGCAGCCTTGCAACACAGCTCTTAAAGCCTTTATGGGAAATATTCGGCGGTATTATATGCGGATTTATTCTCGGTCTTATTTTTGCCGTACCTCTGCGTTGGTTTAAAAAAGACGGTAACAGGCTCATTCTTACAATAGGCTTTATCTTCCTTGCGCTTGGTATTGCCGATATTATAGGCGTTTCAGACCTGCTTATGTGTATGGCAATGGGTGCGGCGCTTGCAAACTTTTCAAGTGAATTTTCACACATTGCAAAACTGTGTGACGGATTTACGCCGCCGCTTTTCCTTCTCTTTTTCGTGGCAAGCGGTGCTGAACTTGACGTATCGGTTCTTCCCACTGTCGGCATCGTCGGTGCAATATACGTCATATTCCGTGTAATCGGCAAATACATCGGTGCATACACAGGCTCGGTAATGTGCCATTCGGCAGAACCCGTAAAAAAATACCTCGGTCCTGCACTTGTGCCTCAGGCAGGTGTTGCAATCGGTCTTTCGCTTATTGCCACACAGGTCGTTCCTGCATACGGTGCACAGATTCGTGCCATAATATTATGCGGTACGCTTATATATGAACTTGTCGGTCCTGCGGTTGCAAAATGGTCACTCAGCAAGGCGGGCGAGATATCGGGAAAATAATTTTGCCATAAACGCCGTAATATGCTATAATATTTTTATCTTTTGATTTTAAGGTGATATTATGAAAAAATTTTTGTGTATAATAATGGCTCTCGTTATGATTTTTTCTCTTGCCGCTTGCGGAAAGAAAATCGTCGTTAACAAAAAACCGCATGTTGAGCCGGGCGATATGGTTTATGATCCGTCCGAAATAATTGTAAATGAAGAAACTTTCAGTTACTGCGGTGTGGAATACGAACTTGCCGATCTCGCAGAAACTCTTTTGATGGACTATAACAGCCAAGATTCAATTAACATAGTCTGCAAGGAAGCGTATACAGACAGTGCGAACAATCTTGCCCTTTCTCTTGAAGAAATGGGATTTACTTACACCATAAACGGTGTCAGTCCAAAAGAAAATACTTCTGAAGAAGAAACATCCACAGTTGTTGCTGAATAAAAATAGCCTCCGTGTCCATAATAAGACTCGGAGGTGATTTTTTATGGAAAATCAGAACAGAAATCAGAACAACAACCAGAATAAGAATCAGAACAACAATCAGAACAAAAACAGCAATCAGAACAAGAACCAGAACAAGAATAACAATTCAGATCGTATATTCTAAAAATAAAAAGGCTTTAGCGGTTTTGCTAAAGCCTTTTTGTTTTATATCTGCTCTAAAATCTTTGCTGTCATTTCTTTGCAGGAAAGCGGTGTAGCATCGGAAGTGCCGAGAATATCAGCCGTTCTCCAGCCTGCAGCAAGCACGTCGTCTACTGCTTTTTCGATGCATCTTGCCTCTTCTTCAAGGTCGAAGGAGTAGCGAAGCATCATAGCCGCTGAAAGAATAGTCGCAATCGGATTTGCCTTACCCGTACCTGCAATGTCGGGTGCCGAACCGTGAATAGGCTCGTACATACCGCACTTGGAATCACCAAGTGATGCAGAAGGAAGAAGACCGATAGAACCCGTAATCTGTGAACTTTCGTCCGAGAGAATATCGCCGAACATATTTGACGTTACCACAACGTCAAACTGTGACGGATTCTTGATAAGCTGCATAGCAGCATTGTCAACGAGCATATCAACACATTCAACCTCGGGGTAGTCCTTTGCAACCTTGTGCACAACCTCTCTCCAGAGACGTGAGCTTTCAAGAACGTTTGCCTTGTCTATGCTTGTGACCTTTTTTCTGTCACGCTTCATAGCGGTGTCAAACGCCGCTCTTGCAATTCTTTCAACCTCGAACTCGCTGTATGCCTCGGTATCATATGCTTCGGGACCGAACTGACCGTCACGTCTGCCTCTTTCACCAAAGTAGATACCGCCCGTAAGTTCTCTTATCATAACGATGTCAACGCCCTTTTCAACTATGTCGGCACGGAGCGGACATTCAGCAGAAAGTGCAGAATAAAGCTTTGCGGGACGGATATTTGTGTAAAGACCGAGTGCATGTCTTATACCGAGAAGTGCCTTTTCGGGACGAAGATGACCGGGAAGTGTATCCCACTTGGGACCGCCTACCGCACCGAGCAGAACGCTGTCGCTTGCCTTACAGCCTGCAACCGTTTCATCGGGCAGCGGAACGCCCGTTGCATCAATCGCGCAACCGCCCATAAGATATGCTTCGTAATTGAACTTGTGACCAAATTTTTCGCCAACCTTGTCGAGAACTTCACAAGCGCTCTCAACTATTTCAGGGCCGATACCGTCACCCTTAAGAAGTGCTATTTTATATTCCATGGTATCCTCCTACTTTATAAGACCCGATTTGATGGATTCGATAAGACCGCCTGCGGTGATTATATTCTGGATAAATTCCGGGAAGGGCGACGTCTTGAATTCTTCACCCGTCGTAAGATTTTTTATAACGCCTGCATCCATATCAACAGAAAGCTTGTCGCCTTCATTAATAGCATCTACCGCTTCGGGACATTCGATAATCGGAAGACCGATGTTTATTGAGTTACGGTAGAAAATTCTCGCAAAACTCTTTGCAATAACGAGAGCAATTCCGCTTTCCTTGATTGCAATAGGTGCGTGCTCTCTTGAAGAACCGCAGCCGAAGTTAAAGCCTGCAACCATTATGTCACCCTGCTGTACTCTTGACGTAAACGTTGCATCAAGGTCTTCCATACAGTGTGAAGCAAGTTCTTTTTTGTCTATCGTATTGAGATATCTTGCCGGGATGATAACGTCTGTATCAACGTTGTCGGCGTATTTTATAACTTTTCCGTCAAATTTCATTTTACATTACCTCCTTAGGCTGTGATATCTTACCCGTTATAGCACTTGCCGCAGCAACTGCAGGGCTTGCAAGATAAACTTCGCTCTTGGGATGGCCCATTCTGCCTACGAAGTTACGGTTTGTCGTTGCAACTGCACGTTCACCCTCTGCAAGAATGCCCATATGACCGCCGAGACAGGGACCGCAGGTAGGTGTTGAAACTGTTGCGCCTGCTTCAATAAATATCTTGAGAAGGCCCATTTCCATAGCCTGCATATAAATCTTCTGTGTTGCGGGAATTACGATTGTACGAACGCCCTTCTTGACCTTCTTGCCCTTTAATATCTCTGCGGCAATAACGAGGTCTTCAAGTCTGCCGTTCGTGCAGGAGCCGATAACAACCTGGTCAATAGCAACGTCCCCGATTTCATCAAACGTGCGTGTGTTTTCCGGAAGGTGCGGGAAAGCAACCGTAGGCTTGATTTCTGAAAGGTCGATTTCGTAAACAGCATCGTATTCGGCATCATCGTCAGCCTTGTAAACGACGGGGTCTTTTCCGCCTGCTTCTCTGATAAATTCGAGCGTCTTTTCGTCAACTTCGAAAATACCGTTCTTTCCGCCTGCTTCGATAGCCATATTTGCCATACACAGTCTGTCACTTACGGAAAGCGTTGAAACGCCTTCGCCCGTAAATTCCATTGATTTGTAAAGTGCACCGTCAACACCAATCATACCGATGATGTGAAGAATAACGTCCTTACCGTAAACGTACTGTGAAAGTTTGCCTTTGAGCACGAACTTTATTGCTGAAGGCACTTTAAACCACGCCTTACCCGTTGCCATACCGCAAGCCATATCCGTTGAGCCTACGCCCGTTGAAAATGCGCCGAGTGCGCCGTATGTACAAGTATGTGAATCTGCACCGATAACGATGTCACCGCTTACCACAAGACCTTTTTCGGGGAGCAGAGCGTGTTCTACGCCCATTTCGCCTACGTCATAATAATTCGTGATGTCCATTTCACCTGCAAAAGTACGGCACATCTTGCACTGCTCAGCAGCCTTGATGTCCTTATTGGGTGCAAAATGGTCCATTACCATTGAAACTTTTTCTTTGTTGAATACCTTGTCAAGATCAAGCTTTTTGAACTCTCTGATAGCAACGGGGGTGGTAACGTCATTACCGAGTACCATATCCACGTCTGCAAGTATAAGCTGACCTGCCTTCACGCTGTCAAGACCTGCGTGAGCCGCAAGTATCTTCTGGGTCATTGTCATTCCCATATATCAGTTCTCCTTTATTGATAATTCATATTCAAACGAGTCCACCAACGCTTTAAAGCTGGCTTCAATAATGTTGCAGGACACGCCTACGGTAGTAAAGCGTCTGTCTTCACTTACCGATTCAACGAGTACGCGGACACGGCTGTCCGTAGTCGTACCGCTGCTTATAACCCTAACCTTGTAGTCCTCAAGCGTTACGTTTTCTATACACGGATAGAATACGGATATCGCCTTTCTGAACGCCGAGTCAAGCGCATCGACGGGACCGTTGTTACTGCATGCACAGGTAAGTTCAGTCTTACCGTCAACCTCAACCTTAACGATTGCATACGTCTGCTCCTTGCCGTCAAGTGCGGGATAACCGTCCTCAACCTTGTACATAAGCACGTTAAAATGAGGTGTGAGCAGACCAAGCTGTTTTTTTACGAATAATTCAAACGATGCGTCCGCCGCCTCGTACTGATAACCGTAGTGTTCAGCCTCTTTAAGTGCCGCCGTTATATCCGCAATTTCGGGTGACTGCTTTGTCAGGTGGGGTGCAAACTTCTGAATTCTCGGAAGCACCGTTCCCCTGCCTGCAACCTCACTCATCAAAAACTTTCTCTCGTTGCCGACCTGTTCGGGCTCGATATGCTCAAACGATTCACGGCATTTCTGCACACCGTCAATATGCATACCGCCCTTGTGTGCAAACGCACTCTTTCCTATGTAGGGGTGGTTGTTTCTTATGCGGACGTTGGATATTTCTGCAATCTTGATGCCCGTACTGGTAAGTGAAGTCAAATCAACACCGCAGTCGTAGCCCATTTTAAGAGAAAGGTCGGCAATAACCGTTGATAAATCGGCATTTCCGCATCTTTCACCAAAACCGATAAACGTGCCCTGAACGTGACACGCACCGTTTACCACCGCAGTAAGCGAACTTGCTACCGCACAGCCCGTATCGTCGTGACAGTGAATGCCCACTCGTACCGACGGGAACATTTCACACACTTTTGCGGTTATTTCACCAATTTCATGGGGCATCGTGCCTCCGTTTGTATCGCAAAGGCAAAGCACCTGTGCACCGCCGTCAACCGCCGCCGCAAGAACGCTCAGCGCATATTCACGGTTTTTCTTATAGCCGTCAAAGAAATGCTCCGCATCAAAGATAACCTCTTTACCCTTTGATGCAAGATAAGACATTGTGTTTTTCACAAGTCTTAAATTCTCTTCAAGCGGAATTTTAAGTATCTTTTCAACGTGCAAATCCCACGATTTACCGAAAATTGCAACAGCAGGTGTATCTGCACTTAAAATATCGCAGATATTTTTGTCTTCACCCACCGCATCCGCATTTCGTGCGGTTGAACCGAAAGCCACAAGCTTTGAATTCTTAGGCTTATACGTTTTAAGCACGTTGAAAAACTCAACATCCTTGGGGTTTGAACCGGGGTTGCCTGCTTCAATATAGGCAACACCGAATTCATCGAGCAGTTTAACTATACTCATTTTATCCTGGACGGAGAAGGAGATTCCCTCCCCCTGTGTTCCGTCACGCAGGGTAGAATCAAATATTTCTGTTCTCATTTAAACTCCAAAATCATTCTATTACTGCACCCTTATCCGCAGAGGATACCATCTTCGAATATCTCTTAAGGTATCCCTTTACGCCTTCACGGACAAAGGGTTTCATTTCAGTTTTTCTCTTTTCCATTTCCTCAGCGGAAACTTCAAGTTCAATGCTGTACTCGGGGATATTTATTGAAATTATATCGCCCTCTTTTACGTATGCTATTGGACCGCCCGATACAGCCTCGGGTGAAACGTGGCCGATTGACGCACCTCTCGTCGCACCGGAAAATCTTCCGTCTGTAATGAGTGCAACGTCTTTATCAAGACCCATACCGCAGATTGCCGACGTGGGTGAGAGCATCTCTCTCATACCGGGACCGCCTGCAGGACCTTCGTTTCTGATGACGACAACGTCACCTTTTTTGATTTTTGCATTGTAAATTGCTTCGATTGCTTCTTCTTCGCTGTTAAAGACCCTTGCAGGACCCTTGTGAACGAGCATTTCTTTTGCAACTGCACTTCTCTTTACAACGGCACCGTTTGGTGCAAGTGAGCCGAACAGCACTGCAAGACCGCCCGTTTTTGTATAAGGATTATCAATAGGTCTTATAACCTCGTGATATCTGGGTGCACAGCCTTTTATGTTTTCGCCTACGGTTTTGCCCGTAACCGTCATAAGTGACGTATCAAGCATATCCTGTATCTCATTCATAACCGCATAGACACCGCCCTCCTCGTGCAAATCCTGCACGTGATGATGGCCTGCGGGGGCGAGGTGGCATAAATTGGGCGTTCTTTCGCTTATTTCGTTTACCTGCTTCATATCAAGCGTAACGCCTGCTTCGTGGGCAATGGCTGTAAGATGCAACAGCGAGTTGCTTGAACAGCCGAGTGCCATATCAACCGTAAGTGCATTTTCAAAGGTCTTTTCGGTGAGAATGTCAAGCGGTTTCAAATCTTCTTTTACAAGTTCAACCGCACGCATACCGGCCGTCTTTGCAAGGCGGATTCTTTCTGCATATACAGCAGGAATAGTGCCGTTGCCTTTAAGTGCCATACCGAGCACTTCGCAAAGACAGTTCATCGAATTTGCCGTAAACATACCCGAGCATGAACCGCATCCGGGGCAGGCATTGTCTTCAACAAATGCAAGCCCTTCATCGTCTATCATATTGTTTTTGTATGCGCCTACCGCCTCAAACACGCTGTTTAAGTCGAGTGCGCCGTGTTCCTTGGTGCATTTTGAAAGCATAGGGCCGCCCGACACGAAAATTGACGGGATATTAAGCCTTGCTGCCGCCATAAGCATACCGGGCACAATTTTGTCGCAGTTGGGTATGAATACAAGACCGTCAAAACAGTGTGCCTTTGCCATACATTCAACACTGTCGGCAATAAGTTCTCTCGTAACGAGAGAATACTTCATTCCCTCGTGTCCCATTGCAAGACCGTCGCACACACCTATGACGTTGAATTCCATAGGTGTGCCGCCTGCCATAAGTACGCCGTCCTTTGCGGCACGGGCAATATTCTGAAGGTGTATATGACCGGGAATAACCTCGTTAAATGAGTTTACAATGCCGATAACCGGTCTTTTCATCTGCTCATTGGTATATCCCATAGCCTTGAGCAGAGATCTCTGCGGTGCCCTTTCGGCACCTTTTTTGATATTATCGCTTCTCATTGTTTTCTCCCGTTTAGTTGTTGAGGAGTTCTTCTCTCGTACCCCAGTTCATCTTGTTACGGAGGTCTGCGCCAACCTTTTCAAGCTCGATTTCTGACTGAATCTTCTTAGTAGCGTTGAAGAAAGGTCTGTTAGCCTGGTTTTCAAGGATCCAGTTGCGTGCAAACGTACCGTCCTGAATTTCAGAAAGAACCTTCTTCATTTCCTTCTTCGTTTCTTCCGTTATGATGCGGGGACCTGTTACGTAGTCACCGTATTCAGCCGTGTCAGAGATAGAGTATCTCATACCTGCGAAGCCCTTTTCGAATATAAGGTCTACGATGAGCTTCATTTCGTGGATACATTCAAAATATGCGTTTTCGGGCTTGTAGCCTGCTTCTACGAGTGTTTCAAAGCCTGCCTTCATCAGCGCAGTAACGCCGCCGCAGAGGACAGCCTGTTCACCGAAGAGGTCAGTTTCGGTTTCTTCACGGAAAGTAGTATCAAGGATACCTGCACGTGCACCGCCGATGCCCTGAGCATATGAAAGTGCGATTTCGTGTGCATTGCCCGTTGCATTCTGTTCAACTGCTACGAGGCAGGGTACGCCCTGACCCTTCTGGTACTGGCTGCGAACCGTGTGACCGGGGCCCTTGGGTGCAATCATGATAACGTTTACCGTTGAGGGAGGAACAATCTGCTTGAAATGGATGTTAAAGCCGTGTGCAAAAGCAAGTGTCATACCGTCTCTGAGGTTGGGAGCAATCTCGCTCTTGTAAATAGCAGCCTGCTTTTCATCGTTAACGAGAATCATAACAAGATCAGCCTTCTTAACTGCATCGCCCGTGTTGTATACTTCAAAACCGTCAGCCTTTGCCTTAACTGCTGACTTTGAGCCTTCGTAAAGACCGATAACAACGTTTACACCGCTGTCACGGAGATTCTTTGCGTGAGCGTGTCCCTGACTGCCGTAGCCTACAACCGCTACCGTCATACCTTTTACTAATGCGATGTCGCAATCCTTTTCATAATACATCTGTGCCATTTTGAATTTCTCCTTTATAATTATAAATTTTCTTTAAGTGTTTTCGTGCCTCTCGACATTGAAATAAGACCTGTTCTGCAGATTTCAAGTATGCCGTAAGGCTCCATAAGTTTAACGAAAGCGTCTATTTTACCCGTTTCACCCGTGACTTCAATGCTCACCGATTCGGGAGAATAGTCGATTATCTTGTTTCTGAATATCTGTGCCGCATCGATAACGTCCTGTCTGGACTCTCTGTTTGCCGCAACCTTGATTATGGCAAGTTCCCTCGAAACCGATTCTTCGGGATCCATTTCCAGAAGTTCACGAACGTCGTAAAGCTTCTGAAGCTGTTTTACCATCTGATCTCTTGCATAATCCTCACCCGTCATTGTGACAGTTATTCTCGACAATTCGGGATTTTCCGTTTCACCAACTGCAAGTGAGTCGATATTAAACCCTCTTCTTGCAAACATAGAGGATATTCTTGTAAGTACGCCTGCTTCGTTGTTAACGAGCAATCCAATAATAAACTTTTTCATTGTTATCCTCCTTATTTAATAATCAAATCTTCAACCGAACGGCCTGCGGGAATCATAGGAAGCACACGCTCGTCCATATCTATTGCGCAGTCGATAAGAACGGGCCCTTCTGCTGCAAACGCCTTGTCAAGACTTGCTTTAAGTTCGTCCATATTCGTTACGGCATAACCCTCTGCACCGAACGCCTTAGCAAGTTCTGAAAATTGTGTTTTTCTCTCAAGCGTAGTTTCGGAATATCTCGCACCGTAGAACAGCGTCTGCCACTGTCTTACCATACCGAGAACGCCGTTATTCATAACGACAACCACAAGCGGAAGCTTCTGTGAAACGGCTGTCGCCATTTCGTTCAAGTTCATACCGAAACTGCCGTCACCCGTAAAGAGAACCGTTCTCTTTCCGGTTGCCACGCATGCACCGATTGCGGCACCCATACCAAAGCCCATAGTGCCGAGACCGCCGCTGCTTGCAAACGTTCTGGGATTTTTGAAATCATATCTCTGTGCTACCCACATCTGATGCTGACCGACGTCGGTTGCAATCGGCGTATCTGCATCACATCTTGCGCAAACCTCGTCAATAAGCTGATGCGGACCGATTGCACCGAGAGGTGCGACCTCGTTTTCCTTTGCATACTTTTTATATGCCTCAAGCTTTTCAAGCCATGCGGTATGCTTACTGCTTTCAACCAGTTTTACAAGTCTTGCCGTTGCATCTTTTACGTCACCGGTGATGCCAACGTTGGCATTTATGTTTTTATTTATTTCGGATGCATCCACTTCGATGTGGATTATCTTCTTATTCTGTGCATACTTGGTCTTGTCACCCGTCGCCCTGTCAGAGAAGCGAACACCGAGTGCAATTATGAGGTCGCTTTCAGCCATTGCCATAGATGATGCATAATGACCGTGCATTCCGACCATACCAAGTGAATACTCAAACGACGACGGCACCGCCGTAAGTCCCATCATTGAGAAGCCGACGGGGGCGTCGATTTTCTTTGCAAGTTCCATAATTTCCTTGCCTGCATCACTCGTTACCGCACCGCCGCCGCAGTAGATAAACGGCCTTTCACTCTCAGCGATAAGTTCAGCAGCCTTAGCAAGAAGGTTTTCATCAGCCTTTACTATCGCATCCTTCTCAACGAGAGACATCTTTTCATATTCAGTTTCTGCAACCTGCACGTCTTTCGGAATATCGATAAGCACGGGGCCGGGTCTTCCCGACTTTGCGATTCTGAAAGCTTCTCTTATCGTATCGGCAAGTTTGGTTACGTCCTTTACGATATAGTTGTGCTTTGTAATGGAATAGGTAATTCCCACAATATCAACTTCCTGGAAACTGTCCCTTCCTATAAGATTATTGGGCACGTTACCCGTGATTGCCACCATAGGCACGGAGTCGAGGTAAGCATTTGCTATACCAGTAACGAGATTCGTTGCTCCGGGGCCCGACGTTGCCATACATACGCCGACCTTACCCGTAACTCTCGCATAACCGTCTGCAGCATGTGAGGCACCCTGCTCGTGAGCAGTAATGACGTGCTTTATTCTGTCTGCATTCTTATACAGTTCATCATATAGGTTGAGCACCTGACCCCCGGGATAGCCGAATACAACCTCGGCACCCTGCTCGATAAGTGTCTCAACAACAATCTGTGCTCCTGTCATTTTCATATGTGTATATCCTTTCTTCAGGCAAAACACTTGCGGGTAAAACCAACAAATCTGAAATCGATTAAGTTTTATCTTGTGTTCTCCCTGTGTTAATAACTGTGTTTTTCGTAATACACAACCCCAAATTCCTTTAATCTGAAACAGATAAAATTATGAGCAGTTTTCGGTGCGAAGGATGCAGGAAGGCTTTGTGCCTTTCAAAGACGACAAGCCGATAAATGCCGTAATTTTGCTGTTTCAGACGATTTCAGATTTGGCGGTTTTACCTATATAAAAAACCTGCACCGTTTGTCACGTTGCAGGTTACAAAAAACGTATTACTTGAAAGTTCCCGTTCTTCATCACTTTGCGCACGACAAACCGGCGTTATTATCAGTTCTAAGGACCACGATAATACCGCTAATTATGACGATAATAAGTGCGAGATTCATCATAATGACTAAGGAAACTCCTCTTTAAAAATTTATGAAAATATTATACACCTCTGTGTATACACAATTCAACATTTTTTTGTGTCTTTTTTATTATTTTTTTATTTTTTTAGGTATGTGTGCTTTATTTTCGTTTTTCTTCAAAAAACGACCTAAGAATATTAACACACTCCTGCTCACAGACGCCACCCGTGACGTAAGGACGGTGGTTAAAAGGCATTTCAAACAGGTTACAAACGCTTCCGCAGGCACCGCCTTTTTCATCATACGCCCCGAAAACAACCCTGCCGACACGGGCGTTTATTATAGCACCCGCACACATCGGACACGGTTCAAGCGTGACGTAGAGAGTGCAGTCTTCAAGATACTTTCTGCCCGTCTGCTTTATAGCGTTTATCTCGGCGTGACTGACCGAACAGCCGTCCGCCTCTTTGGAGTTTGACGCCTTTGCTATAACCCTGTCATCACAGACGATAACCGCACCGACGGGTATTTCTCCCTCATCTGCCGCCTTTAAGGCAAGTTCAAGCGCCATTTTCATATATTCTTCGTGCTTCATATATTAAGCGTTACAACAGAAAGTACGAGTGACACCGCTACAAATATCCACATAATCGGCACCGAAAAGACCTTTGCAAAGCCTTTAAACGAATTCTTTCTGCCCTCTCTGAAAAGATTGTATTTTACAAGCATAATGATAAAGCCCACAACCGTCAATGCAAAGAAAAGTATGAAAAGCAGCGACGAAACGGCAAAATAAACCTCACCGCCGTCGTAAGTAAGCAGGCAGGAAACGAGATTATTTATAAAATGTGCCGTAATGGATATCCATATATTTTTGTAAACGCATACGAGATATCCCGCCATAAAGCCAAACATAAATGCTGACGGAAACTGCGCAAAATTACAGTGGAAAAGTGCAAAAACTATACCCGAAATCAGACCGCAGCAAACGGGACCCGTTTGTGAGCAAAAGCCGTATACCGCACCTCTGATTATAAGTTCTTCCAAAAGTGCGGGAAGCACAGCAACAATCAGAATGGTAAGCCCGAGTGTGAACATATTGCCCGATGGAAAAGTCGGCCCCTGGGGGACGGGCATACCGTTTACCTCAGCCACGTAATTCAAGGCTGCCGATATGTAATTACCGACGTAGCCGAAGAAACAGCAGGTAAGCACGGCACAGACAAATCTGCCTGCACCCGTTTTTTCTGAAGGTATGAGTGCCGAAAGTGCATCACTTCCGTGCCATGCGCTTGACAGTTTTATAAGAAGCACCGCCGCAGGCACCATCATCACGAGATAGGTCACGAGTGTATAAAACAAAATCCCCGTGTCCGTACCGAGAAATCCCATATCTATATTAAATACGCTTAAAATTTCAAGAACTATTCTGTATACAACCGAAAATACAAGTTCCGTTACTATTACCGTTAGCCCGACGCTTGCAAGCGCCTTGCCACCCGTTTTACTCTGCATAGACTGTCACCTCGCTTTAATAAGCCTATTTTAGCAAAAAGAGTGCCGTCTTTCAATAGATAAGACGACACTCTTCATCATTTTACAAACAAGTCACAATATCCGCTTTTTCCTTTATAGCAAAAGCCTTGAAATATGCCTCCTCCATAGGAATCCATTTCTCCTTAAAGGCAGAAAGCATTTCTTTGCCGTTTCTGTTTGCTATTCTTGAAAGCTGTTCTTTGGGTAAAACGTCACAAAAAACCAGCACGTCTGCATAATTTTCAAAAAGCGGATGATGGCTGTACGAGCCCTCGACAATATAATGCTCCGCCTCTTTAACGTTTATTTTTTCGCCCATCGACATAGTGGCACAGTTAAATCTGTTGTAGAAAAAGGCTTTACCATCTTTAAGTGAGGGTAATACCTCTTTTGCAAATCTGTCATAGTCAATATTGCCGCCCGGCTGCGACAATCTTTCTTCACTACGCAGATGAGGGGGGAGAAAAAAGTCATCCATATGTATAACGCTTGCCCCCGTTACGTCGGACAAGGTCTTTGCAAGCGTGCTCTTTCCTGCAGCCGCCCTGCCGTCAATTGCCATAACCTTGCTTTTGTTTAAGGCTTCAAGAAGCGGTATAAGACGGGCATACTTTCTATGCACCACCCTGTAAGACGCGTTTTTTCTGACGGCTTCACTATGCGAAACTGCACCGCCGTCATACGTTTGAAAATATTCGTTTAACGCCTTTTCATCAAATGGCAATTCGCCGTCCGATGCAAGTTTTTTCATAATTTCAAAGAAAGGTTTTGGGTCTGTTTTTTCACTCTGCCCTGCCGACATGTAAAATATATTGAACAGCCATTCACGAGGAAGGCGTTTATGCTTCCACACCGCAATATTTATCCGAAAATACTCATCGGACAGCTGTTCGGCAAGCTGTCCGTCACTCGCTAAAACGCTTTCATATTCTTTATTAAAATGACTTTCCGCATCTTCACCGAGCAAATGATGCGGTCCGTATGCCGCCTGATAGCAGAATTTTACCGCATCACACGGTTCTTTGCAGAGAGGCGTGTTTTTGAGTGCCGTTTCAAAATCAAATATCATATTATTCTCCAACGAGTGTTTTGAGCCACTTGCCCTGATGTATCATAACTGCGCCGATTGCACTCTTTAAAATATCAGCCGCATGGCATATAAAGAACATGGGCACTATTGCTATTGCCGTAAACTCGCTTATGCAGTATGCAAGAGGCACGCATACCGCCCATACGAAAAGGCTGTCGAATATGAAGGTGACTGCCGTCTGTCCCCCTGAACGAAGGGTAAAATATACCGAGTTGAGATATGCGTTGAAAGGCATCATAACCGCCGTTACGCATATGAGTTTCGTTGCAAGTGCCCGTATACTGTCGGTCGTGTTGTATATCATCGGGAATACGCCCGACACCGACAGTGTGAGAAGTCCAAATATAAAGCAGGACATAACCGACGTTGCAATAAGTTTCGTATCCTCCGCACGCACCTCTTTTTCCGACTTGCCTGCACCGAGCATCTGCCCTATTATGATGCCCACCGTGTTGCCCATAGAAAGAAATACCACGCTTGCAAGATTAAATAGCGTCGTCGAAATATTGAGTGCCGCAACGACGTCGTAACCCCTCGTCGAATAGCACTGATTGAGTATTGCCATACCGCTTGCCCAGAAAGCCTCGTTGGTAAGAAGGGGCATGCCTTTTATCATAATGTCCTTAAACAGCCTTACAGGCATCCTCAATGAGCGGTAAACACTCTTGAAATATCTGTGTTTATTTCTGTTTATATGCGACCAGCCTGCAACGACGGCAAGTTCAACGTATCTTGACAGCACCGTTGCTATTGCTGCACCGTTTACACCCATTTTCGGTGCGCCAAACTTACCGAAAATAAGAACATAGTTAAAAACGAGATTGACGAAAACGGCAATTATTCCGCCCGTCATGGGTACGGTGCCGTTATTTGTCTCTCTGAGTGTGGAGGCGTATGCATTTGACAATGCAAACGGCAAAAGGCCCACAAGCATTATTTTAAGGTAACCCATGGCACTTTCAAGCGTATTTGCCACTTGAAGCGGGTCGCCCTCACCCTTAAGGTACTGCTTTATGAGCAATTCACCGCCAAAGACGAACACACCGATGCCGAGAAGTGTGAGCACTACACAGGATATAATTTTAAAACGAAGTGTGTTACGCACCCCGTCATCGTCCTTCGAGCCGTAATACTGTGCAGTAAAAATGCCTGCACCCGATACCGCACCGAAAATGCAGAGATTGAACACAAACATAAGCTGATTGACGATTGAAACACCGCTCATTTCAACCGTTCCGACCTGCCCGACCATAATATTGTCGAGAAGAGCCACGAAATTTGTTATGGCGTTTTGTATTATTATGGGAACGGCAACCAGAAGCACTCTTCGGTAGAATGCCTTGTCACCGATAAACTTTTTTAACATATCTACCTCTTATTTTCTGTTTGCAGGATTCAAAATACAGTCAAAACGAACCGCTTTCCCCTCAAGCGAATAATCAGGCTTGATGCCTGCAAGATACGGTCCCTTCGGCGGACGCTTTATAACGAGTTTTTTCGGTGAAGCGGATATTGCCGCCGCCATAAGTTCTTCTTCATCCGCACAGGGTATTTCAAGTTTTTGTATCATTTGAAGTTTTTTCTTGACCAAAGCGCTTTTCTGCCTCTCGGGAAACATGGGGTCAAGCAAAATCACGCCGGGCGGTGTGAGGCATTTAAGTGCCTCTATACTGTCCTCATTAAAAAGTTCCATTCTTGCAACAATATCGGAAAGAGCAGGATTTTTCTCTGCACGTTCAAGCGCATCTCTGAGAAGTTCGTAAATAACGGGGTTTCTTTCAAAAAGTTTCACGTTAAAGCCTGCCGCCGCAAGTAAAAAGGAGTCCTCACCAAGTCCTGCGGTTGCATCTATCACGGTAAGCGGACCATATGCATTTTTAATTCTTGCCGCCTTTACTATAAGTTCACCGTTAAGGTTTACCGGCTTGATACGGCGTTCCATCCGTGAAAAATCGCCTTTAAGCACCTGCCCGTCAGAGATAAGCGACAGCCCGTCGTTATCAAGTCTTAACACCATCTGCCCGTCTGTATCTGAAAACCGCTGCCTTAATCTTATAGCCGTTTGAGTGTCTTCCATTTCGGATGCAATATCAAGAGATATATTTAATTTATTCATATATGCATCCTCCATTCTTATATTCCCTCAATATGAAACAAAGACGATTGCATTAATCGTCTTTGTTGGCACCCCCTACGCGAATCGAACGCATAACTAACCCTTAGGAGGGGTTTATTATATCCATTTAACTAAGGGGGCATATATCTTTATCTATTTTAATATATTCTGTGCAAAAGGTCAATATAAAAAAAAGAGGGGATGTATAGCATCCCCTCTTTTTTATTAGTCGATTACCGACGGTACTTCGTAAACGTATACCGTGTCAATTGCTCCGATATTGTCGGAATCTTCTGCCGTCTCCTCTGTGAGAAGCGTGTAGAAGAACATATAATATACACCGTTGTCGGCATCCGAAAGCGTTATCTTGTCAAGCTTGTTTATTGCAATACCGTTTACCGCTTCAAGAAGTTTTCCATTCTGAGTATCTTCCGCATCAAAGTCATCAAGTGAAGTGTTGATGCCGAATATCTTGGTTTCATCACAGCTCATAAGTGAAACGTATGATGAATCTGCCTTGATTTCGCCGGAAATTGCCTCTTCATTGTATATAAGGTTGCCGTTCTTATCAGTTACCCAGCCTGCCTCAACAGAATTTGTGAGTGCGCTTACGTTGTATACTCGATAGTAAGAGCCTCTGTTGTAGGTTGCATAACCGAACTGAACGTTGCCGTATGAGAGGTATTCAAGGTCTACCATGACTTTGCCGTCGCTTGACTCCTTGACTGCAACCTTACCGTTTGAAAGAAGCTGGATATAAACGAGTCTGCCTGCTTCGAGCTTTTCGCCCTCGCCCTCAGCATTTACGAGCTTGTTTGAAACTGCATCTTCGGTGTAATAAGTCACCTTTTCACCGTCAACAATCATCGTTATTTCAAGTCTGAAGGTGTTTGTGCCGTTTGCCGTCTTGTTTTCACCTGCAACGACTCTGAAACTTTCAACAACACCGAGTACACGCTGTGCAGAAGTTGCTTCGGGCGATGCAAGAACTATCATTGCAACTACTTCGCCGTCTGCAAACACGAGAGTGTATTCACCCTCTTCATAGAATTCGGGAATATTTGCCGCCGTGTAGTAGAAGGATTCAATCTCGCCTCTTTCATTTTCTGCATAGTACATACCCTTAAAGTTTTCAGCCGCAAAACCGACGTAAGACGTTACCTTCTTTTCGTTACCGATAAAGAAGCCCTTATCCTCATTGTATGAAAGGTTGTCCTTGAATGACTTAACCTCCCAGTCGAGTTCTGTGTTTGTAGGACCGCCTACTGCTTCGATGTCAGAAATTGCAACGATTCTTGATGCCTTCTGAGTATCATCGTCTATTTCAAAGTGGATATAGTTGTCCACGATGTTGAACTTCTTGTCAGTTGTGTTGTATGAGAAGAATACTTCGTTGTCAGCACCTGACGTAAGCCAGCTCTTTGCGGTGTCACCGTCAAATGCCGTGAGAATATCATCTACCTTTGAGTCAACTGCAAGTTCGATTGTCTTCTCTGTGCCGTCTGAAAGAACGACCTTGATTGAAGCTGTCTTGTTGTTGCCCCACTTATCCGCGTCATCCTGCGCAAAGATAACCTTACCGAAGGAAAGCTCGTGAGTTTCTGTTTCTTCAGTTACAACAACTGCCGCAACGTATCCGTTTGCATCAAAATACATCTTGACCGTGTCACCGATGTTCTTGTCAACGCTTGCAAATACGCCCGTTTCGTTCATCTTGCCCGTTGACTGATAGGTTGTGCCGTCAACGACTGCCGTTGTTCCCTTCTGACCTACTGATGAAAGAACACCGATTTTTGTCTGTGCAACCTTTGCATCGAGATATGCCTGACCGTCGCCTCTTCTGCTTACGGTTACGTTGGCATAAATCGGGTCACCGCTGTAATCAAGACCTGTGAATGCATCAAAACCGTTCACATAGATAGATGCAAACTGTGTCTTACCTGCAACTGCAACTGCAAACTTCATTGTCTTTGATGCATTTGTTGCAGCATTTACCTGCACCGTCAGTGCATTTGAAATTACGAGTGTTTCGTAAACACCGTCATTGTCTCTGTCAATGAGTGTCACCTTGTTCGATGAGTTATTGCCGTCCTTTGAGAAGTAGTCTGCTACCTTGAGGTACTTGCCTGCACCCGCATCCGTGTCAGTTTTTGTGTAGTAGCCGTTGCTTCCCTGAGTATATACCGTATCAAAAGCATAAAATCTTGTGTTTGATGCAGTATAAAGATTACCTACGGGCATTGAGTTGCCGTCAACCTTAAAGGGATAAGCAGATGTGCCGTTACCTGTGAGTTTATCCTGTGTAGTGCTGTAAACTACGCTGTTTGACACGACCGAAACAAGTTCGCTTGAAGCGCTTACCGTGGGGGTGTCGATATAGGCAATAAGATCCTGACCGAAAAGGTCGTTTGCGTCGCCTGCATATTCAAAGACGTAAGTCTTGCCGTTGATATCAAGCGCTATTTCATTTTCCTCAAGTGTGCCACCCGTGTAAGTCCACATATTTTCATACGTTGCAACAAGGCTTACCGAGTTTGTTTCGTCACCGCCGATAGCAGTAAGACCGAACACGAATTCAATCGGGGCAACCTTCTTGTATACTTCGGTGCCGTTTGAATTCATTTCACCCGTTGCTCTGAGACAGAGTCTTGAAGGTGTATAAAGCAGGTTGTACGCCATCTGTGCAATCTGACCTCTCGTAGCGTACGCATTCACATCGTCCACCGTCACGTCGTCAAGAAGACCGAGTGCTCTCGCTTCCTGAATATAACCCATCGGATAAGTAAGTGTCTTATCCGTTACGCTGGCTACTATCATCTTTATTGCTTCCTTAACCGCAATATTGTTGTTAGGAAGGAAAGTGCCGTCACCGTAACCGCCTACGATGCTGTTAGTTGTTGCCCAGTTTACGTGGCCGTTAAACCATACGTTTTTTGCAACGTCCTTAAACTGTGACTCACCTACGTAGAGGTTTGCCATCGGGTCATCCGAACCGCCGTATACAACGTAGAGTATTTTAGCAAGTTCTGCTCTTGTAATTTTGCTTTCGGGGCGGAACGTGCCGTCCTCATATCCACCGAGAACATTGAGTGATGCAAGAAGATCTATTGCGCTCGAATACTTGTAGTCATCCTTGACATCCGGAAACGTTCCGGCCATAGCTGCTACCGACATTGAAAGCATAAGTGCAGCAACCAAAAGCAATGAAATGATTGTCTTTTTCATCTGTGTCCTCCTATAGAAATAAAAATAAGACAGAAGGCACACCGAAAATTACGTAAGGTCGGTGTGTTTCTGTCTTTGACTACACTATACTCGATTTGGTTTTCACTTGCAACACTTTTGCACTATGCGTAACGTAAAGGAAACATTATTACAGGTATATTTCATACAAAAAGGGAATGTTCTTAAAGAACATTCCCTTTAATTGTTATTCTGCTTTAATCAAATGCCTGAAAATTAGTTATTTGCAATTACAGGATTCTGGAATACGAATACTGTACCGATATTGCCTATGTTTTCAGGATCAACTGCTGTTTCCTCTGTAAGTGTTGTGTATGCAAATACGTAGTATACACCTGAATCAGGATCAGTTACAGAGATTGAACCGCCTGCCTGGATATCGTCAACCTTTACAGTCTGGAAGATGTTGTTGTTTGCTGTGTTGTTGATATTTGTAACCTTGTTTACTGTGTAGTAAACAGTTTCATCACACGTTCTCACAGAAGCAGTTCCGTTTGTTGTAATGCTGCCGTTTGTAGCAGTTTCGTTGTAAACTTCCTTACCGTTGTCATCATATGACCAACCTGCAGGAACAGTATTAACAATCTTTGAAATCTTGTTTATGCTGTAGAAATTGCTTCTGTTGTAGTCTGTGTAAGCAAACGTGAGTTCGCCGTTCATAAGGTATGCAATGTCAAGAACAGTACCGTTGCCTTTCGTGCTCAACTTTGTCTTAATCTTACCGTCTGAGAGAAGCTGGATGTAAACGAGCTGATCCTTTGCAAGACCTTCAAGGAGACCTTCAGGGTTTGCGTCAGGAGAAACTACTATTGTAGGAAGCTTATCTGAAGTAAAGTCTTCCGTATAGAATGTCTTTGTTTCGCCGTTTGTCCATACATCAACTGCATATCTGTAGCTCGACTTATTGCCAATCGGGCTTTCACCTGCAACGGACTTCCAGCCTGTAATGATACCGAGAACTCTGTCATCGTTGTATGAAGAAGGAGCTTCAAGTACGATCATTGCTACGATTTCACGGTCAGCCTTGATAAGAATCATCTCACCCTGATTGTAGAATTCAGGAATTGTTTCTGCATTGTAGTATGCAGACTCAATCATACCATCTTCATCTTCGCCGTAGTACATTCCCTTGAACTCAGCTGCCGGCCAGCCGTAACTTGTAGTTACAGTTGTCTTGTCGCCTGAATAGAAGCCGTTTTCTTCACTGTAGCAAAGAGTACCATCGAGCTGATAGTATTTCCAGTCGATGTCCTCGTCAGCACCTGTCGGACCGTTTGTTCCAAGATCTTCATAAGTCATTATGTTCTTGACAACGCCTGTAGCCTCATCAACTTCAAGCTGAACATACTCGTCAACGATTGTGTACTTCTTATTTTCCAGGTCACATGCCCAGAATACTTCATCCTGTGAAGATGCTGCCCACTTAGCAGGAACTTCTGTATAGAATGTATACTCAGATTTGTTAAGATCTTTCTCTGTTGCAAGTGAATAGGTCTTTTCATTGCCGTCCATATCAACAACAGTCATTCCGGCAACAACCTTGTTACCATGTCTGTCTGCTTCTTCTGTTGCGCCAATTACCTTAACGATGTTAAGACCATAATCTTCCGTAGAATCAACGAGAACCATTGTCATTGCATGACCACAGTCGTCAAGATATATACGAACTGTCTGACCAAGCATATCTCTCATGTTGTGGAAGAAGCCGTATGAGTCATTGTTTCCTGAAACGTAACGGCTTGTATAACTCTTGCCGTCAACCTTAGCTGACTTACCGTTTGATGCGATAGATTCAAGCTTGCCTTCTACAGTCTCTGAAACGTTTGCTGTAAGGTAGGGCTGACCGTCACCCTTTATAGTAACATAGAAAGTACCGTATACGGGTCTGCGAGGATCGTTGAAATCAAGATCCTTGAACTTTTCAAATCCTATAACGTAGTCCGCTGAATAGAGTGGTGTAGTTTTGCCACCGATAATACCAGTCTGAGCATCGAAGTCTACGGGTGAACCATCAAGTTCAATGGTCTTTGCATCATAGTTGTACTTTTTAACCTGGTGGGTTGCAGCATGATACTTGATAAACGTATCATACTCACCGTTACCGTCTGCGTCAACTACAGTAATGGGATTATCATATGCTCTCGCACTTGTACCCGTAATACGAGAAAGGTTAGTCTCACTCGGGGCATTCTGTTGTATTGTCCAGTCACCCTTCCATGTCTGGGAGTAGATTGTTTCAAAATAATAGTGTCTTGTTGTTTTTCCGTTCTCAAGGAGGGCTTGAGAAGCGTCAAGATAAATCGTAGTACCGTCTACGTTAGCTGAAGCATAACCGCTATTAGCCTTAAACTTGTTAAGTGTGGTTGAAATAGCCGTACTTCTGGAAACAACAGCAGCAAGCTCATCTTTATCTGTGAGATAAAGTGTGAGATAATGACCGAAAAGGTCATTTATGTCTGCATCGTAATCATATACGTAAGGCTGTTTACCTTCTACGAGGTTGCCTGCCTTACCGTCAGCATTCTTCTCATAGAGCCAGAAAGCAACCTGACCTTCTTCAAGCTTAGCACGGCCACTTACTGTAAATACGTCATCGTATGTACCTGCAAGCATTGCAATATAATTGCTGTCTTTGCCACCGATTTCGTTAAGACCGAATACGAATGTTATAGCGGGCTTTTTCTCATAAATTTCATTGCCGTTGACATCCATTCTGCCGGTTGATGAAAGGCAGAGACGGCTGTTTGTCACAAGAAGATTTGCAGCCATCTGTGCAATCTGACCTCTTGTTGCGGGAGCGTCTGTATCGTTGATAATAACGTCATCAAGAAGACCGTAAGCTCTTGCTTCCTGAATATATCCCATAGGATATGAAAGTTCTTTATCCGTAACGCATGTTACGATCATCTTAACAGCTTCCTTAACAGCAACGTTGTTGTTGGGAAGGAAAGTACCGTCACCGTAACCGCCGACAATCTTATTAAGATATGCCCAGTTAACGTGACCTGCAAACCAAGCGTTTGTAGCAACGTCATCAAAGTTTGATTCAGAAGCAAACATTTTGCCTTCTGCATCAACAAGTCCGTTAAATATTACGTAAACAATTTTAGAGAACTCAGCTCTTGTAATATTGTTTTCGGGTTTGAACGTACCGTCCTCATAACCTCCGAGTATTTTCAGAGATGCGAGAAGATCGATTGCCTGCTCATAATCGCCGCCTGCAGCAACGTCCGGGAACACTGATGCATTAGCTGTAACTGCTACAGATGAGAGCATAAGTGCTACCACGAGAAGCATCGAAAGTACTTTTGTAATCTTTCTCATAAATATCCTCCTATTTTTATGGAAACTACTCCATAATATATTTTTACTGTTACAGTATAACTTACTTTTATACCATTTGCAAGAGTATTGTTACAATGTAATAAAATTGTAATAATAACAAAAGTTAAAAGAGTGCATTTTGCATTCTTTTAACTAAAAAAATAACTTTTTATTTACAAGACTTCGGATTATAAACAAAAAAAGAGAGTATCGAAAAGATACTCTCTTTAGGGTGTTGGCGTCTTCCTATCTTCCCAGGCCGCTTCCAGCCAAGTATTTTCAGCACCGCAGAGCTTAACTACCGTGTTCGGAATGGGAACGGGTGAACCTCTGTGTCATAAACACCAACTAAGGTATATTCAATACACCTT
>JAZQAK010000025.1:0-1652 GCA_045545175.1 Feifaniaceae bacterium
TATTCTCCTGTTACGTTTATATATATTTGTTCATCAGGAGAAATAAGCCCAAGCCTTTCTCTGGCAATACGCTCTATCTGCTCCTGTGTGAGTTCACCGTCTAACTCTTTTTGAAGATTTGTGTTGTCGACAGTCTGCTGCGCTATCTTGTCCTGATACTGCGCGAGTTCTTTTTCCTTTTCGCTTATTTTTGAGCGGACCTGGAATATCTGAACCCCTATGTAAACGAGTATGAAGGACACCAGAAGATAAAAAACTATCCCCCTCTTGTGTTTTTTCATACTCATCACCTGCTTTCTTACCTTTTATAATACTATGTTTTTTTAATTTTTTAAAGTGTTTTTTTGCTCTTTTGATATGTTTTTTACATTTTAACGCCGTCGGGGACATCTTTTTTACCATTTTTCGCTTAAATTTACGCAAAAGGGCACCGAATTTGTCCACAATCACGACGCTGACAGTCTTAAAATAGAGCCACGCCCCGAGTGCCATTGCAAAAAGTGCATAGAACCTTATCTCACCGCTGCACTCCGATACAAAGAACAAAAACACCGTACCGCCCGCTATTACGCAGTACGCCGCATCCTGAAGTGCTATCGCAACGGTGCCGTAGGACAGCGTTATCCTGTATAATCTGAATATATCGTAGATAAATGCAAGAAGTATGCCGACAGGCAGCGAAACGAGAAACAGCCTGATTTCCTCGGTTACTACCAGCGTCATTTCATCAGCCTCTGCAAAAAGCTTCCCTTCTTAGCGACATCACCACGGTAAACGATACTGTCTATCGTACCGTTTATAATGACTTCGCCGTTTTCGATGTTGAGTCTGCTTATGTGCAGGTCACTTCCCGAAATGAGCATATTGCCGAGTTCCGTAAAAAGTGCAACGGCATTTTCATCAAAGCTGTCCACATCCTTCACGCCCGACACACTCATATTCTTTCTGTTTTCAAGTATTACGTTCTGACTCGTTACCTGATGATAGTTTTTCTTTTCTTCAACCATTAAAAATACACCTCCTACAATAACTACTATGCAGGAGGTGCATTTTTTATACTTTATTGTTTATTCAATTACTTTGTACATGCCTGAGGCGAGATCTTTTCCCATATGCTCTGCCACTTCAAGCACTTCGATATTCAGCGTACCGCCGCCAAGGCTGAGAGTGAGTTTATCGCCCACCTTAACGTCGTATGACGCCTTTACAGGTCTGCCGTTTGCAGAAACCCTGCCCGCATCGCAGGCTTCGTTTGCCACTGTGCGACGCTTGATAAGGCGGGATACTTTTAGGTATTTATCTAATCTCATATAGTTCCTCACAAAAATAGAAGCCGCTCTGTTAGAGCGGCTTTTGCGGATGTAAACTTAATTACTTTGCAACGGCATCCTTGAGAGCCGCAGGCTGCGCGTAGGTAGAGGAATTGATGGTGATATCCTCGCCAACCTTCAGTCCATTTTGCTTGCAAAGGTAAGTGAAAATAAAGGTCGGGTTCTGTGCGGGAACGTAAACGGTCTTTCCGCGCAGGTCTTCAAAAGAAGTAACCGTTTCGTTTTGGTTGGTTAAGAGATAGAGGCAACCGAGCGTGTTGACGGCAAGAACAACAACGCCGCCCTCTGATTTGTTATAAATGTTAGCGGCGGCATTGGTGG
>JAZQAK010000026.1:0-51897 GCA_045545175.1 Feifaniaceae bacterium
GCCTTGTTCTTCATCCAAAATAATGCTTTTTGTAGTGCTAAAGCAGTTTTGGGTTAGAAATTTTTCGTTTAGACAAAATAATAAAAATTCCGCAATACTTTGTGTATTACGGAATTTTTTTATGAAGTATTAACGGAAAAGTTCAATCCAAAACCGATTCATCCCTAAGCGAACGCGCCCAATCGGCTGTCTTTTTTATATCAATTCTGTGTTTTTGTGGGATTTTATGTAGGAGAAGACTTCCCTCTCCCCTTTCTCTGCAAGCAAGCGTAACAGAAATTCAAGCTCGTCGGAGGTTTTCTGGTGGATTACCCTTTTGTGTTTTGCACGCTCGAAATATATAAGTGCCGCATCGTCGGTATAATCCTTACCTTTATATATTTTGCTTGCCGCCACTCTGTCGCAAAACATTTCGACTAAGTATTTTCTCGGCATCTCGACCGGCTCATACCGCTTCGATACGGGGTTTACGTCCACCCAGTATTCAAAATGGTGGCGGTTTCTGCCCTTGTGATGCATCCAGGCGAGAGAATAGCCGTTTGCCTCACGCTCCCCTTCGTTGGGTGAACGTGTGCCCTGATAATATTTCACGCCGTTAAAAAATTCAACCGGTGAAAATTTTGATAAATCGTGCAAAAAACCGCGAAAGGGTATTCCCGCCTTACAGCAATGTAAAAATACCGCATTTTTATGCCGTATAACCGTTTTTAAATGTGAAAAAAATCTCATACAAAATTCCTTTATTTGCTTTAATGTAACTATTTTACTATTATCATATTATAAAATCAAGTTGACAAGAATATAATTAGCAGGTATAATTGCTTTGATATTCAAAATATTTGAACTTCAAAATACTTTGATACGGAGGTGTGCATTTGCCGTCAAAATATATTGAAAAACTGAATAAACTGTTTATTAAATCCTATAATTCGCTCATAAAGGCTGAAGAAAAAGCGATTGCGACGGGTGAGTTTTCCAATCTCTCGGCAAAGGAGATACATTGTATCGTTGCGGTCTGCAACGCCGTAGAAAAGGGTGACTCCACGTCAAAAGCGATAGCAAAAGAACTTGATATAACGCAGGGAACGCTTACCGTTTGCGTAACAGTGCTTGAACATAAGGGTTATCTTGACCGCGAAAAGCGTCAGGGTGATAAAAGGCAGGTATTTATCGTGCCGACGGATAAAGGTCTTGCGGTAAATGAGAAATATAAGGCGTTTCAGGACACGATTGTTGAACAGGTTCAAGAGGAATTGCCTGAAGAACAGTTTGACAAGCTTGAAAAGGTCATTTCAAAAATAACATCTTTTTTAAAGAGTAAAGGAGAATAATTGCTTTGGTTAGAATTATAACAGACAGTACAGCGGATATTTCTGCCGAAAATGCCGAAAAACTTGGCATTACAGTACTTCCTTTAACAATACATTTCGGTGAAGAAACATACCGTGACGGTGTAGATATAACGAATAAAGAATTTTACGACAAGCTTGCGACGGTGGAAACGTTGCCGACTACGGCACAGATTCCGCCTGCGGTATTTGCCGATACTTTCAAGAAGTATATTGATGAGGGTGACGAGATAGTATGTCTTCTCATTGCATCAAAACTCAGCGGAACACGTCAGTCTGCAATAATTGCGGCAGATATGCTTGAAACTGATAAGATTTATATTCCCGATACACAGACGGTGACTATCGGCCTTGGCCTTATGGTGACGGTTGCCTGCGAAATGCGTGACAAGGGTATGTCGGCAAAGGAAATCTCGGACAAAATGGCCGAACTTTCCGACAAGGTCTGCATTGTTGCGGCGGTTGCAACGCTCAAGTATCTGCATATGGGAGGAAGGCTGTCGGGTGCGGCTGCACTCATCGGCGGAATGCTTAATATCTGTCCTCTTATTTCGGTTGAACACGGTGAAATCAAGTCAATCGGCAAGGCGAGGGGAATGAACTCGGCAGTAAAGTCACTCGATGAGAAGCTTAAACACGAGGGTTATTTGCCCGATTCGTCTATGCCCGTTGCATTCGGACACACTCAGGCGCCTGATTTGCTCAAGGTGATTGTCGGACAATTGTCGTACGTTGGCGACTGTGTTCTCGTAAGTGATATAGGAAGCGTTGTCGGCACACACGTAGGACAGGGCGGCGGTGGAATAGCTTATTTCAAAAAATAGGGCGACTTCACTTAAGGAATAAATTGGTTTTAGCTCGATATTTTCCGTTAATACTTCATAAAAAAATTCCGCAATACACAAAGTATTGCGGAATTTTTATTATATTGTCTTAAACGAAAAATCTCTGACCTAAAACTGCTTAAAGCACCACAAAAACATAGTTTTTGGGCAAATATTCCTAAGCGAACTCGTCCTATTTTTTGTTTATTATGCTTTTACGTCAAGTTTCGTTGCTGCGTTTACCGCTGCTTCGACACGATCGTTATTTCCGATAAAGAAAACGATTTTTTTGTTTCCTGCACGTGTTATAAAGGAAACGTCTGAAAATCCCTGACGGTTGAGTTCTTTAAATAAATCGTCACGGCTCACGTTTGAAACTGTGTACGAATATATTCTCATTCTGGTGTCGGAGGTTACGTTTTCTGCAGTATCGATTTTTGCAAATAAATCATCAAGGTCCTGTGTGGCGGCTTTGCTTCCCGCCACGATTATTTTCCCGTCGTCTTTATAGTTGGGAAGGTAAGTCAGGTTAAGTGCAAGCGTATCGGTAAACGCCTTCATTATCTCACGCGTTGCGTATTTGGGCGAGTATGAAGACATATTGAAAAGCCTTACCTGAGCAAGCTCGTCAAGAGGGAAGTTGACTCTCTTGTCAATCATATATTTAGCATTGACAACTCTTGCAAGGTCCTTGGGTTTTGCCGTTACCGAAATTTTTGAAGTGTTGGTTTCATCCGCCGTAATACCGCTCACATCAAGGCCTAAGTGCTCGAGAACTGCAACAAATTCAGACGAAGTCATATTGTCGAGAGTCAGCGTTTTGGTCATTGCCGAATACATCATAACCGATGAAATTCTGCTTTCGGGACCGACGATAATAAAGTCACCGTCAGATATATATGAGAGGCCGTCAGCCGCTTCGACTACGAGATTTATTGCTTTCATACAGGATACGAGTGAACATGTTACCGTAACCTTCTGCGCTTCGCCGAGATATACTATTTTTTTGCCTGCATAGTTTGCAATAATATTCAAAATGTCACGAACGTCCGTATCAATTACTTCAAATGAAATGGCGTCTATGAAGTCTACCGAAAGGGTGGGAATATCGTAACCGTTGCCGACCGGGGCATCGTCGGGAATCGGAATATCGTCGGGTGACGTGTTACTCGTTTCACCGTTTGCAGACGGGATTTTGAGCACCTGACCTATCTGGAGGCCTTCGCCTTTGAGGTTGTTGGCACTCATAAGATCGTCAACCGATATACCGAATTTATTTGCGATGGTCCACAGGCTGTCGCCCGATTCTACCGTGTAAGTGCTTGCCGCAAAGGCAGCCGAAGTAAAGAGCATTGCAAGGGCAATTACCAGAGCAAGTATTTTAAACGTGTTTTTCATACTTCATCCTCCTTACTGAATATCGTAGGTCGGCTCATCAAGCGTGAGATATGCATAATCGTCACCGACTGCGAGTATGACGAGTCCGTCATCAATATCCGCAAGTGTGACACCGCCTACAGATTCGTTCTTTTCAAGCGATACCGTAGTACCGTTCATATCGACGATTGCCGCCATTGCACCCGATTCACCAAGGAAGAAGCCCTTTAAAGTGATTCTGCCCGTCGCAACGAAGTCGTCAAGGTCTGAGTTTGATTTGGGCAATACGGATATGAGTGAACCGCCTTTTCCATAAAGTTCATCATCGGACACGGCGTCCCACGTGCCGTTGGAAAAGCTTGTCTTACCGCTTGTGAGGTTGACAACCGCAAGCGTAACGAGTGCGGCAATGACGAGCAGCACGACTATGCCCGTGAATATGTTATTTGCAAGTATTTTCTTTGCGCGTTTATTACTTGATTTCACAACGATTCTCCTTTTATCAATACTTATATCTATTTTATTATCAAATTCCGTTTCTGTCAACAAAATAGGCGACTTGTAATTGAATGTTTATAATGTTATAATAATTTAAATAATATTAAAGGTGATAAATCGATGGAAATATTAAAAAAAGAGGCGCTCGGTGAATACGAGGCATTTGTGGCATCCCACCCCAAAGGCCATTTTACGCAGAGCGTTATGTGGGGAAAAGTAAAATCTGCATGGAATTTTGAAGCCGTCGTTTCAAGAGACGGGGAGGGAAATATAGTGGGTGCAATAGGCGTTCTTGTAAGAAAGGTGCCTATGTTTCCTTACACGATTATGTATGCACCCAGAGGGCCCGTGTGTGACGTACATGATGAAAACGTCATAAAAGACCTTGTTGACGGTGTCAAAGAACTTGCTAAGAGGAATAATGCGTATATTTTCCGCGTTGATCCCGACGTAAAGAGTGATGATGAAATCTTTACGGAGATTATGAAAAAGCAGGGCTTTGCTATTAAAGAGGAGAGTAAGACTTTCGATGCAATTCAGCCCCGTTACGTTTTCAGACTTGACGTTGAGGGCAAAACCGAAGATGAGGTAATGGCACTTTTCGAGAGCAAGACGAGATACAATATCCGCGTTGCACTCAAACACGGTGTCGAGGTGAAAATTGCACCGAGGGAAGAACTTGAGACCTTCTACAACATTATGATAGAAACGGGTATGCGCGATAACTTTGTAACACGCTCGCTTTCGTATTTCCAGAAGATGTACGATTCTCTGGGTGAGCATATAAGGCTCTATATGGCGTATTACGAGGGTAAGGCGATTGCAGGCACACTTGCAATACACTACGGTGACAAGGTGTGGTATCTCTACGGTGCATCGTCAAACAGTTACCGTAACGTAATGCCCAACTACCTGCTTCAGTGGAGTATGATACAGTGGGCGGTTGAAACGGGTGCAAGGATATACGATTTCAGAGGCGTGGCAGGAATTCTTGAAAAAGACCATCCTCTTTACGGACTCTACCGTTTCAAAAAGGGCTTTAACGGCGAATTCACAGAGTTTACGGGTGAGATGAGTATCGTGTTTAAGCCGTTTGCAAATAAAATGATAAACGTTGCAGAAAAACTGCATAAAAAGTATATAAAGTTTGTATACAAACTCAAAAACAGAGGTAAATAATATGAAAACGCTCGTTCTTGAAAAGGACAGGGTAAGGCATAATGCCGATACGGTAAGGGAAAAAGCGGGGGACAGGCAGGTCATAGCCGTTGTAAAGGGTAACGGCTACGGCTTTGGTATCGTCGCATACACGAAACTGCTCAAAGAAAACGGTTTTGATTTCTTTGCGGTTGCAACGCTTGATGAGGCGAAAACTCTGCGTGCAAACGGCATAGACGATAAGCTTCTTCTTCTGTCACCTACGGAAAATCCCCGTGATGCAAGGGACATAGTTGACCTTGATATTACGGCGTCTATCGGCTCTCCCGTTTCGGCGGCGGCACTTAATAACGCCGCTCTCGAGGCAGGCAAAAATGCATGCGCACATATACTCGTAGACACGGGCTTTGGCAGATTCGGCTTTCATCCCGATGAGCAGAGTGCAATGCTCGAAAGCGTAAAAAGCCTGACAAACGTTGTGGTTGAGGGTATATTTTCACATCTTTCGGCATCGTTTCTGAAAAAGAAAAAGTATACGCTGTCTCAGCTTGAAGAATTCATAAAAACTCTCGATTTCTTTAAAAATGAGGGCGTTGAATTCAAATATACGCATCTTGCAAATTCGTGTGCGTTGTTTTTGTATTCCGAAACACTTTTTGATACGGTGCGTGTCGGAAGTGCGCTTATCGGCAGATTGCCTGTGAAAACAGGCAAGGGCAAGCTTATGCCGTGCGGTTATATCGAGGCTGAAATCGACTGTCCGAGGTACATTCCCGAGGGGCATAACGTGGGATATGCAAATACCTGCAAGGTGAAAAAAGCAACGAGAGTTGCCGTTGTTCCGCTTGGATACGGTGACGGTTATGCCGCGGCAAAAGCACACGACACTTTCAGATTAAGAGATAAACTCAGATATATTTTTACCGACGTGAAGGCACTGCTCAAAAAAGGCGGTATGTACTGTACCGTAAACGGAAAAAGGGCAAAGGTGCTCGGCAGAGTGGGGCTTTCAAACTGCGTGATTGACGTAACGGGGATTTCCTGCGAAGCAGGCGATATTGCCCGTTTTGAAATAAATCCGCTCTACGTTGACAGCTCGGTTGACAGGGAATACAGATGATAAATGAAGCTGTAAAAGAAAAACTTTATGAAACGTGCAGAGGAAAACTCTCACACGCCTATATGATATGCGGTCCCGACGGTATAGGGAAGAGGACGCTTGCACGCGAAATGGCAAAAGCAATTCTGTGTGCAGACAGGGAAAATGCCCCCTGCGGTATTTGCCGTGCATGCAAGTCGTATTCGGCAGGGGCACATCCTGATGCTCTGCATCTTGCACCCGGCGGTGCGGCAGGTGACATCAAGATTGGTGAGATACGCCGTCTTAAAGAGGAATGTGCGGTAACACCCATATCGGGTGACCGCCGTGTTATAATTATCGACCGTGCGGAGAAGATGAATATAAATGCACAGAACGCTTTTTTAAAACTTCTTGAAGAACCTGAGAAGGGTAACGTGTTTGTTATGACCTGCTCAAACGTCGAAAGGATATTGCCGACCGTGAGGTCAAGGTGTATTATGATTTCCGTTCCGCCCGTATCGGATGATGAGATAGAGCAGGCTGTTGCAAAATACGAGAATGCCTCGTCGAAAGTGACTGCAAGGCAGGCGGCTGTATACAGCGGTGGTATAATCGGCAAAGCGCTTGATCTGATGGCTGGCGATGAAAAGCATCCCTATTTTCTGACGATGCAGATAATGAAGGCGCTTTGCGAAGACAATGTTATTGAACTTATGAAGGTAGCACAGTTGATAACCGACAGAACTGCACTTGAGCAGGTTTCGGAAGGAATAGTGCTTTTCTGCACCGACGTACTTAAATATATTTCGGGGATAGAAAATCTGCATTTCCCCCTGGAAAATATTGCAGATGCCACGCAGAAATTGACAAGAATGAAAACATTAAATATAATTGAAACGGCAAGACAAAGTATAACGGAGGCGCAAAGTTCGGCTGCTGACGTGAAAATGCTCGTGCAAAAAATGCTTTTGTCCTGTCGGGAGGAGATAAACGGATGACGATATGCGGAGTCAGATTTAAAGAAGGCGGTAAGGTATACTACTTTAATCCGCTTGATATTACGTTTGCTGTCGGCGACAAGGTAATTGTCGGAACGACGAGGGGTGTCGAACTCGGAGAAATCGCAATAGCGAACAGAAATGAGGATATCCCTGCAGACAGAGAAATAAAGCCTGTTATACGCAAAGCCCGTGAGGACGATGTCCGCAAGTATGAGGAAAATAAAGTGCGTGCGGCGGCGGCTCTTGAAAAATGTAAAGAGCGTGTGGCGGCACACGGTCTTGAAATGAAACTCGTTGATGCCGAATACACATTTGACGGCAGTAAATTGCTTTTCTATTTTACGGCTGACGGAAGGGTTGACTTCCGTGAACTTGTAAAGGACCTTGCAGGCGTTTTCCGCACGAGGATAGAACTTAGGCAGATAGGTGTCAGGGACGAATCCAAGATAAAAGGCGGTATAGGCATTTGCGGAAATCCCTTCTGCTGTAAACGGTTTTTAGGTGAGTTTCATCCCGTGTCCGTAAAAATGGCAAAAGAGCAGGGTATAGCGCTTTTACCTTCCAAAATAAGCGGTACCTGCGGCAGACTTATGTGCTGCCTCAAGTATGAACAGGAAGCGTATGAGGAACTTATTGCCACGACGCCCAAGGTAGGTGCATACGTGCAGACGCCTTCGGGAAAGGGCAACGTAACCGAGGTCAATCTTCTCAGGGGACGGCTCAAAGTACAGATAGGTAAAGAGGGAGAGGCGACCGTTAAAACCTTTGACAAAGATGAAGTCAAGGTGCTTCGTGACGGCAGAATTCAGGTTTCCCGCGAGGAAGCGGAGGCAGTTAAAGGACTTGAAGACAAATAAAAAAAGAGAGGTATAAAATACCTCTCTTTTTTTATTCGTAAGAAAGATTGTCCGTTTTCCAGAGTACCGTTCCGTCGCCTGCAACCTGTGCAACGCATATCGTGTCGCCTGTTTCAAAATCACTTGAGAGTATGATAAGAGCGGTGTCACTGTAAAAGAGCGTGTTCTGCACCTTGTCATTTATCATAACTTTACTGTAATCGTTGAAATTGGAGCCTTCGATAATTGTGAAGTCGCCTCTTTCATTGATTCCCGTGACAATCTGGTCCGCCATACCGAGAGCAAGGTCGGTCTTTTCGTAGGGAAGAACGCCTGCAGTTATTATGTGGTCGCCGTAAAGCATATCGTATTCGAGAGTCTTCATATCCTCAAAGTTACCGTCGGTATAGAGGTGATAACGTGTCATTACGGCACTGTCAGCACCGAGAACGCCGAGAACTTTTGAAGATAACTGATAAGCTTCGATGTCACCGCCTTCAAAATCAAGACCGCAGTTGTTCCAAATGACGTACTCCGTCTGATACAGGTTTCCGTTTTCGAGATCTGTCTCTGTAAGGTCGAGATTGGGCAGATGGTCACCGAAAAAGACGACTACGGTGTCCTCATTTCGCTTTTCTATCTCGCTCATAAGGTCGCCGATAAAGTTGTCAACTTCACGAAGCTGATTTACGTAGTATTCAAATGACATAAGCGAGTTTTCGGGATTGGTTTCGTCAAAGACGGATATAACGGCCTGTTCGTCATCCATCTGCTCGTCGGGGTATTTGCCGTGACTCTGCACCGTAATAGTATAGACGAAATCGCTACCCTCCGTCGCATCAAGTGAACGTATAATCTGCGGAGTAAGGATACTGTCGTATGCCCAGCCGAGCTCATTGAACTCAATTCCGTTCATAAATTCTTCGGATATAAAACAGTCAAAGCCGAGATTTGCAAAGACCTTGTTTCTGTCGTAGAATGTTGCCGTATTATTGTGAATGGCAACCGCCGACTGTGCACCGCTTTCTTTAAGGGAGTATGCCATACTTTCACACGTACTGCCCTGAAGAATAGTCTTGTAAGGGTATTCGTTAAAGCCAAAAAAGTCAAGATTCATCCCTGTGAGCACTTCAAATTCGGAATTTGCCGTACCTGCCCCGATTGAAGGCATACTTAAAAAACCGTGGGGATTAGAATTCTTCAGTGCGGTGAAATTGGGTATCGGATTTTCTGAAAAACTCAGATTTTTAATGTAATCAACGTCAAAAAAACTTTCAAGCTGAATGAAGATCACGTTCGGCACTTCTGCCGTGTTGGTCGCATCGGGAAGCAGGGCGAGAATATCTTCAACCGTGTTTTCGTAGTCGGAAGGGCTGTCTATACCGACGTCAAAAATGCTTCTTGCAAAACAGTAGGCAAATCCGAAACGGTTATATGCATTTACGATACTGTTGTCGTTTTTTCTGCCCATAACGGTGCCAAGGCTTATCAGAAGTGCAATCGCAACGACAAGGGCAACCGCATGTCGCCAAATTCTTTTGGGGCGTTCAACCTTTTTTGTTCTGACAAAGGCTATGCAAATGGCGGCTATTGCACCGACAACCATTAAAATTATCATTATGAGTTCAAGCTTTGTCAGATATATATCCGCCATCTGAAGCGCATATCCGAGTAACGTTATGTCTACGAACGAAAACGGCGTTGAGCGGAAAAACAGAATAACAAAGTTTGAAATACCCATCGTCAGCCACAAAAGTGAGACGAGAGTAAGCACGGCACTGCGTTTTTTGAAGAACATAGCAAAAAAGAGCGTCGTAAATATAAGAGCGGTGTCATACAAAAAAGCAAGCGGGTGCTTAAACATAAAAATGAAACCGCCTAAAGGGTTGTGCCTTGAAAGACTTTCTATCAGAAGACACAGTATAAATGACAGTATAGTGATTGACAGATAAGGATTTGATTTAATTTTATTTATTAAAGATTTTATTTTTGAAATCAAGTTACCCACCTCACCCAATATATTAAAACGAAAGGCACATTAAATCAAGCGGAAAAACTCAAATTTTACAGTAACAATACGTATTTTTTATTCATAGTATAAAGTACGGCGCCGATAATTATACGGAGGTAATCGTTATGTGTTCAAACTGGGGACTTTGCAGAAATTCCTGTAACAGAAGCAACCGTTCGTCTGATAGCACAAGATGGAACGGCAGATGCGGTTGCGGTTGCAACAGATGGTTCTGAAATAACACTTTGCTTCGTCGCAAAAGCGACGGAGCTACATATCACGAATTATGTCGACAAGTTATTGTTGACACGGCAGAAAAATTGTGTTATCCTATATAGGCAATCAGATATCGCGGAGTGGAGCAGTGGTAGCTCGTCGGGCTCATAACCCGAAGGTCGTTGGTTCGAGTCCTTCCTCCGCAACCATATGAAAAAGACACCCGTTTGGGTGTCTTTTTTCGTATAAATGAGGGAAAAGGGGATAAAACGAACTTCGGGTTCCCGAAGGGGACGTTTGCGACCGCTCGCAGTGCGAGAAGCAGGGAGCAAAAAGGAGTGGCAGCGGTCTAAGAAATCGAGGATCGGAAGATGCGAAGATTTATTCGGGCACCGCAACAGGACCGTTGGTTCGAGTCACGCCTCCCGCAACCATATGAAAAAGACACCCGTTTGGGTGTCTTTTTGTTGTTGTTTTATTCGCCGTCTATCATAGCGAGAAGCTTTTTACCTGCCTGTGCAGCGCGGGCAATGTACTGTTCGATGGTATAGCCCTCGTAAGTAAGGAATACGCCTTCCTTGATTATCGGGAAGGTTTCGAGCATAAGTGTGCCCTTATAGCCTGAATCCTTTATGTGCTTTGCAACTACGTCAAAGGGGATTTTGCCGTCAAAGGGAATCATATGCATATCGCTGCCGTCACAGTTGTTATCGTGAATGTGGGTGCAGATAAGTTTCTTTCCGAAGAGAGGCATATACTCTCTGCCAAGTGTGAACGAGTATTCGTGACCGCAGTCCCAGCAGAAGCCGACGTTTTCAGCCTGATCAAACTCTTCAAACGCCCATGCTAAATTAGCAAGCTTGCGCTGGTTTTCGAATGCGATTTTGACATTCTTTGATGCTGCATATTCAACGAGTTCGATAAATCTGCCACGACCGAGATCCGTAGTCGGAGGAGGCGTCAAACCTGATGAAAGATGCACGACAAGTATCGGCGCATTTGCCACCAGACAACGATCGACAGACGTTTTGAGGGTATCGAGCATCTGCTGACCTTCGTCGGTGTCGAGCCATATCTCGTTGATACCTCTGAACGGTGCGTGAAGTGAGTCAATCGAAATATCTTTCTTTCCCATGATTTCGGTGATTTCTGCCAACTGCTCCGCCGTATCCTGTATACCTGTGAAGATTGCGCCAAAGCCATTATCATGGAACATACGTGCACGGTCTTCAAGTGTTATGCCTTCCTGATAGCCAAGCATATTCATTCCCAATTTTCTCATAAGAACACTCCTTAATTTGCATTGTTTTTTAGTATGTTATCACAGTAAAAAAGAAAACGCAACTTTTTCGGGAAAACAAATTAAAAAAACTGTTAATGTCCTGAGGAATGTGCTATAATAGCCATCAGAAAGGGTGATAGCAATGAAACATTTGGAAGAATGCATACAGAAACTTATGGATGATAAACTTCTCGAAAATATTGCAGTCAAAGTCGGCAGATATGATGAGGATATTTGTGAGATTTACCGTTCGAAAAACGGCAGCATTAACGAATTGACGCTTTTTGATATGGCGTCGGTCAGCAAAATCGTATCTACAACAAGCCTTGCGCTTATTGCGCTTGACAAGGGGCTTATGTCGCTGGATGATTCGCCGGCAGACTTCTTTGATTTTGAGTGCGGTGAAGATCAGAAAAATCTGAAAATACGCAATCTGCTTACACATACGATTACAATTCCCAATTCACGCATCGATATGCCGGGTGTTACACAGGATAACGTTGCTGAATTTATACTCAAGGAAAAGGATATTAAACCCGGAACGGAATTCCGTTACAGTTGTGTTTCGTTTATCCTTTTGCAGAAAATCGTGGAAAAACTACTCGGAAATTCGCAGGACGTGCTCTTTTCCGAACTTGTGTGCAAGCCTCTGGGTATGACACATACGTGCTACAATCCGCAGGATAAGTCGAATGTTGTAAACAGCAATATGACGGATGAAGAAATCGGTCTTGTTAACGACTTTAACTGCAGATTTTTAGGTGGCGTTGCAGGCAATGCAGGCGTTTTCTCGAACATGAAGGATATGACGCTTTTTGCAAAGGGTCTGCTTAAAGGCCTTCCGTTCGTTTCGAAAGAGACTTTTGAAATGGCGACAAAAGATTACATACCGCACAGTTCTATGGGTAGGGGACTTGGCTATATTCACGTTGACGAAAGATTTGCACAGACGGGTGGTCTTTTCTCAAACGGAAGTATAGGACATTGCGGACATACGGGACAGTCCGTATTTGCAGACAGAAACACGGGCTTGTATACGATTATCTTGTCCGACGCTACTCTCTGGACTACTAAAAAGTACGGTATAGAAGATTACGACAACATAATGAAGATGCGTGAAGATTTACACGGTGCAATAAAAGCAGATCTTGGAATGTAAGTTTATAAAAAAACGGAGGCTAAGGGCGTGTTCGCTTAGGGATTATTCGCTCAAAAAGCATAATTTTGGCGTATAACTTTGTTAAAATACCTCCATATCCGTCAGGATTATGGAGGTATTTTGCCTTGTTCTTCATCCAAAATAATGCTTTTTGTAGTGCTTTGCAGTTTTGGGTTGAAAATTTTTTGTTTAGACAAAATAATAAAAATTCCGCAATACTTTGTGTATTACGGAATTTTTTTATGAAGTATTAACGGAAAAGGTCAATCCAAAACCGATTCATCCCTAAGTGAACACGCCCAATCAGCCTCCGTTTTTTATACTTTTATGTATTTCCATCTTTCGAGAGAAAATCTGTATCGCAAGAAGATATAGCGGAATACCATATCCAGAACCATAAGACTCCAGAGCAGTACCAGATTGTCGAAAATGAGGACCGAAACAATGGCGGAAACGGGTCTTATAAGCCCGATGCCGACAGCGTTTGAAATGGCAACGCTTCTCGTATCGCCCGCACCCCTGAGTGTTGAGGCAAATATGACCTGATGTTGCTGGAAAAACTGCATTACCGATAACGGAATCAGTCCCATTGCTACCATTCTTATGACGTACACCTCGTCTGAAAAAAACGTCGGAATAAAGTGTCGGCAGGAAATTATTACTGCCATTGTAAGTGTTGCTGACACAAAAGCACATCTCTGCGAAAGTTTGCAGTACATCTCGGAAATGTCACTTCGCTTTTTGCCGAGATTCTGTCCTACGAGCGTTGTAGTTGCAACGCCGAGACCGTCACCTATGTTGTACGTGAATGAAATTACCTGCTGAAGTATAGTGTGTGCCGAAAATTCGTCAGTACCGAGTTTTGCGGCAAGTTTTGCAACCACGAAAAAGCCAACGCGTATAAACAACTGCTCTATAAGTGAGTTTGAACTTATGCGGAGTATGGGTGCAAACGTTTCTTTCGTGGGTACAAAGGACGTGTGAAAGGATATACGAAGAAAACTGCCTTTTCGCATAATTGAGCGAAGGGCGATGAGAAAGCCTACTACGAAGCCTATTCCCGATGCAAGTGCGGCACCTGCGACACCCATTGCAGGAAAGCCGAAATGTCCTTCTATGAGAAGATAGTTTAAAATGATATTTACGACGTTTGAACACACGTTTGTGACGAGCGTCGTCCTCGTTTCACCGACACCGCGGAGCGCAGCGTTTATTGTCAGCATAAGAGCACGGAATACAAGGAAAGAGGAGAGTATCTTAAAATACGACGTTGCGGGGTCAAGTGTTTCACCCGGTATGGCGCCTGCAAATTTAATCAGAGGCCTTCCTGCAAGAAGCAGTAATACCGTAAAGAAAAGTGAAATGAAAAAACCTACGAAAAGGGTTTGTTTTAAGGCTTTTACGGCACCGTCCCTATCATTCTGCCCTTTGCGGCGAGCTACGGTTGCAGTGACACCTGTATTGAGAGCAAAGAAGAAACAGAGTGCCAGAAAAGTAGGCTGTGTGCAAAGACCGACGGACGAAGTTGCGTAACTTCCCAGGTTGCCGACCATCATAAGATCCATCGCGCTGATAAGAGATGCAAAACACAGTTCGATTATGCTTGGTATTGCAAGATGAAAAAAACTGGCGAGTGCATTTTTCGTATCGGGGAATTCGCCCAGACGCTTATTTTGCGGTATCAGGAACGAAGTATTTTTGTACTTTTGTAAAGCGACCATTTTCTCCCTCTTTTGTCATTTTTAATCAACAAACACATTATAGCACCCGTGGAATTAAAAGCAATATCAAATTCATACAAAATTAACTTGTTAATTATATATTATAACTGTATAATAATCTACAGAGGTGAACTTTATGTTTATAGGGGTAACCGAGTTTTTGTCAAACGCACTTCCCGATTTTGCAGTACGCTTTTTTGAACTCTTCACTATGTTGGGGGAACAGTATGCGCTTATTGCATTTATGGGGCTGTTTTACTGGTGTATAGATAAAAAAAGAGGGCAATTTATTGCGCTTAGTGCCGTTTCGTCACTCTGCCTTAATAACTTTGTAAAAAATGTTTTCAGAGTTTCAAGACCTTTTGAGGTATCCGACAAGGTCAGAGTAACGAGGGGAAATACGGCAACGGGACATTCGTTTCCAAGCGGTCATACGCAGAATGCCGCAGCAACCGCTTTCTCGGCGGTAAAGGGGTGCAAAAATACGATTGCATACGTTTCCGCAGCGGTATACGTCACACTTATAGGGGTGTCACGGCTCGTACTCGGCGTGCATTATGTTACCGACGTTGTCGGCGGTATTCTGTTTGCACTTGTCGGGATATTTTTAGCAGAGTGTGTATGGCGACTTGCGGAAAACAAGGGGCAGGAGTATTTGCTTGTCTTGTGTGTGTTGCCCGTTTTGTCGATACTGTCCGTGTTTATAAACGGGGCACAGAGCAAGGATGCACTTACCTCGGCAGGTATTGCACTCGGCGTAATTATCGGTGTAGTTGTTGAAAGAAAATATATAGATTTCAGCGTGCAGGGCACGAAAATAAAAAAGGCAATACGTTATGTACTTGGTGTTGCGGTCGTTGCTCTGACTATGTATATATTTAAGGCGGTTTTGCCTGAAGGTGCCATTTTCCGTGTGATAAGGTATGCGATAATAGGCTTTACCGCATCGGCAACGTTGCCGTATTTGTTTAAAAAAATAAATCTGTGAGGATAAAAATGTCAAAGAAGAAAATGAATTATACCTCGATAGGCGGACAGGCACTTATCGAAGGCGTTATGATGAAGGGGCCCGACAAAGTCGGAATTGCCGTGAGGAAAAGTGACGGGGAGATAGTCACTAAAGTGGAGAAATATACGCCTGTCACAAAAAAGCATAAGATACTCTCACTTCCCATAATCAGAGGAGTAGTCAATTTTTTTGCAATGATGAAGCTTGGCTATTCCACCATGATGTATTCTGCCGAAGTTGCAGGCGATGAGATTATGGAGCAGGAAGAACCCTCGAAATTTGAAAAATGGATATCCGAAAAGTTTAAAATAGATATAATGGACGTTGTAATGGTTGTGGGCGTATTGCTCGGCGTTGCACTTGCACTGTTTCTGTTTATGTTTTTGCCGACCTTCCTGACGGGACTTTTAGGTAAACTGCTTCCGCTTTCGGACGGTATGAAAACCGTTATCGAATCCTTCGTGAAAATGGCAATTTTCATAGGATATATGGCAGGTATCGCATACGTGCCCGATATAAAGAGGGTTTTTTCGTATCACGGGGCGGAGCATAAGACAATATTCTGTTACGAGCAGGGCGGTGAACTTACACCTGAAAGTGCAAAGAATTACAGCCGTTTCCACCCCCGTTGCGGAACGAATTTTATGACGATTACGCTTCTTCTCTCAATACTTGTGTTTATGTTTGTGGGCTGGGGCAATATCTTCGTGAGAATACTGCTCAAGCTTTGTTGCTTACCGCTTATAATGGGCATATCTTACGAACTTATAAAACTTGCGGGAAAATACGATAATATCGTAACGAGGATTATAAGTTTCCCGGGTATGATGATACAGAGAATAACGACTAAAGAGCCTGATGAAGAGATGCTCGAAGTCGCAATAACTGCATTTAAACTCGTTGCCCCGGAATATCAGCCGGGTGGCGAAAAGTATGAGGGAAAAGTTGAAAACGAGTGAACTTGTAAAGAAAATGCTTGCAATGGGGCTTACCCGACAGCAGAGTTTTGAATTGGTGTCACGTTTTTGCGGTATTTCAAAAAACGAGGTGCTTCTCGACCGTGAGGTGCAAGGGGATAACTGCCTTGATGCCGCAACGCAGGTGGCAAATGGTAAACCGCTTCAGTACGTTCTCGGTGAGTGGGATTTCTGCGGACACAGAATACTCTGTAAAGAAGGTGTGTTAATTCCCAGAGAGGACACCGAAACACTTGTCGAAGTTGCAAAAAAGCACCTTAAAGCAGGTGACAGTGTGCTTGATTTGTGTTGCGGAAGCGGTTGTATATCCGTTGCGCTTGCAAAGGCGGGTGCAAAGGTGTCGGCCGTTGACATCAACGATAAAGCAATAGAACTGACTAAGGAAAACGCTTTGTTGTGGGGTGTTTCGGTAGACGCTCAAAAAATGGATATACTGTCCGAAAAAACGGACAAGGTGTTTGATATGATAGTATCAAATCCACCGTACATAAGAACGTCGGAGATACGTAAACTCGACACGTCGGTAAAGAAATACGAGCCGAGGAATGCGCTTGACGGCGGTGATGACGGGCTTTTGTTCTACCGTGAGATAACGAAAAGGTTTTTTGAAAATCTTGCAGAAGGCGGCCTTTTGATTTATGAAATCGGGTTTGACCAGCGTGAGCAGGTTATGAATCTGCTTGAACAGGCGGGTTTTAAAAACGTCACGGCGGAAAAGGATTTAAACGGCAACGACAGAGTGGTTTACGGAGTGAAATAATTTCCGAACAAATGTTGCTATTTTTAAAAACTTGTGGTATAGTAAAATAAAAAAGCGGAGGGGATAACTATGGCAGATAAAAAGACGGCACTTGATACGGCGTTATCACAGATAGAAAAACAGTTTGGTAAAGGCTCGGTTATGAAACTGGGTGAAACGGCGGATATGAACGTTGAGTCTATTTCAACGGGCTCACTTTCACTTGATATTGCACTTGGAATCGGCGGTGTGCCGAGAGGCAGAATTATCGAGATATACGGACCTGAATCCTCGGGTAAAACAACGGTGGCACTTTCCGTTATTGCCGAGGCGCAGAAAACGGGCGGTACGGCTGCATTCATTGATGCCGAGCATGCACTTGACCCTGATTATGCACAGGCACTCGGCGTTGACATTGCTTCACTTTTAGTTTCACAGCCCGACACGGGTGAGCAGGCACTTGAAATAACGGAGGCGCTTGTTCGCAGTAATGCGATTGACGTTATTGTTATCGACTCTGTTGCCGCACTCGTTCCCAAGGCTGAAATCGAAGGCGAAATGGGCGATTCACACGTCGGCCTTCAGGCGAGACTTATGTCGCAGGCGCTTCGTAAGCTTGCAGGCGTTATTGCCAAGAGCAATACGGTGGCAATATTTATAAATCAGCTTCGTGAAAAAGTGGGCGTTATGTACGGCAATCCCGAAGTGACGACAGGCGGTCGTGCACTCAAGTTCTATTCATCGGTAAGAATAGATATAAGAAAGACGGAAACTCTCAAAAACGGCACGGAAATATACGGTAACCGCGTTCGTGCAAAGGTTGTAAAGAACAAGGTTGCACCTCCGTTCAAAGAGGGTGAATTTGAAATAATCTACGGCAAGGGCATATCAAAAGACGGTGAAATTATTGATATGGCTGTAAAATTTGATATCGTGCAGAAGAGTGGGGCATGGTTCTACTACGGCGATATGCGACTCGGACAGGGCAGAGAAAACGCAAAGAATTATCTTCTTGAACGTGACGATATTGCAAAAGAAATTGAAACAAAACTTTACGATGCCATCAAGAATACGAGCGGTAAAGACGTAAAGTCAGTCAAAACCGAAACTAAGGAAGTAGTTCAGCCGGAAACGAAGGCAAAAGGTCTTGACGTTATGGCAGACGATTTTGAATAATGATAATTGATAGCATTAAATATGTAAAGGACAACGGAGCACAAATCATAACGGACAATGATTTGTGCTTTGTCATAGATGATACGCTGGTGGTATCTCTGTCACTTGCAAAGGGTATGGAGATTGACGACTCCCTGGCTGAAACGCTTGACAGGGAGGCGAAACTGCATTTTGCGAAGGTGAAGGCGTACTCTTCACTGTCGAGGGGCGATTTTTCAAGAAAAGGTCTTGCCAGACGGCTGTGTGAAAAAGGTGCAGACAGAGAGGCGGCAGATGAAATATCGCACCTTATGGCAGAAAAGGGGTACGTAGACGACCTTGAGTATGCAAAAAGACTCTGCCGTACGTACAGCATTGAAAAGCATTTCGGCAAAAGGCGTGTCATGCAGGAACTTTTCGTAAGGGGTATCGACAGGGAAACCGCAAGACAGGCAACCGAGGAAACGGCACTTCCCGACAGGGATAATATAATGATGCTTTTTGAGACAAAATATGCAAAAATGGACGTTTCCGAGCCTAAATGCAGAAACAAGGTTGCAAATGCACTTATGCGTGCAGGCTACGACTGGGAGGATATAAGAGTATGCTTGAGCGATTTTTAAGCGATTTAAAAAGGCTTGTTGCGGTACGCAGTGTCAGAGGTGAGGCGTTGCCCTTCGCACCTTACGGTGAGGGGCCGAGAAAGGCGCTTGACGTTGCAGCGGAAATAATAAAAGAACACGGTTTTGAGCCACGTATTACAGACGACGTTGCCCTTGATTTCGACTATAACGGTGAGCAGACGGCACTTGCAATTCTGGCACATCTTGACGTGGTGCACGAGGGCGAGGGCTGGGACAGTGACCCCTATGAAGTCGTTGAAAAAGACGGCAGGTATTACGGCAGGGGTGTATCCGACGATAAAGGTCCCGCACTTTGTGCGCTTTACGCCTTGTCACAACTTAAAGATGAGGGCGTCAGGCTTAAAAACAACGTCCGTGTCATATTCGGAAGTGACGAGGAATGCGGAAGTGACGATTTAAAGCGTTATTTTGCAAAAAATAAACCGCCGAAATATCTCTTTTCGCCCGATGCACAGTACCCCGTGGTAAATACCGAAAAAGGCAGAATGCACCTTGAGGTCTGTGCCCAAAATAAATCCGACCTTGCGGAAATAAAGGGCGGTACGGCGGCAAATATCGTTGCAAACAGGGCGTATGCGGTGGTAAAAGGCAGGCGTGCCCACGATATTAAAACGAAGGCTGACGACTGCGAAAAAATGACGGGGGTTCACTTTGAACTTTCGCCAACGCCTGACGGCGTTCGCATAACGGCAATCGGCAGGTCGGCACACGCCTCAACTCCGGACGAGGGCAACAATGCGATAACGGCACTTTTGTTTCTGCTCTCGAAAATGGGGATTATGACAGAATTGTCGGCGCTTCTGCCCCACGGAAAGACTGATGGGGAAACATTCGGCATTAAATGCAGCGACGACCTTTCGGGTGAACTTACGCTGTCCCCCAATATAATTGACGGGAATGAAGACTGCGTGAAAGTGACCTGCGACGTCAGGGTGCCTGTCAGCAGGGATGATATGTATAAAAACATAAGGGACGTCGGTGAAATAAAAGTCAGCGTGGTATCACATACTGACGGGCATCACGTGCCTGCCGATTCGCTTCTTGTAAGAGCGCTAAATGACGCTTATGAAAAAATAAGCGGAAGAAAGGGCGGTACGGTTGCACTCGGAGGCGGAACATACGTGCACGATATGGAAAAATACGGCTGTGAGGGAGTTGCCTTTGGTGCATGCCTGCCCGAAACGGATACACGTATGCACGGCGCAAACGAGTTTGCTGTCAGAGACGAACTTGTGATGTCGGTAGAAATCTTTAAAGAGGCAATAAAAAATATTTGCGGAGTGTATGATGGAAAAGAAAACATTTAACGTCGTTTCAGACGACGGAAGAGTGACTGAATGTACGGTTCTTGCGGCATTCAAATCACCTGAAAACGGAAAGCATTATCTCATTTATACGGACGGCTCTCTCGATGCCGCAGGTAAGACGAGGGTTTTTGCATCAAGATACAGCCCTGAGCATAAGGACAGCGGTGCACTTTTGCCCGTGACTACGGCAGAGGAATGGCGTATGATAGAAACCGTTCTGGCAAATACTGCAGGTAATTGACATTATAAGTAAATATGATAAAATTTAATCAGTAGAGTTAAGGAGGAATATGTCTATGAGAAAGAGAATAACGGCGGTATTACTTGCGTTAGTTATGGTTTTTACCGCTATGGCAATGCCCTCGGCAGCACTTGATACGTGGGACGGAAGTGCCGTTTCGTCGTTTGGCGGCGGAAAAGGTACTGAGGACGAACCGTATATAATTGCTACCGCTAAGCAGTTTGCTCGTCTTACACTCAACGTGGCAAACGGAAACAGCTATGCCGGCAAATATTTTAAACTCACGAGTGACATTGACCTTGCTTCGAGGCAGTGGACGCCTGTGGGAAGTGCGTCAACGCCTTTTGCGGGTACGTTTGACGGACAGTTCCACAAAATAAGCAACCTTTACATATCACAGAACACGACTACGTATACGGGCCTTTTCGGCTATAATACGGGCACAATAAAGAATCTGATAATTTCAAGCGGAAACGTGACGGGTTACAGATATACGGGTGCGGTGGCAGGCTTTAACAGCGGTCTTATAAGAAACTGTGAAAATGCCGCAACCGTAAACGGAAATGCTTTTACGGCAGGTATCGTCGGACATAATACGGGTACGGTGTCGGGTTGTTCAAACAGCGCCAACGTGTTCGGTACGGAATATACTTCGGGTATAGTTGCTTACAACTATACGGGAACGACGACGGATATTGAATACAAGGGTGAAATTGCCGATTGCTACAACACGGGTTACATATCGGGCGTAAGTTATTCGGGCGGTATTGTCGGTGCCCTTATGGGTGAGGGTGGCAGCCTGAAAAACGCTTACAACAGCGGTACGGTGGTCGGCAGAACCAACAGTGGCGCAATTGCGGGCTATAATAACCGCGCAATAGTGTCAAACTGCCACTATCTTGAAGGCAGCGCGGTTGACGGCATAGGTAATTCAAAAGAAGGTACAGAAAGCAAAACGTCAACGATGCTTAAATCCGAATACTTTACCACTCTTCTCGATAATGACAGACTCTGGTCAAGAAATTCAGCCGTAAACGGCGGTTATCCCTGCTTTAAGTGGCAGAATCCGAGCGAAGAATACGATGATACCGAAATAAAGACGGTGACTTACATAAAACCCTCCGAAGGCTTTGCAGTGGGCAACGGCTCTGCACAGAATCCATATCTCATATCCTCTGCAGGTGAACTTGAATATCTTGCAAGAAGCGTTTGTGCAGGCAACTCTTACGAAGGAAAATATTTCGTGCTTGATGCAAATATTCAGCTTAACGCCAATGGGACGGAGCACGTTTCCACACCGATAGGCGACGGTGACACAGCCTTCAAGGGTGACCTTGACGGTGCAGGACATTATATAAAGGGTCTGTATCAGCCTTTTGAAGATCAGAACGGTGACCTTGCCGAATCAAACGGTGAGAGATATATGCATATAGGCCTTTTCGGAAACAATGCAGGAAATATATACGACCTTGCGGTAGTTGATGCGTCTGTCAGCGGTTTCTATTACGTTGGTATACTTGCGGCACAGAATTCGGGCGTCATCGAAAGATGCTATACGACGGGTGAACTGTCGGGCAATATGTCAACGGGCGGTATAGCAGGTCAGAACAGCGGTACGATAAACAACTGCTACAACACCGCTAAAGTGAAGGGTATGTATGATGCAGGTGGTATCGCGGGAGAGAACGCGGGCGGTACGGTATATAGCTGTTATAACACGGGCACGATAACGGGCACAAGCAGAGACTCAAACGGCATTTCCGCCATTGCAGGAAGAAGCGTGAACGGAAACGTGGAAAACTGCTATTACTACAGAAATACTGCACAGCAGGGTGTTACGGGCGATCGTGATGACACCGTTATGCGTACTGCGGCACAGTTTCTCTCGTCAAAGATGGTAAGACTTCTTAATGACGAGGACGAAATGACAGGACTCGGAAATGATGTCTGGACCGTGGTTGAAGGTGTCAACATCAATTATCCCACGTTGCCCTGGGCGAATAACAGACCCGAATATGTGACGGAAGTTGAAACGGATGACGGTCAGGCAGAGGTTGAACCGCCGAAAGAGGAAGACCCTCCCGTAACTGAGGATAAGGACTACTATAAATGGGACGATGAGGCAACGGACGTTCCTGACAGACAATCGATAGCCCTCCCCTCAACACACCGCGTGCTTGTAAACGGAAAAGAAATCAAATTCGATATATATAATATTGGAGGAAACAACTATTTCAAACTTCGTGACGTGGCACACGTAATAAACGGTACGGAAAAACAGTTTGAGGTAAAATGGCAGGCGTCCGACAATTCAATACATCTCACGACGGGTACGGCGTACACTCCCGACGGATATGAAATGATAGGCAAGGGCGACCAGGCAATACTTGCAACGCCGACACTTTCTACCGTTTATCTCAACGGAAGAGAAACGTCGATGGTGGCGTATTTTATCTCCGATAATAACTATTTCAAAATCCGTGACCTTGCAAAGAGACTCGGCTTTGACGTGTCGTGGGACGGTGAGAACAGTACCGTTGTAATTGACACGTCCATAACCTATATTGATGATGAAAACAAATAAAATCAGACAGTAATTTGCAGATGCTAATTTTGCTAAGCTTTACGTGTGCATAGGCGGCGCACGGCAGAAGGCAAGCAATCGCAGAATAACATAAAACGGGTATGATAGTCATACCCGTTTTACTATTGGAAGAAGGTTATAGCCTTAATATATAAGAAAATATTAAAAAATACTTGAAAATATGTGCACTTTTGGTAAAATATAAGTTGAAAGATACGACTTTCTAATCAAATTAAAGGAGAGAAATTATGAAAAGAGTATTGGCAGTTCTCATGGCACTCGTTATGCTTTTCTCATTTGCCGCATGTACCGGTTCAGGTGATGAGGAACTTGAAATTAAGCACTATGAGTATACTACAGGCTATGATGAAACAAAGTACAACGCACCCGGCACGTATCCCGTTTTCAAGGAAAAGCAGACGATTACAGTTATGCTTGCTGACAACGAGTACGTAGAAGACTGGGAAACCAACACACAGACGCTGATGGCAGAAGAAAAACTTAATGCAGATCTTGTATTTACAGTTCTTCCTTCAGCAGAGTACAACACGAAGATAAATCTTATGGCTGCTTCGGGCGGTAAGGAGTATAAAGACGTAATCCTCGGAAGCTTCTCAAGCGGAATGGTTATACAGCTTGCAGAATCCGATATGATTCAGCCTATTTCCGAGTATATGTATAACACAGATATAATGTGGAATACTAAGGACGCGGTTGACAGAATGGGCTTTAACTTCTTCCCCCTTATCACGATGCCTAACGGTGAAATTTACACCGTTCCCAACGTGGCAGACTCAGTATCTAACTGTAATAACGCAAAAATGTTCGTGTACAAGCCCTGGTTTGACGCAGCAGGCGTTGATTTTGCCAACGTAAAGACGACGGAAGATTTCAAGAACGCACTTCTCGCAGTTGCAGGTAAGGACCCCAACGGCAACGGCAAGAACGACGAAGTTCTTATCACAAGCTACGCATCGTCGGTTAAATGGTTTGAATACCTTATGAACGCCTTCATTTATGCGGGCGGCGACAACTATATGTATGTTAAAGACGGACAGCTCGGTTTCGCATTCCAGAGAGAAGAGTGGAAAGAGGGTCTCAAGTACATAAAGGAACTTTATGACCTCGGTCTTATCGACCCGCTTGCATTCTCACAGGATAGTGCAAGCTTTAAGGCAATGCTTAACTACGACGAAACAATCGTCGGCTGTATTGCAGGTCTCGGTGCAGGCTCTGTTGCAGATGATGACCCGAGACGTATGGAATACGAAGGTATCGCACCGCTCAACAGTGCATGGAATGACGGTAAGCCGCTTTCATCATACAACCTTCCCTCTGCAACTGCAGTATTCCTTGTAAGCTGCAATGCAGAAAACGTTGAAAATGCAGTTCGTTTTGGTGACGTATGTATGTCAAAGGAACACTCCATTCACAGACGTTGGGGTGAAAAGGGCGTTGACTGGCTTGAACCCGGTGAAAACGACAAGTCTATGTACGAAGTACTCGGATACGCACCTTCTCTTATAGAAGTTCTTCCTTACTCAACGGTACAGAACAAGCATTGGCACGGTGCAGGTCCTGCTGCAAACGCAAAGGAAATTTCTGCAGGTGTTGTATGGTCGGGCAACCCGCTTGATCACAATATAAGGATTGCCGAAGCGCAGCTTCTTTATGAAAACACGGCTCCCGCTGAGGACTTCCAGGATCTCGTTTACACTCTTGAAGAAAATGAAATTGTTGCAGAAGCAGTAGCAAGCATCAAGACCTACGTAAATGAAACGACGGCTAAGTTCATAACGGGCACTCTCGATATCGACAAGGATTGGGATGCTTTCGTGAATCAGACGAAATCTATGAATTCTGATGAAATTCTTGAAGTTTCACAGACGGCATACGACAGAATGCAGTCATTCGTTAACTGGTAAAATGTACTTTTAGTTAATATGTCAAAAACTCCGCAATACTTTGAGTATTGCGGAGTTTTTTGTTTTTACGAGGTTGCTTGGGGAGTCAGCAAGTGTGTTATTTGATAAAATATCAAAAAAAGCGGATAGGATATTAAAAAAGCAGAACGTAGTACTGTCTTGAAATATGGAAAGTTTATGATATAATTAACAGTAGTTACATAGTTAATAAAGTAGAATTTGTGCAAAGTGTAACAAATACTGTTTGTAAGGAGATAATTATGAAAAGAGTAATAGCAATTCTTATGGCACTCGTAATGTTGTTCTCGTTTGCTGCGTGCACCGGTTCTGATGATGACGGCGGCTCGATGAATTTATACGAGTACACCACGGGTTATGACGAAACCAAGTATAATGCACCTGGTACGCTACCTGTATTCAAGGAGAAGCAGACGATTGAAGTTATGCTTCCCGACAGTCAGTACGTTACGGACTGGGATACAAACACACAGACGCTGTTTTATGAACAGGATCTTAATGCTGACCTTGTTTTTGACATTCTGCCTTCATCAGAATACAAAACCAAGATAAATCTTATGGCAGCCTCGGGCGGTGAAGAGTATAAAGACGTTATTCTGGGCGGTTTTTCAAATGCAATGCTGATAACACTTGCTGACTCTGAGGTTATAGTTCCTATCACGGAATATATGTATAATACGGATATTGCATATTACAGCAACGAAGCAAAAGAGAGACTCGGCTGGGACTACTATCCCTACATAACGATGCCTGACGGTGAAATCTATGCTATTCCGAGGCTTAATGAGGCTATTTCAAACGTAAGTGATGAAAAAATGTGGTTCTACAAGCCATGGTTTGATAAAGCAGGCATTGAACTCACGGATATCAAGACACCTGAAGATTTCAAGAATGCACTTCTTACGGTTGTGAAGAGTGACCCCAACGGCAACGGAAAGGCTGATGAAGTTGGTATAACGGCATCTGCATCAAGTCACGAATGGCGCAACTACATAATGAATGCATTCGTTTATGCAGGTGGCCCCAACTTTATGTACGTTAAAGACGGTAAGGTGGGCTTTGCTTACCAGACAGAAGAGTGGAAGGAAGGTCTTACCTTCATTAAGGAACTCTATAACCTTGGCCTTATCGACCCCCTTGCATTCTCGCAGGATTCCGCAGGATTTAAGTCAATGCAGAACTACAACGAAACAATCGTTGCGGCGTTTGCAGGTCTGGGTGCAGGCGGTATTGCCGATACAGACGTAAGACGTGTTGAGTATGAATGCGTTCCGCCGCTCAACAGTAAGTGGAATGACGGTAAGCCGCTTTCATCGGAAACGCTTCCCGCTCCCGCACCGAGATTTGTTGTAAGTCTTAATTGTGATGACGTTGAAACGGCATTCCGTTTCGGTGACTATATGGTAAGTGAAAAGATGTCAATTCACACACGCTGGGGTGAAAAGGGTGTTGACTGGCTTCTTCCCGATGAAGACGACAAGTCGATGTACGAGTCACTCGGCTACGAGCCTTATTTTATAGAGGTTACCCCCTTCTCGATAGTACAGAATCAGCACTGGTATCAGACAGGTCCGTACATTCGTCAGAAAGCAATTTCTGCAGGTGTAGTATGGTCGGGAAATCCACTTGATTACAACGTAAAAATCGCTGAGGGTCAGCTTCTCTATGAGGGAACGGGTCCCGAAGAAAACATAGTTATACTTAACTATTCGGAAGATGAAAATGAAATCACTTCGGAAGGTCTTGCAAATCTCAATACCTATGTTAACGAGATGGCAAGTAAGTTTATTACGGGCACAGAAGATCTTGAAACAGGTTGGGATGCTTTCCAGAATCAGCTTAAGACGATGAACGTTGAGGAAGTTCTTGGATGTGCACAGGCTGCATATGACAGAATGCTTGCAGTTGCAGGTAAATAATATTAAATCGGGTGCCGTCAGCGGTGCCCGTTTTAATTTTGCAAAAACTTACTATTTTTGCACATTATTACTGAATATATCTCAAATGCAGACATATTACACGGAAAATGCTTGAAAATATAAATGTTTTTGTTAAAATGTAATAAGAAAGATGAAACTTTCAAATTAAAATCAAGGAGAAAAATATGAAAAGAGTATTGGCAATTCTCATGGCACTCGTAATGCTGTTTTCGATGGTTGCATGTACCGGCACAGGTAATGACGGTGATGTAGAAAAGAAGACGTATGAATTTACGACGGGCTATGACGAGACAAAGTACAACGAACCTGGCACGTTCCCGATATTCAAGGAGAAGCAGACTATTTCAGTTATGCTCCCTGACAATGAGTATGTTGAAGACTGGGATACCAACACACAGACACTTATGTATGAAGAGCAGCTTAATGCAGACCTCGTTCTGACAGTTATGCCTTCAGGTGAATACAAAACGAAGATCAACCTTATGGCTGCATCGGGCGGTGAAGAGTATACGGACGTTATTCTCGGTAGTTTTGCAAGTGCAATGGTTATACAGCTTGCCGATTCCGAAATGCTTACACCTATAACGGAGTATATGTATAATACGGACATTACGTACTATACTCAGGATGCTCTCGACAGAATGGGATTTGACTTCTATCCGCTTATCACAATGCCTGACGGTGAGATATACGCTATCCCCAGTGTAACTGATTCTGTTTCAAACTGTAACAATGCAAAGATGTGGGTTTACAAGCCCTGGTTTGACGCTGCAGGCGTTGATATTAAAGACATTCACACAACTGAAGATTTCAAGAATGCTTTCCTTACGGTTGTGAAGAATGACCCCAACGGCAACGGCAAGAATGACGAAGTGGGTGTTACAAGCTATGCAACTTCGCTTAAATGGTTTGAGTACCTTATGAACGCATTCATATATGCAGGTGGCGACGACTATATGTACGTTAAAGACGGCACACTCGGTCTCGCTTATCAGAGAGAGGAATGGAAAGAAGGCCTTAAGTTCATGAAGGAACTTTATGACCTCGGTCTTATCGACCCCCTTACTTTCTCACAGGATAGTGCAAGCTACAAGTCGATGCTCAACTACACTGATACGATAGTAACTGCATTCTCATCGTTGGGTGCAGACTATATCGCTGAGGATGATATAAGACGTGTGCAGTACGAGTGTATAGCACCGCTCAACAGTGCATGGAATGACGGCAAACCGCTTTCATCATACAATCTTCCTTCTGCAACGGCAGCATTCCTTGTAAGCTGTAACGTGACAGATGCTGAAAATGCAGTTCGTTTCGGCGACCTTATGATGAAAAAGGAAAACTCTATTCATAAGCGTTGGGGCGAAAAGGGTGTTGACTGGCTTGAACCCGGTGAAAACGATAAGTCGATGTACGATGTACTCGGCTATCCTGCAACTCTTATAGAAGTTCTGCCCTACTCAACGGTACAGAACAAGCACTGGCACGGCACCGCCGCCGGCGCAAATGCAAAGGAAATTTCTGCAGGTGTAGTATGGTCAGGTAACCCGCTTGATCATAACATAAAGATTGCTGAAGGTCAGCTTCTCTATGAAAACACAGCTCCCGCAGAGGATTTCCAGGATCTTATTTACACTCTTGAAGAGAATGAAATAATAGCTGAAGCTACGGCAAATCTCAAGACCTACGTAAATGAAATGACGGCTAAGTTCATAACCGGAACTATCGATATTGATGAAGGATGGGAAGCGTTCCAGAATCAGACGAAGACTATGAATTCGGAAGAAGTTCTCAGACTTGCACAGACGGCATTCGACAGAATGTACAAGTAATTTGTAAATTAAAACCGCAACACTTCAGGGTGTTGCGGTTTGTTTTTTTGTGCGTGTATAAATAATAACCTATTGCAATTATCGTTTTTTTTGATACAATGTAATAAGAAAGATGTAACTTTCAAATTTTATCTAAGGAGAAAAAACATGAAAAGAGTATTGGCAATTCTCATGGCACTCGTAATGCTGTTTTCAATGGCGGCTTGTACCGGTTCAGGTAACGGCGACAATGAAACGAAGACGTATGAGTTTACGACGGGCTATGACGAAGCAAAGTACAACACACCCGGCACGTTTCCGATATTTAAGGAGAAGCAGACAATTTCTGTAATGCTTCCCGACAATCAGTACGTAGAAGACTGGGACACCAACAAGCAGACGCTTATGCTCGAAGAGGATCTCAATGCAGATCTCGTGCTTGAAGTTCTTCCATCGGGCGAGTACAACACCAAGATAAATCTTATGGCTGCATCGGGCGGTGAAGAATTTAAGGACGTTGTAATCGGCGGCTTCTCAGACGGTATGATACTTAATCTCGCTGATTCAGAGGTTTTAGTACCTATTACAGAGTATTTCTATAACAAGGATATTGCGTATTACAGTATTGAAGCGATTGACAGAATCGGCTGGAATTACTATCCTTACATAACGATGCCTGACGGTGAAATCTATGCGTTCCCCAGAGTAAACGATTCTATTACAAACCCTTATGCAGACAGAATGTTCGTTTACGAACCCTGGTTTGACGCTGCAGGAATCGACATTACGGAGATTCACACAACAGAAGACTTCAAAAATGCATTCAATACTATTGTTAAGGGTGACCCCAACGGCAACGGCAAGGCTGATGAAGTCGGTCTTACAAGCTACGGCGACTCGAAGAGCTGGTTCAGATACCTTATGAACGCATTCGTATATGCAGGCGAAGAAAACTATATGTACGTTCGTGACGGTGAGGTTGGCTTTGCTTATCAGACAGATGAGTGGAGAGAAGGTCTTGAATGGATTAAGGACCTCTATGACAACGGGCTTATCGACCCCCTTACTTTCTCACAGGACAGCACGAGCTATAAGTCAATGCTCAACTACAATGAAACTATTGCTACTGCTTTCGTAACGATGGGTACCGGTTATATCAAGGAAGGCGACCCCAGACGTTATGAATACAAGGCGCTCAACCCGCTCAACAGTAAGTGGAATGACGGTAAGCCTCTTGCAACGGAAGAACTTACTGCTCCTGTTCCGAGAATGTTTATAAGCTGCAATGCTGAAGACGTTGAATCCGCATTCAGCTTTGGCGACTACCTTGTAAGTGAAAAGGTTTCTATATGGACTCGTTGGGGTGAAGAAGACATTGACTGGATTGCTCCCGAAAACGAGATGTCTGCACTTGAAGGCTATCCGGTAATTCTTAAAGAAACGGAAAATGCTGTTAAGTGGTCAGCACCGCAGAACGTTCACTGGGAACAGACAGGTCCGTTCATCCGTCAGGTAGGATTATCTGCAGGTTCATTTGTTAAGGAAGAAGATGCAGATCAGTTACGTCGCTATCTCGGCACAGGTCCCGAAGAGAATATCGTTAAGCTTATCTATACGGAAGATGAAAACGAAATCACGACGGAAGGTCTTGCAAACCTTGAAGCTTACGTTGACGAAATGACGGCTAAGTTTATAACAGGCATCGAAACTCTTGACGATGCAGGCTGGGAAAAGTTCCAGAATCAGCTTGAAGTTATGAATGCGGCAGGCGTTCTTGAATGTGCACAGAATGCATACGACAGAATGCAGTCAGTTGCAGGCTAAACAAATCAAAACAAAAATCGGGCAAAAAATGCCCGATTTTTTGTTTTCCTAAATAAAATATGAACAAATTGTTAACAATGTGGCATAATGCACAAAAAAAATAGTGGTTTTGATGTACAAATTTGATAAAAAGACTTGCTTTTTTCACAAAAGTTTGAGAAAATATATATACAATTACTACAATAGGGAGAATAAACTCCTAATCTAATCCAAAGGGGGAAATGTAATGGGCAACAAAACTGCTGTAGTAGACAACCTGCAGTCAGAAAAGGATGCTATCAGAGCGGCTAAGAAGGCAGCTAAGGTAGAAAAGAACCGTCCTAAAGCTGAAAAAATACAGGCCCAGATTGATGCTCAGATTGCGGCACTCGAAGCTAAGAGAGATGCGAAGATTGCTGAAATTGAAGCACAGCTTGAAACTGCGGAAGGCAAGAAGCGCAGAAGTCTTTTCAACAAGATTGAAATTCTTAAGAGAGACTGCAAAGCAGACTGCAATAAAATCCGCGAAACAAAAGGTGTCAAGGTTGACAGACTTCTTGGAAAGAAGAGTCTTGCGAAAGACCTTAAGAAACACTGGCAGTTGTATCTGTTCCTTATTTTACCGGTAGTATGGGTAATCGTATTCAAATATGTTCCGATGCCCGGTATCATCATCGCATTTGAAAAGTATAAGTTTAAAGACGGTATCTTTGGCAGTAGGTGGATAGGCTTTGATAACTTTATCAGATTCTTTAACGACTATCAGTTTACCCGTGTTATCAAGAATACACTTGTTCTTTCAATGTACAGCTTGTTTGCGGGCTTCCCGATTCCCGTTATCTTCGCACTCGTTCTTAACTCACTCAGAGCTGAAAAGTTCAAGAAGATAACGACAACCATTACATATATGCCGCACTTTATCTCCACGGTCGTTCTTGTAGGTATGCTTATGCAGATCCTCAACGTGCGTGTAGGTCTCTACGGTACTATATACACGTTCTTCACAGGCACTTATGCACAGGACCCGCTGTCAAACGTTAAGGCGTTCAAGCATCTGTACGTGTGGAGTGGTGTATGGCAGACGTTCGGTTGGAACTCTATCATCTACACAGCGGCACTTTCCGCAGTTAGCCCTGACCTTCATGAAGCAGCTGAAATCGACGGTGCTACAAGATGGCAGAGAGTTTTACATATCGACCTTCCGACGATTATGCCTACGATCACAATTATGCTTATCATGCGAATGGGCAAGGTAATGTCACTTGGTTACGAAAAGGTTTATCTTATGCAGAACAACCTTAACCTTGAAGCATCCGAAGTTATTTCGACACTCGTTTATAAAGTCGGTCTTGCGAGTCAGACACCTAACTACTCGTATTCAACATCAATCAGTTTGTTTAACTCTGTAATCAACCTTATCCTTATCAACTCTGTAAACTGGGTTGCACGTAAGGTTGGCGACACAAGTCTTTGGTAATAGGAGGGATAGTATATGGCTAATACGAAAGAAGCTACACAGCAGGCTAAGCTTGAAAAAGAAGCTGCTAAAAAGGCTGCACAGGAAGCAAAGCGTGAAAAGCAACTTGCTGTCCTTCAGAAGCATGTTGACGTAATTGAACAGAAGCATGCTGCTAAAGTTGCAAAGCTCGAGGCTAAAAAAGCAGGTCTTGACGAAATTGCAGCTTCGGATATCGATCATAAGATCGGCGCACTCGAAAGAAAAAGACTTGCAGATATCAACGCTGCATACGAAAAGTACGGTCCCAAGAAGAAGGTTAAACTGCCTCTTGCAGACAAGATTTACTATACGGCAATTTATATAATTCTTGCAATTCTCCTTCTTGTTATTCTCTATCCCGTTATTTACATCATATCTTCATCATTCTCATCACCCCTTGCAGTTGCAACAGGTAAGGTCGTTCTCTGGCCGGTAGATTTGAGTGTTGAAGGTTACATAGAGGTATTTAAGAATCCTGACGTGTGGTTAGGTTACAGAAACACTATTCTCTACACAGTCGGCGGTACTATCGTAAACGTAGTTATGACACTTATGTGTGCATATCCCCTTGCAAGAAAGACTATGCCTTTCAAGGGCACGCTTACATTCCTTTTCACATTCACAATGCTTTTCGGCGGCGGTATGATTCCTACGTACATCGTTATGAAGCATCTCGGATTGATAAACAATCCTCTTATAATGATTCTTCCCGGTGCGATCGGCGTATCAAACCTTATCATTTCAAGAACTTATATGCAGTCGAGTATCCCCGGTGACCTGCTTGAAGCGGCACAGATTGACGGATGTTCTGACATAAAGTATTTCTTCTCATGTGTACTCCCGCTTGCTACTTCAAATATTGCGGTTATCACGCTTTACTATGCGGTTGGTCACTGGAATGCATACTTCAACGCTTTCATTTACCTGACTTCAAGAGAATACTTCCCGTTACAGGTGTTCCTGCGTGAAGTTCTTCTTCTCTCACAGGTTGACCTTGAACAGTCTATGGAAGAAGGTTCAACTCAGGTTTACGGCTTGTCAGACGTGCTTAAGTATGCCTTGATAGTAGTTGCAACGGCACCTATACTTGCGCTTTACCCGTTTGTACAGAAGTTCTTTGTCAAGGGTGTAATGGTAGGTTCGCTTAAAGGTTAAAATTGTAATTCAGGTTGAGGGCATACTTTATGCCCTCAATTTTTTTACTCATATGTTTAAGGAGGAAAAGTATTATGAAAAAGTGCGTTTTGTCGGTAGATGCAGGCGGAACATATCTTAAAGCGGCACTTGTAACGCCTGAAGGCGAAATTATTGCCGATACGTTTATGAAGGTGCCCGTCAACAGTGACGGTGAACTTGATAAGATTGTTGAGTCATATAAGACGCTTGCTACGACCGCAAAAGAAAAGGCTGAGGGGATAGGCAGCGAAATCACGGCAGTGGGTGTATGTATTCCCGGCCCGTTTGACTATGAAAACGGAATCTGCCGTATGACACATAAATACGTGTCGATATTCGGCATACCCATGCGTCCCTGGTTTGAAGAGGTACTGGGTGACGTTCCGATTACTTTCGTACACGATTCCACAGGTTTTATCCTTGGCGCAACACGCAATCCCAAATACGCTCAGTATAAAAAGATTGGCGGCGTTATGCTGGGTACGGGTCTTGGCTTTGCAACTATGGAAAACGGCAAAGTTATGAAAAATGAGATGGGCGGTCCTGCTGTGTCCATTTATAACGTGCCCTACAATGGTTCTACCGCTGAAGAATTTGCTTCACGCCGTGCGGTAAAGCGTATGTTTTACGAGCTTTCGCCCGATGCACCCGAAGGTCTTGACGCTTATGAAATATGCTGTCTTGCTACGGAGGGTGATAAAAATGCCTATCGCGCATACGAAATGATGGGTGAGCATCTGGCAAACATTCTTCACGATGTGCTTCGTGACGGCGGATATGACTGTCTGCTTCTCGGCGGTGCGATTTCGAAAGAGCCCAACTATTCACTTGAGGCAATCAAAAAAGGTCTTGCTGACCTTGTAGGCCTCAAACTCATCGAAATAGTTGACGATATTGACAACACACCGATTTACGGTGCAGCGAAAGGGGCACTTTAATGAAAAGAATTATCAGTGTTTTACTTGCAGTTTTAATGCTGTTTTCATTTGCGGGATGTCAGAAGGCATCACCCCAGAAAGACCTTGACGCTATGCTTATGGCACTTAAAAGCGGTGATATGGAAACGCTTGCGGCTTTAAACGATGAAGAGGATTTTGACTTTGAGGGTCAGGAACAGATGATGAGCATTTTTTCATCAATATCGTGGAAATTCGGTGAAACCGTAGAGGTTGATGAAGATGATGCGAAAGTCAATGTCCAGATAACTACCAAGGATATGCAGACTGTATTTTCCGAGTTTATGACACAGGCATTATCAAAGGCACTTCAGGGCGAGGATATGTCTGAAGAAGCTGTATCGCAGATGCTCATTGACATTATCAACGCGACTGAGAAGACAGCAAGTTTTGACGTGGCAGTTGAAATGAGTCTTGAAGACGGTAAATGGGTTATTGATGATGATGGCAATGAAGAATTTTTCAATGCAATCACGGGCGGACTCATGAACGTTATGGCAGAATACGAAAATATGCTTAAATAATAAAAAAAGAACTTTGGCTTTGCCAAAGTTCTTTTTATTTGTTTATGTATTAGTCTTCAAAGGGGAAGTGGTACTGTGTAAGACCAAGTTCGTCACGAATAGCAATCATTTCCTTCTGAACTGATTCGTTTATCGGAACACCGTCTACACGAGCAAGACGTACGTCATGCTCCTTCTCACCTGCAGAGTAGATTCTGTCAGCACCGGGAGCCTTCTGAGCACCGCGAACTTCACGGATGATGTCGCCTGCCTTTTTTCTGCAAGCGTCTTCACCGAGGAAGTGATCTGTATCAATAGCAATGAAGAAGTGACCGAGATGGAAGGGAACCTTCTCACCGTTAGCACCGATACCGCTGAGTGCCTTACCGTATGAACCGTCCTGAAGAGCAGCTGAAAGAAGTTCTACGAACATAGCGTAGCCGTAGCCTTTGTAGCCTGCGCCTTCTTCGCCGGGTCCGCCGAGTGTGCAAAGAGCAGCCTCGCCACGAGCCATAGCCTTGAGAGCGTCAGCAGACTTACCAACGTATGCATTACCTTCGAGGTTAACGAGTGCGCCTGCAGGAGCATCCTTATCAAGACGAGCGTAGTATTCGAGCTTACCGTTCTGGTAAGTTGAAGTAGCACCGTCAAAGTTGAAGTCGAAATCTTCGTCCGTAGGAACGCCGAGTGTAAGGGGGTTAGTACCGAACATACCTTCAACACCGAAAGTAGGAGCAACTGTGGGACGTGCGTTGGTACCTGTCAGACCGATACAGCCAGCCTTCGTAGCCATTGACGTGTAGTAACCTGCGATACCGTAGTGGCAGGAGTTACGTACAACAACCATACCCATACCGTACTTCTTAGCCTTTTCGATAGCCATTTTCATAGCCTTGTAGCCGATAACCTGACCCATACCGTCATGACCGTCCACAACTGCTGTTGTTTCTGTTTCTTTGATTATTTCAAAGTTTGTAACGGGGTTCTGGATACCAGCCTTGATTCTGTCAAGATAAACGGGCTTGAAACGGTTGCAACCGTGTGATTCAATACCTCTCTTATCAGATTCAAGAAGAACGTCTGCACATATTTCAGCATCTTCTCTGGGAATACCGTAACCAACGAAAGAATCGATTACGAAATTTGTGATTGTCTTCCAATCAACGATGTTGTTTTTTGCCATCTTTACATCTTCCTCTCTATGAGTTTTAATTATCAGCGATATTATTGTATCATATTAAAAAATATTTTCAACAATTTATTTAATTTTATTATTGTTTTTGATAGATTACGTTTGTCATACTCATCTTATCGCCGTTTATTGTAACTGTGGTGTCCTGTTTACGTCCCTTGCTGTCATAAAGTGTGAGCGTCAGGAGGTTGCCCTCCTGTTTTTCAATAACGTAATTGCCTTTTATAATATCTCCGTCCCAAAAATGCAGGCAAAAATCGCCGTTTTTATCAAAAATAACGGTGTTACCCTCCTGCTGTGAATACCATTTACCGCAAAGTTCGTTTCTGTGGCAGGCACAAAACATAAATAAGACTAAAAGTGCTAAAAATAAAACGGCTGTTTTTTTCATAAGACTCTCCAAATATTACATCAAACGTATAATTGTGGTATAATGACACTAACAATATATGTTTTTGTATGAGGTAGTAATGAACGTTTTGATACAAAAAAGTGCAAACCGTGAGGTTTTTGAGCGTCTTTATCAGCTTTTCTGCTATGAGATGGGGGAGGGTGTAATGGGTGCAGATGCACTCTATACGGTGCCCGACAAGATTGCCTATACCGTGGAAATAGGCGGTATTCCCTGCGGTTTTGCGATTTTTTCAGAAGAACGGTGCCTTGACAGCCTGTTTTTGCTCAAAGAACACCGTAAAATGACTGCTGAGATACTGACGACGCTTTTTGATGAAAATAGGGGAGAATGGTCTGTACCCTGCGAGTTTGAAAACGTTGTCAGGGAGTATACTATGGGCGATTACAGGAGAGAAACGAGCCTTATTTTTGACAATTCAACCTGCACTAAAGCGGAGGTTATTGATTACAGCGACGTTTCGTCAGTTGTGAATGCTTATGAAATAACTGCTCTCAAACACGGTGAATGTATCACACAGAGGCGTTTTGCCGATGCGGCGAAGTATTCTGCACTTCTTTTTTCGATGAGGGAGAAAATAAAGGAAAACGGCATTGTTTCCGCAGTGGTGACTGCACTTATTGACAAAGGTGAAAACGTGACGGTGTGGACGGCAGGTCTTGCATTTTCTGCAGGCGTTATGAGTGACGAGGTGATACAGGCGTTGAAAAAAGTTGCCGAGGGAAGTGCGTTTTCTCCATCGGCACGACTTTTGCTTGAAGAATACGGCATCTAAAGCATACTCAAAAAGGTTTATGTAGCACTACGGCGGACACTTGTAGATTTTAGAGGGACAAATTCGATTAAGTTTGTTGACATTTTAATATATATATGTATAATAGAATTTAACGGAGTTAATCCGCATCAAACAATTGCCACACAGAAGGGCAATACGGAGGTTTCTTATGAAAAGGATAATTGCATTGGCACTTGCGTGCCTCATGGTACTTGCTTGCTTCGCAGGCTGCGGAAGCAAGAAGGCTGACGATGTTATTTACATCGGTATTTACGAACCCGCTTCAGGTGACAACGGTGCCGGCGGTAAGCAGGAGACTCTTGGTATCCAGTATGCCAACACTCTTGTAAACACAGTTACACTCGGCGGTAAAGAGTACAAGATTGAACTTGTTGAAGTTGATAACCAGTCATCAACAGATAAGGCTATCTCTGCTGCTTCACAGCTCGTTTCAAAGGGCTGTTCAATAGTTCTCGGTTCATACGGCTCAGGCGTATCAATCGCAGCTGCTGACACGTTTGCAAAGGCAAAGATTCCTGCAATCGGCTGCTCATGCACAAACCCTGCAGTTACAGACGGTAACGAATACTACTACAGAATCTGCTACCTCGATCCTTTCCAGGGCACAGTTCTTGCTAACTACGCTTTCGAAGAAAAGGGCGAAACTGCATACGTTCTTGCACAGCTTGGTGACGACTATTCAGTAGGTCTTGCAACATCATTCCAGAGCGCATTTGAAGCTCTCGGAGGCAAGGTTGTTTACGAAACATTCCCCGAAGGTACGAGTGACTTTACTGCATACATTACAAGCGCTAAGAATGCAGGCGCAGACGTTATGTTTGCTCCCACATCAACAACATCAGCTTCACTCATCATCTCACAGGCTGCTTCAAACGGTGCTGAATATGCACTTATGGCAGGTGACACATGGGAAAGCTCAGTAATTCTCGATGCTGCTAAGGGCACAAACCTTGACGTATCAGTTTCAACGTTCTTCGATGAAAATGATGATACAGCAGCAGGTAAGGAATTCGTTACAGGCTTCAAGGCATGGCTCAACGCTAACCCCGACAAGCTTACAAACAACGGCGGTAACGATATCGTTGCAGCAGTTTCAGCACTTGGTTTTGACGGTTATATGACAGCTGTTGAAGCTATCAAGGCTGCAGATTCAGCAGACTCACAGGCAGTTGCTGACGCTCTCGGCGGTGTTGTATACACAGGCGTTACAGGCGAAATCAAGTTTGACGAAATCGGCGATGCTGTAAGAAATCTCGCATACATCAAGACTGTTGACACAGTTAACGGTGCATTTGTATTTGGTAAGATTCAGACTATTGCTGACTAATTAACAATCGCTATTCCGCGTGGCGGGTGCATCTTGCCCGCCACGCATCTTGTTTTGTTACGGAGGTTCCTTAAATGGATTTTATTGCTAAGTACCTGCCGTATCTGCTTGCGGGAATTTCGGTCGGCGGCCAGTATGCCCTTATCGCCATAGGCTACACTATGGTTTACGGTATACTCCGTCTTATCAACTTTGCCCATGCAGATATATTTATGGTTGCAGGTTTTATTATGGTGTATGCTTCGGCGTCAATGCCCATATACCTCTCTATTCCGCTTGTTGTAGTGCTTACGGTGGCACTCGGCTTCGTGGTTGAACGTGTTGCCTACAAGCCTTTGAGAAATGCCCCCAGAATGTCGGTTATGATTTCTGCTATCGGCGTTTCGTATCTTTTGCAGAACACCGCATGGTACGTAACGGGCGGTCTTGCAAAGGTGTATCCAACTATCCCGTGGATAAGTGATACCGTGACGTTTATGGGTTGCACCACTAAGCGTGTTACGTTTATCACACCCGTTCTCACTATTTTACTTGTAGTTATCCTTGTTCTTCTCATAAAATATACAAAAATCGGTATTGCAATGCGTGCCGTTTCAAAGGATTTTGAGACGTCGCAGTTAATGGGCATCAAGATAAATACGGTTATCAGTATGACCTTTATCATCGGCTCATTCCTTGCGGCTGTCGGCTCACTTTTGTATTTCTCAAATTATGCAACCGTTACGCCCACCATCGGCGCTATGCCCGGCCTTAAGGCATTCGTTGCGGCGGTATTCGGCGGTATAGGCTCGATTCCCGGTGCGGTAATCGGTGCATTCATAATCGGTATATGCGAAAACTTCATCAAGGCGGCAGGTCTTACGACCTTCTCTGATGCGTTCACTTTCGCACTTCTCATCGTCGTTCTCATCGTTAAGCCTAACGGCATCTTCGGTGAATCGACTTCCGAAAAGGTATAAGGAGGCAGTATGAAAAAGACTACGAAAAATATCATTTATATTGCCCTTCTCCTTTTGATATTTGCACTGAGCTACGTCGTTGACATAGTTGCACCCTATTCGATGCTTGTTACGGTGCTTCGTAAAGGTGCTGTTTATGCACTCGTTGCTGTTTCAATGAACCTCTTAAACGGCTTTACGGGCCTCTTTTCGCTCGGTCAGGCAGGCTTTATGCTTCTTGGTGCTTACACCTATGCCATATTCACAATTCCGACTGCGGCGAGAGAATCGGTTTACTATTACTATGAGGGCGGTATCATCAACTTCCAGATGAATATGATTCTGGCAATGCTTCTTGCAGGCGTTGTTGCGGCGATATTTGCATACCTTATCGGTCTGCCCGTACTGAAACTGAAAAGTGACTATCTTGCAATTGCAACCCTCGGCTTTGCCGAAATAGTAAGGGCACTTGCACAGTGGGACGGTTTTGGCAAAATAACAAACGGCTCAAACCTTCTCAAGAAGTTCCCCGTTTTAGATAATACGACACAGTATTTCCTTATCGTTGCGATATGTATAGCGGTTATTGCCATGCTTATTCATTCTACCTACGGACGTGCCTTTAAGGCTATCCGTGACGATGAAATTGCGGCACAGGCAATGGGTATCAACCTTGCAAGACACAAGCAGTTGTCATTCGTTATATCTGCATTCTTTGCGGGTATCGGCGGTGCACTTCTCGCAATTTTCCAGACGACCGTTCAGGCAAACGCCTTCAAGAGTGCGATGACTTACGAGATACTTCTTATCGTCGTTATCGGCGGTATCGGCTCTATCACGGGCTCGATTTTAGGCTCGTTCTTATTCATTGCTTGCAGTGAATGGTGGCTCAGATTTCTTGATGAACCGATGTTTATCGGCACATTCCAGGTTCCGCTGCTTCGCACGGGCTTTAGAATGGTCGTATTCTCGGTAATAATTATGATTGTTGTTCTTTTCTTCCGCAGAGGTATCATGGGGGATAAGGAATTTTCACTTGACAGAATAGCAAAACTATTCAAGAAAAAGGCGAAAGGAGATAAAAAATGAGAAACGTACTTTCGCTTAAAGACGTAACGATGCAGTTTGGCGGTGTCGTTGCGGTAAACAATCTTTCAATGGACGTAAACGAGGGTGAAATCGTTTCGCTTATCGGACCCAACGGTGCGGGTAAGACGACGGTATTCAACGTAATCACGGGCGTTTACGAGGCTACAAACGGCAGAATTCTTTTTAACGGAGAAGTAATGCTTGAAAATCACCCCAAGGGCAAGATGAAAAAACTCTACAAGGGTGAAAATGCAGGCGTATACAAAAAATCGGTAGTTAAACTGCCCGATAAAATTACAAAAATGGGCATTGCAAGAACGTTCCAGAATATACGACTTTTCAAGTCGATGACGGTTTTTGAGAACGTGCTTGTTGCAATGCATCTCCGCCGTAAGAGCAACGTGTTTACGGCAACTTTCAAGCTCAATATGAAAGAAGAAAAGGCTATGCGTGAAAAAGCGCTTGAACTTCTTTGCGAAGTCGGCCTTGAGGACGTTAAGGACGAACTTGCAACCTCTCTTCCCTACGGTAAGCAGAGAAGGCTTGAAATCGCAAGGGCACTTGCGACGGAGCCGACGCTTCTTCTTCTTGACGAGCCTGCGGCAGGTATGAATCCGCAGGAAACGGATGAACTTACGGCGTTTATCAAGCATATAAGAGATAAATTTAATCTCACGGTGCTTCTCATTGAGCATCATATGAATCTTGTTATGGACATTTCTGACCGTATATATGTAATTGACTTCGGTAAGCTTATTTCAAACGGTACACCTGAGGTCGTTCAGGCGGATCAGCGTGTTATTGATGCATATCTGGGGGTGACTGAAGATGAGTAATATTCTTGAAATCAGGGACCTTACGGTATCCTACGGCGGTATTGAAGCCGTAAAGGGCATTTCACTTGACGTGCCAGAGGGTGAAATCGTTACGCTTATCGGTGCAAACGGTGCAGGTAAGAGTACGACGCTTAAAACGATAGCAGGTCTTGTTAAATCAAAGACGGCGTCTATCAAATTTATGGGCAATGAAATTTCAGGAATGACACCTGATAAGATAGTTACAAGCGGTATCACGCTTGTTCCCGAAGGAAGAAGGGTTTTCCCAAACCTTACCGTAAAGGAAAATCTTCGTATCGGTGCATATCTGAGAAAAGACAGCCTGGAGGCTGACTTTGAATATGTTTACGGTCTTTTCCCCCGACTTAAAGAGAGGGAATGGCAGCTTGCAGGTACACTCTCAGGCGGTGAACAGCAGATGCTTGCCGTTGCAAGAGCGCTTATGAGCAAGCCGAAGCTCATTATGATGGATGAACCGTCACTCGGTCTTGCACCGCTGGTGGTTAAGAGCATTTTTGACATTATCAAGACCATCAACGAGCAGGGTATAACGGTACTTCTTATCGAGCAGAATGCAAATATGGCGCTTCAGGCGGCAGACACTGCATACGTGCTTGAAACAGGAAGAATCACAATGACGGGCGCGGGCAGTGAACTGCTTCGTGACGAACGTATTAAAGAGGCGTATCTCGGTAAGAGCAAAAAGGAGTAATACAGGAATGAAAAGAAATCTTATTCGTGATTTTTATTCGGATATGGAAAACTACGGCGGAAAGACCGTTGTTGTCGGCGGATGGGCACGTTCTATCCGTGACTCTAAGGCTTTCGGCTTTATTGACTTGAATGACGGTAGTTATTTCAAGGGCGTTCAGATAGTTTTTGAACGTGAAAATATCGCAAACTACGATGAAATTGCATCTCTCAACGTGGGAAGTGCAGTTGTCGTAACGGGCACGCTGGTGCTCACCCCCGAAAACAAACAGCCTTTTGAAATCAAGGCGCAGAGCATTGGGGTTGAGGGTGAATCTACCCCCGATTATCCGCTTCAGAAGAAGCGTCACACGGTGGAATACCTGCGTGAGCAGGCGTATCTTCGTCCGAGGACGAATCTTTTCTCGGCTGTTTTCCGTGTGAGAAGTGAAGTTGCGTATGCAATTCACACCTTCTTCCACGACAGAGGATTTGTGTACGTTCATACACCGCTTCTGACGGCGTCTGACTGTGAGGGTGCAGGCGAAATGTTCCGTGTTACCACACTTGACGTAAATAATCCTCCCAAGAATGAGGACGGCAGTATCGACTGGTCGCAGGACTTTTTCGGAAAGAGTGCAAATCTCACCGTTTCGGGTCAGCTTGAGGGTGAAACGTATGCTATGGCATTCGGCAACATCTATACCTTCGGTCCGACTTTCAGGGCAGAAAATTCAAACACTGCACGCCATGCGGCAGAGTTCTGGATGATAGAGCCTGAAATTGCATTTGCTGATCTTGATGACAATATGCAGCTTGCATGGGATATGATTCAGTATATAATTAAGCACGTTCTTGATAAGTGTAAGCCTGAGCTTGAATTCTTCAACAGCTTCGTTGATAAGGGCCTTCTTGACAGACTTAACACACTTGCAAAGAGTGAGTACCGCAAGGTAACCTATACCGAAGCGGTTGACCTTCTCTTAAAGAGCGGTGCGGAATTCAAGTACCCTGTATCCTGGGGCTGTGACTTACAGACAGAGCACGAGAGATATCTTACAGAGCAGATATACAAGATGCCCGTATTCGTTATCGACTATCCGAAAGAAATTAAGTCGTTCTATATGCGTCTTAACGATGACGGTAAGACGGTTGCGGCGATGGACCTTCTTGTTCCCGGTGTCGGCGAAATCATCGGCGGCAGCCAGAGAGAAGAAAGACTTGACGTTCTGCTTGACCGTATGAAAGAATGTAATCTTAATGAGGAAGATTACTGGTGGTATGTAAATCTTCGTCGCTACGGCGGTACGAAGCATGCTGGCTACGGTCTCGGCTTTGAACGTATTATCATGTATCTCACGGGTGTTTCTAATATCAGGGACGTAATTCCCTATCCGAGAACAGTCGGCAACTGTGAATATTAATGAAACTTGAAGTTATAGCAAAAATAAGAACTGATTTTCCTACAAAGTTCGGTCTGCCGAGGCAGAGCGGTCTTGTCCCCGGGCTTTGCGGAAAAATAGTTTTTGAGAAAAAGTACAGAAACCCGCAGGCGCTACGAGGGCTTGAGGGTTTCTCGCATATTTGGCTGATATGGGGCTTTAATCTGGCAAAAAAAGAGGATTGGTCACCGACCGTGCGACCGCCGCGACTTGGCGGTAACACCCGTATGGGCGTTTTTGCGACACGTTCACCGTTTCGCCCCAACAGTATTGGGCTTTCGTGTGTAAAGCTTGAAAAAATAGAGGGGGACACCCTTTATGTGTCGGGCATTGACCTTGCGGATAACACGCCGATATACGACATCAAGCCTTATTTGCCCTATGCAGATGCGAAAATTGATGCAACGGGCGGTTTTGCCGAAAACGTCGAGCCGTATATGCTGGAAGTCGAGTTTGACGGGGATTTGCTTTCACTTCTCCCACAGGATAAGAGGGAGGGGGCAATCGGTATGCTCTCGCAGGACCCGAGACCGTCGTATAACGACGACGAAAACCGCATTTTCGGCGTGGAATACGCAGGATATGACGTGCGTTTTAAGGTAAAAAACAAAACCCTCACCGTCTGTGAGGTAAAAAAGATATGACTTTGCCGAAACGAAAGCCGACGAGACTTAGAGAATACGATTATTCTTCATCGGGTGCATATTTTATCACAATCTGTTCATATCAGAAATTACATTTGTTTGGCAAGATAAAAAATGGAAAAATGCAATTGAACGATTTGGGGAATACATAGACACCAACGTATACAAATGGGAAGAAGACTGTTTTTACAACAAAAAAAGAGATTGTCGGGTGACAATCTCTTTTTTATTTGGCTTAAATTAGTTCTGGCGGAGCTGTGTCTTATGAATGATAGCTGTTGTATCCTTCTTAAGATTGATAACTTCGTATTCGCCCATATCTGCAGGTACGCAGATAACGTCAAGGTAGTTTGCAATGAAGAACTTTGAAGGATCCTTCTTTGAAACGATCTTAACCTGCTCGCCGTCTACAACTGAAAGAACGTGGAATACGCCGTTTGTATCATCGTCGTACTTCGTTACGAACTTAACGTTTCTGAGGTTGAAGTAGAGCATCGGGTTGTTACCAACGTAGTATTCTTCCCAGTCCTCGCCGCCACGGATGTGTTCGGGATCTGTGTGAGCAACCTTTTCAACCCAGTCTGCGTTACGGTCTCTTACGAGAACCTTATCGCCGTGGTATGTGTGAATCGGTCTCGGCTTGCCGTCGAAGTCCTTACGGAGATAGTCGTACATCTTATATGTGTATGAACCAACTGTAAGTGAACCGATTTCAAGGATAAGCTGGTTTCTACCTGAAGCGTGGATTGTACCTGCAGGAATTGTTACCTGAGTACCGGGCTTACTTTCAACTGAGTAAACGTACTTCTGATAGTCGATAGGTGTAGCGTTCTTTTCAGATTCCTTAGCAGCTGCAACGAAGTCGTCAACAGAAATGCCGTTGTTGAAGCCGAGGTATGTACGAGCGCCGTTACCTGCTTCGATAATGTAGTAAGATTCGTCCTGACGGCCGAGTTCGTTGTTGTTCTTAACAACGTAGTCTTCGTCGGGGTGGCACTGAATTGACATGTTACCTGAAGCATGGATTGTATCGTCGTAGTTGAAACGAATCGGGAAGTAATCACCGAATGTGTCAACAGACTGCTTGCCCATGAGTGAAAGGGGCTTTGACTGAACGAGTGTGTAGAAGGGGAACTCGTATCTTACGCCTTCGATTTCGTATACGATAGAAACTTCCATCGGAATCATATCGAAGATCCATGCACAGTTCTTCATTTCCTTGGGAAGATTTCTTCTCGTCATGATGGAGTAACCGCCCCATACGCCTTCGAGGTAAACGGGCTTTGTGCGGAAGGGATACTGAAGACCCTTTTCGAAAATCTGCATCATTGTCTTGAAGGGCATCATCTTAAGGTTCTTTGAATCTACACCGATTATGTAGTAGTCCATTTCCTTATTCTTCATAAGCTGATGACGGAGTTCAAGACCGAGTTCGTAGTCTACATAGTAGCAACGACGGCAGGTAGCCTTGAAGTTAAGAGCTGACTTACGGCCGATGTTCTTGTAGTGACCGTTCTTAACGTTGAGAACTGTGTGAAGAGGAGTCTGGTCAACGTAAACGTTCTTGTCGTTGAGAACACGGAGTGTTTCGCAGAGTGCGCCGTAACCGCAAACGATAGTTACGCCTTCGCCGCTTCTTCTGAATGAACGGATCTTCTTGATGAAGTTAGCAAGTTTCTTTTCATCGAAAAGGTCTTCATACTTGCCTTCAAATCTTCTACCGTAGAGAAGAACGGGATCCTGCTCTCTGTCCATGGGGAGACATTCGTCTTCAATCATCTTATCAAGAACTTCTTCGTCCTTGTAAAGATCTTCAACGTTAAGGATTGTGCACTTAACGCCACGGAGGTTTAACTGCTGAGCAACGAGTGTTGCAACCTGATCGATAGGAGCAGTTGCATAACCGTCCATACCGAATACGAAGGTCTTTCTCTTTGCGAGACCTTTAACTGCAAGGTCAGCAAGTGATTCTGCAACTGCAGCGTTGCCGTTTACGATTGACTTTGTGTCGATACCCTTAGCGTCGATCGGGTTATATGCGTAAGGATCGTCGTAAGGATAGGGGTTGAACATGAAACTCATTTCTAATTCCTTTCTCCCGTGCCGGAAGATATTTTTATTTTCAGTCTGCCCGATTGGCACGGTTTATCGGGCAGAATTATGAAAATACTGATTTATACAGGATCTTAGCCTACAAAATGATACTCAAAACCGAGCATATCAGCAAGCTGCTCAACTTCCTTGGTGTAGTCACCGGGAACGATGCCGTAGTGCTGGTTTACACCGATCTTGATAAGTTCGTTCCATACTTCTTCGGGTGAAAGTGTTTCGTGAACGAAGTCAGCATGTGAATAACTTGCGAGATAGTGCTTTGTGGGGATTGCAGTAAGCTTTAAGCATACCATCTTCATTTTGCCGTTGTTTTCCGACATATGAAGAACAGTATATTCGCCTTCGGGGAATACGTACCATGCAAAAGGTGCACCTGCATATTTCCACTGTGATTTAGCAAATCTTTCATCACGTGCAACGATAGTACCGTTAGCATCGCCTCTGTAATCGTTGGGACCTGCGTGACCGCATGCAATGCAGTTACGGTTCTTAACGATGTAGAAGGGCTCGATAAAGTTTGCCCTCTTTCCGCCTGAAAGGAGACGGAGAATGTATGTAGCAAGGCCGTTGCCTATGTCACCTTCGGGAACACAGGTAAGCTTTGATTCTGCAGTTGTGGGCATAAAGCCGGGACGCAGACCTACGTGACCGAAGAGAACGGTGTCGATATCGTTGAGTACCGTAAGGTCAAGACCGTATTTTGCCGAGAGTTTTTCAACGGCGATTGAAGCCTTGACGGAAGCATCGAACTTTTCATAGTCAACGTTGGGGTAGAACTTGAAGGAAGCCTTGATTTCGTCTGTAACCTTCTTGAGTTCTTCATCCGTAACCTGCTCAATCTCGTCACAGAGTTCTGCAACTGAGAGGAAGTGCAGTTCGGGACCAACCTTCTGGAATATGTTGTACGGATCAAGATACGTGCTCCACATTGCTTCGTTGAAGCAAGCGAGGAGACCTACCGTTGAGTCACGCAGAACGCTTCTTGCCTTGGCAGCGGCGATGAACACCTTTGCCTTTTCCATAACGACGTCCATTGTGCCGAGAATCGTGTCCTTCATGGGACGGTTGAAACGTGCAAAGTCACCTGAAGATTCCTGCACGCCGACAAGTGCACCGGCTGAAAGGAAGTCGAGGAACTGATCTTCGTCGTTAGTGTCCGTTACGTATACGCCTTCACGGACAAAACTTGCGAGAAGTACGGGCGTTTCGGGCATATTGCGAAGGAAGCGAATCCACGCAAAGTCTTCCGCCCATGAAAGATATGATGCGATAACGCAGTCAACCTTCTCGTTGAAGAAAGCGGAAATTGCCTTGTCAACGTCTTCTCTCTCGTAGGTGATACCGGTGTAAACGACTTCACCCATTTTTTCTAAGTTTTTGATGATTTCTTTTTCTTCGATAAGTTTTCTTTCACCGTAAGTACCGTGCTCGGTACCTTCGCCAAGCTGTTTAAAGCGGGGTGAACCGATGAGAAGAAGACCAATCTTGGCAGGTCTTTCATTTACCATAGTCTTAATCTCCTTTATATAGTTTTGAATTTACCGTTGTAGAGTATTACAAAGCCGCCCGTTGTGATTTCGGGGAGGCGGATTGTACCATCCTTACCGATTTTAAGCTTATGTTCGCCCTGGTTGGTTATGAACTTTGCATGCTTGCATGAAGCTGCAACTTCGGGAGAAATGTGAAGAACAGCGTCTTTTACACTTCTTTCAAAGTCATCGTAGTTTGTAAGACAGAAATTGTAATATACACCGTCAGCATCAGTGCCCGTGATGGTACTGCAGGCAATAGTGTCGTATTCGCAGGTAACCTTTGCAAAAGGCGTCTTACCGAGTATGCTGAGCGTTGTTTTAAGGTTGTGTGATCTTAAAGGAAGACCTACACCGTGCTTGACGTTGGGATCCATAAATCCGTATTTTTCGATAAGGTCAACACAGTTTTCGTGAATCTTGTAACCGAGTTCGGCGCGGTCATAGAAGAATACGGGATGCGTCTTTGCAAATTCGGCAATCTGAGCAAGTTCTTCCTCTGAGAGACCGTCCTTCGTCGGAATGAGAAGCATATCAAGACCGAGAGGATTCTTTTCAAGGTCGCACGACCTTGTGATGTCGGGGGTGTGACCGAGTTCTCTGAGCTGTTTGTAAACTGCCCTCATATCAAATATGGTGGAGTTCTTAAGTCTTGAAACAGCCAGCTCGTCACCGTTCTCAAGAGCATCTGCATATGCTATCGAATGCTGTGAATAGAGAATGCCTATTCCGCTGCGCTGTTTATGCGCTTCTGCTATGTAGGGTGAGAGTGAATCTATGAGATGATTCATATGAACGGCATCGTCATACTTCTTGGTCTTTCTGCCGTCATTGTAAATCATACCGAAAAGTTCAGGTTCGGGCGAGTCGGGCAGCGGAACGTCTGCACGCCATTCGTAGTAGAAGATACCCTTGAATGCAGCACCGATTGCCGTATAAGTTTCTCTTTCCCATTCTTTAGAATCAAGGTCTGTTCTTGCATTGTACTCGATGAGCCAAGCATTCTTACCGAATGTTGCCGCAGCGCTTTCGGCACCGTCAAGAATAAGCATTGACTGGAATATATCCGTCTTGAATGAGCAACTGTAGTGCGTGATACCGCAGATGTCCATACCTTCTGAAATATCAAAGTAATCCTCACCCTGAATGGGGGCGCTTACTCTGAAAGGACAGGGCTTGTGACAGGTTACCGTTTCTGCATCTGCAAAACCTTCTTTAGCAACTTCTGCACACTTGTTGAGGAAGCCGCTCATAACTTCCGTCTGGAACATACGCCAGTTTACCCAGTCTTCAGGAGACTCGTTGTAGAACGGACGCCTTCTCGGCGGATCGTAATCCTTTGCCTGTTCTTCCGTAAGGAAGCCTTTTTTTACAGCCCATTTTCTGTATGCCGCAATAGTGTCGGGATGATAGTCGTAAAGACCTGATGAGGGATAACTTGCTTCATTATATATCTGGTAACTTACGACGTTGTCAAACTGACCGAAGTGCTTTGCTTCAGCGAGTGTGCCCTGAACGTTGTCTTCGAGGATTCCCTCGTGATTCAAGCAGGCACGAACGAACCATGACCACTTGAAAGGCATCTCATTGCCGTCACGGTCAAGCATCGTAACGTTCTCGTGATTTCTCAGGTTCATGGCATAACCCTGAAGTCTGATACATGATGCAAGATCGTTTTCCGTCGCCTCTTTTATGAGAGCGTCAATAAGCGGAAAATCGTATTTAACGTCGGATTTTCCGTCCCATTCAATATCACCGAGTGCGGCATAACGCACAACGTTGAAGCCTGCTTCGCGCATTAAACGCATATCCTCTTTTGCGAGGGCAAGCCTGTCACCTTCGCCTTCAAGCAGGGGAACCTTCTGCGGATGATATGAAGGGTAGTAAGACTGACCGATTGCAATGTGTGCAACGCCGTCTTTATATAAAATTCCGTTTTTTACTGAATACATTATCTTCCTCCTTAAAGCAGTTGCCATATTATGCTAACTAAAGTCTAATACATTTATATAATAAAGTCAATACAAAAACAGGCTTGAATTGAAAAAATCAAACGAAAAAATACAAAATTTTCTTATGAAAGGTATCAAATAACCCTTTTGGAGAGTGTTTTTTACGAAAAACTAAAAAAATAAGAGCCGTGGACGCTTATCGTCTTGAAAAACACGGGTCAAGGTGTTATTATAATAAAAAGGAGGTGTTGTTGTGAGTGAAATATACGCACACAGAGGTTTTACCGGTGCGTATCCCGAAAACACGATGATAGCCTTCAGAGAGGCTGTGAAGCTTGGGGTTGACGGGATTGAAACAGACGTGCACGTTACAAAGGATGGGGTGCTGTGTCTTATTCACGATGAAACCGTAAACCGCACGTCAAATTCAAAAGGATATATCAGGGATATGACGTGGGAAGAAGTAAAGAAAATTGACGTCTCCTGCAAGGTGCTCGACGGTCGTTACGGCTTTTGCGGTATTCCGTCGGCGGAGGAATTTCTTGAACTTATAAAAACAAGCGGTATCAAAGCAAATATTGAACTCAAAAACACGAAAATATATTATCCGCAACTTGCCGAAAAAATGGTTCAGATGATAAGGTCTTTCGGCATAGAAGATAAGGTAATGATTTCGTCTTTCAACAACGCTTCGCTTGTAAAACTCAAGAAAATTGCACCCGAAATAAAATGCGGCTTTCTTTACAAAGAAAGTCTTGAAAATGCAGGTCTTTACTGCAGCGATATGGGGGTTGAATATTATCATCCCAACTACAAAACGGTCACGCCCGACGTAAAGAGGGAATGTGACGAATACGGCGTCGGTCTCAACGTGTGGACGGTAAATGACAAACCGTCACTGCGAAATATGATGAGGCTGGGTGTCAATTCCGTAATAACTAACTATCCCGATTATGCAATTGAAGTAAGAAATGAGGTAATAAAATGAGAAAACCGGTATTATTAAACGCACCCCTTAAGGATTATCTGTGGGGAGGAAAACTTCTTAAAGAGGAGTACGGAAAAGAGAGCGACCTTGAAATCGTTGCGGAAAGCTGGGAGATTTCGGGACATAAGGACGGTCTTTCGGTTATTGCAAGCGGTGAATACGCAGGAAAAACACTTGATGAATACATTGCTGCCGAGGGCAGAGGCGTTATCGGCTCAAACTGTAAGGACAGTGAGGGTTTCCCGATACTTGTAAAACTTATCGATGCGGCACAGAGTCTGTCTGTTCAGGTGCATCCTGACAACGAATACGCACGTATTCACGAGGGTGAGCCGGGTAAGACGGAGATGTGGTACATAGTCGACTGTAAAGAGGGTGCAAAACTTCTCTACGGTTTTAAAAAGAACGTAAGTAAAGAGGAGTTCGTATCAAGAATCAAGGACAATACTTTGCTTGAAATAACAAATGACGTTCCCGTTAAAAAGGGAGACGTGTTCTTTATAGAAGCGGGCACTCTCCACGCGATAGGCGAGGGCATTCTTATTGCCGAGGTTCAGCAGAGCAGTAATTCAACCTACAGAATCTACGATTTCGGCAGAGTCGGTGCTGACGGCAAGCCGAGGGAACTGCATATAGACAAGGCTGTTGACGTTACGAAACTTGAACCTCCCACGAGGGATACAAAGCCTTTCGGCAACCCCGAAAAGAAGGAGGATGCAACCGTTACACTTCTTGCAGAATGTGATTACTTCACGACGGAGGACGTAAAACTTGAGGGTAAGGTATCATTCGTTGCAGACGAAACATCGTTTAACGGAATTCTCTGTCTTGACGGTGAGGCAGTTCTTGAAGCAAACGGTGAAAAACTGACTCTCAAAAAGGGTATGAGTGCTTTCGTGCCTGCAGGAACGGGCGAATACACTCTTAACGGCAAAGCAGATTTACTCAGAACAAGAATATAAATTGGGGCGTGTTCACTTAGGGATGAATCGGTTTTGGCTCGCCATTTTCCGTTAATACTTCATAAAAAAATTCCGTAATACACAAAGTATTGCGGAATTTTTATTATTTTGTCTAAACGAAAAATTTCTAACCCAAAACTGCAAAGCACTACAAAAAGCATTATTTTGGATGAAGAACAAGGCAAAAGA
>JAZQAK010000027.1:0-22414 GCA_045545175.1 Feifaniaceae bacterium
GGTTACAGTTCCCATAACAAAGCCCGATAATACGAGATACGGCAAATACCAGAAAACATCACTTGTTCCCATAAGCAGACTTGCCGCACATATCTGACCTAAATTATGGGATATTCCTCCCGAAATTCCCAAAAGCATATAACTTTTACATTTTGACACGATATACATCACAAAGAGTGACAATAACCCGCCTGCAAGGCTTATCACACCACCCGAAAAGCCTCTCGTTATCATGGCAAACACACCTTTGGATACAACTATGCCAAATGCGTACGGAAACCCCATAATTTCAAGAGCAAACATTGTAACTATATTTGAAAGACCGAGTTTAACCCCCGGTATCCCCGCTGACGGAACAAGACTTTCAATATATGAAAACGTTATTGCAAGTCCGAACAGTATTCCGCAAACGGAAGTTTTGTAAGTTTTGTTCATTTACTATTCCCCGTATATGACGTTCTTACCGGCTTTATATCCTTGAAAATGCCTTTTGAATACCGCACTCCGTAAGTTTTTTTGCTGTAAATGAGAATACAATATATAAGAAATACCGCACCTATACCGTAAAGACCGAAAAATCCCCCTGCAAGCACGAATAAAAGCCGAAGCGGTACTGTGCTATCTATCAGCGTCGGCACCATATACGATGCAACTGACGTCAATGCCGCAACAAGCACTACTGCAGGCGAAAGTAATCCGCCTCTTACTGCAGCATCACCTATGATAAGAGAGCCAACAATACTTATTGTATGACCGACAGGTCTTGGTAGCCTGAGCCCCGCTTCACGCATAGTTTCGTATATGAGCAGTATTATCAGCATTTCGGACGTTATGCCCAGAGGTGTACCCTTCAGCCCCTCTTTAATCGAATCGAGCCAGACGCCCTCTATAAGATGCGGATGAAACTTTACTATTGCAACGAAAATGCCCGAGCCAAGTAGCGCCATCGCATAAGCGAGGTATCTTAAAAAGCGGATTATGTTGGCATACGTCACTTTATAAGAATAATCGTCAAGACTGCTGAAATGGTCCTTGAACAAATACGGCACTATAACAGCATACGGCGTTCCGTCTATCATAATGCCAATTCTTCCGTCCGCAATCTTCTGGCAGAGGGCATCAGGACGTTCTTCAGGGACTGCCTGCGAAAAAAGAATGCTCGGATGCTCATCGGCAACTATTCTCACAGCACCGCTTTCAAGCACGATATCCACCGTTTTTTCCTTCAGGCGATCTCGCAACTTGTCAACCGTTCTCATATCGACACGATCACTCATATAGACAAGAGAGCAGTTTGTCTTTGAGACCTTTCCTATAGGAAATTCCTCAATGCGAAGTTTATCACTCTTGATACGGCGTCTTACCATGGTCTGATTTATCTTTATAGCCTCGGTAAAGCCCTCTTTAGAGCCCATTATCTGTGCATTTTCGGTAGGTTCACCTATCGATTTAACCATAAATCCCTGCACACCGAGAATTATAACCTTTTCCATACCGTCTATTGCTATAGCAGCAAATCCCGAACAAAGAGCGGTATATACGTCCTCAGTATTATCCACTTCTTTCTTTTCACTTGTGATAAAAGCACCGCTGAAAAATTCTTTATAGAGGTCTTTTCCGCACAGAAACTTCTTGTTCTCAGTGTACAGAATGAAATTGATTATTCCCTGTGTCAGTAGTTCCCTGTTTGTCATATTTTCAAATGCAATTATCCGAAAAGATATACCGCTTATCTCATTTTCGGTTATGTTAAGATTGGGCGAATTGCCCGAAAGTTCTTTAATATAATCTGCCGTATCTTTGCTGTTGACAAAAATTTTCATTACATCACCCAAAGGTTATTTTTGACAGCCTGATAATATTTATTCCTTCATTATAATTTAAATGCAAAAAGGAGAACGATAACTCGTTCTCCTTTTAAATATTTTATTGGAGTTATATTCTTGCTACGCCGCTTTTTCTTGCCGCTTCTGCCACAGCTGCCGCTACTGCAGGAGCAACCTTGGGATCTGTCGGTTCAATGATAATACGGTCTGCACGAAGATCCTTTTCATCAATAAGATCTGCGATTGCATATGCCGCAGCAACCTTCATTTCATCATTGATATCGCTTGCACGAACGTCAAGAGCACCCCTGAACACACCGGGGAATGCAAGAAGGTTATTTATCTGATTCGGGAAGTCGGAACGACCTGTTCCTACTACTGCCGCACCTGCCGCAATAGCCTCGTCAGGATAAATTTCCGGTACGGGATTTGACATAACAAATACCATAGGATCCTTGCTCATTGAACAAATCATATCCTGTGTAATGATGCCGGGACCCGAAAGACCGAATACAACGTCAGCACCAACCATAACGTCAGCAAGAGTGCCTGCAACCTTATTCTTGTTGGTAATTTTAGCCATTGCCTCTTTTTCTGCATTAAGACCGTCACGGCCTTCGTAGATAGCACCCTTACGGTCACAGAGAATAACGTCTTTCAGACCGAGTGTCATAAGAAGACGTGTAACGGCAATAGCTGCCGCACCTGCACCTGAAACTACTGCCTTAAGGTCACTGATATTTCTCTTTGTAAGACGGCATGCACCAATCATAGCTGCGGCAGAAACGATAGCCGTGCCGTGCTGGTCATCATGGAAAATCGGAATGTCACATACCTCTTTGAGTTTACGTTCAATTTCAAAGCAACGGGGTGCAGCAATATCCTCAAGGTTGATACCGCCGAAAGAACCCGCAAGAAGAGAAACCGTCTTTACAATTTCATCAACGTCCTTAGAACGAACGCAAAGCGGAAATGCATCAACGTCACCAAACGCCTTAAAGAGAACGCATTTTCCTTCCATAACAGGCATACCTGCTTCAGGACCTATATCACCAAGACCGAGAACTGCCGTACCGTCTGTAACAACAGCAACAAGGTTTCCACGGCGTGTGTACTTATAACTGAGATCAACGTCTTCACTTATTTTAAGACACGGCTCAGCAACACCCGGCGTGTAGGCAACAGCGAGATCATCCTTAGTGTTTACGGGACAACGGTAGTTAACCTCTATTTTGCCCTGCCACTCTTCATGTGAGATAAGTGCTTGCTTTTTGTAATCCATAACATAACTTCCTTCTATATAATTTATCGTTTATATATTATCACTTATTTTGATATTTTGCAATGAGTAATGAAAAAGATATAAAATTTCAACTTGTAGTTGATTATTTTTGTTGAAAATAGTTAGTTTTTACTTTATAGTTGAGATATGCTATGTTAAAATGGAAATTAAAGAGGTGTGTTTATGGAAAAATTCTGCCCGAAGGCAATAACTACTCTGAGACGTAAAAACAAGATGTCTCAGAAGACACTCAGTGAATATTTGGGAATCAGTAACAGGGCTGTTTCAAAATGGGAAAACGGCCTGTCACAGCCGTCTGCAAAACATATTTATGCTCTGTCAAAAACCTTCAACGTTCCAATGGATTATTTTTACGAAAAGACAAATGTCAAAGTTGTCAAAGCAGCCCCCGTTGGAATGACATCAGTTGCAGAGATTTACAAAATCGGAAGAGGCCCTTCGAGTTCTCATACCATAGGTCCTGAAAGAATATGCAAAATATTCAAAGCTAATAATCCTGACGCCGATTTTTTCAAAGTTATACTTTACGGTTCTCTTGCTAAAACCGGTAAAGGTCACGGAACGGATACCGTAATAAAGAAAACTCTCTCTCCCACTCAATGTGAAATAGAGTTTAATTACGTTGAAGAAAATCTTCCCCATCCGAACACTATGACTATTACAGCCTGCAAGAATAACTCCGAAACATGCAAAGAAACGTTTTACAGTATAGGCGGAGGGTATATTCTTTCCGAGAATTCTTCACCCGAGGAAGAAAAAATAGTATATTCCCACAAAAAATTTACCGAAATAGCTGAATATTGCAAAGACAAAAAAATAAGGCTTTGGGAATACGTACTCGAAAACGAAACAACTGAAATAGAAAAGTATCTGAAAACTGTCTGGGAAACTATGAAAGCCGCTATTGAATCCGGTCTTGAAATGGACGGTATTCTACCGGGCGGTCTTGAACTTCAAAGAAAAGCAAAAACCCTGTATAACAGTCAGTATATGAGCGAATCACCGGAAACCAGAGAAAACAGAATCGTATGTTCTTACGCTTTTGCTGTCAGTGAACAGAACGCTTCAGGTGAAACGATAGTTACGGCGCCTACCTGTGGTGCAGCAGGCGTACTCCCCTCTGTATTATATTATCAGCAGAAAAAACACGATTTCAGTGACACACAGATTATCCGTGCTCTCATGACAGCGGGGTTAATTGGCAATCTGATTAAAACAAATGCTTCAATATCAGGTGCTGAATGCGGTTGTCAGGCTGAAATAGGAAGTGCATGTGCAATGGCATCCGCTGCTCTTGCCGAACTGTTCGAACTGAGCATTGATAAAATCGAATATGCCGCAGAAATTGCAATTGAGCATCATCTCGGTCTGACGTGTGACCCGATTTGCGGTTTGGTTCAGATTCCCTGTATCGAGCGAAATGCCGTTGCGGCAATGAGGGCTATTAACGCCGTAAACCTTGCCGATTTTCTGTGGAGTACAAGAAGGATTTCGTTAGACAACGTTATCAAAGCAATGAAAGAAACCGGTCACGACCTGTTGACTCCTTATAAAGAAACCTCCGAGGCCGGACTTGCAAAAATCAAACTTAAATAATTACTTCTGCTCATACCACTTAAGTAGCAGTTCCACTACCAAGTTATAACTCTCTGTCCCTTCCTGACCTGATAGTTTCAAATGAACGTCATTTACAAATTCACCGATTTTCGAACTTGTTCCTTCGTACGAATCAATGTGTTCGTTATTGATACGCAGGTCCTCTAGAACACCTTCACTCATCGTCTGTACGACGTGTGCACACTTTTCGGGCGAATCCTTATACAGCGCATTTATGCAGTATATCATTGCCTCGAAATTTGCAGAATATTTTATCTGTGCGTCGTCTGTTTCCATACATATCAGATATGCAAAAAAGTTTGCCTCATCTTCCCTCGCGACAAACGTACTGTGTGCCATTTCATGCGCCATTGTAAAAGGAATCACGAAATCGGGATTATCCGTACTGATATGTGCTTCTGCCGTAAACGGCATATAAATTCCGGTTATCGAAAAATGCGATAACGGTACGGAGAATATGCTTTTCTTCGGTCTTGAAGGCTTACCTTTCAGATAATCATACTTATCGGTCGCTGTTTTGAAAGCCGTTTTGATTTTACGTGCAGTGTCTTCAAAATCGAATTCACCTGCAAGTTTGCGGTTTTCATTTGCCTCCTGCACGATGTGCAAGGTCATCTCGTACAGCATATCCGTATCGCTTATTTTCACGCCGTCATACATTACGTCAATAACAGGTGTTCGCATACAAGGCAATCCGTACAACGCAAGATACAGGCTAAGCAGTATACTTGCCGTAAGAGTGAGCATACTTCCCTGTGACAGCCAAAATTCTCTGTCCGTATATTCTTTTGTTTTCTTTACCGTCATTGCAACGTAAAGAGCAAAAAGCGGGATAAGCAGAATAAGAAATATCTCAAAAAACGAAATCGGCAATATCGAATTCAGCGCTTTCATAGGTGCACTTATAATTCTTGCTGACGGAACGAATACGTAATCCGCCGCAAGAGAGGTTATTTTGCAGGACACGTATGAGATAATACACAATGCAAATATCAGTCCTGCTATTACAAAACGTTTTTTTGCTTTTTTTACAATCATAGAAACTCACCTGTTTTGCCATTCTTATTATAATATTACCACATTGTAATATTATGAGAAACACTTTATTATTTTTGCAACAGTAAGCCTGTTTTCCTAAACTTTATAATCTTTATCTTAAATTATTAAAGTTTATTTATGCCAAAACTATTGATTATTAGTCAGGCATATATTATAATAAAAATATTATTAAGAAACGGAGTAACATTAATGGACAACATAGACAGACAGATAATCAGTATTCTTCAGAAAGATGCACGAACACCTTTGAAGGATATTGCCAAGGAAGTATTTTTGTCATCACCCTCCGTTTCGGCAAGAATTGAAAAGTTGCAGAACGAAGGTATAATTCACGGATACAGTGCAATTGTTGACCAGGTAAAACTTGGTTATCACATAAAGGCATTTATACATCTTGCCATGGATCCTATTCAAAAACCCGAATTCTATACTTATATTGAAAAATGCCCCTGCATTCTCGAATGTAACTGTATAACAGGCTTGTATTCAATGCTTCTTAAAGTCGTATTTACAAGCACGAATGAACTTGATGCATTTGTAAACGAACTTCAGCGTTTCGGAAAAACGGATACACAAATCGTTTTCTCTACCCCGATAGAGCCGAGAAACGTTCAGGTATTCAGAGAAGAAATTGAAGAATAAAAAAAGACCTCCATAATCCTGACGGATATGGAGGTTATTTTTTCTTACGGACGGAGTCCCATTCCGCCTTCAAGCGTTACCGTTTCACCGTTCATAAACTTAAAGTCAGGTGATGCAAGCTGTACGCAAACTCTGCCGATTTCAAGTTCGGGGTCGCCGAAATGACCTGCGGGAGGCATATGAACGTTTGCTTTGAATGCTTCGGGATATGCCTTTTCAAAGTTTTCAAGCTGTGCAGTCCATGCAAGAGGACACACGACGTTGGTATTTATTCCGTCACCTGCCCACTCAGTAGCAGCAACTCTCGAAAGACCTCTTATACCCTCTTTTGCGGCAGCGTACGAGCACTGACCGTAATTACCGAAAAGGCCTGCACCTGATGCAAAGTTAATAATGCTGCCCTTCGTTTCTTTAAGATAGGGATAGCACGCCTTCATATAATAGAAGGTCGCATAAAGACCTGAATACATAGCAAGATTGAACTGTTCAGTAGTATGATCCTGTATCGTTACACCTGATGCAGATGCCTGAGCATTGTTGATAAGAACGTCTATTCTTCCAAACTCATCCATTGCTTTCTGTGCAACGCCTTTTGCGATTGCTTCATTGTCTGCACCGTCAGATATGTCTGCCTGCAGAGCCAGAACCTTTATATTGTAAAGACGCTCAAGTTCTTCCTTTGCCTTTTCAAGTTTAGCAACGTTTCTACCCGTTATTACGAGATTTGCCCCTTCTTTAGCATAGGCAGTTGCAATGCCGTAACCAATAGAACCGCATCTGCCGTCCGAAAGAACGGAATAACCTGCACCTGTAATAATGGCTGTTTTACCTTTCAAAAAACTCATATATGTATTCTCCTTTACCGCTTTTTTATATATTTTACCACGATGAACGTGTCTTGTAAATGCATAAATAAAAAACCACCCTGAGAGTTTTCTCAGAGTGGTTTTATTAGTTAGTTTATTTTACGAATGTAAAAGCATCCCACGGAATATCAACAGGAGCCTTATTGCAGATGATATCATCAATGTGAAGGAGTACCGGGAAGTCTTCTGCCTTAAGCGTACCCTTTTCGATATTGATTCTGATTGCTCTTGCAACTCTTTCTGCAACAACGAGTGATTCAAGTGTAACACCCTGAAGTTCAGCCTTAGCTTCATCAATGTTGAGGCCCTTACCGAGAAGAATACCAACAAGACGTGTTCTTCCGCCGTATACGGTAACGTAAAGGTCACCAATACCAACACCGAGGTTGTCAAGTGTTGCAGCGCCCTGGAATTCGAGAAGTCTGTACATTTCCTTTAAAGCCTGGCCGAAGAGACCTGCCTGTGAGTTGAAGTGAAGTGTATCGTCACCAAAGTTCTTCTGGTTAACACCGATTGTAAGAGCAACACCAAGAGCATAGCCGTTCTTGAGTGCAACTGCACTTTCAATACCAACAACGTCAGTTGTGATGCTTACGTGGTAATAATCTGTTTCCATAAGCTTCTTAAGATACTTTAAGGTTTCAAGGTCATCACCGCAGAAAGCAACCTGTGTCTGGTCGTGAGCAACAAGTTCATAGCTTGTGCAAGGACCGCCTACAGCATTGAGTGAAAGCTTCTTGCCCATTGAATCGAGCTTCTTCTTCCAGAGGTCGGGATATGTAAGAAGCTTACCGTCTTCCGTATCCATAAGACCCTTAGTTACTGTAAGAACAGGAACGTTTTCAGGAATAACAGGCAGTACGTTATCGCCAAACCAGTCTACACCGAAGCTGCTAACGCCACCGATTACCATATCTACGCCGTCTAAACCTTTAGCGAGATCTTCTATCTGATAGAATGAGATTCCTTCCGGAAAATCTCTGTCGAACTTGGGATGTCTGTTGTTTGCAAGACAACCTTCGATAATTTCTCTATCGAGGTGTGTACCTACAATTCTTACTTCGTTGCCGTTTTCTCTTGCAGGGAATGCAAGCGCTGAGCCCATCATACCTGCACCAACAATTGTTATAACTGCCATTTTCATACTCCTTTGAAAAATGAATTTTTAAAGCCTTCCACGAAGACTCATATGTACATATACATTATATATTCATTGTCCGACATAGTCAAGTTGCCGTGACATATTTTTCACAATTTAACCCTTATGTTTTTCAAATAATCCTCAAAAAGCCAGATTTTATCAAAAATTTTAGTAAATGCACTGATTAAAACACCGTTTAGCAGGGCACATATCAGCGTCCCCGCCTTTATCCCCTCAAAGTGCCACATACCGAAAAACACAAACGAAAGCACTATGCTGACTATACAACTCATGTAATCGTATACCGATTTAAATTTATGTATGTTAAGTTTAAACTTTGCGGACACCTCTTTGACGAACAACTCATACGCCGCCGGCGGAATATAAGTACGGAACAGCAAAGCCACACCAAGTGAAGAAAGCGGCATACCGACAACGTAGAGAATGCCTCTCACAATGAAGGTATCGGTAGGAATAACGGATACCAGTGCAATTGAAGCATCCAGTATAACTCCGTAAATTACGGTCGTTACAAACGAAAATAAATACGTCAGTTTCACTTTACGAAGTAAAATCATCATAACTATAAGCAAAACTGCCTGAAAAACGTATTCTGCCATACCGAAAGTAAAAAACGGCAGATACTGCGACACTTTAAGATGTAAAAGATAAGCAGGTGCGACCACCATTGACAAACCAAAATCCGCTATCGTCATAAAAGCAGTTCCTATCGCAAGTATAATCACACCGAAAACGTATGCAAGTTCGGTATAAAAGACTCTTTTTTTCATAAATCCCTCTCAAAAAAACAACTTTCCGTGTTTGATATAGAAACACGAAAAGCTGTTGTACTCTTACTCTTATTTACAGTGTCTAAAATCATCTGTATGCCACTATTATACCAATATTTTGTACAAAATCAATATTGCAAACGGAAAGCACTAATAAGCGCTTTTTTAACGAGCATTACTCTGATAACTTTTCCTCTTTTTCACAAGAGGTTATATACATCTCTTCTGTTTTCATCTGTGCTCTCATAAGTATTTCAATAGCATCCGTGACCGAATTGAATAATTCATAATACATTGCTTTGTAATCGGGCATATAAATCTCCTTACAATAAAAAAGTGCGCAGCCGAAGCTACGCACTGAAAAACGCATAGCTCCAATTGCTGCGACACAACTTCGACAAACTACAAGAGAAAGTCAAAACAGAGAATGCGTTTTTACCTAAATAAAAACTCCTTCTCCTACAGTTTGTCCAAATTATTCCGTTGTGTCGCAGATACAGTATAACATATACCATGAAAAAACACAAGAAAAAGCACTTGCGAATCGCAAGTGCTTTTTTCTTTAAAATCTTAAATCTTTAAATCCCATATCCTTCGCAATACGTTCATATTCTTCAAATTTGTAGCAAAGTGTGTTTGCGCAATGGCTGTCACTTGAAAGGATAACTTTTCCGCCTTTCTCGGCAATATATTCAAGAAACTGCATCTCGGGATATGCCTCTGTGCGATATCCACGTGAAATTGCGCCTGTGTTTATTTCAAAAGGTTTTCCGCATAAAATCAATTTATCTATTGCCGACTTTGCTGCAGTAACGTATCGGGGATTTCGGGTATCGAAAAGTTTGTTTCCTTCATTAAACTTAGTACACAAGTCGAAATGACCGACAATATCTGCACCCGTTTTGCCTATTACGTCGCCCATCAATGCAAAATACTGCTCTGCATAAGCATAGTAGTCACCGCCGAAGAAGTTTGCAACGTTGCTTTTAAAATCTTCCTCATCACAGTCCACTTCAAGATATTTTCCGTCTTTTTTTACATAGTGTACAGACCCGATACGATAGTCGGTCTTTATATTCGGTTTGTCGGAAAAATAGTCCATTTCAAGTCCGCAAAGTATCGTGATTTTATCCGCATACTTTTCCTTTAGCTCGGCAATATTCTGTGCATACTTTTTGGTATCTTCAAGAGACATACAATAGTCGTCAGAAAATGCTGTATATGCATGACCCGAAAAACCAATCCGAGTCATTTTCAAATCAATTGCGCTTCGCACCATCTCTTCAAGTGTGTTTTTGCCGTCGCAATAGGTTGAATGGACGTGAAAATCCTCAAGAATCATTTTGTCATCTTCTCCTGCTTAACCTTGTGGTCTATTACGTGACGTGATGCAAGTTCCCTGTGGATATCCTCAAGCGAAATGCCCATCTCAATCATAAGCACCATCACGTGATAGCAAAGGTCGGCAATTTCATAAATCGTTTCCTTTTTGTCATCGGCTTTTGCCGCAATAATGACCTCGGTATTCTCCTCACCCACCTTTTTGAGAATTTTGTCAATTCCCTTTTCAAAAAGGTACGTGGTGTATGAGCCTTCCTTCTTTTTAACTTTTCTGCCCTTAATCAAATCCATAAGAGCCCCAAGTGAAAATTCATGCAATTCCTCACTCTGCCAAAGCTCCTTTGTAAAGCAGGAATCTGTGCCCGTATGGCAGGCAGGTCCGTCCTTTTCAACCATAACGACGAGTGCATCATTGTCGCAGTCTGCGGTAATCGAAACGATGTGCTGATAGTTACCGCTTGTTTCACCCTTAAGCCACAACTCCTGTCTTGAACGGCTCCAGAAGCAGGTTAACCCCTTTTCCATCGAAATTTCAAGACTTTCACGGTTCATATACGCAAGGGTCAGCACCTTTTTTGTTACCGAATCCACAACAATGGCAGGTATCAGCCCTTTTTCGTCAAATTTAAGTTCGTCAATATTAAGCATAACGTTTTCCCCCTATATTCTCATATCTATTCCATTGGCACGGAGTTCTGCTTTCAAATCCTTAATTGCAACCTCGCCAAAATGGAAGATTGAAGCTGCGAGTCCCGCATCTACTTTCGGTACTTTTTTGAAAAGTTCCACAAAATCAGAAACTCCACCTGCACCGCCCGATGCAATTACGGGAACAGACACAGCGTTGCAAACAGCATCAAGCATTTCAAGATCAAAACCTTTTTTCACGCCGTCAGTATCAATGGAATTAAGCACAACCTCGCCTGCACCGTTATCTACACAACGTTTTATCCACTCGACAGCCTCCATTCCCGTGTTTTCTCTGCCACCCTTGGCAAAAACACGGAAAACACCGTCAACCCTCTTTACGTCGGCAGAGATTACAACACACTGGTCACCGTAACGCTTCGCCGCATCATAAATGAGCCGGGGATTTTTTATTGCCCCCGAATTTACACTTACCTTGTCAGCACCGCATTTGAGAACACGGTCAAAATCATCAAGTGTGTTTATACCGCCACCTACGGTAAGAGGGATAAAAATGGTTTTAGCAACCTCTTTAAGTATATCTGTAAACAGTGCCCTGCCTTCAAACGATGCCGTTATATCATAAAACACCAGTTCATCAGCACCGTTATCGCTATAATGCTTCGCAAGCTGTACGGGGTCCGAAACATCCGACACCCCTTCAAAATTTACTCCTTTAACCACTCTTCCATTGCGGACGTCAAGGCACGGAATTATTCTTTTTGTTATCATTCTGCCACCTCTATTGCCTCTTTCAATAAAATAGCGTTTGTATAATATGCTTTACCGATAATTGCACCGTAAAGATTCATTTTTGCCAATGCCTTTACGTCATCAATGGTCGAAACACCGCCGGATGCCACTATCTGCATATTGAATTTTTCTGAAAGTTCCTTATATAATTCACGGTTTGTGCCCTGCATTGCACCGTCCTTAGAAACGTCCGTACATATAAGCGTTTTAACGCCTAAATTTTGCATTTCTTCACAGAATTCAAAGCAGGTATACTGTGACTTTTCTGTCCATCCTTTGATTGCAACGTAACCGTCCTTTATATCTGCACCGACAGCAATCTTTTCACCGTATTTATCAACAGCCGCCTTTACAAATTCCGTATTCTGAACTGCCGCCGTACCAAGAATAACTCTGTCAATTCCCGCACCGATATACGCATCAATAACATCCATACTGCGTATGCCACCGCCGATTTCCACAAAAAGTCCCGTCTTTTCGGCAACCTGACGCACAATATCAATATTGGGCGTTCCGCCGTTTTTCGCACCCTCAAGGTCAACCATATGTATATGACTTGCACCCGATGCTTCAAATTCGTATGCAATTTCGATGGGATTTTCACTGTATACCGTCATTTTATCATATTCGCCACGGAGAAGGCGTACTGCCTTTCCTTCATATAAATCTATCGCAGGAAAAATATACATATCCTATTCCCCCTTCATCTCGCAAAATGCTTTAAGAATTTTCAAGCCTACGTCACCGCTTTTTTCAGGATGGAACTGACATCCGCAAACGTTACCTCGTGCAACAGCCGCCGTAACGTCAATACTGTATTCAGCGGTTGCGATAACCGATTCTTCACATTTTGCACCGTAGTATGAATGGACAAAATAGACAAAATCCCCGTCGTTAATATACTTGAAGATCTCATGCTTATCTTTGTTAAATTTTAACGAATTCCAGCCGATATGCGGAACTTTCAAGTTTTTCGGAATAACCTCGTCAATAGGACGAACCTCTCCCCTGATAAGCCCCAATCCCTGATGCTCACCATATTCAAAACTTTTATCAAGTAACATCTGCATACCAAGGCAAATACCCATAATATGCTTTCCGTTTTCCGCCTCTTCCTTAATTACTTTATCAAGGCCTGTTTCCTTAAGTTTTTTTATGGCATCTTCAAAAGCACCTACACCGGGAAGAATAATCTTTTCGGCTGAGCGAAGAACGTCTGCATCCCCCGTAACTACGACTTTGGCACCAATTGCCTCCATCGAACTTTTAAGAGAAAACAGATTTCCTACTCCGTAATCAACGATTGCAACCATATTTAAAGTACCCCTTTTGTTGAAGGGATTTCGTTTTCAAATCCAACCTCAATAGCCACTGCCTGACGGAATACTCTTCCTGCAGCTTTGAAAGCACCCTCAATAATGTGATGAGAATTTGTTCCCGAAATCTGAACGAAATGCAAAGTGCAGGCAGCCTCTCTTACAAATGCAAGCCAGAATTCTTCCACAAGTTCTGTATCAAACGTGCCGACTTTTTCAGTCGGAATTTCAAGCTTGTATGAAAGAAGAGAACGGCCCGAAAGGTCAACTGCCGATATAATCAGCGCCTCATCCATAGGCAGAATCATATTGCCGTAGCGGGTAACGCCCTTCTTGTCACCCACTGCCTCAGCAAATGCCTTACCAAGACAAATACCCACGTCCTCAACGGTATGGTGGTCATCAACCTGAGTGTCGCCGTTGCACTTTATTTTCAAGTCAAATCTGCCGTGCTTTGCAAATAGCGTCAGCATATGGTCAAGAAATCCGCAGCCTGTGTCAATTTCACTTTTGCCCGTTCCGTCAAGGTTTAAGCTAAGTACAATCTGTGTTTCGTATGTATCTCTTTTTATTTCACTTACTCTCATTTTCTATCCTCCAGAATCTTCTCTAAAACAGCAAGAAATTTATCCATCTGTTCTCTTGTTCCGACAGTTATACGGTTATATTCGCAAATTCTCTCCCCCGTGAAATGACGAACAACGATTCCGTTTTCACGCAATTTTTTGTATATATCCAAGCCCGACACCAACGGATGCTTTGCAAAAATAAAGTTGGCGGTTGATGGTGTCATAACAAAACCCATTTCTTTGAGCCTTGTCGCCGTATATTCACGGTTTTCACAAATAATACGACAATTTTCTTTCGTGTATTCTTCGTCTTCAAGAGCGCCTATTCCTGCCGCCATGGTCATGCTGTTAATGTTGTAGGGATTTGTTGAATACTTTATCGTATTTAAATCACGGATAATGTCCTTTGATGCAACGCCAAAGCCGAGTCTTGCCCCTGCCATCGAACGTGATTTTGAAAACGTTCCCGTTACCAGCAGGTTGTCGTATTTATCTACAAGGCAAACGGCACTTTCATTGCCAAAATCCACATAAGCCTCGTCAATTACCACGACGTTGTCGGGATTGCTTTTTACAATTTCCTCAATCTCATCAAGACTTAAGGCGATACCCGTCGGTGCATTAGGATTTGCAATTACAATCGTTTTGTTTATCCCAATATAGTCAGAAACCCTTATCCTGAAATCCTCATCAAGCGAAATTTCCTCATAGGGAATACTTGAAAGCTGTGCAAACACGGGATAAAATCCATACGTTATATCGGGAAACACTATCGGATTATCCTGATCCCCGTATGCCATAAATGCAAAGTTCAGAATTTCATCCGAACCGTTTGTCATAAGTACCTGTTCGGGCTTAACACCAAGCATTTCTGCCATTTTCGCAGTCAGTTCACTGCAAGTAGGGTCGGAATACAGTTCCAGGCGTTTTGCCGCCTCTGCCGCCATTTTTACTGCTTTGGATGACGGTGGAAAAGGTGATTCATTGGTATTAAGCTTTACAAGATTTGAGATTTTAGGCTGTTCACCCGGAGTATACGGTGTCAATGCATCAAATTTGTTACTAAAAAATCTGCTCATATTTTAATCCTCAATTCTTATTGTGGCGCTTTTGGCATGAGCTGTCAAACCTTCCTTTTGTGCAAAGAAGGAAACGTCGCTTGCAACTCTCTTTAATGCATCGTAGGTGTAGTACGTATACTGTGTTTTCTTTACAAAATCGTCAACTGACAACGGGCTTGAGAACTTTGCAGTTCCGCTTGTCGGAAGCGTATGGTTTGCCCCTGCAAGATAGTCACCCAAAGCCTCAGGGCAATTTCTGCCCATAAAAATTGAGCCTGCATGGCGAATTCCGTCAAGATAATCAAACGGATTATCCACACATAATTCAAGGTGCTCGGGGGCAATTTCATTGGATATCTCAATAGCCGCATCAAGAGTGTCAGCAACAATAATCTTGCCGTTGGCGTCAATCGACTTCCTTGCAATTTCACTACGTTCAAGAAGAGGTATCTGAACTTCAAGTTCTTTTTGAACAGTGAGCGCCAAATCCATTGAATCTGTAACAAGCACGGCACTTGCCAGAACGTCGTGCTCAGCCTGTGAGAGCAAATCTGCCGCAACGTAACGCGGATTGCTCTTTCCGTCAGCAACAATTAAAATTTCACTCGGACCTGCAATCATATCAATCGAAACTATGCCGTATACCTGACGTTTTGCTTCGGCAACGAAAGCATTACCGGGGCCTACAATCTTGTCAACCTTAGGAATGGTTTCCGTACCGTATGCCAATGCCGCAATAGCCTGCGCACCGCCAACCTTGAAAATTCGGTCCACGCCCGCAACTGATGCCGCCGCCAGTATTACAGGATTGATTTTACCCTCAGCATTGGGCGGTGTAACAATTACAACCTCGCCAACGCCTGCAATTTTAGCAGGAATGGAATCCATCAGAACTGTTGACGGATAAGCCGCCGTTCCGCCGGGAACGTAGAGGCCTGCACGGTCAACGGGGATAACCTTCTGTCCGGTAACGATGCCGTTTTCGTCATTTATTATAAAGCCGTTACGAACTTGTTTCTCGTGAAATTTCCGTATATTTCTTGCGGCAGTTTTAAGTATTTCCAAAAACCTTGGTTCAACCTGTGCCACTGCCTCATCAATTTCTTCTTTGGTAACCTCAAGAGCAGAAAGTTTCGCCTTATCAAACTTTTCACAGTATTCAAAAAGGCTTTTATCCCCATTTGTTTTTACATTTTCTATTATTTCGGTAACAATTGCTTCAACGTCCATTTCCGGCACAACACGCGCAAAAATATCGTTATTTGCAACCTCACCGTATTTCAAAATCTTTATCATTTTTTGTCCTCCATCTGGCAGGTCATACTTTGAAGTATCTTTTCAATTTGCTCATTCTTGAATTTAAAACTTGCTTTATTGGCAATAAGCCTTGCGCTTATCGGAACGATTTCCTCGAGAACTTCAAGATTGTTTTCCTTAAGGGTTGTGCCCGTTTCAACAATATCCACAATTACATCCGAAAGTCCTAAAATCGGAGCAATTTCAATTGAGCCGTTTAAGTGAATGATGTCAATTTCACGGCCGATTGATGCGTAATAATTCTTTGCAATATTACTGAATTTGGTAGCCACTCTCAAAGTTTTCTGAGTATTGTCACGGAAATCCTTTTTGCCCGCAACAGCCATACGGCATTTGCCTATATCAAGGTCAAGCAGTTCATAAATATCGGGTTCGTATTCAAGCAAAATATCCTTGCCTGCAACACCGATATCAGCCGCACCGTGTTCAACGTAAATCGCAACGTCCGAAGGTTTTACCCAAAAATAACGTATACCCTTTTCCTCATTTTCAAAAATCAATTTGCGGTTGGTTTCCTTGATTGAAGGACATTCAAAACCCGCCTTTTCAAACATTGCATAAACCTTTTCACCAAGTCTTCCCTTTGGAAGTGCAACATTAAGCATTGTTTTCAATTTCCTCAACCTCCGTTTTGCATAATCTTACCAATCTTTTATACGTCAGTTTTTCAGGCTTTGTCTTTTGAGCAATAACCGTCTCACCTTTATCTATAAGCTTCTTTACTGCACTATTTACGTCGCAAAGTTTTGCATCCTCATCGTATAACAACACGGTAGAAACGTCATAATCGTGACTGTCTTCATAAATTCTTTCAAGTAAGTCAAGATACACCGCAAAGCCGATTGCACCGCTTTTACGTGACATTTTTTTCATAAGATTATCATACTGACCTCCCGACAGAACACCTTCGGGAACGCCGTTTACAAAGCCTTTAAATACGACACCGTTGTAATATCCCATATCATTGACAACCGAAAAGTCTATTCTTACTTTATCGGCACATCCGACAAGGGTAAGCATTTCCGTTATGTTTTCGAGCTGTTTGATTGCATCAGAAAACTTTTCTGCCTGTGGCAATGATTTAAGTTTTTCAATAACCTTATCAGGCGCACCGTAAACTGTAACCAGCTTCTTAAGAAGGTCAGTTGACTTTTCGTCTATACCTTCTGCAGCACATACTGCACTGATACCACCTACGTTCTTCTCACCCAGCGCTTTGAGCAAAGCCGTCTTGCCGTTTAACGAAATTTCTATACCTTCCATTGCCTGAGACACGATTCCCATATGAGATATGTCCAATATATAATCCTTCGATATACATTCAAGGCTTTTTGCCGCAAGCATTACTACCTCGCAGATGCAATAATCATCTATATCGCCGATTGCCTCAAGTCCCGTCTGCATAATCTCTTTAAAAGCCCTTGTTTCCGATGAGGCACGGTAAACGTTTTCATTATAATACATCTTCTGCACAGCAGCAGTATCTTCACGGCTGTTTTTAATTATAGAAAGGGTTACGTCCGGCTTAAGTGCCATAAGTTTGCCGTCAACGTCAGTAAACGTAATAATATTCTCAGAAACAAGAAAATCCTTGTTACGTACGTAAAGGTCATATTCCTCAAACTTGCTCATACGGTATTTCATATATCCGTACTTTGAATAAAGCTCGCGCAGCCTGAATATTATCTTTTCATCATTTTCCAAAACCGAATTTATATTATTCATTTTACTCTGCCTCGCTTTCATAAAGTTTTATAAGTGCTTTCTTATATCCGTCGCTGCCGTAATTAAGGCATTTATTTACACGGCTGATTGTTGCTGTGCTCGCACCGGTGCCCTTAGATATCTCAATATAACTTTTATTCTGATGTAACATCTCTGCAACCTGAAATCTTTGTGACATATCCTGAATTTCCTTTATTGTGCAGATATCCTCAAAAAAACTCAAAGCCTCTTCCTTCGTTTCAAGTTTTATAACTACTTCCATCAATCTTTGAAACTCGGGAGTCTGTATATTTGCCATAATTTTCACATCCTTACGAATTATACTTTAGAATTTTACCATAGTAAAGTAATAAATTCAATAGTTAAAACAAATATTTATAAAAAAATTACGGGATTGCAACAAGCAACCCCGTGATTTTTTGAAATTTTGAACTAAATCCGTTTTATCTGACCGAAAGCAAATTTCATTGAAAAAAGCGTACTGAAAATTCAGTACGCTTTTTCTGGTGACTCATCCGAGATACGGTGCGCTCACTCATTTTTCGACCACCCCGGGCGGTACCCGAAATCCTTCGTGTGCTCCCGACTTCACAGTTCGCAAAACTTATCGCAGTTTTGCGACTGCTTCGACGAACGCTTTTGCTTCGCAAAAAGGTTCTCAGTCCCGTACGGCTTACCAAATAAAGAAAGAGAAGACACTGATGTGTCTTCTCTTTCTTTGGTGACTCATCCGAGATTCGAACTCGGGACACCCTGCTTAAAAGGCAGGTGCTCTGCCGACTGAGCTAATGAATCGTATTTTCTAATGCTTGACTATTATACCACTCCAAACGCCTCGTGTCAAGCATTTTTCAAGGCTTATTGTAATAAAAAACGGGGACACAGATTCTGTGTCCCCACTTTTCTGTCATTTAACTAAAATTACTTAAGTTCAACCTTAGCGCCAGCTTCTTCAAGCTTAGCCTTCATAGCTTCAGCTTCTTCCTTAGCTACGTTTTCCTTAACTGTTGAGGGAGCACCGTCAACGAGGTCCTTAGCTTCCTTAAGACCGAGACCTGTGATTTCACGTACTGCCTTGATAACAGCGATCTTGTTAGCGCCTGCTTCAGCAAGTGCTACTGTGAATTCAGTCTTTTCTTCAGCAGCTGCTGCACCGCCTGCTGCGGGTGCTGCTGCTACAACTGCTGCTGCAGCTGATACGCCAAATTCTTCTTCAAGTGCCTTAACGAGTTCTGAAAGTTCAAGAACTGAAAGAGTTTTTACTTCTTCAACAAATTTTTCGATTTTTTCGCTCATTGTAATAATCCTCCGTAATTATAATTATAGTTGTCTGGAGCTTTACGCTTCCTGTTTTTCTGCAATCTGATTGAGAACGACTGCAAGGTTCTTGATGGGCGCATTCAAAGTAAATACGAGCTGTGTAAGCAGTGTTTCCTTTGAAGGTGTCTTTGCGAGCGCCTGTACTTCGTCGAGAGAAACTACTTTTCCTTCAACAAAGCCTGCTTTTACTTTAAAGTTATCGTGCTTTTCTGCGAATGTGCAAAGAATCTTTGCAGGAGCAATAACGTCTTCCGTAGAAGTTGCGATAGCTGTTGTGCCTTCGAGAACGTTTTCAACTTCTTCAAGACCTGTTTCTCTTACAGCGAATCTGAGAAGTGTGTTCTTTACAACTGTGTACTCAACGCCTGCTTCACGCATTTCACGACGAAGTGCTGTATCGTCTTCAACCGTTGTACCCTTGTAATCTACGATTACGCCGGCAGCTGAATTCTTAAGTCTCTCAATAAGAGCTGCTACAGCTTCCTTCTTGGCATTTAAGATTTTCTCACTTGCCATGTTTTTGGTTTCACCTCCGTATTTTAGTTAAAACCGAAGACATAAGAAAATGCACCTTCTTAAACAGGAAGGTGCATTAAAATCACATAGTAATTCTCACATCTTCCTCGGCAGGATATTTAAACCAAACGGTACCTGCTGTCTTCGGAGACGGACTTAATCCGTCAGATGACTTATTAATAATATCAATTATTCCCTCAAAAGTCAAGCACAAATTTATGCGCCGAACTTAGAAGAATTAACTTTGATGCCGGGACCCATAGTAGTTGCGATAACGCAGCTTCTGATGTACTGACCCTTAGCAGCCGCAGGTCTAGCCTTAACGATTGCTGTCATAAGTGTATCAAGGTTTTCACCGAGCTTTTCGGGACCGAATGATACCTTACCAACGGGACAGTGGATGATATTTGTCTTATCAAGTCTGTACTCGATCTTACCGGCTTTGATCTCAGCGATAGCCTTAGCAACGTCCATCGTTACCGTACCAGCCTTAGGTGTAGGCATAAGGCCCTTAGGACCAAGCACCTTACCAAGACGACCAACAACGCCCATCATATCGGGTGTTGCAACAACGATGTCGAAGTCGAACCAGTTTTCGCCTGTAATCTTAGCTACGAGTTCATCGGAGCCAACGTAGTCAGCACCAGCCTCTTCAGCTTCCTTAATCTTGTCGCCCTTCGCAAATACAAGTACTCTTACTTTCTTACCTGTACCGTGCGGAAGTACAACTGCACCTCTGACCTGCTGGTCAGCGTGTCTTGAGTCAACACCCATCTTAAGGTGTACTTCAAGTGTTTCATCAAACTTTGCCTTTGCTGTCTTGCAAACGAGTTCAAGTGCTTCGGCAGAGTCGTATAACTTTGACTTATCGATCAGTTTTGCACTGTCGATATATTTCTTTCCTCTTTTCACAGATTATCCTCCTATAGTGGTTATTGCGGAATTTCATATCCTCCCACAAATTTACGGGCTTAGTCCTCTACGGTTACGCCCATGCTTCTTGCAGTACCTGCAATCATGCTCATCGCACTTTCGATAGATGCCGCATTAAGGTCAGGCATCTTTGTCTCTGCTATCTTCTGAACCTGTTCCTTAGTAAGCTTTGCAACCTTTGTCTTGTTCGGAGTACCCGAAGCAGTCTCAATGCCTGCTGCCTTCTTAATAAGAACTGCTGCCGGCGGAGTCTTTGTGATAAAGGTGAATGAACGGTCTGCATAGACTGTGATAACAACAGGGATTATCATACCCATATTGTCTTTTGTTCTCTCATTGAATTCTTTTGTAAACTGCATGATGTTGACACCGTGCTGACCGAGTGCCGGACCTACCGGTGGTGCAGGACTTGCCTTTCCTGCTTCAATCTGCAGTTTAATAAAACCGGTAACTTTCTGAGCCATGTTTACACCTCCTTGACTAAATGTGGTAAGCGGAATACCTTAAACAAATTTGTATTCCTCCCACTATAACAAGCACCGATGTGCCAGTTAACTTTTTTATTCGGCTTCTTCTACCTGACTGAGATCTACCTCTACAGGCATCGGACGACCGAACATGGATACCATTACTCTGATCTTCTTGGTATTCGGATTTACTTCCTCCACAGTACCGGTATTTCCGGCAAGCGGACCTGCGATAACCTTGACGGTGTCACCTTCCTTGAACTTGACGTTCATAGTGCGGACCTCAACGCCAAACGCCTCAACCTCTTTGTCTGTAAGAGGAACGGGCTTACCGCCGGGACCTACGAAGCCCGTGCAACCGCGAATGCTGCATACAACGTGCCACGTATCATCCGACATAACCATTTTGACCATCACGTATCCGGGAAACAGTTTTCTTTCCGTTTCCTTTTCTTCGTTATTTTCCTTTACTTCAACAACCGTTTCCGTAGGTATTTTGACATCAAGAATCACGTCATGAAGTTTTCTGTTCTCCACGATTTTTTCAAGATTCGTCATTACCTTGTTCTCATAACCGGAGTAGGTATGAACGACATACCACTTCAGATCCGCATTTTCAGACATAGCTTGTCTCCTTGTGCGGTAATTAGCCCACGATCAGGTTGACCAGCGCGCCTGCGCCAGCATCGATCAGGCCAATGATGATGCCCATAGCCACCATGAAGCCCAGCACAACCAGCGTGTAGTTGAGCAGTTCCTTCTTGGACGGCCAGGCAACCTTCTTCAGCTCTGCAGCCATCTCCTTGAAGCTGGTCACGATGTTCGGACCCAGATTCTTGATCCAGTTGACAAAGCGGTTGCCAGCGGAGGGCTTTACAGCGTTGTTCTGCGTAGCCATGATTTCACATCCTTACTCAATCCATTCGCCTTTACCGGCGAATCATGGGGATTCAAGAAGCCTTAGCGGGTCTCCTTGTGGGCAGTGTGCTTCTTGCAGAAGCGGCAATACTTGGACATCTCCATGCGATCGGGATCGTTCTTCTTGTTCTTCATGGTATTGTAGTTCCGCTGCTTGCACTCGGTGCAGGCCAGCCCGACCTTAACGCGCTTATCCGATGCCATTCCCAGGACACCTCCTAATGAAAAAGTAAACACCCGCACTCG
>JAZQAK010000028.1:0-7214 GCA_045545175.1 Feifaniaceae bacterium
AATTTCCTTGTCCTGCGGATGAATCGAGTCGTTTACTTCAGCCATGAATACCACGGCATCTGTATCGGGGATTGCTGTTTCAGCGGCATTTACCATAAATTCGCCAAGCTTGTTTTTTGGTTTGTGAAGACCGGGAGTATCAACAAATACATACTGCTCGCATCCAACCGTGTGAATACCTGTGATTCTGTTTCTTGTTGTCTGAGGCTTCTTTGATACTGCCGCCACCTTTTCGCCGACGATGGCGTTGAGAAGGGTGGATTTGCCCACGTTCGGTCTGCCTATAAGGCTTATAAACATTGTTTTCTGTTCCTTCACAGGCACCTTTGCAGAACCTTCGACAGATTCCGAAATGTCACGTCTGAGTCCGATGGAGGAAAGTATTTCTTCGGCACTTTCCTTCATGTATTCGTCATCCTCTTCACTGACTTCGTGGTCAAATCCGAGAAGGTGAAGAACAGAGTGTACTGCAAGAAATGCCGCTTCACGTTCAAGAGAATGACCGTATTCTTCAGCCTGCTCCACAGCTTTTTCGAGAGAAATTACAATGTCGCCGATTGCACAGGGTTCATCCGATTCGTCATCGTATTCAATTTCACCGTTTTCAAACATAGGGAAGGATAGTACGTCTGTCGGTGTGTCTTTTCCTCTGTATTCTTTGTTTAATTCGTGTATTTTTCCGTTGTCAACAAAGGTTAAGGATATCTCAACGGGAAAATCAATTTCCTGATAGTCGAGTGCGGCGACGATTGCTTTCTTTACAGTGTTTCTCAGAGCGGTTGTCAATTCAATTTTGTTCTGATCGTTTGTTGAGTATATAGTGTGCTTCAATTTTTGTTTCCTCCGTTTTCTTCTTTGCTGTCGGAAGAAGCAGGCTTTTCCTTGCTTTCTGATGCCTGTCTCTTTTTATCTTCGAATTTTTCGTATGCGTTTATGATTTTCTGAACAAGCGAGTGTCTTACAATGTCCTTGTCCGAGAGGTGGAATACACATATTCCGGGTATTCCTTCAATAATCTTGGCGGCAAGCTCAAGACCGCTTTTTGTGTTGCCCGGCAGGTCTATCTGCGTAATGTCGCCCGTAACTACAATCTTTGAACCGAAACCCAGACGTGTTAAGAACATCTTCATTTGTTCGGGTGTTGTGTTCTGTGCCTCATCAAGGATTATAAATGAGTCGTCAAGTGTTCGTCCTCTCATATAAGCAAGAGGTGCAATTTCAATAACACCGCGTTCCATGTTCCTTGCGAAGCTCTCAGCACCCATAAGCTCATAAAGAGCATCATACAAAGGTCTCAAATATGGGTCAATCTTGCTTTGAAGGTCACCGGGTAAAAAGCCGAGCCTTTCACCTGCTTCAACGGCGGGGCGGGTGAGAATGATTCGTGATACCTGCTTGGTTCGAAGAGCCGTAACAGCCATAGCAACGGCAAGGAATGTCTTGCCTGTACCGGCAGGACCGATACCTAAAGTTACGGTGTTTTCTTTAATTGCCTCAATGTAGTTTTTCTGACCGTAGGTTTTTGCTTTTACGGGTTTGCCTTTGCTTGTTATACATATGCAGTCGCCCGAAAAGTCGCGGAGTTCTTCTGTATTTCCTCCAGAAACCATGCTTATGACATATCTAACATTTTGCTCAGACAATTCTTCATTCTTTTCCGACAACTTTAAAAGATTCTCTATAACTTCAGATGCGAGATTTACCTGCTGTTCGTGTCCCGATATTTTTATACCGTCTGTTTTTGATTGAATGACGACATCAAACTCATTTTCTATTATTCTGGTGTTGCTGTCAAAGTTACCAAATATGACTGATTGCTTTTGCGGATTGATGCCGCATAAAATTTTCTCGGTCATGCTTTACCTCTCATATATAAATATACATAATAATTATATAATGTTTTTTACTATTTTTCAATAGTATTTTCGATATTATGTGCTTAAATTATAAATCTTTACGATGTAACAGAAAAATAATGAGATCATATTATGAAGTATATTGCTCAATGGAGGCGTTTTTGATGATTGCACATGGAAAAGACGTTAAATTTGCAGTAATCGGCGGAGACGAAAGGCAAATATATGCCGCACTTGATATTGCAGACCGCGGCTTTGAGGTGGCTCTTTACGGTTTTGATTCGTTCGACGGAGACGTTGGGCTATGTACGAGATGTGATAAAATTCAAGATGCTGTCAGAAAAGCATCTGTAATTTTATTACCTCTGACGGTGAGCAATGATAATGAATGTTTGAATATGCCACTGTCAACTCAGACTTTAAGCATCAGTACTCTTGCAAATGTTATTGATAAGAATGCTGTTGTTTTTGGTGGAAAATCGGAAGTTCTTTCCGACACATACGGTGTGAAAGTTATTGATTACTTAGAGAGAGATGAATTCGTAATTGCCAACGCATACCTTACGGCTGAGAGTGCTGTCGGTATTGCTATGTTTGAAACTAAATCATCTTTAAGAGATACAGACGTCTTGGTAATGGGATATGGGAGAATAGGGAAGTCTCTTTGCAGCATTTTAAAGGGGATGGGAGTCAATGTATATGCTTCGGCTCGGAAAAACAGCGATTTTTCGTGGATAAGAGCATATGGCTATTCACCGGTTGACACAAGTAAGGTTTGCGAAGTTATTTCTTCGTGCAAACTTGTTTTTAATACAATTCCTGAACTTGTGCTTGGAAAAGGAACGCTCGGCTGTATGCATAAGGACACGCTTATTATAGACCTCGCATCAAAGCCGGGAGGAGTTGATTTCAATGCCGCCAAGGAGTGTGGAATAAAGACAATATGGGCGCTGGCATTGCCTGGAAAAAAGCTGCCGGTAAGTGCAGGTAAAATTATGGCAAGGACAGTTATAGATACCCTTGAAGATATGGAGGTAATTTAATGATTGGGTTTGCAATGTGCGGTTCGTTCTGCAATTTTGCAGTCGCGTTTAACGAACTTGAAAAGCTGACAAAAAGCGGGGAAGAAGTTGTACCGATTATGTCATATAATGTTTACTCAACAGATACTCGCTTCGGAAAGGCAAAGGACTTTATAGAAAAAGCAGAAAGCCTTTGCGGTAGAAAAGTTGTGCACACGATACAGGGTGCAGAGCCACTGGGACCTAAGACAAAGCTTGACTGCCTATGCATATGTCCCTGTACAGGGAATACTCTCGCAAAGCTTTCAAGCGGTATTTGTGATACGCCCGTAACACTTGCAGCTAAAGCTCATTTAAGGAACGAGAGACCTCTTGTTATTGCGCTTGCTTCTAATGACAGTCTTCTTGGCAATGCCGAGAATTTCGGAAGAATGCTTGCTAGAAGGAATGTGTATTTTGTGCCGCTTAGACAGGATGATGCCAAAGAAAAACCACGAAGTCTTGTGTGTGACTTTGAAAAATTGACAGATACAATTGAAAGAGCAAAAAAAGGCTTTCAGATTCAGCCGATTCTCTTATAGTTATAGTTTTTAAAATTGTCAAAAATTGTTGATAATTTATTGAATTGTTTAATGTAATATAAAACAAATCAATAGTTTCGGAGGTCTAAAATGAATTTTAATACAAAGGTTATGGATATAGTGAAGGGCGGAACATTTAATGTTCTCGGCAGACCTTACTTTGTAAATGATGTTCCTGCATTTACATGGTCAAACAGTGGTATAGAATTCTGTGCCAAGTGTGACAGAATCACAGTTTTCTTTGGCGAAAATCCCGCTGAACAGCCTGCTATTTTCAAAATATACGTTGACGGTATTGAAGTTAAGGCTTCGGTTGCCGGTAAAGGTACTACGGCTATGATTGAGAACCTGAGAGATAAGATGCATAAGGTTAAAATCCTTCGTATCAGCGAAGGTTCATATTGTGTCAGTGTTCTTAAAGTACAGATTTATGGCAAAGCTCCTGAATTTTCTCTTCCTGCCGAGAAAATGAGACTAAAGCTTGAGTTCCTCGGCGACTCAATAACGGCAGGCTTCGGTGTACTTGCCGACGGCGAAAAAACGGAATATACAACCTATGAGCAGGACAGCACCAAAACATATGCTTATCTTACGGCTGAGGCACTTGATGCAGAAATCAGAACAATCTGTATTTCGGGTGAGGGTATCTGCCACTCCTGCGGTGATATGGTCGGAACACCCTTTATTAAGTTTTTTAACAGAACATGCAGAGGTGTGGAGGGTTATACACCAGATGATTTTGTTCCCGACATATTTGTTGTCAACGGCGGCACGAATGATAAGCGTACACATGTGACAAGCGAGGAGTTTATTGAAGGTGTTATTACTCTTTTAAAGGATATCAGAAGTAAATATCCTGAAACTCCTATTATCTGGATGTACGGCATGATGGTGCATGTTTTTGATGAGGAGCTGAAAGCGGCAGTAAATCAGTTCAATAAGACTGATAAGAATACCCATTGTCTGATTGTAAAGTCTGTAAATGATTATAAAAATCAGCGAGGAACATACGGTCACCCCAATGTAAATGCTTCCGTCAGGTGTGCTGGTATTCTTAAAAGAAAAATATTGGAAGTGCTCTCTCAGAACCGGTAATCTCCGAAAAAATATTAAAAAACCTCTTGACAAACACATATAAAAGTGTTATTATATTTAAGCTGTCTTGAACAGCTATGCGCCGCTAGCTCAGCTGGATAGAGTGTTTGGCTACGAACCAAAAGGTCAGGGGTTCGAGTCCCTTGCGGCGCGCCAGTAAAAGGAACATCGTTCGATGTTCCTTTTTTCTTTTATATGTTGGGACTCGAACCCCGAGGGGGCTTTTTGCGTAAAGAAAACAACCCACGAGTGGTTGTTTTTAGCAAAAAGGTGCGAGAAGCTCGACTTCGAGCAGATAAGATGCGAAGCAGATGCGTACCTTGCGGCGCGCCAGTAAAGGAACATCTTCGGATGTTCCTTTTTTTTGCTTATATCAGTTGGGACTCGAACTCTGTGATGGCACGAAGCGCAAAATAACTGCCGGAGTTAATAGTGAGAATCAAAAAGTGATTTGTTGCGGTTTGATACTATTGCATTTTTGAATAAGTTAAAAGGAACATCCGAGGATGTTCCTTGTTTGTATTGTTAGATTAAAGCATTAATTCATTCGGCATTATTTGTCGTAGGTTGCTTTTCTGTATTTAAGGGGAGACATGCCTATTTCTTTTTTAAATACTCTTATAAAATAGTTAGTATCTGCATATCCGACTGCTTCTGCAATTTGAGACACACTGTCAGATGTCCTGAGTAAAAGCTGTATTGCTTCTTCAACTTTAATTTTTCTGATATAATCAGTCGGACTGTTATTTGTACTCTTATAGATGGCTTTGTATAACATATTTGAAGATACGCCGATGTTTTTGCAAATATCTCTTGGCATAATCGGTGATCTGACATTCTCAATAATATATTTTTTTGCTCTGTAAAACACTGTGTCGTCTGTTTTTTGTATTACATACGAAAGGTTCATATATTCGATGAGAATTTTTAATGTGTTCATGCAGTATTCAACTTTATCGTGTGAGCATGCAGTTATCTCTTTGAGACATTCTCTTAATTTGTCCTTAAATTCATCATCACCCGTAACTGTATCAATGCACTTATTAATAAGATCGGAGTTTTCGTTCTCTGCAATCTGACCAAGCATAAGATAACCGACAATTTCATCCTCTTGCAAAATAGGAAGGATTGCCTCGGTAAGTCCCATGTGACAGCAATACGTATATGGCTTTTTTGTTCTGTTTACTTCGTCAAGACCGATCTTATCGCATTTTTGGCATTTTATGTATAGATCCCAATTTGTCCTTACGGTTTTGCAAAAGGAAGAGTGGGGTGTGGGATATGAAAAAATGTTTCTTTTGTTCTCATCCCACAAACTGAATTCCATTCCTGCCAGCTTAAAGAAATCAAGACATATGTTTTTGAGTTCTTCAATGTTGATGTCCATGAAATTCCCCCTTTACATTTTTAATGATATCATAAAATTTTAAATATTCAATATATTTAACAAAAAAACAAAAAGAAATTTGTTATCCGGAGTGAATTGTGCTATTTTTGGGTTTAACTGTCACTTTTTATAACCATGATGTTGTTATATAATTAATTTGTAATTGTAAATCGTTTAAAGGAGTGATTATGTGAACAGCAAAAAATGGTATGAAGGTAATTTCCGCCGACATCTTTGCGATATGCACATTGCCGACTGGGATGAAAGCTTTCTTTCCAAGTTTTCAGCCGAAAACTATTACGAAAACCTGAAGCGTGCAAAGGTTACCTGTGCCATGATTTACTATCAGTCCCACGCAGGTCTATGCCACTACCCTACAAAAGTAGGTAAGATGCACAATGCCTTTATCGGCAAAGAAGACGAAATGAAAAAGCTTACCGATATGTGTCATGAAGGCGGTATAAAGGTTGTCGGCTACTACAGCTTGAACTACAACACATGGGCACATGACGAGCATCCAGAATGGAGAATGATTGAGCATGACGGTCATTCAAGACGTGACAGAGCTGGAGGCGGCGGTGCTGTAAGCTTTGAAAACGCAGGCGGCAGAAGATACGGTCTCTGCTGTCCCAACAATGACGGCTACCTTAATTTCGTTTACGCACAGATAGACGAAATGCTCGACTACTTTGCCCCCGACGCCCTGTTCTTTGATATGCTCTTCTGGCCTCACCACTGCTACTGTGAGCACTGTGAAAAACGTTGGAAAGAAGATACGGGCATCGACGGTTTACCCCGTTCATTTAACGAAAACGATCCGCTTTGGCGACGTCACCTTGAACGCAGAAACTTCTGGATTGGCGAGTATGCCGAAAAGGTTACGGCATATGTACATAAAAAAGCACCACACATCACCGTTGAACACAACGTATCGGCGGCGGCAAAGGGCGGTTATTTCGGCACATGCAACAAGGTAAACAATGCCTGTGAATTTGCAGGCGGCGACCTTTCGGGAGGCCTGCTTGAAGAATCTGTTACCTGCAAGCTATATTCGGGAATTACCAAAAATCAGCCCTTTGAGTATATGTTCCCCAAGTGTGAGCCGAGTCTCTATAAGCACACACTCACAAAGACTGATGACCATATTGAAGCAGCAGTGTTCCTGACTGCCGCACATCACGGTGCAACGCTTGTAATTTGTAGCTCCACACCCGGAGAGTCTCTCCAGCTCTAATCATTTGTGGCAAAAGGCTGAGACTATGAAAAGCAGATT
>JAZQAK010000029.1:0-49568 GCA_045545175.1 Feifaniaceae bacterium
TCCACCGTCATCTACCGACGGACCTGCGGGTCCTGCCGGGCCTGCACCACCGGGTGCTGCGCCACCGCCGATACCTGCACCTGCGTCACCGCCGCCGATATCGCCTATGATACCGCCCTGTGTGCCGGGTGTTGTCGTATCGTTTCCACCAACGTCTTCTCCAGGTATTTCGGAATCATCAACGTCAGGTGTCGTGTCCGTACCGCCGTACATCGTAGCATCATCAATAAACTCTTCTAGTTTCTCGAGTTCTCCGATGTAATCCTTAAGCATAGCAGTTGACATCGTACCTGAATAGTATCTCTTTGAAAATTCTTCAAACTGACCGTCAATATAGTTTGCGTGACTGTTCCAGATATACGCCGTTCCGTAAGGTGCTGTTGCACCGTCTGCCACTACTGTGAGTGATTCTCTCGTATCTGCAACACTTTCAAGAAGTGATTCATACGATGCTTCAAGAGTCTTATACTCATCAGTATCACGCTGATATGCATAGTCCTGGAACTGCGTTACAGACGTGACCTTTTCACCGTCCATAGTAACCTTTATGTTACCCTGTATACCCGTTGAATAAACGCTTTCTCTATAGCCACCCGTATTGTTCAGTGAAAGGTATTTGGGAACAATCGCATTCGCATAAGGAAGCACCACCTGCGTCTGAATAGCAATGTCTGGATTTGCCGCATTCACAAATGCCCATATATTTGCATTCGCATGGGCGTGGTGGCTGAGTTTCATAACGTCACACTTCACAAAATCGCTACCGTACGTTCTGATTATCGACTGCTCGGCATCCGCTTTTATATCGCCTGCCGTAAAGTAAGTCTGTCCCTTGAAGGTAAACTTACAGCCTATCGAATATGCATTCGCAAATCCGCCTGCACCACCGTTTGCACAACGTCTGAGACCTTCTGCAAGTGAGTAGTTTCTACGTGAGTTGTCACCCGGGTTGACAATAAGCATTTCAACCTCATTTTCACCCTCACCGATGATGTACTTATCACCGCGGATGGGTCTTAAGATTTTAATGGGTTCTTTACCCTCTGCCACGTACTGATCACTCTTAGCATAAACAAGTGCCATATAACTCGGATCTACGCCGTTAGGAATAAACGGAGGCATTATCATAGTCTTGATATCAAACGCTCTCACTATCGGCGCCGTGTTGGTATGATGGTCACCATGGTAATGTGTGATCATAACGTAGTCAAGTGTCTTACCGTCACCGATACCCATTTCCTTATGCTGTTCAAGCACGTACTTGATGTTTGCTATCAAGGTGTTCGGCTCACTCTGACCGTTGTCGATAAGCATCGTCTCACCGTTCGGGAAGGTGATAAGCTGACCGTCACCGAATCTTGCAGGAGATTTAACAAGGAACCTGTTAAGACCTTCCTGGTTAGCGTGTCTGATTTCAAAATGACGGATTACGAATTTACCCAAATCATTTGAAGCATCATATACTTCCTGATAACCGCGTGTCTGTGCCGCATTCTTCGTCGTTACACCTTCATTAAGCGAACCTACGTAGTAGTAGTTGAGAAGTTTCGCAGCATCTTCTGCAGCAATCATCGACGTTCTAATCTCCTTTATATCGGTTACGCCCTTAATGAATCCTTCGTCGATGGCAAGCTGTTTGAGATTATCATCAATATCAAGTGCCCATGCTGCCGTATGACTCCATCTCGGGAAGAAATTGAGATTTACGGTAAGTCTGGGATCACTCTTAACCTTAAGAGCATTGTAGACTTCATTGCTCATATTGTGGTTCGTATCTGTTTCATACAGATTTATATACGTATGACCGTAGTTTACCGCACCGGATTCAATTATTCCAAGAGGATTAACTTTAGTCGCTGCGACAGCTTCGTGGTCATGTCTTATGTCGCCATACATTGCACCCGTGGTACAACCAAGATGAATGTCTGCTATAAATCCGTAACGTCCGTTATAATCGTTATAATCTTCAACGAACATATCAAGCTCGTCATCGTACTTAAGACCGTATGCGGACTGTCTGAAGTAACCGTTACCGTATACCCTGTTCAATTCAAAATTATACTCCGTGCCTGACGTTCCGAGGTAAATGTAGTTCGTTGCATACTCACCGAACAGACAGTAGTTTGTATAGTGATCGTCGTACGGGTCTACATAGTAGTCACTTTCAAGGAAGTCCGTATTGTCTTCATCGTTAAAGCGTGCATTTGTAGATTCGTAGTACTCTGCATAATCTTCCTTCTTAATATCAAGATTATAATCTTCCCACGTACCCGTTATCGTATACGTTTCACCGTCATCAGGGTCAGAGTACGAGATAACCTCACCTTCCCTGTTGTAGTAACCGTCCATGAACTTTTCTTCACTACCGACTGTACCGTTTACACCGCCGATACCAATGTATCTTGTTCCGCCGCCGATACCGAGGAATACGTTCCTTGAAGTCTTTACGTTAACCGTCTGGTCACCGTTGATATCGTAACCTGATACGCAGCCCAGATAAGTCAGTGTGAAGGCACCGCCGTCAAACTGTCTTACTTCAATAAGACCGACTTCATTACCCTCTGAATCGTAACCTGCGTTACCGCCACGACAGCCTGCATAGAATGAGTACATACCGCCACCGTTGTGGAATTCAAAGTATACGTCTTCAACGGATTTTCCGTTTGCACCGCCGTACACGATACTATCGGAAACATCGGAGTTTATAAGCTTAGGTCCTTTGATTGCCATACCCGTATCAGGGTCACGTACAATATTGGAAACTCTCTTACCATTTTCATACTTGAACGTACCGTCAGCATTCTTCTGGTATGCGTTGAGCGTACCATCCTTCGTCTTTGCCTGATAGAGATACGCATGGCCGTTTCCGTCACCTGCAACAACAGTCGGTATACCGTTAAGGAACACTATTGATCTGTTACCTCTGGTATCAGATGCCTCAGGTGCCGTAACTTCAACTGACTTCACTGCAGTTTCAAATGATGCAGTCGTTATCTCAGGCTGTTCTCCGAGAGGAGCACCGTTTACAAATATGAAAGGTGCCTGTGCTTTGGTATACTTAATCTTCTTCAACTGTGAGGACATCTGATCTTTATCATCAAGTGTTACGTAAGCCCATATTGTTACCGGACCGGAATTAACACCGTCAGGACGCTTTCCTACACCCTTGGGATAAATGCTTCCTGTAATATTAACGTTTTCGTATACGTTTATGTATGACGGGCCGAGTGTCTTTGCATTTTCACCGTAGCCGCCGCCGTAGATTGTTCCGACCGTACAGTTACGGAGATTAAGTTCCGTCGCGCCTGCCGTTACGCTGTTTGACGAGTAGCCACCCATATAAATGTAGTCTACGCTACCGCCTTCAACGTCAATTTGTATGCCGTGGTTCGTAATATTGTTACCTCCGGCAACGATTCTTGAATATGAACCTTTAAGTACCTTAACGTATATCTTTTCGGTAGTTTTGTTTGCATCAAGATGACCACCGGCGTAAATATAACTTATCTTACTGCCTTCTTCAGCGTTAAGAATGACGTTTGCCGCACCTACGGTGTTGTTTGCACCGCCGCCGTAAAGACCGTTAATGCTACCACCATTAAACTCAATATAGGTAGAAGGATACTTATCAATAGTTCCGTTCATACCGCCGCCGTAGATTGTCGTCGACGAACTGATTGCCTGGGGCATCTTCCTCCATACGCCTGTCAGTGACACAGGATTTCCGTTCGCATCCACGTAAGTTTCGTATGAGAATACTGCGGGAGTTTCGGTTTCTTCATCGTAGTTTTCGTCGAAGTACCAGATATACGTAGAGGTTGTTACGTCCTCCTCATCTTCACCGTTTGAAGTTGTTTCTGCTACTACCTTAATCGGTACACCGCGTGCATAAAGCTTACCGCTCATTATTTTTACCGGTATACCTTCTTCATCATCGTAATAACCGCCTGACACGATAACTTTTGCAGAAACTGAAACTGATTCTGAACCGTCTGTTTCATCACTTTCGTCATCTTCAGGTGTGTTAGGATCGTCAGTTATAACGTCACCATCTTCGTTCCAGCCCATTATGCTGTAGCGGTTGAAGCTGTCGGGAACAACCACGTATGACGTACCGTAGATTGAGCCGGGTGAATTTGCAAGAATATCGTTACAGCTGAATCCGTTGGAGACAACGATATATACGTTTTCCATAACCGTCGCCGTAGCATTTGAACCGCCACCGCAGATCGTTGTTGCCGTACCGCCATTAAAGTACATCTTTACGGAGCCTGTTACTTTAGAATTCGCAACACTTCCTCCGCCGTATACAGTTCCTATCGTACCGCCGTTCTGTTCAAATACAACAGATATGAGTTCACCCTTTTTAACTACAATCGAGCCCTCATCATTTACGGTGTGTTCGGCAAGAATTTCATCCTCTGCCTGCTCTGTTCCCTGAATGTTGCCGTTTCCAACGTTTGAACCAAAGTAGAAATTAGTTATCTTACCGCCGTTAACTTCATAGTTTACAAGACCGTAAACCGTACCGCCGTAATTGCCGTATACGCTTGTGACAGTACCGTCGTTGATAACGAGTTTTATATTCTCTGCACTGGACTTGTAAGAGCCTGCATAGATGTTAGTAACTTCACCGCCGTTTACGGTAATTTTTATATCACCGCCAACCGCACGGAGATTTGAACCGCCGTATAAGTTTTTAATAGTACCGCTGTTTAAAGTAACGTCCGTAGATTCAATGTTTTCTGAAATCGCACCGCCGTATACCGATGACATCGAGCTAACCGTCGCAAGATAGTTGCCGTTCTTATCAGTTACGTATGCCCCGTTGATTTCAGCAGATATACCGTTGAGGTATATCGAATTCTCCACTATGTGCGGTCTGTACATCGAAACAGTTATGGTATGTTTCGGAGTTTCTACCGTTGAAAGCACCTTATACGCACTGTCAAATTCGGGTGTGAACACGTATGTACCTGCTTCGTAGCGGTCATACGTTACCGCCCTGCCGTTTTCATCCGCAACTTTCCAGTTCTTTACGGGTACCGTTTTCTGTCTGCCCGCAGAAAGAACGACCGTATATGCCGAAGGCAGACCAACGTTTTCAACAGCCGTACCGTTTGCAACGGTATATTCCGTATCTTCAGCAATAATCGCAGTAATATAGTCGCTCTGCGCAGGCTCTGTAACTACCACGTTAATTTTTCCTGCAGTTTTCATCGGCTGACTTGGTATATGGTATCCCTCAGGAAGATGAAGTTCAAATTCGTAACTACCGATTCTGTCTCCGTCGTAATAACTTACGGGTGTATAGGTTATTCCGCTTACTGTTTCACGTTCGCCGTCTATTTCACCCTCTACCGTCGTGGGAAGACCTATATCCTCAAGCGCCGTACCACGTTCAACGTAGAAGTCGCCTTTGATAAGACCTGCGTTACGTATAATCTTTATCTTTCTGTCCTTGACAAACGTTTCTCTGTCTTCGAGGAAGTGACCTTCATAAAGTTTAACCTGTTCTTCATCCGTATAAACCTTACTTAAATCAAAACCTGTTTCATAATAGATTTCTGCATCACCGGTCACAGATGACATAGCCGTCGGATTGATACTGTTTCCGAGAACTGCATTCTTTGACAGATATATTTCGAGTTCATTTACCGCCGACGCTCTGCCCGTACCGTAAACTCGCTGAACATTTGCACCGTCAAGAAGTTTGATTATAGACTTTCCTTCAACCGTCATTATTGTCTTGGTTGCATACGAGCCGCCGTATATACCGTAGACGCTTGCATTCTTGACAATTACGGTAGCATTTTTTTCAATTCTTCCGTTGTATGCAGTTGCAAGACGTGAGCTTACTTCACCGTTTTCAATGTATACGTACGTACTCTTAGTCAGTGACAGTGTAGCCTCGGTAGTGCCACCATGGCCGCCTGCATAAATGCTGCCTACCGTTCCGCCAAGCACGTAAGTATATGATGTACCGGCAACTCTCGAGTTATCTCTGGAACTTCCGTAGATAGTTCCGACTTTACCGCCTCTGACCTCAATCATTGTGCTTGCGAGTGATCCTGATTTTGCGGGACCGCCGCCGAATATTGTTTTTCCTGCAACGTTTGCCGCATCTGTCTTGTTGCAACCCGTTATATCGTACAGATACGTTGCATCATTATCGCCGTTAATAACGGTAGGAATGCCGTAGAGATATACGTGAGCATCAAGTGTCGCTACTGCGTACTGCTGTTTGCTTACCGTCACCTTGATAGTAGGTACTGTTGCTGACGCTGCAAACTCACAGTTTGCAGGTGCCGACTTGATAGTAGCCGTATAGGTTCCGACTGTGTTTGCATTGTAATCTTTTACCGTCCACTCAAAACCTGATATTTCCGCAACAACGCCGTTGTCGAGTTTTACTTTAATAGTATCGTAGAATACGGGATTTTCTACCGCACCGCGCGGAAAAGTGGTTTCCGTTACGGGCAGATAGATTTCAACTATCTTGGCATTTGTGATTTTTACGGTAACCGTAGGTGCCGACGTACTGAGTATGTATTCACCCGATACCGTTGCCGTAAAGGTGTATTCCGCACCGTATACGGAGCCGTCGTAATTCGCACATGACCAACGGTCAACTTCAACGTCAACCTGCTGACCGTTTACGGTTGCCTTAACGGTTGTCGGAAGTGCTACATCCTTCTCTGCCGTTCCGAGTGATGCCGAAATTGCACTTATCGGTGCAAATCCCGTTATTGTTGACTGTCCTGCATTTGCAGTGAGCACTCTCACCGTAACCGATATATTTGCCATATCGACCGAAGAGAGGTCGTACTGTGCAGGTATTACGGGTGTAAAGGTATACTTGCCCGCTGTGTTCGCATCATAGTTTTCGCATGTCCACGTTACGCCGTTTATAGTTGACTGTGCACCGTTAACCGTAGCCTCAAGCGTAGTGGGAAGCGACACGTTTTCTGTTCCGAGTGCCACGTTATATACCGCTGTATCAGGTGCTTTTACGTCAGTTACGTACTGTACGCGTACATCGTCAACGTATACTTCAACACCGGAATCAGTAAGATCTACGTAACTTGTATACGGGAAGCCCGCAGGACAGTTGATAATAAGTTTATCCGCCGCTTTTACAATCGAGCCGATTGAACCCGTAAACGTGTCCTTGATTGTGATGGTCACCGTTCCGTTAAATGCAACCGCATCCTCGGAACCTACAATAGTGCTGTCTGCTTTCGCAGTAGTTCTGTACTGGCTTCCTGCAATAATTTTGTCTATTTCCGCTTCGCCGTCAAGAGTTATGTGAGCGTTGCCGTTGAAGGCTTCATTCACCGTTCCCGCAACAACGTCGGTTATTTTTGCCGTTCCGAAAATATTAAGTTCCGCATTTCCGTTGAACACTCTGCCGAACGAACCGCCTGCAAGAAGCTGAATTGTGCCCGACGCCATATCCGCACGTGCGGTCTGTCTGTCTACCGTTGCAACACCGTCGTCACCGCCGGCAAGCACCCTTGCTGTTGTGGACAACGTGCCTGCAACGTATATTTTGTTGCAGCCTGTCAGATCAAGTATGGTCGTTGCACCGTTTTCGCTGACGATATACATCGGAACTACGTTTTCGGTTATCGTCTTATAGTGAGATGAGTTACCGCCGTAGGTAATGGTTGCATCAACAAGATGAACCGTTATCTTCGTTTCTTCAAGTAAGCCGTCTTTTACTTCATACTTTCCGTCAAATACCGATGAATCGATAACAAACTCATAATTTCCCACTGTTGATGAATTGTACGTGCCGTTACACTTCCATTTAATTCCCGTGAGTGTAACCGTATCCGTATTTGAATCGCCGTAAAGCACGTCAGCTTCAAGCATATCGTAGAATTTAGGTTCTGTAACAATTCCCTTTGTGAAGTACGTTTCGGTCACAGGCACTCTAATTGCCGTAATTGTCGGATGTTCAACCTTAAGCACCTCTACCGTTACCGTTACGGGAGTAAGAAGCGTATAACCGTCGGGCATTACCATCGTAAACGTGTACTCGCCTACTGTGTCGGGGATATAATCCGACGAAGTCCACTTTACGCCACTGATTTCTTCAAGAACAGCATCACTTGCCGTCTGTCCGACACCGTATGTGTAAGCGCTTATGTCTGAAAGTATCTTTACGTCATCTGCTGCCGTACCTTCGGGCACCGTTACAGTCTGCGGTATTGTTGTCGTTATCTCTCTCACCGTCTTAACGTCGGCAGGAGCCACTTTTACGTATACCACGAACGTATTATTGAGCTGTGCATCGTTTAACAGACTGTAATTTTCGTTAAACTTGAGGGTGAATACGTATTCACCTGATTTATTTCCGTCAAATCCGTTTACTGCAGTCCACGTGTAATCCGTTTTTGCTACTTCGTAAGTGTTGTTACCAATGGTTGTAACCATCACTTTCGGAAGAACGTCTCTGTAATCGGAAACCTCACCGTTTTCGACTTCAATTCGGAATTCACCGAAATCTACTTCTTTTACGTAATGCTTTTCAACACCGTCTACAAAGACTCTTATAAGTCCTGTTTCAAGACCTTCAATAAGGCTCAAATCAAAATCTGACGTTACGTTGATTGTAACACTGTCGGGATAATATTCTTCATTGCTTCCAAGTGCTATACCGCCGAGGCTTACACCCTTTTCAACGTTAATGGTTACGTTACCGTCAAAAGTACCCGTACCTGATGCGTAAACCTTACCCTTGACAGTTGAACCCTCTTCAAAGTTGAGAGTTGAATCACCGACAAAGAAATGTCTGTTAGATCCTGCAAATACGTCTCTGAGAACCATTGAATTCTTTCTGAGTGTTACTACCGAATCACCCGTTACGGAAGCATCGTAACCGCCTGCATATATTCGGGTTAATGAAGCACCTTCTCCGACGGTAAGCGATACGTCAGCCACAACGTCTTTTGAGTTACCTGCGTACCACGTACATCCGTTGGTCAGTGAAATATCTTTGTAAAGGTTGTTGAAACCGGTAGCATCCATAGCCGCCATACCTTTGTAGCCCTTGAAGCCGCCCGAATAAGCCTCCTGATCGGACAACGAAATCACTGCAGGCACTATAACCGTGCCGTCGGCTTTAAGGTTGGTTGACTTGTTTGCATAAGTTTCCTGCGTCTTGTATACGGTAATAATTGTATCTGCTATTATTTCAGGGCCAATTTCCGCAGTATTGTCATACGACTTAATGCTGTACGACCAATAGTCGCCCTTTAAATCCGTAGAAACCTTTACGCCTTCCCACTCAATGCCCGTTATCTCGATTTCCTTGCGGACACCGTTTTCATAGGCTACGGCATCAAGTTTGTCGTAGAACTTTATCGGACGTGTTTCAGTGCTTGCCGTACCTGCTTCATTTCTTACCGTAACAGTACCCGTATCTTTGGTAAATACGGTATAGTTTACGGGAAGGTCAATTTCCGTAACAATGACTCCCTGCGCCGTCGGTGTTTTAACCGTTACGACAGCTTTAAAAGGTTCCACGCCGTCTGCATATGCATAATCTTCATCTGTGAGCACCGATACAAACGTGTATTCACCGGGTACGTGAGCCTTATGCTCCCCTGTCGGTTCCCACGTAATCGCATTTACTGTGAGAGTACCGTCATTTGCAAGAAACTCTGTTGGAAGAAGTCCAATTACGTCTTCTGTGCTTGTTCCGTAATCAACGCTGAGTGTTGCCGTCTGTGTCGTTACGCTGTTTATTATCTTTGAAGCGACTTTAGCTTCAACTGTTACTGTCACATATATGTCTACAAGGAGGTATGTGTCTTCGGGAGGTGTAAGTGTTAACACGTACGTTCCCGCTCTTGAAGGTACGTATTCACCTTCCCATGTGAAACCGTTAACGACTTTACCGCCGACTGTAAATGACGTAGGAAGATTCACGTCAGCAAGTGCCGTGCCGTGAGGTACGGTAAATTCCGTCTGACCCATATCGAGTTCAGACACAACCGTAACTTCCTTGCCGTCTATCATAGCCGTAACGTTAGTCCAATCCGTTACCTTTGAGAATATTTCGAGTGCATATTCGGGATTGTCAACGTCTATTACCATTGCACTTGCAGTGCCTCTTGAAATAGAGTTAAGCGACCAACCTGTTTCAAGGTCATGGAAAGTTACGTACGTAGTACCTGATACATTAGCAGAAGTTCCGTCTTTAGCACTACCGCCACCGTACAGATTTTTGAATACCGTTTTGCCTGATATGTCAATATATGCGTCACCATTATGATCAAGGCTTCTGTTACCGCCGTATATATCCGACATATTGACGCCAACCACCGATATTCCGGTATTTCCCGTCGTCGTTCCCGAAAAAGCAGTTTTTCCTGCAATGCCCTTGGAATCGGCTATTACACCTGCTACGAGTATCAGGCCCGAGCTGTTGGTAAGCGGTGTTAAACGGTTGAAGCCCGTTGCATCGTAGTATTCATTCTTGCCGTTTTCGTTTCCCTTTACAACGAGATTCGCTATCAGGTCTTCAGCCGAAACGAAACCGTATACTGCAGAGGATGACTTTGAGTCAGCCACGCTGCCGTCAACCACCCTGACCGTGATGACGGGCGTTTTTCCGTCTGCAAATTCATATCCCACAGGCGGTGTTGCAACGAATTCATATGTGCCGAAAGTCTTGCTGTCATAGTCTTCGCATACCCATTCTACCGCAAGGTCGGAATATTCCGTTTCACCCTCAAGAAGAACCGAGAGTGTCGGATAGAACTTAGGTTCAGCCACCTCATTGTCATTGTTAGAAACATCCGACCATCTGCTTGTTGCATTATCCCTGTCTGCATAAGGGAATACTGTTTCAAGCACAAGGTCTTCTGTATTAACGTCCGTTATTTTAATTGCCGAAGTTACCGTTACCGTGCAGGTATCGAATGCAGATCCCGATGTTGCTTTAACCGTTGCCACACCTTCAGCAAGTGCCGTTACCTCGCCTGTTTTAGAATCAACTGAAACGATAGTTGTATCTTCCGTTGACCACGTAACAGTCTTATCATTTGCATTGTCAGGCTTTACTGTCGCTGTGAGTTTTATTTCTTTACCCTTGATCAGATTGACGTTATCCTGACCAATCGTTACGTCGGTTACTTCAACCAATTCGTTATTTACCGTTATGGTGTATTCCTTCGTTTTTACGAGACCGTTTTCAGCATCGTTGATGAAATATTCCTTAGGTGCAGTAAGTGTGAACGTCTTTGTTCCTGCTGACGTATCGTCACCGTCCCACGTAAAGCCGGAAACACCGCCGAAGGTTTTGGGAAGAACTGTACTTTTCTCACCCACAAGCATAGTTTCGGGTATTATTTCTGTAATGACAGCACCGTCAACAGCACCCGTAAAACGTTCCTCGTTTATATTCACTTCTACTGCAGTGTCTGTATAGCCGGCAGTCGTAACGCCTGTGATATTGCCATCCGACAACAGACGTTTACTTGTATCATCAAGATTAATTACGAGCCTATTTGCCTCAAATCTCTTGATAGTATCAATCGCAGACTTCGGATCAAGACCGCGTACAGTTACTTCTGCAACGCCTGACACACCACCCAGATACGACGAAGCCGATACTGTTGCAATGTCTACAACACCCGAAATGTCAATATAAGCATTGACAGTTGTCATACGATAACCGTCACCTGCTACCTGCGTGGTAATAGTTGCATCGTTAACATAGATGTGCGTATCTCCATTATGCGCAACACCATGACCGCCGCCGTAGACATAGTCTATCTTGGCACCGTCCGTAACAGTTATGCTGACCGGCTTGGTAGTTACACCCTTTACAGTTGCACGGCTGTGCGAACCGCCTGTCCATACTTCTGCACTTCCGATAGTACAAAGTACGTTACAGCCCGTTGCATCGTACACGTTATTAGTGTCGGCATTTCCCGAATCGCCCTTTATGACTACGGGTACAACAGAACCGTCACCTGCACTGAAGCCATATCTTGAATTATGACCTTTGAGTACAGCATCAATCACCTTAACCGTGATTGTCGGTTCTACGCCTTCAGCCCAGGTATAGCCGGCTGGAAGAGTAGGCTTGTATGTATAAACTTTGCCTGCTGTCGCACCGTCCCAGTCACCGCTTTCCTGGCGAGTCCACGTAACGCCACTGAGATCGGTGTACTTTTCAGCATTACCTATCTTTACCGGAATTGTAGAATAAAATTGCGGTTCACTCGTTACTTTTCCTACAGGAAACACAGTTTCGGTAACAATATCAACCGCTGTGATTATTTCCCCGGCAGCACCGCCATCAGCGAACGCGCTTACAGGCAACACCGATACGGTCATCAAAACCGCAAGGAATATTGCCAAAAGTCTTGTTGATTTACGCATAAATTTCCTCCTTTTGCGAAAACATCGACAATTTTGTACAAATAACAGATTTTTCCTGTTTGTTTTTATTGCTTTCTACACAACGTATTTCGCAATTCCTTACCTAAATAATATCATAAAAACTAACGACTTCAACTATTGAACCCTTGTTTTTTTTCTAATTTCTTACTGAATTTTTACACTTTCTTACTATTTAAACAAAAAAACAAACCTCATCCATTGCCATTTCTACATCTTCATAAGTTAAAGGAAACTGGGTCTTCTCCCTTCCCCGATTACCGACATATTTCAACCCTATTTTCCCGTTTTACAGATACAATCGTTGAAAAATTGAGCATTGTATGTTAAATTTGATTTACCACATTACGAGAGGATATAAGTTTATGGCACGCTCCGAAAATCAGAAACTAAAACTCCTGTACATCCGCGATATGCTTTTGTCGGAAACCGATGAAGACCATCCCCTCACGGTTGCAGATATTATTTCAAAGCTCGAAAACGTCGGCATCAAAGCCGAAAGAAAGTCGGTTTACAGCGACATCGATTTGCTTGAAGATTACGGCATCGACATAATATGCACTAAAGGAAAATCCAATAATTACCACGTTGCGAGCAGGGACTTTGAACTTGCAGAACTCAAACTGCTTGCTGATACCGTAGCTGCCTCGAAATTCATATCCCTTAACAAGTCAAACCAACTTATTAAAAATATAGAAAAACTTGCCAGCAGGCACGAAGCACACCAGATAGGAAGACAGGTTTTCGTTGAAAACAGAATAAAATCGCAAAACGAAAGCATTTTTTACAACATTGACTCTATCCACCGTGCTATTGCAGAGAACAAGGAAATATCATTTCTCTACTTCAAAATAGCACCCGATAAAACGAAAAAATACCGCAATTCAAAAGAACGTTACGTATGCTCACCATATGGTCTTACGTACAATGACGGCAACTATTATCTCGTAGGTTACTTCGCAAAATACGACAAGATAGTTTCATTCAGGGTAGACCGTATGGAACGCATAGAAATCTCCGATGCGAACCGCTACGAAGGCGAGGCCTGTGAATCATTTGATATGGTGAGATTCTGCCGTGAAAACTTTTCCATGTTCGGCGGCAAATCGCAGTTTCTCACACTTGCTTTCGACAACTCTTTAAGCGACGTTGTATTTGACCGTTTCGGCACTGACGTAACCGTTTCAGCACTGGACGAAAACACCTTTTCCGTACGTGTCGCTATCAATATGAGCCCTCAGTTCTACGGCTGGCTCGCAGGACTCGGAAACAAGGCAAAAATCCTCTCCCCCGACAGTGCAAAAAATGATTTTTCCGAATATCTCAAAAACATTCTCAAAGCATATTAGGTGTACGAACTATCGGACACCTTTTCTTTTATAATCAAGCTGCAAACAGAAAAAACGGAGGTGCTTTCAATGCTTTGTATGCTTGTTATAATTCTCATTCTCTGGTGCTGGGCGGACCAGTGTCACATCGAGGAAAAAGAACGTAAGGAAATCGCAAAGGCAATTGCAAGTGAAGAGAGAAACCGTGCAGCCTGAATTTTCACACAGAACAACATTTTCCGACAGTTTTAAAGAAGAGATTATGGGTAAAATATGACCGTAATCTCTTTTTTCTTTACCCAATTCCCCTTCGTTTTTCCACAATTTTCTAAAAAAAACGCCAAAACGCGCATTTTTATTGGATATTTTTAACAATTATACTTGAAAGATTACATTTACAGTTGTATAATTTACTTAAAGAATTATAAGGAGTCCCAAATGGAACAATACGGCAAAGACAACGGTTTTGCAAAATTTCTTTTCCACGAAGGAAATAACTTTGAACTCTACTCATTTCTGGGCTCACACAAGGTTCTCTCCGGTAAAACACCCGGTTTTTCCTTCAGAGTATGGGCACCGTCAGCCACGCACGTTTCGGTTGTCGGTGATTTTAACGGTTGGGACCCTTTTGTTCACCCTATGGAAAGAATTGACGGCGGTGAAATATGGGAAACTTTTATTCCCGAACTCCCCGAATATTCCAACTATAAATACTGCATTATTTCTCCCGACGGTAAATCGGTACTCAAGGCAGACCCGTTTGCCTTTCACAGTGAGACCCGTCCTGGAACAGCATCAAAATTGTACTGTTTAAAAGGAAAATTCAAATGGAGTGACGATGCCTGGCTGAAAAACAGAACTCAGACCGACATATATCACTCACCCATGAATATATATGAAACACACCCCGCTTCGTGGCGAACTTATGAAGACGGAACTCCCTACGACTACCGCAAACTTGCAGACGTGATGATTCCGTACGTAAAGGATATGGGCTACACGCACATAGAACTGCTTCCGCTGACCGAATATCCGTACGACGGCTCGTGGGGTTATCAGGTGACAGGATATTTTGCACCGACTTCACGCTTTGGCAAGCCGGAAGATTTTAAATACTTCGTAAATAAAGCTCATAAAAACGGCATCGGCGTTATTATGGACTGGGTGCCCGCACATTTCCCGAAAGACGAACACGGGCTCTATGAATTTGATGGCGGTTGTCTTTATGAAGACCCTAACCCGTTAAGGCGTGAGCATGAACGGTGGGGCACACGGGTTTTTGATTTCGGCAGAAACGAAGTGCAATCTTTCCTGATATCAAGCGCTATGTTCTGGATAAAGGAATACCATATAGATGCTCTGCGTGTGGACGCCGTTGCATCGATGCTCTATCTTGACTACGACAGAGAAAACTGGCAGCCCAACGTATACGGCGGCAAAGAGAATCTTGAAACCGTTGCGTTTTTAAAGAAACTCAATTCTGCCATACTGAGCACAAACCCCTCAGTCCTTATGATTGCGGAGGAGTCGACGGCGTGGCCGCTCGTTACACGGCCTCCCTACGACGGCGGTCTCGGCTTTAATTTCAAGTGGAATATGGGGTGGATGAACGACGTTTCGGAATACCTCAAAACAGACCCCGTAAACAGAAAATATCACCACGGAAAGTTGACCTTTCCGCTTATGTATGCTTTTTCGGAAAATTTCATTCTTCCGATATCCCACGACGAAGTGGTTTACGGCAAAGGTTCACTCCTGAACAAAATGCCGGGACCTTATGAAGACAAATTTGCAGGTCTTCGGGGATTTCTCATGTATATGCTGTCCCACCCGGGCAAAAAACTTATGTTTATGGGTGCGGAATTCGGTCAGTTTAGCGAATGGAATTACACGAAAGAACTTGACTGGTCGCTTTTAGACTTCGAAAGTCATAGAAAACTAAAAACCTACTTCAAGGATGCAAATCATTTCTATCTCGAATCCCCGCCCATGTGGCAGGCAGACGACAGTTGGAACGGTTTTCATTGGATAGAGCCGTCGGATTCGGACAGAAATATCCTTGCATACCGAAGAATTGACGATAAAGGTGACGAACTTGTATTTGTTTTCAATTTCGCACCCGTATTGAGAGAAAATTTCATATTAGGTCTCCCCGATGCCTCAAGCTACAAAGAAGTATTCAGTAGCGACAACGTTAAATACGGCGGCAAAGGTTATACTAACCCCCGTGCGATTCGTATGAAAAAAGGTGAAAGTCACGGGTATTCAAAACACATTTCATTTACGCTGCCACCGCTTGGTGCAGTCGTATTAAAACCAATAAGAAAAAATTTAAATTCAACAGAAGGTGGAAAATCATTATGATTAAGAAAAAAAAGTGCGTTGCAATGCTCCTTGCGGGCGGTCAGGGAAGCAGGCTATACTCCCTGACAACATCAGTTGCCAAGCCTGCGGTACGTTTCGGCAGTAAATACCGAATCATTGATTTCACCCTTTCCAACTGTATAAATTCAGGTATAGATACCGTTGGCGTTCTCACCCAGTATCAGCCGCTTGAACTTAACGACTACATCGGAAACGGCGAACCGTGGGATCTTGACAGAACAAACGGCGGTGTTCACATTCTTCCTCCCTATCAGGACACTAAAGGTGCTGCCTGGTACAAGGGTACTGCTAATGCCATATATCAGAATATAGCATTTATGAAGAGGTACAATCCCGAATATATCCTCGTTCTGTCGGGCGACCACATTTATAAGATGGATTACAGTAAAATGATCGATGCTCATATCAAAAACGGTGCCGACTGTACTATTGCCGTTTTAAACGTGCCGATAGAAGAGGCAAGCCGTTTCGGTATTATGAATACCGACGATAACAACCGCATCGTCGAGTTTGAAGAAAAGCCGGCACAGCCCAAGAGTACGAAGGCATCAATGGGTGTTTACGTATTTAGTGCAGATAAGCTCTTCTCATATCTGGAGGCAGATGAGGCTGACCCCAATTCCTCAAACGACTTCGGTAAAAACATCATACCTAATATGTTAAACGACAACTGTGTTATGTACGCCTATGAATTCTCGGGCTATTGGAAGGACGTTGGTACAATCAGTTCGCTCTGGGAAGCAAATATGGACCTTTTGGGTGACAATCCTTCACTGGACCTCAATTCACCCGACAACAGAGTTTATTACCGTCACTTCCCCAAGAATCCCCATTACATAGGAAACGATGCAAAGATTAAGAATTCACTTATTGCCGAGGGCTGTGAAATCAACGGCACGGTTGAAAACTCCGTTCTTTTTGACAGTATTACCGTTGAAAAGGGTGCGGTTATCCGCAACAGCGTTATAATGAGCGGTGCTACAGTCCGTTCGGATGCAAACATCAACTATTCAATAATAGCCGAGAATGCCGACGTTAAATCGGGTGCAAAAATCGGCGATGAGAACGGCAAGGGCGGTATTACCGTCGTTGCAAACGATATCACTGTAGGCGAAAACCAGACTGTCGCCGGCGGCGAAATGATAGACAAAAATCTGCAGTAAGGAGAATACTAAAATGAGTAATGCACTCGGAATAATCTTTTCAAATATACACGATAAGTACAACCCGGAGCTCACGAAAGAAAGAACCGTGGCTTCTATCCCCTTTGCCTGCAGATACCGTTTGATAGACTTTGCTCTTTCAAATATGGTAAATGCCGGTATTGTTAACGTGGGAATCATCGCTAACAAGCATTACCAGTCACTTATTAACCACGTAGGAAGCGGTAAGGACTGGGATCTTGCAAGAAAATACGGCGGTCTCGTTATAATACCCCCGTTCAGTGACCGTTCTTACGACACTCTCTACCACAACCGTCTCGAAGCACTTAAGAGTGCACAGGTTTATATTTCCAATGCAACGGAGGAATACGTTATCCTTTCCGACTGCGATGCAGCATCTAACATTCCTCTTGCAGACGTCCTTGCAAAGCACATAGAAGAAAATGCAGACGTAACCTGCGTATACAGAAGACAGACAGTAGGCGACTCGCCTGAAACGGTATTCACACTCAACAACAAAGGTAAGATAACCGACATAGGCGTTTATTCAAATATGCCGGGACAGAGAAACGTTTCCATCAACATCACCGTTATGAAACGCACCCTGCTTCTGACCTTCATTTCAGACGCGATAGCACACGGATATTCAAGTATGTCCCGCGATATACTTGCCCCCAATCTTGACTCATACAAGATAATGGCTTACAAATTTGACGGCTACTATGCACAGATAAACAGCCTTGAGTCATACTACCGTGAAGATATGCGTCTTCTTGACAAAGATGTACGTGACACTCTCTTCGGCAACGACGAAAGACCCGTATACACAAGAATCAAAGACTCGTTCTCCACAAAATACGGTGACGATGCAAAGGTTGTAAATTCAATGATAGCCGACGGCTGTATAATTGAAGGTACCGTTGAAAACTGTATTCTCCACAGATGTGTAAAAATAGGCAAGGGTGCCGTTGTAAAAAACAGTATCATTATGCGTGACACTATTATTTCGGACAATGCAAACTTAAATTGCGTCGTTTCAGACAGAAACGTAGTCGTTAAGGACGGTCGCAACCTCTCAGGTTGTGAAGACCTCCCATTCTATATTGCGAAAGGTAAGATGATATAATGGCAGAGACCAAAAAAACAAAAACTGAAGCAGCCGAATCGGCTGCTTCAGCAAAAAAAACAGTAAAAAAGACCACTACTCCCAAAAAATCCACAACAACGAAAAAAACTTCCACAACGAAAAAGAGCACTACAACCAAAAAGACTACCACGAAGAAAACGACACAGAAAAAGGCTGCTGTTCCTGCAAAGAAAATTATGTTCGTTGCTTCTGAGTGTCTGCCCTTCTGTGCAACAGGCGGTCTGGGTGAAGTTATAGGCTCACTCCCCCCTGCTCTCGCATCACTCGGATGTGAAGTGTCAGTATTCGTTCCTCTTTATAAATCAATCGGAAACGAATACCGTGAAAAGATGGAGTTCTTAAAGTGCTTTGACATTCACGTTGCATGGCGTACACTCTACTGCGGTGTCTTCAAGCTCGTCAAGGACGGCGTTTCCTATTACTTTATCGACAACGAATACTATTTCGGACGTGACGGTCTGTACGGTCATTTCGACGATGCTGAACGCTACGCTTACTTCTGCACGGCGGTTCTTGAATGCTGGAATCAGCTTTCATACGTGCCCGACGTCGTTCATGCACACGACTGGCAGACTGCACTTATTCCGATTTACCTCAACGCAAAATACTATTATCCGGACGTAAAAACGGTATTTACTATTCACAACATTGAATATCAGGGCAAATACGACCCGTATATTCTCGGCGACGTATTCGGTCTTGGCACCGAAGCGCTGCATTTCGTTGAATACGAAGGTTGCATCAACCTTATGAAAGGTGCTATCGCTTGTTCAAACAAGGTTACAACGGTAAGCCCCTCGTATGCCGGCGAAATACAGACTGAATATTTTGCACACGGTCTGGACAAAATACTTTGCGAACACAACTATAAACTTACAGGTATATTAAACGGCATTGACGAAAAGGGCTACAACCCCGCAAACGGTGAACTTATCGTCAAAAAATTCACTGCGGATGACCTTTCCGGAAAAGAGGAATGTAAAGCCGCTCTCCAGAGAGAAGCTGCACTTCCCGAAGATGCAAACATACCCGTCGTGGCAATGATAACACGACTCGTAACACACAAAGGTCTTGACCTCGTTGTAAACGTAGCGGATGAACTTCTTTCAAACTGCAACTGTCAGTTAATCATTCTCGGTACGGGCGATAAGCAGTATGAAGACTTCTTTAAGGGTCTTGAATACAGACACCCGGGTAAGATGAAGTTGTTCCTTGCGTTTGACAAAGCACTTGCAAGAAGAATTTACAGCGGTGCCGATTTATTCCTGATGCCTTCAAAGAGCGAACCTTGCGGTCTTGCGCAGATGATATCTTCACGTTACGGAACAGTTCCGATAGTCCGCAAAACGGGCGGTCTGGGCGACTCCATACACGACTGCGGTTACGGTGAAGGAAACGGTTTTGTGTTTGACAACTACAATGCACAGGAGATGCTTCATACTATCTACCGTGCAATTACTCTTTTCCATGACAAAAATAACTTTACAAACCTGAAAAAGCATATTATGAATATTGATTTCAGCTGGTCAAAATCAGGTACAGACTACTTAAATATGTATAATGACTTGTATTAATGAAAAAAATATAGTATTATAGTCTGTAACAAACTTTAAATTGGTAGGTAAATTCTATTATGTCTAACACAAAAAACCAGAAACCGCGTGCTAAAACGAGCACAGCGGTAACAACACAGAAAGCATTCAAGGAAACTTTTGAGAGCACAATTCAGAGATATTTCGGCTGTCAGCCTTCCGAGGCTACGCCCGACCAGATGTATAAAGCTCTTGCATTGGTTGTGAAGGATGAACTCACAAACAAGAAAGTTACCTTTCACAAAATGAGAAAAGAGCAGCATCCTAAAAAGGTTTACTATCTCTGTATGGAATTCCTTGTAGGACGTTCTCTTAAAAATAACCTCTATAATCTCGGTCTGACCAATACTGCCGAAAAAGTATTAAAAGGCTACGGTGTAAAACTTTCCGACCTTTACGAGCTTGAGCCTGATGCAGGTCTCGGCAACGGCGGTCTCGGAAGACTTGCAGCCTGCTTTATGGATTCTCTTGCTACGCTTGACTATCCCGCAACGGGCTTCTCAATCCGTTACGAATACGGTCTTTTCAAACAGAAGATTGTTGAAGGCTGGCAGACAGAACTTCCTGACGTATGGCTTCCCGGCGGTGACGTATGGCTTACTGAGAGAAAGGACCTTGCTTTCAGAGTAAAATTTGACGGTCGTATTTCGGAAAACTGGACGGAAAACGGTCTTTCCGTCAACTATACTGACTACGATGAAATCGAGGCTGTTCCCTACGATATGATGATATCGGGTGCAGACAGTACGGGTGTAAGCACACTTCGTCTGTGGGCTGCCCGTGATATCGACAAATTCGATATGAAGAGTTTCTCAAGCGGTGACTACGTAAGATCTACGATCGAACGTACAAATGCCGAAATGATTTCAAAGGTTCTCTACCCTGCAGACAATCATTTTGAAGGTAAGTCACTCCGTCTTAAGCAGCAGTATTTCCTTGTATCTGCTTCTATCCAGAACATTATCAAGGACCATCTTGCCGCTTACGGTACTCTTTCAAACTTTGCTGAAAAAGTTGCAATTCACATTAACGATACTCATCCCGCACTTTGCGTTCCCGAACTTATGCGTATATTCGTTGACGATTACCATTACGACTGGGATACAGCATGGGATATCGTATGCAACACGGTTGCATACACCAATCATACGGTTCTTGCAGAAGCACTCGAAAAATGGCCGGAAGACCTCATTGAGCGCAGACTTCCCCGTATTCATATGATAATAAAGGAAATCAATCAGCGTTTCTGCAACAGTATGTGGGAAAAGTTCCCCGGCGAATGGGAAAAGATTGAACGTATGGCCGTTCTCTCACATTCACAGGTTCGTATGGCTAACTTAAGCGTTATCGGTTCACATAAGGTAAACGGTGTTTCTGCACTCCATTCGGATATCCTCACAAAGACGATATTCAAGGATTTTGCCGATACAACACCCGAAAAATTCACCAACGTAACCAACGGTATCGCTCACAGACGCTGGCTCTGTCAGAGCAACCCTGCTCTTACTAAACTTCTTGACGAAACTATCGGTGACGGTTACAAGAAAATCGGTACGGAACTTGAAAAACTTCGTGCATTCAAGGATGACAAAGCAATTCTTGAACAACTTGAAAAAATCAAGAAGGACAACAAAATCGCTTTTGCAAACAGAGTTAACAAGACTATGGGTATTGCACCCGATCCTAATTCTCTGTTCGACGTTCAGGCAAAGCGTCTCCACGAGTATAAGAGACAGCTTCTCAACACCATGAGAATCATCTCACTTTATCTCGAACTTAAGGACAATCCCAACAAGGATATCCAGCCTCAGACCTTCTTCTTTGCTGCAAAAGCCGCACCCGGCTACTACCATGCAAAGAGAATCATCCAGCTTATTTCCGAGCTTTCCGCTCAGATAGAAAAAGAGCCTGCCATCCGCGAAAAAATACGCGTGGTATTCCTCGAAAACTACTGTGCAACCATGGCTGAACACCTTATGCCTGCCGCAGATATTTCACAGCAGATATCACTTGCAGGTAAGGAGGCAAGCGGTACCGGTAACATGAAGCTTATGATAAACGGTGCTATCACACTCGGTACTATGGACGGTGCAAACGTAGAAATTTATCAGAGCGTAGGCAAAGACAACATTTATATATTCGGTATGTCCGATAAGGAAGTGGACGAACTCTGGAAGACGGGTTACAACGCTCACTGGTATTATGACAACAACGAAAAGATTCGTCGTGTAGTCGATTTCATCAGAGGCGGCGTAAACGGCACTGACTTCAGTGATATTGCGAACTATCTCCTCTACGGTGATCACGGCATTGCCGATCCTTATATGTGTCTTGCCGATTTCGGTGACTACTGCAACGTTCACGACAGAATGAATGCAGACTTCCTCAATAAAGACAAGTGGAACAGAATGATGCTTGAAAACATTGCAGGAGCAGGCATTTTTGCGGCTGACCGCAGTATTACAGAATACGCCGAAAATATCTGGAATCTCAAACGCTTAAAAGGTTAATTAATGTTTTATTTTGACTCACTTGACACATCTTTCAGAAGCCCTTCAGGTCCCGTCGCAGAAGGCACGCCGATAGAGTTCACTCTAAAGGCAGACTTTTGTGACGGTCTGTGGGGTGCAGAAATCTTTTTCATTGACGATAACACCGGCAACCGCACTTTCTTCCCTATGGAAAAGTCGACTGACGGTGTTACCGACGTGTTTAAATTTACTTATAAGCCTCAAAAAGTCGGTCTTTTCTGGTACTATTTTGTGGCAAAACAAAACGGTTTCGACACCGTTATAGGCAGAGACGATATGGGAAAAGCTGTTCCCATGTCCGGTGGTCTGCGTTCATGGCAGCTTACTGTCTATGACAAGAATTTCCGTACACCCGATTGGATAAAGGGCGGTCTTTTCTATCAGATTTTTGTTGACAGGTTCAACAAAGGCTCTGAACACAAGAAAAAAGAAACAGCCCGTATTCACGAAAACTGGGATGAAATGCCCGATTGGAAACCTAATGAAGAAGGTCTTATCTTAAATAACGACTTTTTCGGTGGTGACCTTAAGGGTGTCGAACAGAAACTCGATTACTTACGTTCTCTGGGTGTAACCTGCATCTATTTAAATCCCATATTCGATGCATATTCAAACCACAAATACGACACGGGTGACTATTCTAAAATCGACTCCATGTTTGGTGACGAAAAGGATTTTAAGTCACTCTGTCGCAGTGCGAAAAGACGTGGCATTTCCGTTATTTGTGACGGTGTGTTTAACCACGTCGGTGCCGATTCTTTGTATTTCAACAAATACCACAGATATGACGGTGTAGGTGCTTACGAATCCACCGATTCTCCGTATTTTAACTGGTTCCGTTTTTACGAATACCCTGATAAGTACGAGTGCTGGTGGAATTTCGACACGCTTCCGGATATCAACGAAGATAATCCTGAATTCAGTGAGTTTATCAACGGTAAGAACGGCATTGTGAAAAAATGGATTAAAAACGGGGCACGCGGCTGGCGTCTCGACGTTGCAGACGAGCTTCCCGATTCTTTCCTTGAAGCACTGAGAAAAGCGGCGAAAAGTGCAGACAAAGATGCACTTATCATCGGCGAAGTGTGGGAGGATGCCAGCAACAAAATATCCTACGACAAAAGACGTAGATATTTTCAGGGCAGACAGCTCGACGCCGTTATGAACTATCCCCTCAAGAACGCAATTATTGACTATATCCGCAACGGTAATTCATACGGTCTTGCGGTAACAATGCGGGAACTGTGTGACAACTATCCGAAAGACACTTTAAACTGCCTTATGAATATGCTTGGCACGCACGATACTCCCCGAATACTCACGGCACTTATAGGCAAGATAATCGAGGAAAACGACCGTGAACTCAAAGCAAACACCTCTCTGTCCGACACACAGTGGAGGCTTGGTATTCACAGGCTCAAAATTGCCTCTCTGCTCCAGTATACTTTGCCGGGTGTCCCCTGCATCTACTATGGTGACGAAGCAGGAATGGAGGGTTATAACGACCCCTTTAACCGTAAAACGTACCCCTGGGGTAAAGAAAATGCAGATATCGTGTCATGGTACACGTTCCTCGGCTCCATAAGAAAAGCATCTCCCATATTCAAAGACGGTAACTACAAAAATATCTGTTACGAAAACGGGGTATTTGCTTTTTCAAGAGAAAATGACAACGAAAAACTTATAGTATGCGTCAATCTGTCAGATAGAAATTATAATTTACACCTTGACAGCATATATTATGATTTAAGCAGAAATGAAGCATATAAGGGTGACTTAACTGTCACTCCTCAGTCCTATTATATTTTAAAAAAGGTGTGATAAAATGTATCTCGAGAATTACAAAAAATGGACACAGAGTCCCTATGTGGACGAGCAGACGAAAGCCGAACTTAATGCGCTTACCGACGATGAGGACATCAAATTCAGATTCGTCAAAATGCTCGATTTCGGTACGGCAGGTCTTCGCGGCACGATGGGTGCAGGTCTGAATATGATGAACGTCTATACCGTAAGGTATACGACGCAGGGACTTGCAGACCTTATTGCGGGAAGCGGTGACGATGCAAAGAAAAGGGGCGTTGCTATAGCCTACGACTCAAGAAACAACAGCGAACTTTTCTCAAAAGAGGTTGCTTGCGTTCTTGCTGCCAACGGCATAAAGGCTTATCTTTTTGACGAATTGCGTCCCACACCCGAACTTTCCTTTGCCCTTCGCGAAAACGGATGCATCGCAGGTGTAAACGTTACTGCAAGCCACAATCCCAAGGAATACAACGGCTACAAAGTATACTGGGAAGACGGTGCACAACTTCCGCCCGACCACGCAAAGAAGATATCTGACAGACTCTCTCAGATAGATATATTTGAAGACGTTAAAACGATGGATTTTGAAGAGGCAAAGAACGCAGGTCTTATCGAAATGATGGGACAGGAAATGGACGAAAAGTATCTTGCAAAGGTGCTTGAACAGTCCGTTTGCAGCGACATTGTAAAAGAACTTTCCGACACCTTCAAAATCATATATACTCCCTTCCACGGAGCAGGATACAGACTTGTTCCCGAAATGCTTAAGAGACTCGGTTTCAAGCACATTATCACTGTTGCCGAGCAGATGACTATTGACGGTAACTTCCCCACCGTAAAATCACCCAACCCTGAAGACAAGGCAGGCTTTACAAGGGCAATAGAGATGGCTCGTGAGCAGAATATTGACCTTATTATCGGTACTGACCCCGATGCTGACAGAGTTGGTATTGTTGTACGCAACAACGACGGTGACTACGTTACACTTACGGGTAATCAGGTGGGTGTACTCCTTCTCGACTTCATCATCAGATGCCGTAAGGAAATGGGTACCTTCCCCTCAAATGCTGCCGCTGTAAAGAGTATCGTTTCAACTAATATGGCTAAAGCAGTTTGTGACAAGTACGGCGTTAAGATGTTTGACGTTCTTACGGGATTTAAGTTCATCGGCGAAAAGATTAAAGAATTTGAAGCAAGCGGCGAATATACATATATATTCGGTTTTGAAGAGAGTTACGGTTATCTCACAGGCACGTATGCACGTGATAAGGATGCTGTAAACGGCTCACTTCTCATCGCAGAAATGGCTTGCTGGTACAAGAAGCAGGGAAAGAGCCTATACGACGCAATGCAGGAAATGTACGATACGTACGGCAACTACCTTGAAAGTGTTATATCCATCACTATGTCGGGACTTGACGGTCTTGCACGTATGAAGGAAACGGGTGTGAAGTTCAGGGCTAACGCTCCCACGGAAATTGCAGGAATGAAAGTTCTTAAAATCCGTGACTACCAGAGTGGCTACATCACAGACACTCAGACGGGTGAAAAGACCGAAACCGGTCTCCCCTCCTCCGACGTTCTTTTCTATGAGCTCGAAAACGACTGCTCGCTCGTATTCAGACCTTCGGGTACAGAGCCCAAGATAAAGTTCTACATTACGGCAAAGGCAGACTCGGCAAAGGCTTGCGAAGAGATAACGGAAACTATCAAGTCAGCCGCACAAAAACTTATAGACTAAATAAAAAAATCACAGTGGGTAACCACTGTGATTTTTATTACGTCTACTTTTTCAACACTTTTTTGCACCAGGTGCGTTTTTGACATTCAGGGCATTTGAGGTAACGGGTGGTGCCTGTATGCATTGCCCACAGTGCCTCTGAATAAGTGGGTACAATTTCAAAACCGCAATTTTTGCACTTGTAAACGCCCACACTCACTTCAAGTTTCAATGCATAAAAGCAAGGTATCAAAAACACAATGCAAATCCCAAGCATTGTTACGGTCTGCAATACCCCCTCGGGCATCAGAAATGCAGCAAGCATAATACCTGCAAGCAGGGCTGTTATACTTACAATCATAATCACCCACATAGAAGTCCAGATTATTTTGTTTTTCTGTTGTAAATCTTTCGCCATATCAAGCAAAAGAGTTTCATTTTTATTATTGTTGTCCATATCCATTATTTCCCCGCATAATAATTCATTTACTGTAATACCGAAGATGTTGCACAAATCAAGCATAAGAGAGACGTCGGGCAAGCCTTTGCCACGCTCCCATTTAGAAACAGCCCTGTCGGTAATTCCGAGTTTTTCGGCAAGTGCTGCCTGTGTCAAATTATTCTTTTTTCTTTGTGATGCAATAAATTCACCGATTTTCATCTGATTCATTAATTTATCCTCCTCTCACGCGCATATTTTAGCCTAAAACGTTGTGAAAGTACACATACCAACCGTTGAGTTCTTATTTTAAGAAGCAAGATATAAAATATTCCCTCACAAAACGTATTTGTAAGGGAATATAAATATTATACGTCCATTATTATCGGAATTATCATGGGTGAGCGTTTCGTCTGCGAATAGACGTACGTACCAAGTGCATCCTTAATGTCATTTTTAATTGCCGCCCAGTCGTGATTGAAATTATCTTCGTATTTTTCAAGCAGATTTTCAATCACCCTTTTGGCACCGTCCATAAGGTCCTCGCTCTCACGCACGTAAACGAAACCTCTGGACACTATATCGGGTCCCGATACCACAAGTCCCGAAACAGAATCTATTGAAACTACTACAATTATGAGTCCGTCTTCAGAAAGTTTCTTTCTGTCACGGAGAACGATGTTTCCAACGTCACCTACACCGCTGCCATCAACAAGCGTTATTCCCGCCTGTACCTTGCCCGTTATCTTTGCCGTATTTCTTGAAAATTCAAGAACACTTCCGTTTTCAAGCAACATTATATGCTCATCGTCATAACCTATCTGTTTTGCAAGCAAGGCGTGTTTTACCGTCTGTCTTACCTCACCGTGTATCGGAACGAAGAATTTCGGTTTTGTAAGCGCTATCATAATTTTAAGCTCTTCCTGACAGGCATGTCCCGAAACGTGTATATCACGCAGACGCTCGTAAACCACTTCCGCACCGTGTGCAAGCAGTTCGTTTATAACCTTGGATACCGTTTTTTCATTACCGGGTATTGGAGTTGCAGATATTATGACCATATCATTGGGACCTATGTCAACTTTTTTATGGTCGTCATGTGCCATTCTTGCGAGAGCACTCATAGGCTCACCCTGGCTTCCCGTAGTGATGAGAACGAGTTTGTCATCAGCATAATTTCTGATATTTGCAAGGTCTATCAAGGTGTTGCCCGGCACCTCCATTACGCCGAGGTCTATCGCCGTTTTTATGTTCGAGAGCATACTGCGACCCGAAACGGCAACCTTTCTTCCGTGAGCAGAGGCAGCATCCATTATCTGTTGCAAACGGTGTATGTTAGAAGCAAACGTTGCAATGATAATACGCTTTTTTGTGCTTTTGAAGAGCGTATTGAAGGTTTCTCCGACTATCCTCTCGCTTGAAGTAAATCCGGGTCTTTCAGCATTGGTGCTGTCAGAGAAAAGGGCAAGCACACCCTGTTTGCCGAGTTCACCAAATCTGCCAAGGTCAATCATCTGTGTGTGTATGGGTGTCGAATCTATCTTAAAGTCACCCGTGAACACAAGAACACCCGCAGGGGTTGTCACAGCAAGTGCCACAGCACCCGGGATAGAGTGATTCGTGTGTATGAATTCAATTGTAAAGCATCCGATTTTTATCGTTGAGCCTGCATTGACAACGTTAAGTTTTGCCTTTTTAACAAGCTTATGTTCTTCAAGTTTGTTCTTTACAAAGCCGATAGTAAGGTCGGTACCGTATATCGGCACGTTCACCTTTTTGAGCACGAAAGGAATTCCGCCAATATGGTCCTCATGGCCGTGTGTCAGCACGATACCCTTGAACTTGTCGAAATTCTTTTCTATATAAGTGTAATCGGGTATAACATAGTCAACACCCGGCATATCACCGTCAGGAAAACTCATTCCCGCATCAACGCATATCATATCGTCACCGTATTCAATCACGGTCATATTCTTTCCGACTTCACCAAGTCCGCCAATCGGAATAACTTTTACGTTGAAAGGCAGTTTTTCCTCTTTAACCGTCTTTTTCTTTTTGGGTGCAGACTGTTTTTTTACGGTTTTTTTTGGAGTCTGCTTAACGTTCTGAGACGTTTTTTTCTTTTTATTTACAGGCTTATTGGTTTCCTGAACAGTTTTCTGTGGTTTCTTTTTCGGTCTGTAATAGTGCTTTTTTTGCTTTTTCGTTTCTTCTGCCATATTTCCTCCTTTCATATTCTGTTAAGCAGTTGTATTAGGCTATTTCGTCTGCTGCTGCAACTACTTAACAGAATCACACATAGCAAAACAAGAGGGATCGTTTTTGTCCCTCAAAGTATTAAATTCTACGTACATATATATACTCCGTGCGTGAGTGGATACACGGTGTCAATCAATTACAGTTAATTATATATTAAATTGACAATTATGTCAAATCTTCACTCATCTGCATTTTCGGCAAGACGGTATATCTCTTTTTTGTAGAAACAGCACAGTTCATCTGCCGATTCTTCATCATACGCCTCAACCATAAGACGCAGACCGCCCGTAACACACGGCAAAACCCGCACCCTTGCCGCACTGCCTATTCTGCCTGAAAGACGCCTTATTACGTAATCCTTGCGTGAAGACGGTATCCATATATTCTGTACCCTCGTTACCGTGCAGGGAATATGCCCCTTCGCCTCTTTAAGTCCAATATTCTTTTCTTTCAGATAAGCACATATCTGCACCGCCGCAAGAAGTGCATCAAAATGAACTGCATTCTGTGCAACACACTTTCTTGCAAAGCTGTCATCCTTATCGGCAATGTCGTATACTTTATAATATTCTATCCCGTAAAGTTCACATAAACTGTCGCAAAAGGTAGGATAGAGATAAGAATATGCCATTTTGTCTGCACCCTTTTCGGATGCAATTTTTATGAGCAACGCCGAAAGTTCATTTTTTGTAATCGGACACATTTTTTCATCCCTACCCCACAAAAAATGCCCCTCCCTGTCTGCACACAGAGTTATGTGTCCAGGTGAAGAGTCAGATAAAAGTTTTGCACCGCACTTTTCAAAAATTTCTTTTGCACAGGCTGACATATAGGTGTTGGCAGAGTCAAAATGAAGGTGTAATCCGCTTAAGTCGGCTGTTGCAACGTCATTTACGTAGTCGGACACGTCACATCTCGACGTATTATCGGCAGGTATATCTGCGGCAAGCACACCGTCAGGCAACATACCGTGAAGTTTTTTGAGTTCATTATAACTTTCAAACGAAACCTTAAGACCGTATCTGTCGTAAAAATATATTCCGCAAGTACCGTCTCTTAAATTAAGCATAATTCCGCCGTCAAGGCCTTTTTTTCTTATTGAGTATGAGAGAAGTGCACCGAAACCCATGCCCAGATCAAATGCCTGCACATCCGTTTTTACGACACCCGAAAGAACGGCACTTTTTGCCCCTGCAAGACTCCGATCATCCGCCATAACACCAATCTTGCCTTTGAAATGAAGTGCCGCCGCAGCCCCTATTCTCACAGCCTCACAGGCATCGAATTTCAAAAGTTTTATACGTGCCTTTTCTCCATCAAATATAACTCGTGACGTTCTCTCTCTCATATTCCTCACCTCAAGGATTATTTTTACCCTAAAATAAGGAATTACACATAAAAAAATGATTGCATACGCAATCATTTTTTCTTCTTTTCAACCCTTCTCGAAAGAGGTGCATGATAATCGCCCTCTTTATTGAATTCAAGTTTTAAGCCGTATTTGTCTTTTGACCATTTGCAAAGAACGACGGCAATCACGATATATGCAATATACGTTACGATTTTGGTCCATCCAAGCAAACCGAGCATATCCTGTAAAGTGAGCAGCCCACCTGCAACAAACCATCCACCTGCCGCATAGTAGGCATATTTCTGCTCACCCCTGACTGCATGGCCTATAATCGATGCAAGTGCAATGTAAACGGCAGTCATAACTATCGGGTAAATAACACCGGCAATGCTTTCAGCGAGAGTTATGCTTTCAATTTCCTTTATATACGGCTCGTACATCTGGGCAAACTCCTCAGTGATACCGCCTTCCTTAATAAGCGTAGCAACCGAAATGTAGGTAATCGACGAGAGCAGTTCTATAAACGCATTACCCAGTGCAAAACCGACACCTGCACCGTAGAACACCGCAAAAGTATTTCTCTTCAAGAACACGTGCATAAAAAACCTGAGTGCAGAAACTTGTACGGCAACACTTACAATAAGCTTGACAAAGTCAAATATCGCGTTGCTGACATTTCCAAAGCCCAGCATAACGAGCAGAGTCATAATTATATCGGTGACATAATAAGTTGAAATAAACGTAACCAGACCCACCACGTAGGAACGCAGGCCCGCCTTTCCAAGTGCAGATACCAACGCAACCGCAACAACTATGGCTATTACGGAGAGTGCCATTGATACGTAATTTAAAGGAATAACAAACGATGCGACCATATTCTATCCTCGTAATCATAAATTTCTATAATTATAGCACAAATTATAATAAAATACAAAATTTATTATTGACTTTATCACAAGAAAAGTTTATTCTATAGAATATAATCGGAACTTTAGTCTACCACTTCATAATATATAGGAACTAAAGTTCTCGTTGGCAATCATTTTGAAAAGAGGTTACACAACAAATGGAAAGAGTATACAACTTTGCCGCAGGTCCTTCTATGCTTCCTCTTGAAGTCCTTGAAGAAGCACAGCGCGATCTTATCAACTACAAAGGCAGCGGTATGAGCGTTATGGAAATGAGCCACCGTTCAAAACAGTATCAGGCTATTTTTGACGAAACAGAGGCTACTCTTCGCCGTATTATGAATATAAGCGATGACTATGCCGTTATGTTTTTACAGGGCGGCGCTTCACTTCAGTTTTCTATGGTACCGATGAATCTTATGCCTAAAGGTGCCACCGCAAATTACTGTGAAACAGGCGTATTCGCGAAAAAGGCTGCCGCAGAAGCTAAAAAATGGGGTAACGTTATAACGATAACGTCGGGTAAGGAAAACAATTACACTAATATTCCTGAACTTACGGATGACATCGTTACAGATGATGCTTCATACGTTCACATCACACAGAACAATACCATTTTCGGTACGACCTATCACAAGACTCCCGACATTAAAAAGTGTCCGCTTGTTTCCGATATGTCCTCCGTAATTCTCGGCGAGGAATTTGACGTAAACAAATATGGCATCATCTATGCAGGTGCTCAGAAAAATATGGGGCCTGCAGGTATGACGCTTGTTATAGCAAAGAAAGAACTTCTCGGCAAAGCACCCGAGGATATACCGTCGATGCTCAATTACTCACTTATGGCAGATAACGGTTCAATGTATAACACACCTCCCTGCTGGGCTATCTATATGGCAGGTCTCGTTTACAAATGGGTTGAAAAATCAGGCGGTGTAAAGGCTCTCGAAAACAGAAATAAAGAGAAATCTGCACTTCTTTACGATGCTATCGACTCATCAAAACTCTTTACCGCACCTGCAACGGAGAATTGCCGTTCTTATATGAACGTCACTTTCACGTTGCCGACAGACGAACTTACCGCAGAATTCCTTGATTTCGTCAAGGATAGAAATATGACCAATCTCAAAGGACACAGAGCGGTCGGCGGTATGAGAGCATCTATCTACAACGCTATGCCTATCGAGGGCGTAAACGAACTTGTAAAAGCTATTAAAGAATTTGAGGCGAAAAAATAATGTTCAATATAGAAACTCTTAACAAAATTTCCGATATAATATACGATGCACTTCCCGGTGAGATTTTTACCGTTAGTGACAACGTAGAAAATCCCGATGCCATTCTCGTTCGCAGTGCCGATATGCACTGTATGGAACTTGCCGAAAACGTTCTTGCGGTAGCAAGGGCAGGTGCAGGCACCAACAATATCCCCTGCGACATATGTGCAAACAAGGGTATCGTCGTATTCAATACACCCGGTGCAAACGCAAACGCAGTTAAAGAACTCGTTATCTGCGGTATGCTTCTCTCGTGCAGACGTGTGCTTGCAGGCGAAAGCTGGGTAAGAGGCTTGAAGGCTGAGGGTCAGACAGGCATTGAAAAACTTGCCGAAAAGGGCAAAAGTCAGTTCGTCGGTCCCGAAATCAAGGGCAAAACGCTCGGTATCATCGGTCTCGGTGCTATCGGCAGGCTCGTTGCAGAGGCTTCCGTTGCACTCGGTATGACAGTTATCGGTTACGACCCATATTTTAAGGGTGAAATTGCAAACGTAACTGTTACGGATGATTTGAATAAACTCTATGAGGCTTCAAACTTTATCTCCCTTCACGTTCCGCTCAACGACGGCACAAAGGGTATGATAAACGCCGACGTGGTTGCAAAACTCCCCAAAGGTGCAGTAATTCTCAACTTTGCAAGAGGCGGTCTTGTAAATAACGACGCTATAAAATCAGGTCTTGCTGACGGTACTCTCCGTGCTTACGTGACCGACTTTGCTTCAGACGAACTTATCGGTGTAGACGGCGTTATCGCTTTCCCACACCTTGGTGCATCAACCCCCGAAAGTGAAGAAAACTGTGCCGTTATGGCTTCGCAGGAACTTTATGAGTTTCTCGTAAACGGCAATATCGTAAACTCCGTAAATATGCCCTCCCTTTCTGCCGAAAGGAAAGCAGGCAGCAGAATTACCGTCATTTCAAAAGAAGGCACAGAAGTCGAATTTGACGGTGCTGTGGCAGTAAATTCCGCTTCAAAGGGCGGTTATACGTATACGATAGCCGATTTTGACAACGTGGTTGACAAATCCGTTGTAAAAGCAGATAATGTAATTAGAATAAGAATTATATAATTATAAACCTCCTCGTTATCGGGGAGGTTTATTTGCAGAGGTAGTTATGGAAAAACTTAAAAAACTTGCAATTGAAATTCCCGAGATTTATCTTCCTGCCGAAGACGTGGATTACTCAAAATTTTCGGTCATCGCCTGTGACCAGTACACGTCACGTCCGCAGTATTGGGAACAAGTTGAAAAAAACGTCGGTGACAGTCCGTCATCACTTAATATGATGCTTCCCGAAATTTATCTCGACAGAAATAACGATGAAACAAGGGCAAAAATAAATGCCACAATGCAGGAATATATTGATAACGGCACACTTGTAAATATCGGCAAGTGTTTTGTATACGTTAAAAGGCATCTTGAAAGCGGTGTAAGGCAGGGGCTCGTGCTCGCACTTGACCTTGAACAGTACGATTTTCACAGCGGTTCGGACAGTATGATTCGTGCAACGGAAAAAACGGTTGAAAGCCGTCTGCCTGCACGAATTGAAATACGCAGGAATGCACCTCTCGAAATGCCTCACATTCTCGTGCTTATCAACGATGCAAAGGACAAGCTTTTCTCGTATATCAGTTCCCTCTCCCTTCCCTCACTCTATGATTTTGAGTTGATGCAAAACGGTGGCAGGATAGAAGGCTATAAAATAGATAATGAAGAGATATATTCCGCCATTGCCGACATTTTAGAAGAAATAAAGACCGAGGGCGGTGACAATTTCCTCTACGCAATGGGTGACGGCAATCACTCTCTCGCTTCAGCAAAGGCTTTCTGGGATGAAATCAAGGAATCTGTTGATGATAAAGAAAATCATCCTGCAAGATATGCGCTCGTTGAAATCGAAAACATATTTGACGAAGCAATGATATTCGAGCCGATACACAGAGTTATATTCGGTACAGACAGAGAAACTCTTGAAAAGGAAGTTGACCTTACGGGCGATGCCCAGGATATAGAGCCAAGGCTTGATGAATGGCTTTTGGCACACCCCGAGGCAAGCATAGACTATATTCACGGCAAAGAAGAGGCGATTGAAATTGCCGAGAAAAACGGCGGTGTGGCAATCGTGTTTGATGAATTTGAAAAAGCATCGCTTTTTGATACGGTCAGAAAAAACGGTTGTCTTGTGAGAAAAAGTTTTTCTATGGGTGCTGCCGACACCAAGCGTTTTTACCTTGAATGCAGAAAAATATAAAAAAATAACCGTGATTTTTCACGGTTATTTTTTATTGTATCTTTCAATATTTGTACATTTACCCGTTTTTTCATCAAGGTCAATGAGAACACCGTTCATTTCACATTTTCCGATCGCCGCATTGAAGCGTGTGGGCATTTTTGTTGTGAAACGATATATGACGTCCTCTTTTTTTACACCGAGAATAGAATCGACAACACCCGTCATACCAACGTCGGTGATAAAACCCGTATAATCGGAAAGAATCTTTTCATCCGCCGTCTGCACGTGTGTATGCGTTCCGACAACTGCCGACACCCTGCCTGCAACGTATTCTGCAAAAGCACGTTTTTCACTCGTCGCCTCGGCATGAAAATCAATAATTATATTTTTTGTCTGCTCAGATATTTTTTCTATAAGTCTGTCCGCCGTTTTAAAGGGACACTCAAATGCATCAAGCATATACGTTCCGAGCATACTGATAACGGCAATCTTATCTCCCCTGTCGGTTGTGTATATGCAGTAACCGCAACCCGGCACGTCGGTAGGATAGTTTACGGGGCGCAGAAGATATTCCTGCTCATCAATATACGAATATATCTCTCTTCTCCTGAAAGAATGGTTTCCGCCCGTTATTATATCGACGCCTGCCGAAAAAAGCCTGTCGGCAGAAAACGGAAGAATGCCGTTTCCATCAGCCGAATTCTCGCCGTTTGCTATTACAACGTCTGCAGAGCATTCTTTTCTTATGTTCCAGAGATTGTCAAGCAGGAAGGTCGTTCCCGGTCCTGATACGACGTCTCCGATAAAAAGTATTCTCATAAGTACAAGCCTTTCTGTTATTGCTAAAAATATTGTAACACGAAAACAAAAAAAATCTATACTTTTTTTAATTTTTCTCTTGACAACCCCTTTTCCGAGTGGTATCATATAAAAGCGCTCTGAAAAAGAGTCGATATGCACCTTTAGCTCAGCTGGTAGAGCAACTGACTCTTAATCAGTGGGTCCAGGGTTCGAGTCCCTGAAGGTGTACCAAATCGCTTAGGCGATTTTCTATAGCACATTCAAGGGTTTATCCCTTGATGAGTGCAAGTTTATAGGGTGTGTAGGCGCACCAATATGGCCCGTTGGTCAAGCGGTTAAGACGCCGGCCTCTCACGCCTGAAACAGGGGTTCGATTCCCCTACGGGTCACCAATATATTCCTCAATAGCTCAGTCGGTAGAGCATGCGGCTGTTAACCGCAGGGTCGTTGGTTCGAGTCCAACTTGGGGAGCCAAAAATAAGAAGTACTCTTTGGAGTACTTCTTGTTTTTATTTCCGAATTTAACTTAAACCAATGAACGTGCGTAACTGTGTCAAAGTTGAATCAACTCCACAAACCGACCGTTCGTTTGGTACATTTCATACACTTACACCAAAAAGCACTTTTCGAAAGTGCTTTTTTCATTTATTTTACTAATTGTTTTATTACCGTATTTCGTATATAATAGCGGAGTTTGTGAGAAAGAGAGGGTTATTTATGGGTGCTGATTTAATTTTTTCTGCTAACGTGGTTGTTCCTATATTTTTGCTGATTATGCTCGGCTATGCATTGACACGGCTTAAATTGTGGGACGCTCATTTTTTAAAGATTGCAAATGACGTATGCTTCAAATGCTTATTGCCGGTGCTTCTCTTTTATAACGTAGCCACGGCAAATATTTTCGAAGTATTCAACGGCCGTCTGATTATTTACGCCTCGGCTTGTGCCTGCTTACTGTGTGCGCTGCTGTTTGTTATCGTTCCTTTATTTGTGAAGGACAACAAACGCCGCGGAGTAATGATCCAGGGAACTTTCCGTTCCAACTTTCTGTTATTCGGCGTACCGCTCGGACTGAGTATCGGCGGTGAGTCGGGTGCAGTTCTTGCAGCGGTAGTTGCTTCCTTTTACGTGCCTGTCATCAATATGCTTTCGGTTATTTCACTTTATGCGTTTAGCGATGCCAAAAACAAGAACTTAAAATCCGCATTGCTCGGCATTTTGAAAAACCCGTTGATTATCGGCGGTGTTTCGGGTCTTATTTTCTCTTTGATACGCAATTACATCGGCTTTGAGATACCGACAATAATTGATACAACACTGTTTAACATCAAATCAACTGCAACGCCTCTTGCATTTTTAATTCTGGGCGGCGATTTAAAATTCAGCAGCATGCTCCGCAACGTGAAGTTTTCAATTTTCTCCGTGCTCGGCAAAATCGTGCTGATACCGGCTGTTATGCTGACGGTGTCTGCCCTGCTCGGCTTTGACAAGCTCGAAATGGCAATTCTCGTTGCCGTTTTTGCAACGCCGAACGCTGTTTCAAGTTATGCAATGGCAAGAAATTACGAAGCCGATTACGAACTTGCAGGTGAAATTATCACGCTGGGCACTCTGCTCTCCGTGTTCACGATGTTTATTTTCATCACAATATCAAGATCCTTCGGCTGGATATAATAAAAAGGTCAGATGTTCTTGCATCTGACCTTTTTTTATTGACAGAAAATCGACATTTTTATACAATATAGTCACAATATCCCAAGGAGGTCACTTATGAACAGAGCATTACTCAAAGAACAGGCAAAAACGGATATCGATGGGAATATCGGTATACTTTTTCTTATAACACTCATTATTTCCGTACTTTCAGCACTTGCAGAATTTATTCTTTCATATATTCCGTTTGGAGGAATAGTTTCAGGTATTATTATCACACCTGCATTTACTCTCAGCATAACAAGGATATACCTTAACCTGACAATTTCAGTCGCCCCCGAAACCAAGGATGCTTTTTCGGGTTTTGACGATTTCTGGAGTGCATTTAAAGTATCTTTCTTTACACGTCTGTTTACTTCTTTATGGTCGCTTCTCTTCATTGTTCCCGGTATCATAAAATCATACTCTTACTCAATGGCAACGTATGTACTTGCAGAGAATCCCGGAATGCCTGCACTTGAATGTATTGAAGAATCAAAGAACATAACCGATGGTTATAAGGCTGATTTATTTGTACTTGGTCTTTCATTCTTTGGTTGGATTTTTATTCCGTTTGTAGTATGTCTTATTCCACTTGCATTTGATCTGTTTTTCACAACAACAATTCTTTTTATTGCTGCAATAATTTTCGAATGTGTATGGGTTTATCCTTATGTACAAGCAACTTATGCCAATGCATACAGAGAACTGGCGGGTTATTCATTGCCAACATCAAACGTAACGGACAACAAAGAAACTGTAGAGATGATAGATGCAACAATAAATCAGGACATCAACAACTAAATAAAAAACCGTAATACGCTGTATTACGGTTTTTTTATTATATTTCTATGTTTATTGTGAAATCGAATTTCTCGCCTGCATTTATTCTGCATTCTTCCAACGGCTGCTGTCCGCTGCAGGAGGCACAACCGATACCGCTCATACGGTAGTCAACGTACATAAATGCACCGTCTTCCTCTACCAAATCCTTGCGGTGCTTGGTTTCAACGACTTTATGCACGTCGTATCGTGATATGCAGAAGGATAAATTCTCACCCGATACTTTAATCGGAATATCACCGCACGTGAGTTTTATCCACTTCGTTCCCATATGGTTTCCGTTTTCCTGCGGGCGCTCGTACGCACCGTACGGATCATCGGGAATATAGTCATACCATCCAAGCACAGCATGCGAGCACTTATCTTCATAGCACTCTGCAGGACCGCAACCGAAATAACGAATTTTTTCAGCAGGCTCTGCAAGTGAAAATGCATAGCCGTACCTCGGAAGAAAATAAGGCATCGTTTCATTGAAGCTTCCGCTTTGATGCAACGAAATCTTTCCGTCACCGTATATGCGGTATTCAATACTTCCCCTTGCAATCCACCGTCTTCCCTGCACTCCAAAAATAAACTCTCCGTTAAGTACGACACAGTCATCCTCGGTCCTTGCAGAAAAATCGTTTATTACGACTTCGGTATACTCTATGTTACCGAAATTTCTGTTCGTTTTCCACAGGTCTGCCACTCTGTTGGGCGAGGTTGCCGTCGCTATATCGTTATCGATAGGTGCTCTAAAGCAGTTAAATTCAACCGTTTTTGACAGTAGTTCACGTCCGTTTACTTTCATACTTCCGAATATACCCTCATCCTTACGGAAGGTATATTCAAAATTATCACCGTATACGACGTAAGCATTTCTTTTTTCTTCAAGTACAGGGGCTTTTCCCGTAGTTTTCTTTTCCTCTGCCCTCACTTCAAGAGGGAATGAGAATACCCTTATAACGTGTCCCTTATCAGCCCACATGGTATCATTTGCAAGTGCAACCCTTACCGTGAGTACCGCATTCTGCACCAAATACGGTTCTTTCGCAGGGCATTTGACCGTAACGCTTGTACCGGGTGCGGGACTCACTTCAAATATACCGCTATCTGTCTCTTTTTCATCGGCTAAGATTGACCAATCTATAATATAATCGGAAAAATCAACGAAATAGTTGCGGTTTAAGATTGTAAGCTTTTCACCGTTCCTCGTAATACGTACGGGTGCAAAGACAGCCTTTGCTTCAAGAAGCGACGAGTGGGGCACACGGTCGGGAGTGACAAGCCCGTCCATACAGAAGTTTCTGTAATGATGCGTATCTCCAAAGTCACCACCGTATCCGAAGTATTCCGTACCGTTTTCATCTTGCATACGAAGTCCGTGCTCACACCATTCCCAGATGTAACCGCCCATATAACGGTCATCACTCTGGAATATGTCATCGTAAAAACGCAAATCACCGCAACTGTTTCCCATAGCGTGACTGTATTCACCTTTTACGTAGGGAAGCGTTGCATAATCATCTTTATAAAACGCCCTTACTTTATCGCACGTTTTGTACATACGTGATGCCAAATCAACACGGGAAAGAGCAATTTTTCTCTGCTCGTCATCCATATCCTCATATCCGACCATAGCGGCTTCGTAATGAATGGGTCTTTGCGTATCAACAGACTTAAGATACGAATATTCGTTTGCAAGATTTTTACCCCAGTCAGATTCGTTACCGAGCGACCAGATGACAATAGATGTAAAGTTTTTGAACTTTTCATACATTCTGACCATACGGTCGTGAATTGCAGGTGCATACTGCTCACTGTCAACTATTGATGCGAAATCGGCAATATAACTACAGCCGTGACACTCCATATCGGCTTCACACATGATGTAAAGGCCAAGTTCATCACACAGTTCATAAAATCTCGGGTCATTGGGATAATGCGCCGTTCTTACGGCGTTGATGTTATGCTGTTTCATTAGGATAAGTTCGCTTCTCATTTTGTCCACCGACACAGCATAGCCCGTATCGGGATCACTGTCATGACGGTTTACACCGTACATTTTCACGTGCTTACCGTTGACTTTAAATACGCCACCGTCACAGTTAATTTCACGGAAGCCGAAACGGTGCGCTATATACTCATTTCCGCAACAAAGTTTCAAAGTATACAGATTCGGCGTCTCAGCCGTCCATAAAAGCGGATTATCAACGTGTATTTTACCCGCTTCTCCCCTGTAAAGCAGTTTACCTTCACAATATATTTCAGCCGTAACCTGCGCTTCTGCCTCCACTTCGAGCGTTATATTGCCTTTAATATCGGTGTTTATCTTAAAATCCCTGATGCCCAACTTGTCACGTTCAAGTATGTATACGTCACGGAAAAGACCTGATAAACGTATCTTATCCTGATCATTAATATACGACCCCGAGCACCATTTAAGAACAAGCACGCACAGACGGTTATTACCGTCCTTCAATTTATCCGTCACGTCAAAAACCGATGTATTATGAGGTGCTTCACCGTAGCCTACGAACTGACCGTTTACCCAGACGTAGATACAACTGTCTTTACCTTCAAAACAAAGCTGGTATCTCTTACCGTCATTTATTTTGACATCAAAATCCTTTACATAGGCTGCACACGGATTTTTCAGAGGCACGTTTGGCAGGTTAATTACAAAAGGATACGGTGCTGCCGTATACTGTGCCGTATCTTTGCCGTGCATCTGCCATATTTCAGGAACGGATACCTTTTCAAAAGAGGATATATCATATCCACATTCGTAAAAATCATCCATATCAAAAACCGATGATTTATAACAAAAAGCCCATTCTCCGCAGAGTGAGTGAAAATATGCTGATTTTTCACGCTCCATACCGCACTTGTCGGCATTTTCAAAGGGAATAAAATAGGCGTGTTCTTCCATTTCGCCCAACCTGAAGCACTTAGGATCCGAATGATAATTATAATCCGTCAACGTTGTCATATAATCTCACCTATCTTCTATATACGTTCTTATAATTATATCATACGCAGACAACATTGCAACTGATGAGAGTTACAACTTTTTTAGGAATTATGTTCATTTTTTCGGAAATAATATAAAAATCCGAGCCTCGTAAGCTCCCGGATAAATCCAATAAAATAGTGACGAATTTGTCGTATTTTGTCTTGTTATTGCCGTCATTTTATGTTATCATCCATAGGTGCAAACATAAAAAAGAGGTAAATAATATGACAAGGGCTCAATTAAAAAAAGAATCCAAATTACAAATCAAAAACAAAATCGGCGTACTTTTTCTTATTGCACTCAGCGCAGCGGTAATCGTAGAGTTGGCGGCAGTACTGTTTTCGCTTATTCCGATTGAAATACACACTCATCCGATAAAACACGTTCCCATCGGACTTGACAAGATTATACACCTTGAAGCCGGGGAATATTTTGAAGTACTCTTTGAACACTTCACTCATTTCTCTCCCCTTCACAAGTTGGCTGAACTTCTTGAAAAAGCAGGTGTTTATATTCTCGAAGTCACGGAATTCGGTGAGATATTTGCACACTATTTAATACTTCCCGTTATAAACTTGGGCATATACAGGGTATATCTCGACAATATAAACGGCATCTCACCCAAATTTAAAAATATGTTCTCGGGTATTGCAGACTGGTGGAAAGCAATAAAAGTCTATTTCCTTATGAATTTCTTTACGCTTCTCTGGTCACTTCTTCTGGTAGTACCGGGTATTATAAAGCATCTCTCCTATTCAATGGCACCCTACGTTCTTGCCGAAAACAAAGAACTGTCTGCAAGAGAGTGTATGAACAGGTCAAAGGCTATCACAAAAGGCAAGCTTAAAGACCTTCTTCTTTTCGACCTTTCGTTTGTCGGCTGGCATCTGCTTGCAGTGCTCACGCTTGGCATAGGTTATATATGGATTAAGCCGTACGTTTCAGCAGCTTTTGCTAATCATTACAGAGAACTTGTGGAAGACTACGAAGAGAAAGCCGAATAATCACATAAAAGCAAGCGTTTGCTTGCTTTTTGTTTTATTATGTGGCATAATAGCAAAAGCGACTATTTATAAATAACGGAGGTTTTTATGGAACAGAAAAGAAGCAGTTTTTCAGGAAAACTCGGTTTCGTTCTTGCCGCAGCAGGTTCTGCCGTGGGTCTTGGTAACATCTGGCGTTTCCCCTATCTTGCTGCAAAATACGGTGGTGGCATATTCCTTTTAGTATATATCATCCTTGCACTGACTTTCGGTTTTGCACTTATGACTGCCGAAATTGCCATCGGCAGAAAGACGGGGCTCAGCCCAATAGGTGCATTTAGGGCACTTGATAAAAGATTTACGTTCGTTGGTTATCTCGGTGCACTCGTGCCGATGATAATTCTCCCCTACTACTCTGTTATCGGCGGTTGGGTGACAAAATATCTTGCCGTGTTTATAACGGGTCTTGGCAAAGCAACCGTTTCCGATACCTATTTCAGCACTTTTGCAGGTTCAACGATCGAGCCTTTGGGCTGGTTCTTCTTATACCTTGCACTTACGGCAATCGTCGTGCTTTTAGGCGTTGAAAAAGGCATCGAAAAGGTCAGCAAGGTTATGATGCCCGTTTTAATCGTGCTGACGCTGGGCATTTCAATATATTCACTCTGCCAGCCGGGGGCGATTGACGGTCTTCTTTACTACGTTACTCCCAACTTTTCTGCCTTTTCCGTAAAGACGGTTCTTGCGGCAATGGGTCAGCTTTTCTATTCCATGTCCATTGCAATGGGTATTTTGATTACCTACGGCTCTTATATGAGGAAGGACGTTAATCTCGTTTCTTCGGTAAAGCAGATTGAATTATTTGACACGGGCATTGCATTTCTTGCAGGACTTATGATAGTTCCCTCGGTTTTCGTTTTCGACCCGACAAAACTTGAAAAAGCAGGTCCCTCGCTGATGTTTGAAATACTTCCCAAAGTATTTCACAGTATGCCCGCAGGTAATCTTATCGGTGCAACATTCTTCCTGCTCGTGCTTTTTGCGGCACTTACGTCATCAATCTCGCTTATGGAAACCGTCGTTTCCGTATGTCAGGACAAGTTTAAATGGAGCAGAAAGGTTTCGTGTCTTGCAGTATTTGCGGTAGCAATCGTACTCGGTGTACCCTCATCGCTCGGCAACGGTTTATGGAGTAATATCAAACTTTTGGGCATGAACTTCCTTGATTTCTTCGACTTCATAAGCAACAGCGTGATTATGCCGATCGTTGCTCTTATCACAAGTATCTTTATAGGATACGTAATCAAGCCTAAAAGCATTATTGAAGAGGTTGAACTCTCTGCCAAATTCAAAAACAAGGCTCTTTTCGTTACGATGATCAAATACGTAGCACCCGTATTCATCATTCTCATACTGGTATCATCGGTGCTTAACGCATTCGGAATATTCAAAATATAACAAAAAAGACGGTTTTTTGAAAAAACCGTCTTTTTCTTCTTGATAATATGATTTTCTTGTACTATAATACCTAATCGTGTCGAAAAATATATTATCAGGGATGTTTGTTATGCATACTATAACTTCTTTCGTAAAAAAGAATACCGTTTTGGACATTGCTTTTGTCGCAGCGCTCATAACTTCAATTATAGTGCCGCCTGACAAGACCTACCTTACGTATTTTGACGTAAGGACGCTGACCTGCCTTTTCTGCGTTCTTGCAGTGGTGTGTGCTTTCAGAAACATAGATTTCTTCTACATTCTGGCAAGAAAAACCGTAAAAACTCTCGGCAGTCTCAGAGCGGCGGTTACGGCACTCGTGTATATCACGTTTATCGGCTCAATGCTCATAGCAAACGATATGGCGCTTTTAACCTTTCTTCCGCTCGGTTACTTCGTTTTGAGTGCTTGTGATAAAAAGGAATATATGGCATTCACTTTCATAATGCAGAACATTGCCGCAAATCTCGGCGGTATGCTCACACCTTTCGGCAATCCGCAGAATCTGTATCTTTACAATGAATTTCACATTTCAAACAAGGATTTCTTTTTAACCATGCTGCCGCCCTTTGTGATTTCAATAGTTCTCATAACGGCCTGCTGTATGTTTATAAAGAACGATCATCTTGTTCTTCGCGGAAACGAAAAACACCTCAATATGCCAAAAGCAACCCTCTACACACTTTTGTTTGCACTCGCAATCGCCGTGGTGTTCAGAGGTATCCCTTATTATATCGGGCTTATAATTATCCCCGCAGTTTTGTTTTTTGCCGACAGAAAGGCACTTGCCGACGTTGACTATCCCCTGCTTTTAACCTTTGTATGCTTTTTCATATTTGCAGGCAATATGTCAAGGATAGACGTTGTAAACAGACTTCTGTCATACCTTCTCGGTAAAAGCACCCTTATTTTTTCAGTTATATCCTGTCAGGCTATAAGTAACGTCCCCTCGGCAATTCTGCTTTCACAGTTTACGGGAAATGTCAAAGAGCTTCTTATAGGTGTAAATATCGGCGGTGTGGGCACCTTGATTTCGTCCCTTGCCAGCCTTATAACATTCAGGGAATACACTCATTACGAGCCTAAAAAAGCCGGATATTACCTTAAAATGTTCTCGGCAATCAATTTTGCTTTTCTGATAATTCTCACAACTTCAATGTATATAATAAAGGCGATAGTTTAAACTATCGCCTTTATTTTTTAGTTTTTAACACGTTTTATAATCGGTTTCAATAAAAATCTCAGCGTCGCCGCCAAAACAAAGCACAATGCGAAATTTATGACGATAACGACTATTCCGTCAAAGGGAAGCTTTGCATACAGATACTTGTCCGTTATATACGAGAAAAGATACATTTCAAAAGAACACACCGCCACTTTTTTAACGGGAAGCGATATTATTTTTGGAAGTGTGCTCACGTCGTAAAACAGTATAAATATACTGAGTGCAAATATCATCGTGGGAAGTGCCGAAAAACCGTACATCACCCACCATGCATATTCCTGCTGTGAAAAAATCGCACACAGACCGACGTTTACTGCAAGTGCGCCCGCACCTGCCATAACGACAACCGTTTTCTTGACTTTCGGTTTAAATTCCTTTATATAAGCACCCAGAAAGTAAAAGGTTACGGGATATAGATTTACCCACCAGTCAGGAAAGGCATTTAACTTGACACCGCCGACTATAAAACTGCCTGCAACATCAGGAAGTGCTGTCAGAAAAACGAGCACCACAATAAGTATATGCCAACTCTTTCTGTCCTGCAGAGCACCTTTTATCATATTGAGAAAAGGTATCAGCAAAAACAGACCTATGTACATTTCAACATACCACGCATAATCTATGGCGGTGAAATTGAGCACCGAAAGTATTTCACGCCAGAGTATTATTTTCTCACCGTGTACGAAAACGTCAAACAGAATTGAAATAACGGATATGGTCACGTAAGACAGTAAAACGGGTATAATGCCTTTGAAATATCCTTTTGATAGTTTTTTATTCGAATTAAGATAACCCGTCAGCAGCAAAAACAACGGCACTGCCGTAATGCCCACGTAGTGAAGTGCTACGTATATTATCCATTTTGCAGTGTGAAGCCCCTCGTTAAAAGATGCACAGTAACTGAGCATATGCGCAAGAAGCACGAAGCTTATGGCAAAACATCTTATTATGTCGGGTCCTGCAAATCTTTCTTTTCTTTCCATATAACCACCTTATTTGAGAACGTAGCTCGAATTGAGAAGCGACGTGCTGTACATAAAGAGAACGTCCTGATTTTCAAAATCAATATACTGACCTATAAACGCACTTGCCATATATCTCGTATCCACGAGGAGTACACGGCTGTAATCCTTTACAAGAAGCGGTGCGATACTGCTTGTGTATGAATCTCTGAATATCACAAGTTCCCTGCCCGTCGTACACTCGGGATTTTTAATTTCAACTAACGGCGATGCACCGAACAAAAAGAAGTCATACGCATCTCTGCCGTCAAGCTTTTCACTTGCGTAAACGCCACCCGTTTCGTTGGTTTCGTAATTATATGCAGTTAAATTTTCTATCGAATCGTTTGTTATATATTTTATCTTATCTGCTTTGAGAGGCAATGCCGACTGGCCGTAATAGACACCATAAAAATCCTCTTTTGCCGTTTTTACCTCACCGTCATACACACCGACACCGAAAATATCTGCTATCTTTTGTGCGGTGGGCAAGAGGTTTTCCTGCTTCCAATGGGTATCCGTGGGATAATAACTGTCCTCATCAAGCGTATCGGTTATATCGCAAAACGTTGCAAACGGCAGTTTTTCTTTAAGAATGTCAAACATACGCCCGTAATCAATCGAAGGGTAACCGTTCTTTTCCGCAAGGTAATACCCCTTGTCAGGAATCGGCACCACAGCAACGTTACAATCACTTCCCTTAATATATGTTTCGTATATCGAAGTGATTTTTTCTGCCGCATTATTCACCGAATTTTCACTCAGCGGATACAAAAGCTGTGCAGCCTGCCCGTCCTTAATATAAATATCGTTGTTATCAAGTTTACCTAAAAGTTCAAATTCCGTAACCGCCTTGATAGTGCGGAAACTGTCTCTCATCGGAAACTGGTCAAGAGTATAGGATTCAAATTCCGATGCAAACTTACCGCTTGCCACAGAGTTAACCGAAACTTCGGGAAATTTCGAAAGCGGTCTTCTCTCCGCAGATGAAAAATCATCCTGCGGTTTTATTATGCAGAATACCGTAAGTGACAGCCATACTGCAAGAACTATTCCGAGTGATATTTTTCTTATCATTACTGTCACCTCCTAAAATCTGAAATAGAGGAACGGATTATACGAACCGTCCACGAGATATGCCGTTGAAACGAGAAGAAGGACAACCAGAACAATCGGTTCAAGGGCACGAATTACTGTAAAGCGTTCTGCCTTTACAAAAAAATTTTTAACAACAGGAAGGCAACCAACAACGCCTACCGCAAGCATCACCGCATAACTTCTGATAAAGTACGCCGTTTCGCTGCTCCACAGCGGAAATCCCGACAATCCGAACATTGCGGAAATGTCCGAAACTGCACCGGAAAGTCCGTTTGCATTGAATATTACAAAACTGATAACGATAACCGTCATAACTGCAATATGGCGAATTACCGAAGGTATCTTTTCCATCACATTTTTAAATACGTATTTTTCAAGCAGCAGGAAGATTGCGAAATATATGCCCCATATGACGAAATTCCACTCCGCACCGTGCCAGAAGCCTGTCAGCATCCACACGACCGCTATATTGAATATGTGGCGTGCCACCGACACTCTGTTTCCGCCGAGAGGAATGTAAACGTAATCACGGAACCAACTGCTCAGCGACATATGCCATCTTCTCCAGAATTCCGTTATACTCTTTGAAATATAGGGATAATTGAAATTTTCGATAAAATCAAAGCCGAGTATCTTACCAAGACCTATTGCCATATCGCTATATGCAGAAAAGTCAAAGTAAATCTGCAGTGTAAAGGCGATCGCATATACCCAGTAAAATGCAACCGATTTTGCATCTGCACCGCGAAAATCACTGCAGAGTGCACCAAATGCATTTGCTATGAGCACTTTTTTGGCAAGACCGTACACAAAACGACGGAATCCGAGATACAGATTTTCCGACGAAAACTTTCTTTCCTTCATCTGCAGGCTTATATCCGAATACCTGACAATCGGGCCTGCTATAAGCTGCGGAAACATCGTTACGTAGGCTGCAAAATCTATTAAATTGTTTTCACATTTTTCTCTGCCCCAGTATACGTCAATAACGTAGCTTATTATCTGGAAAGTGTAGAAACTTATTCCTATCGGCAGAGCAATATTAAGTACGGGGGCACTGATACCTGTAATTGCCGCAAAATTTCTGACAAAGAAGGATGCATATTTGAAATAAGCAAGAAAAGCGAAAATAACCGTTATCGAAACGATAAACACCGTCTTTTTGAGGCCTTTCCTATCCGTTTTCGACATAACGACCGCAGAAATATAACCTATCAGTATGGTGAGTGCCATAAGTAAAAGCAACTTCGGCTCTCCCCAGCCGTAGAAAACAAGGCTGAAAATAAGCAGAACCGTATTTTTCAGCTTGTTCGGCACCGCATAATAGAGTATCAGCACCAAAGGCAGAAAGTAATATAAAAACGTGATACTTGAAAAAAGCATAATTCTCTCCAAAAAATAGGGATGTGTTTTCTTTTAACACAAGAAAGCACATCCCCAAATTTTATTCTATAACCGTCGTGAGTGAGCCGCCGCAAACGCTTTCAAAAGCATCCACGATTTCCTGCGAGGTAGCCGTTTCGGCATACTGACTGCCTATCATAATAAGCATAACCGTATCACCGCATACTGCAACCTTGAGGTCATCAGCCTCAACGCAGAGCCACTTTCTTGTATCAATATTGTCGAACATTGTCTGTGCAATTTCCGTCGCCTTGCTTTCGTCGTTAACGCGTGCAAGAACGAGTGAGTAAGGTATCGCACCAACCATAGCCTCCGATACCGCAATCTCTTTTATTGCAGAGGTATCGTCAGTACCCGTATACATTCTAAGCACTTCGGGGTCTGTAAAGTCCATCATATCCTGAGTTATCGTTGCAAGTGCAATTTCGCCCATATCTTTTTTGGTGTATATCTTTTCAATTACGTCGGGAAGCGGACCTTCGGGACCTTTTACCGTGGTGCCGGCAGGCTTTTTGCCGCAGGCAGCAGAAAGAAGAAGCACAGCCGCTACCGTTACAAGCAATATGCTTTTGAAAAACTTTTTCATATTTCCTCCAGATAAATATTATTGGTACACTTTCAGTGTCCTTAGGAATTATAACATATATTTTACCGTTTTCATAGGCATATATACAAATTAAAAAAATTACCAAAAAAAGAGGGGTTTCCCCCTCTTTTTAACCTATTACCTTTGTAAGTGAGCCGCCGCAAACGCTTGTAAATGCATCAACAATCTGCTGTGCAGTAACAGTATCAGCATAGTTTGTGCCAACCATTATGAGCATAACCACGTCACCATATACCGCAACTTTAAGGTCGTCTGCCACAACGCAGATCCACTTTCTTGTATCGATATTGTCAAACATCGTCTGTGCAACTTCGGCAGCCTTGCCTTCATCGTTTACACGTACAAGTGCAAGTGAATAAGGAATAGAGCCCATCATTGCTTCGGATACTGCAATATCTTTAACAAGTGAAGTATCGCTGATACCCGTGTACATTTTGAGCACTTCGGCATCCGTGAAATCCATCATATCCTGTGTAATCGTACCGAGGGCGATTTCACCAACCGTCTGTTTTGCATATATTCTGTCGATTACTTCAGCCATACTGCCTTCAAGTTTCTGTGAAGGAGCGGGTTTTTCTTCGGGCTTCTCCTCGGGTTTTTCCTCGGGCTTTTCTTCAGGCTTTACTTCAGGCTTTACTTCAGGAACAACCGGCTTTTCAGCAGGCTTTTCCTCGGGTTTTACTTCAGGTTTTTCAACCGGCTTGTCCTCAGGTTTAACTTCGGGAGTCGTTTGAGGTTTTTCCTCAGGCTTTTCTTCGGGCTTTTCTTCGGGAACAAGTTCTTCCTTTTCTTCAGGCACTTCTTCAGGCTGCTGAATTATGATATCCTCATCATCAGGTGTGCTTGTGCTTTCCTTAGGAG
>JAZQAK010000030.1:0-3029 GCA_045545175.1 Feifaniaceae bacterium
GGCTACAAGTTTGTAGGCTGGTCGGCATCTCCTGCGGCAACAGAAGCACTTGATGCGGTGGCACTCAATAACGAAGACGTTGTTCTCTACGCAGTATATGAACTTGATGAAAATTACTACTTAGGTGACGGTATGGCAACAGCATTTGACAGCAAAATCGAAGGTCCTTTCGGTACTCTTATCTACAGACAGAACTTTGATGATGCTGATTCAATCAAAGACTATGAATATGATGAGGACTATGTAAGTGATTATGCCGATGCCGGTGCAGCACTTGGCGATACTTCTTATGTTTATACACAGGACGGCGACGGCTCAGCACCCCTCTTTACACTTGTTAAAGACCCTGTTTCAGGTGTTGGCAAGAGCCTTTCAATGACAGGTAAGACTGACTATCCCATCTACAGACTCCGCTTTAACGGAAATGTCCTTTCAAAGCCAGGCTACTACCGCTTTAACTTCAAGAGCAACCGCGGTGATAATTCAGTCAGCGAAAGATTCCGCTTCTATATGAATGATGTGACAAATGCCGATACAAAGAATGTTGAACCCTCTGCTTCATTCTGGACAGAATTCCCGTCACACTACGGCGTATGGTACACAGAAGAAGACGGATATAAGGCGGCTCAGCAGAACTTCTATCCCAACAATGCATTCCGCGTTGTAACAAGGGAAGAATTTGAAAATAGCGGTCTTGCTTCCGATGAATATACTCTTGACTACGTATATTCCATGAATTACTTTGACGTATTCCTCAACATGGGCAACGGCAAGACACTTGTCATGGATGACTTTGAAATCTGGTTTGAAGAATATGCCGATGTTACTTTTGTACTCGACGGCACAGACCTTTCTCTTGACGTAACACACAGAAGCTTTAAGCCCGGTTCACACCTGCCCGCACCTGATGCTGTTCCCGCAGGTTATAAATTCCTCGGCTGGACAGAAACCGAAGGCTCTGATGACTGCACAATGGTCGCAAAGGCAGGAAAGTATACCCTTTATCCTGTAGTTAAGTCCCTTTCCGAACTCGATATTGAAAACGGACTTCTCGGTTATGAAGCAATAGAAGACCTTGACGTTTCGGGACTTTCCGAAATTAACGAGGTTGAGTATCTTCCAAATGTCCTTGAAGGTGATTCCTTCTACGATAAGGCAATGGCACTTGCGAAGGCAGGTGTAATTGACTCTGACTTCTCACCCTACGAATATATTACAGATACAGAGCTTTCTGCAATAAATGCAAGATTTAACGGAAGCCAGGCAAAGCTTTCATATACTCTCAAGAAGAACGAAGGCTTAATGATTCTCGGCGGAGAAACAGAAATTACGGCAAACTTCATTACTGCAAGCGATTCTTACCTTGCTTCGCTGACTGAAAAACCCGATTCTACCCTTGATATGGGCATTTGGCTGTGGGGTAACTATAACACAAGACAGTATATGAGATACGACTTCACAGCGAAGAAAGAGGTAGAAAAGGCAGAGCTTGAAATCCACTCCGACAACAGCTTTGATATCTATGTAAACGGTGCATACTATCCCTCCTATAACGAAGACGGCTGGTATGTATCAAAGTGCGTTGATATTACCGAAAGCGTTGAAACAGGCGTAAATAAGCTCGGTGTACGCTTCTTCCTTACAGATACACCTCTTGAATTCTCAAATGCAATGAGAGCATCCATTAAGGTTACATACACCGACGGCACAAGCGATACATTTAAGTCGTCCTCCGATGGTAAATGGCGTTTCTATATTCTCTGCGGACATTATGAAAACAGGGAACCCGAAAACTGGATGACGGTTGACAGCATCGGAAGCCTTGCTTCGGCAGTACATCTTCCTTTGATGTATAATGACGCGGGACTTCATCCGAGAGAAATCCGCCGTTCAATGTACTACAGAACCGATTTCGACTCCTCTAAGACTGTAAAGAAAGCAACACTTTATTCTGCTTCCAAGGGTCTTTATATTCCTTACATCAACGGCGAGAGGGTAGACAATGCCAAGTTTATCTCGGGTGCTATGCTTGACGTGAGCGAATATCAGGCATTTGACGTAACAGGCTATATTCAGAACGGCACTAACACAATTGCGGCACAGACAGGTAACGGCTGGTATAACAGCGAAAGCGTTTCCAATATGTACTGGAATAAGCCTCTTCTCATGATGCAGCTTGAAATCGAATATACAGACGGTACAACAAAGACAGTTAAGACAGACAACACATGGAAAGTAACAGTATCTCCTCTTTACGAAAACGATATCCAGTTCGGTGAAAGATACGATGCAAGACTTGAAATTGATGGCTGGAACGAAGTCGGTGCAAATAACTCCGGTTGGTCAACAGCCGTAAAGAATACATCCTCTGTTCCTGCACTCGAACCTCAGAAGTATCCTGCTTCCAAGGCACACGAAATGAGAGCAGTTGAGATGTCAATCCTCAATGATTCTTCTATCTGCTATGACTTCGGTACAAACTCGGCAGGCCGTGCAAAGCTTGTTTTAAAGAACACTAAGGCAGGCGAGGTTGTAATCGTAAGATACGCAGAAGATGTCTACCAAAACGAAGCCTGCACGGAAATCTACGGCGACGTTTACTTTACATACGAGTCTCTCGCATCGGGACGTTCTCCTTATTCTGCAAAGAACATCGACGTTTATATCTGTAAGGGTGCAGACGTTGAAGTCTTCGAGCCTGAATTTACATATACAGGCTTCAGATACATCTATGTATCAGGCTACAGCGGAGAATATACTCTCGATACAGTAAGAAAGATGGATACCTATACCGACAATGATATTGTAGGTACAGTTGAAACATCCAACGAAGATATCATGCGTCTCTGGGATGCTGTAACACGAAGCTACCGTTCCAACATCATCGGCGGTCCTCAGGACTGTCCTACAAGAGAAAAGAACTTCTGGAACGGTGATATTCAGGTTTATGTAAACACAGCAAACTGGTATATGAATAATAATCAGTTCCTTGCGGCATGGACCGAAAACGGACGTAAAATGCAGGACGG
>JAZQAK010000031.1:0-1670 GCA_045545175.1 Feifaniaceae bacterium
TTGATAACTGCATTTGCAAAGGCATCAATTTCCTTTGTGTACATGTTGCCGAAATCAACCTTAAGTTCAATAGGCTCAACCGTGCTTCTCGACTGTTTGGCGTCATAGCCTGTATCTTCGGGACAGGCAAGAATCTTAACATTACCGCCTTCTTCCTGACCGAGTGTGCCCACAGCAATAATGCTGCCCTTTGTACCGTAAAATTCAAGAGGGTTGTTTGCCGCAGAGTCGGGAATGTTGAAGTTTACGTCAACAATGCCCAGAGCACCGTTGTTCATTCTCATTACCATTGCCGTCGAGTCGTCTACGTTATAATTAAAGGTCTGAGTAGCAGAGAAGCCCGTAACCTCTACTGCCTGAAGGCCTGAAATGTACTGTAAAAGGTCAATGCAGTGAACACCGAGGTCAACAAATGCACCGCCGCCCGAAAGCTTCTTGTCCTGACGCCATGCACCCTCAATGTCGGGATACCAGCAGGTAAACTGGGCACGCATGGATACAATGTCGCCGATTGTGCCTTTTGCGATTATTTCCTTTATAGCCTGATGATAGGCATGGTATCTCATCATAAAACCCACGCCCAGCTTTACGCCTTCTTTTTCGCAAGCCTCGATAATCTCCAAAGATTCTTCGGTTGTAAGACCGAGAGGCTTTTCAAGAAGAATATGCTTTTTTGCCTTTGCCGCTGCCAGTGCCTGCTCTTTGTGGCAGAACACGGGAGAAGCGATGTATACGCAGTCAACCTCGGGCATTGCAAGAATTTCATTATAATCTGTAGTCGCGAACTTTGCGCCGTACTTTTCCTTGCAAGCCTCGGTAGCTTTCGGATTTGAGTCCATAACTGCATAACATTCGCTTGTTTCCGACAGCATCATGCCGGGTAAAGTTCTTCTGTCGGCAATGCCTCCGCAACCGATTATGCCCCATTTGAGTTTCATAGTTTATCTCCTTATTTGTATATGACTAACTTCATGTCAGTGCCAAGTTTGACCGCTTGCGTATATGGCGGTCAAACGGAGTTGTTTTAGCGACACCAAAAGCTTTGGCTTCGTCTGAAATACCCCGTGAATCAGCCGCGGGGCTTCCCCGCCGCTTGCATTTATGGCGGTCAAACGAAGTTGTTTAAGCGACACCGAAAGTTCCGGCTTCGTCTGAAACACCCCGTGAATTGCCAGCGGCGGCTCGCCGCTATTTGCCAGCCTGCATTTCTTCGACGCTTGCAAGAACTGCATCTGCCATATATTCGAGCTGTTCGTCGGAAAGTCCGTAAAGAGGAAGATGTGTAAATCTCTTGTAGAATACTTCTTCGCAGTTGGGACAGGTCTTTGCGATTTCGTCGCTGTTGTAACCCATGTCCTGTACAACCTTGAATCTGTAAAGAGGACCAAAGTGTGCAATCTGTGTAACACCCTTTTCTTCGAGCTTCTTCTTGAGTACCTGAACGTCTCCGCCTGCTTTTGCAGGGTCAATCTGCAAGAGATAGAGGTGGAATGTGGGCTTTATGTCGTCACTGCCGAGGTCCTGAGGAGTGATTGCATCGTTTTCAGCGAATCTCTTTGTAAGATATTCAGCAGCCTTTCTTCTTTTTTCAATAATTTCTTCGTTTCTTGCTACCTGAAGTTTAAGACCGAGGCCCTGAATTTCTGTTGTTGAGTAGTTACCTGCAACGA
>JAZQAK010000032.1:0-26844 GCA_045545175.1 Feifaniaceae bacterium
ATAGACTTAAAAAACACCCTTTCCCATTGCAAATAAGTGAGGGGATTAAAAATTTTCTCTCAAAAAGGGTGTGCATTTGGGCTTTCCCAGTGGGAATTAGTAGAGGGGTAAATATTTTTTGACGATTTGGGTGTCCAAAACAGCGTTCCCATTGCAAATAAGTGAAGGGTAAAAAAATATTTTTCAGAAATCCCGACAAAAGGGTGTCCAAAACGGTACCCCTTGTCCAAATAAGTGAAGGGATAAAAAAATTTTCCTTCGAGTTGGGTGTGCAAAAGTGGTCTCTAAATTCCTAATTAGTGAGGGGGTGCAAATCGAGGGTGTAATTCCAAATAAGTGAAAGGAGGTGGTTATCAAAACCAAACGCCGTCGGAGGTCTTAAATATATAAATAAATATATAACTTACTCTCCGAAAAAGAATGAATTTTATATTTACAGAAAGGAGTGAGCAAATGGCAAACAACAAGGTCTACAGTCGAGCAGAGATGCTAGAAGCAGGGATTGTTACCTACGACTATGCTTTTATGGACAAACCCGGTGAATATATCGGAACGCTTGAAATGAAAGCGGAGGCGAGGGGCGGTATGCTTCGTCTTTTTCTTCGGTTGGTAGACGGAAGAAAAATCATAACGCCGGTGTTCTGGTGGCAAGGGTACTTAGGCTTCTACGAAATGGACAACGGCACAAGGCTAAGGCTTGTCTACGGGCAAAGCAGCAAAGGCAGTACCTATTTAAAACAAATCGAAAAGCTTTAGGAGGAAACAAAAATGTTTGAATACAAAATTATCAAGAAAATTGGAGTTGCAGGAGAAACCGGCAACGACACCAAGGAAATCAATATCATCAAGTGGAGCGACAACGCACCGTGTATTGACGTGCGACGTTGGAGAAACGGCAAACCGCTGAAAGGAATTGCTTTTTACCCCGATGAGATTGATGAGTTGATCAAGCTACTCAAAAAAGCGAAAAAGGAGGTCATATAAATGGCAAGAAAATCAGACTTTACTCTGCCGCCCATACCCATTGATGCTATCTTTTCAACGCAGGCGGAAAGAGACGATGCACGCTTAGAGCGAGTACACAATATTCCCCTTGAGGAGCTACACCCCTTCAAGGATCATCCCTTTAAAATTCAATCAGGCGAAGAAATGGACCGAATGGTTGAGAGCATTCGCAAGGTCGGGGCGATAACCCCCCGCCCTTGCACGACCGCTTGAGGATGGCGGATTTGAGCTGATATCGGGACACCGCAGATTTGCGGCGTGTCAGGTGTTGGGACTTAAAACAATGCCCGTAATTGTTCGGAAAATGACAGATGATGAGGCGGTGATCGCAATGGTAGATGCAAATTTGCAAAGAGAAACCATACTTCCCAGCGAAAAGGCGTTTGCTTATCGGATGAAGTTGGAAGCAATAAAGCATCAAGGCAGGAGTACTTCTACGCAACTTGCACAGAAGTTGTCCGTTCAGGTGGTTGGCGATGAAGCAGGCGAAAGTAAAGATCAGGTTCGCCGATATATCCGTCTCACATACCTTATCCCCGAATTGCTCACCAAGGTGGACGAGGCAAAATTGCTTTCAGTCCGGCGGTGGAAATCTCATTCTTGACAGAGGATGAACAGAAAACCCTGCTCGATGCCATTGAACTGAACGACTGCACCCCATCCCACGCACAAAGCATACGGCTCAAAAAACTATCGCAGGACTGTGTACTAACTAAAGACCAAATATACGAAATAATGTCGGAGGAAAAGCCGAACCAACAGGAGCATTTGCGGTTTAGACGAGAAGATTTTAACGGATATTTCCCGAAAACCTACACCGAACAGCAAATCAAAAAGGATATACTCAAGGGCTTGGAGCTTTTGCACCGCCACCGACAGCGAAATCGTGATGCGAGATAAAATCGCACATTTGTAAAGGAGGAGCACTATGATTACAATTATAAAGGATAAAAATCCTAACCATATTTTCGCCGCCTTAAAGCTTTGCGAACAGCTTTATCACGACGGTAAGATTCCGTTATATATGTTTCGGAATATGGTAAATCAGCACGCTGACGTGGTGGATGCCTCGAAATTTAATTTCACCATTCAGCAGGAAGGAGAAAAAGCCGGATGATGTATCGATACAATGAATTTGATGAACGAAGGGTGGTGATTTATGCCCGTGTTTCTACTGAGCACGAAGCGCAGATATCCGCACTCAGCAATCAGCTGGAATGGTATCAGCAATACCTTGACCACCACCCCGAATGGAACCTGATTGACCGCTATATTGACGAGGGTATCACGGGAACCTCGGCGGAAAAGCGACCGGGTTTTACGCAGATGATTGAGGATGCCAAGGCACACAAGTTTGACCTTATTATCACCCGTGAGGTGTCCCGATTTGCCCGAAACACCGAGGAAACCCTACACTTCACAGAAATGCTTCGCCGCATCGGCGTTGAGGTATTCTTTATCAATGATAATATCAAAACCTTTGATGGTGACGGAGAACTCAGACTGACCATTATGGCGAGCCTTGCACAGGATGAAAGCCGTAAGACCTCGATCTGAGTGAAAAGCGGTCAGCAGATCTCAATGGAAAAGGGTGTGTTCTACGGCAGCGGCAATATCCTCGGCTACGACCGAGTGGAGAAAATCGTGGAGGGAAACAAAAAGCAGGTGGATTTCCTTATAAATCCCGTGCAAGCCGAAACGGTACGAAGAATATTTGATATGTACCTTGCGGGACACGGACTGATGGCGATAAAAAACGAAATGGAGCGAACGGGGCGCAAGACTGCTACGGGACTTTCCAACTGGCATTGCACGGGGATCTCTCAAACGCTCAAGAATTCCTTTTACTGCGGTATCATTACCTGCCACAAGGAATACACTCCCGACTTTTTGGTGCAGAAAAAGGTGAAAAACTACGGTGAAATGCCATTAACACAAGTGCAAGGCAGACACGAGCCGATTATAACCGTTGAAGAATACGAAAGGGTGCAAAAGATTATGAAAAGCAAAACGGGAAAACTCAAAAATCCAACCACAGGAAGAAAGCTGACGGGTGTAACACCGCCAAAGACCGTATGGGGCAGACTTATGATCTGCTCCTGCGGCAGACGGTTTAACCGTCGCAAATGGAGAACCAATGCTACGGCACAACGCAGACAGGTACTATCAAAAGTCGCTTAAAGCGTGGACTTCCCATTGACGGCATCTGCCAGTCACCGATGATTGCCGAGTGGAAGCTGCAAATGATGGCAAACTATATCTTCCGTCATTTCCTTACCAACAAACAAAAGGTATTAGAAATTGCAAACTCCTTGCTTGAGGAGCATATCGGCGACACCGAGGTGCAAGTACAAGATAACTCAAAACTCATCGAACAAAAACAAAGAGAGTTTGAAAGAGCCAATACTAAACGAAGAAATCTTGTGGATTTGCTCAGCAACTGTGATATCTCCCGTGAGGACTATCAAGAAGCACGTGCTGAGGTGGATAGGCAAATTGACAAGCTTAAGGCGGAAATTGAAGAACTGACACCCGTGGTTGAGCCAACCGAGGAGGAAGAAATCGACTATGAGAGCAAGATAACCGTTCTTCGCTATGCCTTGGAGCAATACACCAATTTTGATACCGACGGCGATATCCCCGAAAGCGTGATTGAAGCCTTTGTTGAGAAAATCGAGGTTTCAAAGGACTGCTTTAAGTGGTATCTTCGTGGTGATTTCGGCGGCGACTCTCCCATTCCGATGAATGTGGAGGGTAACCGCAAGAAAGGGGCGACAATCTCGCCCCAATACATAATTCCCCCTGCAAACTTTGGCGACTCAGGCAGCTATCAACGACAACAAGTAATTGAAAATTTGATTATAAAACGAGCCTTGTGTGGATAACACAAGGCTCGTTTCTTATGTGGACATTCGGCTGTGTCTATAGTAAAATTACAGTAAGAAAGAAGTTGGAGGAACGGTATGGAACTTCGTGGAATGATATATAAGCGTAAATCAGTGCGTAGTTATACGGATGAGAGGGTAGATGAGGCAACACTACACAAAATACGTGAGTTCTCCTGCGGGTTGAAGCCCCTGTATCCTGATATTAAGGTGAGTTCCGAGATAGTAGGCAGGGAAAGTATACGCTGTATTTTACCGTGGTCAACACCTCAGCTTATCGCAATATTCAGCGAGGAGAAAGAGGGCTATCTTGAAAACGTTGGTTTTATGTTCCAGCAACTTGACCTTTATCTGCAGAGCATAGGAATTGGCGTCTGCTGGCTCGGAATGGGCAGACCGGGAAAAGAAATGGTTAAAAGTAAGGACGGGATGAAGTTTGTGATGCTTCTTGCCTTCGGACACCCGAAGGGTGATGCACTGCGAGGCGATGTGTCAGAATTCAAACGTCATTCTCTAAGCGATATTTCGGATAAAGAGGATGCCCGTCTGGAGCCTGCACGGCTTGCACCGTCAAGCGTGAACAGTCAACCGTGGTATTTTACGCATGAGGGAGAGGCAATTCACATCTATTGTGCCATGAAGGGCCTTCTCAAAGTAAAAATGCTTACGGATATGAACCGCATTGACGTAGGTATTGCGCTTGCACATATGTACGTGGCAAATCCGTTGACGTTCGGTTTTTATAAAGCGGATGAGGTAAAAACCGTAAACGGCTACGGATATATAGGCAGTTTTACTGTATAAGGAGATATTTACATTTAAATAACGGTATGTTATTATAATATGGCAAGATAAAAGAAAGAGGTATCATAATGAAAATTTCGGGATTAAATACACCTGCACTCGTGCTTGATATAAATATACTTAAGGCAAATGCAGAGGCTATGAAGAGTATTCTTGAGAATACTTCTCTTAAACTGCGTCCTCATTATAAATCGCACAAATGTGCTTCTATAGCAAAATGGCAGATAAAAAACGGCGCGATAGGTATGACATGTGCAAAGTTGAGTGAAGCGGAGGACTTGTGTGACGTCGGCATCGAAGATATTTTAATTGCAAATCAGATTGTAGAGCCTGCAAAAATCCGCAGACTTGCAGATCTTGCCAATAACTGTCGCCTTACGGTTTGCGTTGACAGCATTGAAAACGTGAATGCACTCTCTGCGGCTGCAAAAAACTGCGGTTCGACGATTCACTGTTTCGTTGAGTATGACATCGGTATGCAGAGATGCGGTGTAGTGGAAAATGAAGAAGTTCTTGCACTCGCAAAACACATTTTAAACTCTGATAATCTTGAATTTGACGGCATACAGGCGTATGCAGGTCATATTTCACACGTTGAGGATATCGCTGACCGCAAGAAAATGACGGCAGAGAATTACGATAAATTAAAGAAGCTTCTCTCGTATCTCAAAGAAAACGGTATTGACGTAAAAACGGTGTCGGGAGGCAGTACGGGTACTGCTGAAATTAAAGCACTCGAAGGGCTTTACACCGAACTTCAGGCAGGAAGTTATCTGTTTATGGATGCAACCTACCGCAATTTGTCGTTGCCGTTTAAAAATTCACTCTTTATTCTTACTACCGTTGTGAGTCAGAGGGACGGTCTTACGGTTGTTGATGCAGGTGTAAAGACCTGCGGTGTCGACCAGGGTATGCCTTCACCTTACGTTGGAAGTACGGATGAAATCGTTGCAAGTGAAGAGCATTTCCAGCTTCACGGTTACACGGAAAAAACGTCTGTCGGCGAAAAAATGTATCTCGTACCTGCACATTGCTGCTCAACGGTAAATCTGCACGATAAGATTTATCTTGTTGACGGAGACACTGTTGTTGACAGAATTCCGATAACGGCAAAAGGTATTGGAAGATAGAGTGTTGACTTTTTATTGAATTGGTAGTAAAATATATTTGTTATAATATGTAAGACTGTGACGAAAAAGAGTAACATCTGTTTTCGGTTTAGTAAGAGAGAGGGCACCGTGGCTGAAAGTCCCTTTAAACTGACTTTTGTGAAAGCTGTTTTCTGAGTCTGCCGAAAGGTCGTAGCGGGTGCGTTAAACCCGACCTAAAGTGTCTGCTTTTGTGGCAGGAATAAGGGTGGTACCGCGTGAGTTTATGCTCTCGTCCCTGATGTGGGATGAGAGCATTTTTTATTTTTATAGGAGGAAAAAAGTATGTCATTCTATAATATTAAGATGTCCGACAAACTTGTGGACGTGAATTCGGATATAAGGGGCGAAGTATACAGAGAATCGCTTCGTATGAATAAAGAGGGTATTGAGGTGCTTAAACTCAATACGGGTAATCCTGCGACGTTCGGTTTCACAATGCCTGCAAGCGTAAAAAAAGCCTTGACGGAGAATATGGATAATGCGGTTGCATACTGTGACCTTCAGGGTATGCCGTCTGCGAGAGAGGCGATTGTTGAGTATCACACGAAGCGTGGCGTTAAGAACGTTAAAATGGAAAATATATTTATTACAAACGGCGTTTCGGAAGCGGCGTCCATGCTTATGACGGCACTTGTGAATTATAATGACGAGGTGCTTATTCCCACGCCGAGTTATTCACTCTGGACGAATACTACGCTTATCGCAGGCGGTAAGCCCGTATTCTACAAGTGCGATGAAAAGGCAAACTGGTATCCTGATATTGAGGATATAAAAAGCAAGATAACTTCGAATACAAAAGCAATAATTATAATAAATCCGAATAACCCTACGGGTGCCGTATATCCCGAAGAGGTGCTTCGTGAGATATTAAAGGTGGCAAAGGAGAATAAACTTGTCGTTATTTCGGATGAAATATATGACAGACTTCTTATGCCCGGCGTAAGCCATACGTCTGTTGCGGCTATTGCGGATGACCAGCTTGTAATAACGCTCAACGGTCTTTCGAAGTCGCACGTTATATGCGGTTTCCGTTGCGGTTGGATGCTTATCAGCGGAAGGACCGAAGAAGCGCCTATGCTTATAGAAGGTCTGGTAAAGCAGGCTTCAATGCGTCTTTGCAGTAATGCGCTTACACAGCTTGTTATACCCGCTGCACTTGAAGACAGTGCAAGTACGATTGAAATGATGTCGCCCGGCGGCAGACTCTATGAGCAGAGCAAGGCGACGGTTGAAGCAATAAATAAGTGTGAGACGCTTGAATGTGTTAAAAATGACGGTGCATTTTACATTTTCCCGAAAATACTCAGAAAAGAGTGCAATATCCGCGATGACAGAAAGTTTGCACTTGACCTGCTTCACGAAAAGAAGATACTTATAGTGCCCGGCAGCGGATTTGACTATGAGACACCCGACCATTTCAGAATAGTAATGCTTCCGCAACCCGAGATACTTGCAAATGCAGTATACGAGATAGACGATTTTCTTAAGAATTACACACAAAAATAAAAAAACGGTGAGTTTTAAACTCACCGTTTTTTACATATAATCTCTATAAAGGAGAGTGTAGTATGAAGATCAACAAAAAATCGCTTATCATCAATATTTTAATTCCGCTTGCCATAGGCGGTCTTGCAGCGTTTCTCACGAGGGACAGTATGATGCTGTATCAAAACGTACAAAAACCGCCTCTGTCACCGCCTGCAATCGTATTCCCGATAGTCTGGACGATTCTTTACGTCCTTATGGGTATATCCGCGTATATCGTTATGGAGAAGGGTGGCTGTGATTCTACACTTTATTCTCTGCAACTGTTTGTAAATTTCCTGTGGCCGATATTTTTCTTTGGATTTGAGGCATATTTGTTTGCCTTTGTGCTTCTTCTAGTGTTAATTGGGCTGGTAGTCGGAATGATAGTGACCTTTTACAGATGTGATAAGCTTGCAGGCTATTTGCAGATACCGTATCTCGTGTGGCTTCTCTTTGCAGGATATCTTAATTTGGGAGTTTATCTGCTTAATATGTAAAAATAAGACGGGTTTTTGCCCGTCTTATTTTATGCATACGATTGCATAAAATGTTGCATAAGATGTATAAAAATATTTATAAATCGGTATGCACAAGGTTACTCGAGGGTATATGCGTTAAGGCACACTATTATATAGTATTAATAATATACAAAGTGCACAAATATATATTGTATTTTTACTGACGTTTTGTGAGTGAAAATAAAATTGCAAATTATTGCATAAATATTTAATTTTAGTATTGACAATGGGATATTATGGGTTTACAATATGGAACAGTTATTAAAAAATGTTCATTTGGAGGAAAAAACAATGAATAAAGCAGATATCAAAAAGGTTGTACTTGCGTACTCAGGCGGTCTTGATACTTCTATCATCATTCCGTGGCTCAAAGAAAATTATAATAACTGTGAAGTAATCGCAGTTTCTGCTGACGTTGGTCAGGGTACAGAACTTGACGGTCTTGAAGAAAAGGCTATAAAGACGGGTGCTTCAAAGCTTTACATACTTGACCTTAAAAAAGAATTTGTTGAAGATTATATTTTCCCCACACTTAAAGCAGGTGCTAAGTACGAGGGCGATTATCTTCTCGGCACGTCCTTTGCAAGACCTATCATTGCAAAGAAGATGGTTGAGATTGCTCTTAAAGAAGGTGCAGATGCTATCTGTCACGGTTGCACAGGCAAGGGTAATGATCAGGTTCGTTTTGAACTTTCTATAATGGCATTCGCTCCCGATATGCCCATCATCGCTCCCTGGAGAGAGTGGGATATCAAGTCGAGGGATCAGGAAATCGATTATGCCGAAGCGCATAACATCCCCTTAAAGATAAGCCGTGAAACAAACTATTCAAAGGATAAGAATCTCTGGCATCTTTCACACGAAGGTCTTGACCTCGAAAATCCCGCAAACGAGCCTAAGTATAACGAACCCGGCTTCCTTGAACTCGGTGTATCTCCCGAAATGGCTCCCGATAAGGCAACTTACGTAACAATCTCTTTTGAAAAGGGTGTTCCGGTTGCTATCGACGGTAAGAAGATGGGTGCTGTTGAAATAGTTGAGACACTTAACAAACTCGGCGGTGAAAACGGTATCGGTCTTGCAGACCTCGTTGAAAACCGTCTTGTAGGTATGAAGTCACGTGGCGTTTACGAAACTCCCGGCGGTGCAATTCTCTACAAGGCACACCAGGTGCTCGAAACAATCACGCTTGACCGTGATACTCAGCATTATAAAGAACTCGTTGCAGGCAGATTTGCTGAACTCGTTTACTTCGGTCAGTGGTTCACACCTCTTCGTGAAGCCCTCTCTGCTTTCGTTGATTCAACACAGCAGACGGTTACGGGCGACGTAAAACTCAAACTCTACAAGGGCAATATGATAAATGCAGGTGTAACGTCACCGTACACACTTTACAGTGAAGAGATTGCAACATTTGATGAGGATGACGTTTACAATCAGGCTGATGCAGGCGGATTCATCAACCTCTTCGGTCTCCCCGTAAAAGTATGGGCTAAGAGCAAGCAGAACAATAAATAATTCCAAAAAGGATAAAAATTATGGGTAAAATGTGGGCAGGTCGCTTTGCCAAAGAACTTGATAAGACGGCAGATGATTTCAATTCGTCTATACATTTTGACAGCAGGATGTTTAAACAGGACATAACCGGCTCAATGGCACACGCAGCAATGCTTGGTGCAAAGAACATAATATCCGAAAATGACGCTAAGACCATCATTGATGGCCTTAGTGCCATTTTAGAAGATATTGAAAACGGCGCTTTGCAGTTCGATATGGAAGCTGAAGATATTCATATGTTTGTCGAGGCGGAACTTACAAAACGTATAGGTGATGTGGGTAAAAGACTGCATACGGCAAGAAGCAGGAATGATCAGGTTGCACTTGATATACGCCTCTGGCTCCGTGATGAGTGTGAAGAAATAACGACTCTTATCAAAGGCCTTATGCGTGCAATAGTTAAAAAGGCAGATGAGAATAAGTCGGTTATAATGCCCGGTTATACACATTTGCAGAGGGCACAGCCGATAACCTTCGGTCATCACCTTATGGCGTATGCTATGATGCTTTCAAGGGACGTTACGAGGATTAAAGATGCTGTTGCAAGAATGAATTATTCACCTCTTGGCAGTTGTGCACTTGCAGGTACTACTTATGACACCGATCGTGATATGGTTGCAAAAAAACTCGGCTTTGACGGTGTTACACTCAACAGTTTAGACGGTGTGTCTGACCGCGATTTCTGTGTTGAACTTATGGCAGCATTCTCAACGGTTATGATGCATCTTTCGAGATTTTCCGAAGAGATAATTCTCTGGTCATCTTGGGAATTCAAGTTTATAGAACTTGACGATTCTTATACCACGGGTTCAAGCATTATGCCGCAGAAGAAGAATCCCGATATGGCAGAACTTGTCAGAGGTAAGACGGGCAGGGTATACGGTGATTTGTTCTCTCTGCTGACAACGCTCAAAGGTATTCCGCTTGCATACAACAAGGATATGCAGGAGGATAAAGAGGCGGTATTCGATGCGGTTGATACGGTGAAAAAGTGTCTTGAAGTGTTTACACCCATGATAGATACGCTTTCCGTTCGTGCTGACAATATGCTCAAGGCGGCTAAAGAGGGCTTTATAAATGCAACAGACCTTGCTGACTATCTCGTAAAGAAGGGTATGCCTTTCAGAAGTGCGTACAAGGTGGTAGGTCAGCTTGTTGCAAAATGTATAAGTGAAGGATACGTTCTTGACAATCTTCCGCTTGATGCTTATAAGGAGATTTCACCTCTCTTTGAAGAGGATTTATATGAGTTTATAAGTCTTGAAACTTGTGTAAACAAGCGTATTTCGAAGGGCGGAACCTGTCCCGATTCAGTTACGCAGCAGATTAAGTATATTACGGAGTTTTTGAATGATTAAGATATTTATTGACGGTAAAGAGGGGACGACGGGGCTTCGCATCAATGAAAGACTGGCAAAGTACGATGATGTTGAAGTTATAACTCTCCCCGAGGAAAAAAGAAAAGATCCTGCAGCAAGAAAAGAGGCGCTCAACAGTGCAGACGTTGCGTTTTTGTGTCTGCCTGATGCGGCTGCGATAGAATCGGTAAGTCTTGTTGAAAATGAAAATACCGTCATAATAGATACGTCAACAGCACACAGAACGGCAGAGGGGTGGACGTACGGTTTCCCAGAACTGTCCGAAGGTGCTTTTGAGGCGATAAAAAAGTCGAAAAGAATTGCCGTTCCCGGCTGTCATGCAAGCGGATTTATTTCGCTTGTTGCACCGATAGTTGCGGCGGGCATTCTCCCCGAAGATGCGATGGTTACGTCGCATTCGATAACAGGCTACAGCGGCGGCGGTAAAAAGATGATTGCAGAGTATGAGGGGGAAGACAGAAACGTTCTCCTTGACTCACCCAGACAGTACGGTTTAACACAGAAACATAAGCATCTGCCCGAAATGAAGGCGGTATGCGGCCTTGAAAATGAACCGATATTCTGTCCTATCGTGTCCGACTTCTACAGCGGTATGACGGTCACGGTGCCGTTGTTTGCATCACAACTGGCAGACGGATATACGGCGGAAGATATAAAAAACGTTTACAAAAATCTTTACAAAGGTCCGATTGTAAAATACACCGAAGAGGTTGGTGAAGGCGGTTTTGCCGCAGGAAACACTCTGTCGGGGAATGACGGTATGACGGTAGGTGTCAGCGGAAATGATGAGAGGATACTTCTCGTTTCCAATTTTGACAATCTGGGCAAAGGCTCGTCGGGTGCGGCTATACAGTGCCTGAATATCGTGCTGGGAAGAGATATGACGTACAGTCTTGATATATAAGGAGAAACTATGAAAATAATCAGTGGCGGTGTTACTGCAGCGAAAGGCTTTAAAGCAAATGGTGTTCACTGCGGTATACGTAAAAATAAAACGAAAAGAGACCTTGCTTTGATAGTAAGTGAGGTTAAGGCAAATGCGGCGGCAGTTTACACGACAAATCTTGTAAAGGGTGCACCGCTAACGGTAACTAAAAACAATATAAGTGACGGTATGGCACAGGCAGTCATCTGCAACAGCGGAAATGCCAATACGTGTAACGCAAACGGCATTGAAATTGCAAATGATATGTGTGCACTCGTTGAAGAATACGCAGGCATTGATGCTAAAGACGTAGTCGTTGCTTCAACCGGTGTTATCGGACAGACTCTTGATATAACACCCATCAAAAACGGTATGAAAGAGCTTGTGGACGGTCTGTCGTATGACGGCACGGCGGCAGCTGAAGCGATTATGACAACCGATACGGTACTTAAGGAAGTGGCTGTCAGCTTTGAAATTGACGGTGTGGAATGTAAAATAGGCGGTTGTGCAAAGGGAAGCGGAATGATACATCCCAATATGGCAACTATGCTTGTGTTTGTTACAACCGACTGTGCAATAACAAGCGAAATGCTTCAGTGTGCACTTTCGGAGGATGTTAAGACTTCGTTCAATATGGTAAGTGTTGACGGTGATACCTCGACAAACGATATGGTTTCCGTTCTTGCAAACGGTCTTGCAGGGAATAAGGTTATTGACGCCAAGGGTGAAAATTTCGATATTTTCTGTCAGGCACTCAAAAAAGTTACGCAAAAACTCTGCAAAATGATTGCAGGGGATGGCGAAGGCGCCACAAAAATGTTAGAATGTAACGTAAGCGGTGCTTCTGATGAGGAAACTGCAAAGACGGTTGCAAAATCAGTAATATGCTCATCGCTTTTCAAGGCGGCAATGTTCGGTGCTGATGCAAACTGGGGCAGAGTGCTCTGTGCAATAGGCTACAGCGGTGCAAACGTTGACGTAAACAAGATAGACGTTACGTTTAAATCGGCAAAGGGCGAAGTTTTCGTTTGTGAAAACGGTGCAGGCGTCGACTTCTCGGAAGAGGTTGCAAAAGAAGTGCTTCTTGAAAAAGAAATAGTCGTGGAAATAAATCTTAAATCAGGTGACGGAAAAGCGACAGCTTGGGGTTGTGATTTGACCTACGATTATGTTAAAATAAATGGTGACTATAGAACCTAACGGAGAATGATATGGAGATAAATAACACACAGAGGGCGGAAATACTTACACGTGCCATTCCGTACATACAGAAATACAGCAACAAGATTATCGTTGTTAAATACGGCGGTAACGCCATGATAAACGAAGAACTCAAGACGGCTGTTATGGGTGACCTTGTATTGCTCAGCTTAGTGGGAATAAAGGTGGTCCTCGTTCACGGCGGCGGTCCTGAAATAAACGAGATGCTTACGAAGGTTGGCAAGAAGAGTGAGTTTATTGACGGTCTTCGTGTTACGGATGCGGAAACGATGAATATCGTTGAAATGGTTCTTTCGGGTAAGGTTAATAAGGAACTTGTGAGCCTTATTGAAGTTAACGGCGGTAAGGCAATCGGCCTTTCGGGTGTTGACTCAAGTATGATTGAAGCAAAGAAACTTGACGAAGTACACGGTTACGTAGGTGAAGTTACAAACGTAAACGTAGAGCCTATTCTTCATCTTCTTGAAAAAGGCTATATTCCGGTAATTTCTACAGTTGCCTGTGATAAAGAGGGCAATACTTATAACATCAACGCAGATACGGCGGCTGCTGAAATCGCAGGTCATCTGGGTGCAGAATGTCTTATAACGATGACGGATATCTGCGGTATACTTACGGATAAGGATGATGAATCAACACTTATATCCAAACTTAACGTAAGCGAATGTCCCCATCTTATGAGAACAGGTGCCATATCAGGCGGTATGATACCGAAGATGGAATCTTGTATTGAGGCAATAAGACGCGGTGTGGACAAGGTGTTTGTCATAGATGGAAGAGTGCCGCACTCAATACTTATAGAAATGCTTACAGACGAAGGCATGGGCACCATGCTTGTACAGGGGTAAAGATGAACTTAAGAGAGAAAGACAACAAATATATAGCATCAAGTTATTCCCGTTTTCCCGTCACACTCGTGTCGGGAGAAGGGGCACTTGTGTATGACGACTGCGGCAAGGAGTATATTGACCTTGGTGCAGGCATTGCCGTCAACACTTTCGGCTATTCCGATAAAAAGTGGGTTCAGGCGGTAACACAGCAGATATCAAAACTTTCACACACGTCAAATCTTTATTATACAGAGCCGGGTGCAATGCTCGCAGAAGTTCTCTGCGAAAAGACCGGGTTTAAAAAAGTGTTTTTCTCAAACTCAGGTGCTGAGGCAAACGAGTGCGCTATAAAGGCTGCTCGTAAATATTCACATGATAAATACGGTGACGGAAGATATGCCATAGTAACGCTTGTAAACAGCTTTCACGGCAGGACTGTCACTACACTTGCCGCTACGGGACAGGATGTTTTCCATAAGGATTTCAATCCATTTACGGGCGGCTTTATCTATGCTAAGGCAAATGATATTGAGGATACGCTTGCTAAAATTAAAGAGAACAATGCCTGTGCGGTTATGCTTGAACTCGTTCAGGGTGAGGGCGGTGTTATGGCGCTTGATAAGGATTACATATCGGCGCTTTACGAATACTGTCAGCAAAACGACGTGCTTTTCGTCTGCGATGAGGTGCAGACGGGTAACGGCAGAACGGGAAAACTCTATGCCTATATGAATTACGGTATTATGCCTGACATCGTATCAACGGCTAAGGGACTCGGCGGCGGTCTTCCGATAGGGGCAACTCTGTTTGGAGACAAAGTTCAGGACACATATACACCGGGAACTCACGGTTCTACGTTTGGCGGTAATCCTGTGTGCTGTGCCGCGGCACTTTCGGTTATTGAAAGGCTTGATGACGCTTTTCTTGAAAGCGTAAAAGATAAATCAAAATACGTTTTTGATGCACTTGACGGTGCGAAAGGCGTTAAAAATATCAGCGGAATGGGACTTATGATAGGCCTTGAAACAGAACGCCCCGTTGCAGATATAATTGCAGATTGCAGGGAAAAGGGCGTTTTGGTTTTGTCGGCAAAGACGAAGGTTAGACTGTTGCCGCCGCTTAACATTGAAGAAAAACAGCTTGAAAAGGCGATAGCCATATTGAAAGAGGTGCTTGCAAAATGAAACATTTGCTTAAACTGATGGATCTGTCAAGCGAAGAGATAATTGACATCTTAAATCTTGCAGACCAGCTCAAATACGAAAAGAAACACGGTATAGAGCATCACCTGCTCAAAGGGAAGACGCTTGGTATGATTTTCCGTAAATCATCTACAAGAACGAGAGTGTCTTTTGAAGTGGGTATGTTTGACCTTGGAGGAACGGCGCTGTTCTTAAGTTCAAACGACCTGCAGATAGGCAGGGGTGAGCCTGCTGAGGATACGGCAAGGGTGCTTTCAAGATACCTTGACGGTATTATGATAAGAACCTTTGAACAGAGTGAGGTTGAAACACTTGCTTCAATGGGTTCAATTCCGATAGTAAACGGTCTTACGGATTATTGTCATCCCTGTCAGGTGCTTGCAGACCTTATGACTATCCGTGAGCACAAGGGTTCTATTGCTGGCAATAAACTTTGTTTTATCGGTGACGGAAACAATATGGCAAATTCGCTTATCGTCGGCGGTATAAAAACGGGAATGAAGGTTGCTGTTGCATGCCCGAAAGACCATCAGCCTGATGCTGAGATTATGAAGTGGGCAAAAGAAAACGGTGAATTTTTGTGTACGGACGACCTTATGGAAGCGGCTAAAGATGCTGACGTTATCTATACTGACGTATGGGCATCCATGGGTCAGGAAGGTGAAGCGGAAGAGCGTAAGAAAGTATTTGCCAAGTATCAGGTGAATGACGAACTTATGAGCGTTGCACATAAGGATTGTATGGTGCTCCACTGCCTGCCGGCACACAGAGGCGAGGAAATTACTGCTGAAGTTTTTGAAGCACATGCAGATGAAATATTTGATGAAGCAGAAAACAGGCTTCATGCGCAGAAAGCAGTTTTAGTTAAGTGTATGGGGGAAAGTAAATGAAGAAAGCTTATTTAGTACTTGAAAACGAAATGGTCTTTGAGGGTTACCGTATAGGTTCCGAAAAAGACAGCGTTGGTGAACTTGTGTTCAACACGGGCGTTGTGGGATATATTGAAATGCTTACGGATGCAAGTTACTACGGACAGATAGTTATGCAGACGTTTCCCCTCGTAGGAAACTACGGTATGATTGAAGAAGATATGGGAAGTAAGCCTGCACTTTTCGGTTACGTGGTGCGTGAACTCTGTGAAGAACCTTCGAACTTCAGAACGGACTATACTCTCGATAAGTTTCTCAAAGATAATGATATTCCCGGTATTTGCGGTGTGGATACACGTGCACTTACGAGAATTATCAGAGAAAACGGCGTGATGAATGCGAAGATTTGCTCTGAAGTACCGACAGATTTTGCAGAAATAAAGAATTTTAAAATTGTAAATGCCGTATCTGCAGTAAGCGGTGCCGAAAAGACGGTAGAAGGCAAAGGCAAGACGAAAGTTGCACTTATTAACTACGGTGAAAAGACGGCACTTGTAAATGAACTGACAAACCGCGGTTGTGAAGTGACGGTATACCCTCACAATACAAAGGCAGAGGATATTCAGGGATATGACGGTGTAGTGCTTTCGGGCGGCCCCGGTGACCCGAGTGAGCACACTTTTGAAATTGAGCAGATAGCAAAATTACGCGGTAAACTCCCGATTTTTGCAGTCGGTCTCGGTCATCAGCTTCTTGCACTTGCTGTCGGCGGTAAGACGGGCAAACTCAAATACGGTCACAGAGGCGGAAATCAGCCAGTTAAAGACCTTGTAGGAACGAGAACTTATATAACGAGCCAGAATCACGGTTACGTTGTGGAAAGTGTACCCAATGCAAAGGTTATTTACGAAAATGCAAATGACGGTACATGTGAAGGTCTTGAATATGAAGGTATAAAGGCTTTTTCAGTACAGTTTAATCCTGAAACGGCAAACGGTCCTCACGATACGGGATTTTTGTTTGATAGATTTATTAAGACTATGGGAGGCGAGAACTAATGCCAAGAGATAATTCGATAAAAAAAGTAATGGTAATAGGCTCAGGTCCTATAGCGATTGGCCAGGCGGCTGAGTTTGACTATGCAGGTGCACAGGCGTGCCGTGTTCTTAAGGATGCGGGTGTGAACGTTGTTCTCGTAAACTCAAACCCTGCTACGATAATGACTGATAAGGCACTTGCCGATGAAATATATCTCGAACCTCTTACAACCGAAACAGTAAAGAGAATTATAAAGAAAGAAAGACCCGATTCACTTCTTGCAGGTCTTGGCGGACAGACAGGTCTTACAATTGCAATGCAACTTTCAAAAGAGGGATTTCTTGATAAGTGGGGTGTCCGTCTTCTCGGTACAAATGCTGAGGCAATAGACAGGGCAGAGGATAGAGAACTTTTCAAGGAAACGATGGAAAAGATTGGTCAGCCCATCATTCCTTCGGATATAGCAAACGACGTTGAAACGGCAGTTGCCGTTGCAAATAAAATCGGCGGTTACCCCGTTATTATCCGTCCTGCATTTACGCTTGGCGGTGCAGGCGGCGGTGTTGCTTACAATGAAGAAGAACTTCGTACCATAGCAAGAAACGGTCTTGACCTTTCGCCCATAACGCAGATTCTTGTTGAAAGATATATCTACGGATGGAAAGAAATTGAATTTGAAACCATGCGTGACGTCGCAGGCAATGCAATAACCATATGCAGTATGGAAAACTTTGACCCCGTTGGTATACACACGGGTGACAGTATCGTCGTCGCACCGGCACTCACACTTTCAAATAAAGAGTATCAGATGCTCAGAAGTGCTGCCCTCAGCATTGTTGACGAACTTGGTATAGTGGGCGGTTGTAACTGTCAGTTTGCACTCAATCCTAACAGTTTTGAGTATGCTGTAATCGAGGTTAACCCCAGAGTATCGCGATCATCCGCACTTGCAAGTAAGGCAACGGGATATCCGATAGCAAAGATTACGAGTAAGCTTGCGCTCGGCTACACTCTTGATGAAATTAAAAACGACATAACGGGTAAGACCTGCGCTTGTTTTGAACCTACGGTTGACTACGTAGTTGTTAAACTTCCCAAATGGCCGTTTGACAAGTTTGCCGATTCAAGCAGAAAACTCGGTACGGCAATGAAGGCAACGGGTGAAGTTATGTCTATAGCACCCTCGTTTGAAATGGCTATTATGAAGGCTGTTAGAGGTGCTGAAATATCGCTTGATACACTCAACGCAAAACCGCTTACGGATGAGCCTGTCAGAGAAAGACTTAAAAGACTTGATGACCGTAGACTCTTTACGGTGTTCGAGGCTATAAAAGCAGGCGTTTCTGCTGATGAAATATTTGAAATAACAAAGATAGACCGTTGGTTTATAAATAAACTCAAAAATCTTGCCGATTATGAAGCTGAAATTGCAAACGGTCTTGATGAAGAACTCTATCTCAAGGGTAAGAAGTACGGATACAATGATGATACGTTAAAGCGTCTTTCGGGTATGGATAAACTTCCCGCTACGAGAGACTGCGTTTACAAAATGGTTGACACCTGTGCTGCAGAGTTTGATGCACAGACGCCGTATTTCTATTCCACTTATGATAATGATTGCGAATCACGTTCGTTTACAAGAAGCGGTAAACCCAAGATTATAGTTCTCGGCTCAGGTCCTATCCGTATCGGTCAGGGTATTGAGTTTGACTATTCATCGGTACACTGCGTATGGACACTTAAAGAACTCGGATATGACGTTGTTATTATCAATAACAACCCCGAAACAGTATCAACTGACTACGATACGGCGGACAGGCTTTATTTTGAACCGCTTTCACCTGAAGACGTAATGAACGTAATCAAGGTTGAAAATCCCGTAGGTGTCGTTGTTGCCTTCGGCGGACAGACGGCTATCAAACTTACCAAGTTCCTTGACGATAACGGTATAGCAATTCTCGGCACGTCTGCTGACGGTATTGATACGGCAGAGGACAGAGAACGTTTTGATGCACTTCTTGAAGAAATTGCAATCAAGCGTCCGTCAGGTATGGGCGTAGGCTCACTTGAAGAAGCGCTTGATGCGGCAAATAAACTCGGCTATCCCGTACTTCTTCGTCCGTCATACGTTATAGGCGGTCAGAATATGATGATCGTTCATAATGAGGACGAAGCAAGACGTTATATGGACCGTATCGTTACAACGGGTATTGAAAGCTCGGTACTTGTTGATAAGTATATGATGGGTAAGGAAATTGAAGTTGACGTAATTTCCGACGGTAAGGACGTTCTTATCCCCGGTATTATGCAGCACGTTGAGCGTGCAGGTATCCACAGCGGTGACTCTATTGCAGTATATCCGCCGTACGATATCAATGATAAGATGCTTGCAACCGTTGTTGAATGCTCGGAAAAACTTGCACTTTCACTTGGCACTAAGGGCCTTGTAAATATCCAGTATCTTATATATCACAACGAACTTTACGTTATCGAAGTTAACCCCAGAGCGTCAAGAACCGTTCCTTATATAAGTAAGGTTACGGGCGTTCCGATGGTTGACCTTGCATCAAAGGTAATGACGGGCAGTTCACTTAAAGAACTCGGTTACGGTACAGGTCTTTATAAGATACCGCCTTACTTTACGGTAAAGGTGCCGGTATTCTCGTTTGAAAAACTTAATGACGTTAACTCAACACTCGGACCTGAAATGAAGTCTACAGGTGAAGTTCTCGGTATAGGTAAGACGCTTACGGAGGCACTCTTCAAAGGTCTTACGGCAGCAGGATATAATCTTAAGAATCCTTCACACGGTGATGAAATCGGCGTTCTTGTCAGCGTTGACGAGCATGAGTATCTCGAAATCGTGGGTCTTGCAAAGAAACTTGACGACCTTGGTATGAAGATATACGCAACTCCCGGTACGGCAAACGCGATAGAGGGACTCGGTATTGACGTTATTACGGTCGACAACCTTAAAGATAGTAATGAAATATACGATCTCCTTGAAAGCGATAAGATAAGCTATATCGTATACACGGGTGCATTGTACGACTCGACGTTGGATGATTATATTGAACTCCACCGTCGTGCAGTAAATCTTTCAATTCCCTGTATGACGGCACTTGATACGGCAAATGCATTTGCTGATGTTGTGGCAAGCCGTTTCACACAGAAGAATACTGAACTTGTCGACATCAACGATATGAGAGAAGCACGTGGCAAACTCAAATTTGCCAAGATGCAGGGTACGGGTGATGACTATATCTTCATTGAAAACTTTGATGGTAAGATAACCTGTCCCGAATCACTTTGCGTAAGCTTCTGTGACAGACATTACGGCATCGGTGCTGACGGTATCGTGCTTATGGAGCATTCTGATGTTGCTGACGTCAAGATGCGTATATTCAACAGAGACGGTAGTGAAGGCAGAATGGCAGGTAACAGTATCCGTTGTCTTGCAAAATATGTAATAGATAACGGTATTGTAAAAGACCGCCGTCTTACAGTTGAAACGAACGCAGGTATAAAGAATCTCAAATGCTACAGTATGAACGAAAGAGTAAAGACTGTAAGTGTTGATATGGGTAAGCCTGAATTCTCGGCAAAAGAAATCCCCTTTGCAATAGAGGGCGATAAGTTTATGGATTACGAGATAACCGTTGCCGATGAAAAGTACAGGGTAAATCTTGTGTCAATGGGTAATCCCCATGCGGTAGTTTTCTGCTCAAACGTAAATGCGGTTGACCTTGATACGATAGGAACGGCGTTTGAAGAATCAACACTCTTCCCCAAGCAGGTAAACCTTACGTTTGCACGTGTCGTAAATCAGAATACGATTAAAATGAGAACCTTTGAACGAGGCAACGGTGAAACGCTTGCCTGCGGTACGGGTGCATGTGCAGCGGTAGTATCAGCAGTTGAAAACGGCTTCTGTAAAAAAGGCGATGATATTACGGTTAAAGTGCCTGGTGGCGACCTTATTGTAAATTATTCGGATGAAAAGATAGTTCTCACGGGTAATGCGGAACTTGTTTACGAAGGCGAAACAGAATTCTAATAATAAAAGGCGTGTTCATTTGAACACGCCTTTGTTATTGTAAAATAAAAGTGAGTCGGACTAAACCGACTCACTTGATTTTTAAAACTTACGCTCTGTCTGCGCAACCGAGAACTGTTTCAATCTTGTGTGAAACAACTTCTTCAATAAGAACTCTTGCGGGTGTGAGGTACTTTCTGGGGTCGAAGTCCTTTGCATTTCCGCTGAGGTGCTTTCTGAGTGCTGCCGTCATAGCGATTCTGATGTCAGAGTCAACGTTGATCTTACATACAGCCATTGATGAAGCCTGGCGGAGCATATCTTCGGGAATACCGATAGCATCGGGCATTTCGCCGCCGTATTCGTTGATCATCTTGATGTGATCCTGGTTAACTGATGAAGCACCGTGAAGAACGATCGGGAAGCCGGGAAGGATTTCCTGAATTTCAGCAAGGATGTCAAATCTGAGCTGGGGCTTCTGACCGGGCTTGAACTTGTATGCACCGTGGCTTGTGCCGATTGCAATAGCAAGTGAGTCAACGCCTGTCTTTGTAACGAAGTCGTAAACCTGTTCGGGCTTTGTGTATGAAGCGTCTTCTTCAGAAACGTTAACGTCATCTTCAACGCCTGCGAGCTGACCAAGTTCACCTTCAACAACTACGCCTTTTGAGTGAGCATAGTCAACAACCTTCTTTGTAAGTTCGATGTTTTCTTCGTAGGGAAGATGTGAACCGTCGATCATAACTGACGTGAAGCCCATATCGATACATTCCTTACATGTTTCGAAATCGGGGCCGTGGTCAAGGTGAAGGGCAATCGGAAGACCTGTTTCTTCAACAGCAGCATTTACCATAGCCTTGAGATATTCGGGACCTGCGTACTTGATAGCACCTGCAGAAACCTGAAGGATAACGGGTGCGTTATGCTTCTTTGCAGCTCTTGTGATACCCTGGATAATCTCCATGTTGTTTACGTTGAAAGCACCGACAGCGTAACCGCCTTCATAAGCTTTCTGGAACATTTCTTTTGTTGTTACTAATGGCATTAGTCTACACTCCTTATTGTTTTTTTACATTGCTTATATTATAGAATAAATAAACTGATTAGTAAATAGACAATTTAAATAATTTTTTGGCTTCTTGCGTAATAAAAAAGGTATTGTTGTGCAATACCTGCACTGTCACCAAACATATCGGGGTTAAAATCGTCGCCGTAGAAGTGGTTTATCGTCTTTTTGATCCATACGTCTATCGGAAAAGCAGACAGATGCCCCGCGCCGAAAAGTAAAACGCAGTTTGCAACTTTTTCGCCGACACCCTTGATACGCATGAGCTCTGCTTTTGCCTCCTCGTAGTTTAAAACTTTTAAACTTTCAAGGTCAATCTCACCGTTACACACTTTGTCTACGGCATCAACAATGTATTTTGCACGAAATCCGCAGCGAAGCGGTGCAAGGTCGTCAACCGTAATCCCTTTTAAATCGTCGGGTGTGGGGAAGGCAAAACCACCGTCAATCTTTTTGCCGAAGGCCTCACACAATCTCTCTGTTATACCTTTAATTCGCGGGATGTTGTTGTTTTGGGAAATGATAAAGGTTATGAGCGTCTCAAAAACGTCCTGCTTAAGTATTCGGATACCGCCGCCGTATTTACAGGCGTTTGCAATGTGAATATCACCGAGTTTCAAGTAGGCTTCTTTTATTTTGCCGTAATCACGCTCAAGGTCAAAAAAGTCGTTTATTTCTTTTTCGTCATCACAGTTATAGACTGTAAGTGTGCCGTCTGAATAGGACAGTTTACGACACTTATCTCTGTAAAAAACCGTGAAAATACCATTCTTTTCGGTGTATCTGAAAAACTGTCCGCATCCAAGTGTCTGCAGTAAATCGAAGTCGGAAAGTTCCGTATATATTAGGTTGTTGTTCTGCCTTAATATTTTCATTGTTTAAACCCTCCAAATGTATTATACTGTATTTGGTGATGATATGAAAGAGACTATTTATACAATTCCCGTAAACGAGGCGTTTGACGAAAAATGCGGGTGTCCTATATGCAGGATGTATAACGCACTTGAAAAAATAGAGATAGAGAGAATATCCGGGGCTGCAATGATGGAGCCTGACGTCCGTATGGAAACGAACAAAAGCGGTTTCTGTAAAGACCATTTTGCAAAACTCTGTGAACTTGGGAAGGCACTTCCGACGGCTCTTATGTTAGAGAGCCATCTTGACCATATCAAGAAGTATTTTGAGTATATTCCGCCGAAAAAGAAGATAAATATGATGGCGTCAAAACTACGTATGCTCAATAACGACTGTTACGTCTGTGGCAGGGTAAGGCAGTTTTTTGCCTGTGAATTGGATGCTCTGTTTTTAATGCTTAAGGAAGAGGATTTTAAGAAAAAATTTGATGAAGCGGAGTATTTTTGTCTGCCTCATCTTGAATTGCTTGTAACCTACGCGCCTTCCTATTTAAAAAAGAAAGAGTGTGAGGAGTTTTTGAAAAAACTTCTCGATAAAGAAAAGGCGTATTTTGAAAAACTGCACACGGACGTGGGTGATTTCTGTAAAACTTTCGACCACAGATTTTCCGAAAGCGATTTCCCGAATTCCAAAGGCAGTACCGCCCGTGCCATAACGGCAATAATCGGAGATAGAGAATGAAAAAAACACAACTTATTTATGAAAATGATTCATACTGTGCTGAGTTTGAGGCAACCGTGCTGTCGTGCATCGAAAATAACGGCAGATATGACGTCGTTCTTGACAGAACGGCATTCTTTCCCGAGGGTGGAGGACAGGCGGCAGATAAAGGAACGATTGACGGTATTTTGGTGCTTGACGTACAGATAAATGACGGTGTTGTCATTCACAGCCTTGAAAGCGTATGCCCGATTGGCAAAACAGTTACAGGCAAGCTTGATTGGCAAACCCGTTTTACCCGTATGCAACGCCATTCGGGTGAGCATATTCTGTCAGGAACGGTTCACTCTCTTTTCGGGTATAACAACGTCGGTTTTCATATGAGTGAAACGGGAATGAAGATTGATTTTGACGGTCCTCTCACTCAGTCCGACATAGACAGAGTTGAAAAGGAAGTAAACTTTGCAGTTTGGAAAAACCTTAAAGTCACGGCTTTTTATCCCACTGATGAGGAAATTAAAAATATTGAGTACAGATCAAAACTTGACAACATTGAGAATCTGCGCCTTGTTGAGATAGAAGGGGTGGATTGCTGTGCCTGTTGTGCTCCTCACGTTGCAAGAACGGGGGAGGTAGGTCTTGTCATAATTATTGACTCGATGCCGGTTAAGGGTGGAATACGCCTTACTGTACTTGCAGGATATGAAGCACTTTGCGATTATTCAATGCTTAACACTTTGAATAAGCAACTTATGAAAACACTTTCCGTGACAAGAGAGGCGGTTTCCGATGCGGCAAAGCGGCAGACAGAACTTATAGACACACTCCGTCACGAGAAGGGTGAACTTTCAAATCGGCTTGCGTGGAGAGAACTGTCTCTTGTTAAGTTAAATAACTTGGCATATGCATTTTCCAAGAATTCATCATATGATGAACTTATATACTGTGCAAATAAACTTGCTGACGAAGGCGTGGAAACGTCACTTCTCTTCTCGAAAAATGATGATGACGGTTACATATATCTGATAAGCAGCCGTGAACGTGACGTAAGGGAAATAGTAAAGAGGCTCAATACCACCTTTAACGGACGTGGAGGCGGAAAACCAAACTATGCCCAGGGTAGAGTTGTTTGCGATTCAACCGAAAAACTAAAATCTTTTGCCGAAAATTGCTTAAACGAATAACGGTAATCAAAAAAACACCGAAAGGGGAGAGTTGTCAATGAAAAGAAGCGAAAGAATTGAAGTCGTCAACAATGCTCTTAAGAATAAGGAACTTTGTCGTGTTGGTTACAGGTATAATGACTATTTGAAATATATGTTTCCTTTATTGACGAGTGAAAAATTGTTTCTTGCATCTCGAGAATCTGACTTTTCTTTTGGTGGATACCACATAGGTAAGTTTTCCGACATCTGTACGGTTGATTCAAGAAAAAGCGGAGATAAACTATATGATATTATAAAGGCAGAGGGGATATCTAAGTATTTCAACGTCCCTGACGTTGACGTGACTGACTGGAAATCTGTTTTTGAGTCTTTGCAGAAATGTGACGGGTATATCATAGTCAAATGCGAATGGGATTACGATACGGAATATTGTTTTATCATGGGAAAGATAATCAAAGTTACCTCACGAAAGGTTGTAATGAAAAATTTTACAAGTGACGGCGAGTGGGAAGAGGAGTTATACCATATTCCTTTTGGTAAAATAACCACAGTTGAATTTGGCTGTAGTTATTGCAACGTGTTTTCAAAATACATATGATTTTCAAAAACTTCCCCCAAAAAAACAGACGCTTTTTCAGCGTCTGTTATTTTATCGTTTTCATTCTGCAGGAGAGTGACATCAGGCTGTCGCCAAGATGCACGTTTTCTACGGGAATATCCTTGTTTTCAAGAACTATGTAACCCGACGAGAAGTTCCAGAAACCTTTTATGCCGAGCTTCTCAAGCTTTGCAGCTGTTTCGGGTGCCACTTCTCTCGGCAGTGCAAGAAATGCCGCTTCGGGCTTGTTTTCAAGACAGAATTCTTCAAGTTCGGTTATATCCCTTATTGTATGACCGCCCACGACCGTGCCGACAACCTTCGGGTCGTTGTCAAATATTCCGATAAGGTCAAATCCTCGCTTTGTAAAAGTGATTCTGTTGACAAGTGCGTGACCAAGCTTTCCGCAACCGATGAGAATTGACTTGTATCTGTTGTTGATACCAAGTATATTTGCAATCTCTTCAAGAAGGTAATCAACACGGTAACCGTAACCCTGCTGACCAAAGCCACCGAAACAGTTAAGGTCCTGCCTTATCTGCGATGCGGTGAGATCCATCCTTTCCGCAAGCTCTTTTGAAGAAATCTTTGTGACACCTTCGTCGTGTAGATCGCCTAAATATCTGTAATATCTGGGAAGACGGTTTATCACCGCCGTTGATATTTTCTGACTCATAATTAACCGCCTTTCCTTAACATTCTACATTATTAAATAGAATATGTCAATCAATAGAACTGTCAAAAATTTGCTGAGCATCTCTGTTGTCTTCACTGTTAACAAGCATAACGTATCTTCCTTTTGTAATAATAAGGCTACCGGTATTTTTTTGGTCATCATATTTTGAATCAATGTAATCCAGACCATGTTTAAGAATAGGCACGTCCTTGTCGTTTCTTGCCTCGAGTATTATAAGCATTTCAAATTCGTCTTCGGTTGGTACGTTTATGCTGTGATCAGCAAGCATATCTTTTTTAATACCGCTGCCTTCAAGAAACTTGTTAATAGCGTTGTCATCAACAAGTGCGGCAGAATCTATATCAGTCTCGTCAAGGATTTTTTCGGCTAGTGAACGCATATTCATACTTGCTTTAAGTTTTTTATCGGGGCCGCAAGCTGACAGCGATAACAGCAGTGCAATGCATAAAAGCAAAATTGATATTTGTTTCTTCATTATTATATATAGCACCTCCGTAAATATTGTTTGCGCAAAGGGACAAAAATACACTATCTTGTAGCATAAAAAAATAACGTCAAAAAATTTAAAAAAATGTAAAAAAAGTGTTGACATGGCAAGGGTGAAGTGGTATTATGAATAAGCCTCATCCAAACAGATGCGGTTTCAACCAAGCGAAAAAAGTCTGCAAGAAAAGGAAAAAAGTACTTGACAAGCGGGATAAAGTTTGGTAGAATAATAAAGCTGTCCCTCGGGAGAGGGGGAGCGACTGTACCTTGAAAATTAAACAACGAACTTTAAGAAAAGACCCTTGGAAA
>JAZQAK010000033.1:0-6315 GCA_045545175.1 Feifaniaceae bacterium
GGAGGTACGGTGCTTTTGTTTTTTATATCCGAGAGTAGCGGTCAGATAAGATTCTACGCTCTTTTTGCAATGGCGCTTGGTGCATGGACGTATTTTAAAACTGTAAGCAAAGATATTGTGGATAAAATCGGAACCATTTTACGCAAATTTAAACGGAAAACGGCAAAAAAGATGTCTCCGATGGCGTTAAAGTGTAAAAATAGTCTCAAAAGAATAAAAAAACACTTTAAAAAGTCAAAAAAAAATAGTATTATAAAAGGTAGTAAGAAAGTAGGTGATGAGTATGAGAAAACACAAGAGAGGGATAGTGTTCTATCTTCTGGTGTCTTTCATACTCGTTTACATAGGAGTTCAGATATTTCAGGTTCGCTCAAAAATAAGCGAAAAAGAAAAAGAACTCGCACAGTATCAGGACAAGATAGCACAGCAGACTGTTGATAACACAAATCTTCAGAAAGAGCTGGACGGTGAGCTCACACAGGAGCAGATAGAGCGTATAGCAAGAGAAAGGCTTGGACTCATTTCTCCTGATGAACAAATATATATAAACGTGACAGGAGATTAAGAGAAGTTAATGGAGTTTGAGATTGGAACGATTGTCGAAGGCAAGGTAACGGGCGTTACAGGCTTCGGCGCATTTGTTGACCTTGGCGAAGGTAAAACCGGTATGGTACACGTTTCGGAAGTGTCAAGAACCTACGTTAAGGACATCAAGGAGTTTGTTAAAGAGGGGGACACCGTCAAAGCCAAAGTCATAAGCATTGAGGGTGGCAAGATAAGCCTTTCGATGAAACAACTGCAGGAGGATAAAAGGCCTGCCCGCAGGGATAAAAACGAGCGAAAGTACGTTTTTTCGGGGCGACCCGAGAACGTCGATTGGGGCAATAAATCGGCAGATCTCAGCTTTGAAGAGATGATGAGTAAATTCAAATCACGAAGTGAAGAGAAGATCTCTGACTTAAAACGTAACGTTGACGGAAAAAGAGGCACGTCATACAGAAAAAGATAGTATGAAAAAGACTCATGTCCACACATGAGTCTTTTTTGCAAAAAAAATACCTGTGTTAAAAAACACAGGTTTAAAACAATATAAATAAGGGCAAATGAAGGGAGTAAACAACGTATTTATGATAACATTCATTTTGCCTGAAGTCAAGAATAAAATTGAGAAAAAATGGAAAGTATTATGAGAGAAAAAACGTTATTTGCAGTGCCCTGTCTGTTCGGGCTTGAAAGTTTTGTTAAAGATGAACTTGCGAGAATGGATATAACCGTTACCGAGGTTACGGACGGAAGGGTATTTTTTGAAGGCGGTACCAGAGAAATGGTGAGGGCAAACCTTGGTCTGCGTACGGGTGAGAGGGTGCTTATGGTGCTCTCAAAATTCCACGCCTCCACGTTTGACGAGCTTTTTGAAGGCGTCAAGAAAATAAAATTTGCTGATATCGTGGGCAGGGACGATGCATTTGTGATAAACGGTCATTCGCTCAAATCGGCACTCTATAATATACCGAGCTGTCAGCGTATTATAAAAAAAGCAATGGTTGAAAGTATGTCGCAGAGTTATGGGATAAAGCTTTTTCCCGAAACGGGAAAGAGGTATGAATTTTCATTTCTCATCATAAATGATATATGTACCATAATGCTTGATACCAGCGGTGAGGGGCTTCATAAAAGGGGTTACCGTGAAATAGGCAGTGCCGCACCGCTTAAAGAAACGCTTGCCGCCGCAATGATAAAGACGGCACGTTGGTTTGGCAGGGACGTATTTATTGACCCCATGTGCGGAAGCGGAACGATTGCGATTGAGGCGGCAATGATAGCGGCCGATATGGCACCGGGACTTCACAGAAGTTTCGGCTTCGAGGGACTTTCGATTGGCGATGCAAAGATAACGTCGGATGAACGTGCCCTTGCAATATCGAAAATTAGGCAGAACACCTACGAGATATTTGCATCGGATATCGATCACGATATGTGTACGCTTACCCGCAGAAATGCAGGCATAGCGTGCGTTGAAAAGCATATTCATATAGAACAGAAGGATATACGCGACCTTACGAATGATGCGCAGTATGCGACGGTAGTTATAAATCCGCCGTACGGTGAACGCCTTCTCACTATGGATGAGGCGTATGAACTTTACAGGGATATGGGAAAGGTGCTTTTGCCGCACGATGACTGGAAGATTTACGTTCTTACGGCAAACGAGGATTTTGAGCGTATGTTTGGCAGAAGGGCGGATAAAAAACGCAAATTATATAACGGTATGCTCAAATGCGATTTATACCAATATTTTAAAAAAGTGTAAACTTACAGAAATCGCTTGATTTTTTAAACGGTTAGGTATAAAATACCATTAGCACTCAAAAACAGAGAGTGCTAAACGACGAAAATAATTATTTAAATACAGGAGGCATTTATTATGAAACTTAAACCGCTTGGCGACAAAGTTGTCATAAAAATGGTAGAGTGTGAGGAAACGACCAAGAGTGGTATTATCCTTGCAGGAAGTGCAAAAGAAAAACCGCAGATTGCGCAGGTTGTTGAAGTAGGCCCCGGCGGTATGATTGACGGAAATGAGGTTGTAATGACCGTCAAGGTTGGCGACAAGGTTGTTACAAACAAGTATTCCGGCAGTGGAATCAAACTTGACGGTGAGGAATACATCATCGTAAGACAGGGCGATATTCTCGCTATTGTAGAGTAAGGAGAGGATAGTATGGCTAAAGAAATTCTTTACGGTGAAGCGGCAAGAAAAGCGCTTCAGAACGGTGTTGACCAGCTTGCTGACACAGTAAAAATAACACTCGGTCCCAAGGGCAGAAACGTGGTTCTTGAGAGAAAGTACGGCGGTCCGCTGATAACAAATGACGGTGTTACAATCGCAAAGGAAGTTGAACTTACAGATCCCTTTGAAAATATGGGTGCTCAGCTTGTAAAGGAAGTAGCAGTCAAGACAAATGACTGTGCAGGTGACGGTACTACAACGGCAACTCTTCTTGCTCAGGCAATGATAAGAGAGGGTATGAAGAACGTTGCGGCAGGTGCAAATCCGATGGATGTCCGCAAGGGTATTGCAGGTGCGGTTGAAGTTGCGGTAAAGGCACTCAAAAACAATTCTCAGGCAGTAAAATGTACGGAGGATATTGCAAGAGTTGCAACTATTTCATCTGCTGATGAAAAAATTGGTAAACTCATTGCCGAGGCAATGGAAAAGGTTACATCAGACGGTGTTATCACCGTTGAGGAGAGCAAGACTGCAGAAACGTACTGCGACGTGGTTGAAGGTATGCAGTTTGACAGAGGCTACATCTCACCCTATATGGTGACGGATACCGATAAGATGGAAGCAGTAATTGACGATGCGTACATTCTTATCACGGATAAGAAGATTTCTGTAATTGCCGATATTCTTCCGCTTCTTGAACAGATCGTTCAGTCGGGCAAAAAACTCGTTATCGTTGCTGAGGACGTTGAGGGTGAAGCACTCACGACACTTCTCGTGAATAAACTCCGCGGTACGTTCAACTGCGTTTGCGTTAAAGCACCCGGATTTGGCGACAGAAGAAAAGAAATGCTTCGTGACATCGCAATTCTCACGGGCGGTCAGGTAATAAGTGAAGAACTCGGTTTCGACATCAAGGAAACTACGATAAATATGCTCGGCCGTGCAGGTCAGGTAAAGGTTACTAAGGAAAACACCATTATCGTCAACGGTGCAGGCAACCCCGCTGAAATCCGTGACCGTATTGGTGCTATCCGCAAGGCTATTGAAGATACCACCAGCGATTTTGACAGAGAAAAGCTTCAGGAACGTCTTGCAAAGCTTGCAGGCGGTGTGGCAGTTATCCGTGTAGGTGCTGCAACCGAAACTGAAATGAAGGAAATGAAACTGCGTGTTGAGGATGCACTTTCCGCGACAAAGGCGGCAGTTGAAGAAGGTATGGTAGCAGGCGGCGGCACAGCGCTTATCGACGTTTCTGCAGACGTTGCAGATTACGTTGCATCTGTTGAAGGTGATATAAAGACGGGCGCTCTCATCGTGCTTCGCTCACTTGAAGCACCGGTTCGCCAGATTGCAAAGAACGCAGGCCTTGAAGGCTCGGTTATCATCGAAAAGATAAAGGAACATAAGGGTGCAAACTACGGCTTCAATGCACAGAACGAAGTTTATACGGATATGTTTGAAGCAGGCATCGTAGATCCTGCAAAGGTTACAAGAAGCGCACTTCAGAATGCGGCATCCGTTGCATCAATGGTGCTCACTACGGAGTCACTCGTTGCAGAACGCAAGGAGGACGCTGAAAAGGCTGTTGCGGCAGCTGCGGCTGCATCACAGATGGGCGGCGGAATGTACTAAATCCAGATGTATTTAAATAAAAAGCACGGGGTATCTCCGTGCTTTTTCCAAACAATGAGTATTGAACACAACTAATGTATATGATAAAATATTGATATAATAATATAAGGAGGTCAGTCCGATGGTATATTTATGGCTTGGTGCCTTTTTGGTCTTTCTCGTTGTGGAAGCGGTAACGGTTGGGCTTGTGAGTATATGGTTTGCGGGCGGTTCGCTTGTATCTCTTGCGGCTGCTGCCGTTAATGCACCGCTCTGGCTCCAACTTCTCTTGTTCGTGGCGGTATCGGCATTGTTGCTCATCTTCACAAAACCGCTTATCACAAAATACGTAAATAACAAAACTATTCCGACAAATGCAGATGCACTTATCGGCAAAACGGCGATTGTTACCGAGGATATCGATAATGACGAAACGGTAGGTCAGGTAAAAGTCGGCGGTCAGATATGGTCTGCTTATACGGAAGACGGTAATTTTGCCAAAAAAGGCGATAAGGTTACGGTTAAAAGCATTTCGGGTGTTCACCTGATAGTAAAATAAGGAGATTTTTATGGAAGTTTTGATAATTATCATTGCGATAATCGCACTTATAATAGCAAACATTAAAATCGTTTCGCAGGCAAATGCCTTCGTTATTGAACGTCTCGGCGCATATAAAGCGACCTGGGGGACGGGGCTTCATCTCAAGGTTCCTTTCATTGACAAAATTGTCAAGAAGGTGTCACTCAAGGAGCAGGTTATTGACTTTCCGCCCCAGCCCGTTATCACAAAGGATAACGTAACGATGCAGATAGACACGGTCGTTTATTTCCAGATAACCGATCCTATGCTCTACACCTACGGCGTTGTAAGGCCCATTCAGGCTATTGAGGTGCTTACGGCAACGACACTGCGTAACATCATCGGTGAACTTGAGCTTGACCAGACGCTCACTTCAAGAGATATAATCAATTCAAGACTGCGTTCCGTGCTTGACGAGGCTACTGACCCGTGGGGCATCAAGGTGCACAGGGTTGAACTTAAAAACATCCTGCCCCCGAGGGAAATTCAGGATGCGATGGAAAAGCAGATGAAGGCTGAACGTGAACGCCGTGAGAGCATTCTTCGTGCAGAGGGTGAAAAGAAGTCGGCAATCCTCGTTGCAGAGGGTAAAAAAGAATCTGCGATTCTTGCGGCAGAGGCTGAAAAGCAGGCTGCAATTCTCCGTGCAGAAGCGATTAAAGAGGCAAAAGTGCGTGAGGCTGAGGGTGAGGCGGAAGCTATCATCAAGGTGCAGGAGGCGACGGCACTCGGTCTTAAGAAACTCAATGAAGCCGCACCGACCGATGCCGTTATCAAGATAAAGAGCCTTGAAGCGTTTACAGCGGCGGCTGACGGTCAGGCAACCAAGATAATAATTCCTTCGGAAATTCAGGGCCTTGCAGGTCTTGCCGAGGGTATAACAGAAGCTGTTAAAGAGTAGGTAATGACAGGTGAAAAGAATATTTAAACAGGAAGATCTGGCGACGCTCAAATTCGGGGCGGTGGCACTCGTGCTTGCGGTAGTTCTCTTTTTCGGAGGGGCGTTCAGCCTTGCGGGAATTGCGGCAATAGTGGCGGTGCTGTGCATTGTCAGACTTGTTATGAGACTGGTGTCGGGTGTTTCGGAGCAGGCGAAAAAGACGGCTAAAACCATAAGCGAGGTTGCAAATCCCGTTGTGGTTGACGACGGTTACGTCTGTACTTCGTGCGGGGCAACCTTCCAGCTTAAAACGGAAGTATGTCCACACTGCGGCGGCAGAGTAGAAGTATCAAATTAAAAAAGAGAGGTCAAGGGCGTGTTCGCTTAGGGATGAATCGGTTTTGGATTGAACTTTTCCGTTAATACTTCATAAAAAAATTCCGTAATACACAAAGTATTGCGGAATTTTTATTATTTTGTCTAAACGAAAAATTTCTAACCCAAAACTGCTTT
>JAZQAK010000034.1:0-40507 GCA_045545175.1 Feifaniaceae bacterium
AAAGCAGTTTTGGGTTAGAAATTTTTCGTTTAGACAAAATAATAAAAATTCCGCAATACTTTGTGTATTACGGAATTTTTTTATGAAGTATTAACGGAAAAGTTCAATCCAAAACCGATTCATCCCTAAGCGAACACGCCCAAAGATTCCGCTTTTTTATTATTCAAAATTTTTAATATACTGTTCGGCAAAATGTACGGCGACCGCCCCGTCTGCAACTGCGGTGACAACCTGCCTGAGTTCTTTCGTTCTCACGTCACCTGCCGCATAGACGCCGTCGATATTCGTCTTGGTCGTTTCATCTGCAACAATATATCCGTTTTTATCAAGTTCCACACTGCCTGAGAGAAAATCCGTTGCAGGCTGCCTTCCGATACTGACGAAAAGGGCGTCACATTCAATTTCGCTCATTTTCCCCGCCGTGTCAATCCTTACAGCCTTGACTCTGTCCTCAGAGAGAATCTGCGTAACCGTGCTGTTCCACACGAACTGCACGTTATCCGCCTTTTCAAGCGTCTGAGCATATATCCTTCCTGCCCGAAGAGTGTCTCTTCTGTGAACGAGATACACTTTTTTGGCAAGTCCCGAAAGATAGATTGCATCAGCCGCCGCAGAATTACCGCCGCCGACGACAACCACCGTCTTGTCCTTATAAAACCTGCCGTCGCAGTGGGCACAGTAGTGAACCCCCATTCCGACGAGCGAGGCTTCGTTGTCCAGACCGAGTTCACGGGGATTTGCCCCGCTTGCAATTACTACCGTTTTTGCAAAGAATGTTCCTGCAGACGTTTCAACCTTCTTTATTTTATCTGAAAAATCGACTGCCGTCACCTCGGCATATTCGGTTTTTGCACCGAAACGCTCTGCGCCCTGTTGCATTTTCATACCGAGGGAAAAGCCGTCTATCCCCTCTTCAAAACCGGGATAATTGTCAATATCACCCGTAAGCGCCATCTGTCCGCCGACCGACATTTTTTCAATGACAAGCGTGTCAAGCCCCGCACGTGAGGCGTACAGGGCGGCACAGTACCCCGACGGACCGCCGCCTATTATAAGAGTATCGTATACGTGTTCCATATACTAATCCTCTAACATCGCAAGAATCTGTGCCTTCGGCTTTGCCCCTGACGAACGGTTTACGATTTCACCGTTTTTGATTACCACCAACGTAGGAATCGTCGTCACGCCAAACTGTGAAGCAAGTTCCATTTCTTCATCGACGTTGATTTTACCCACGACGTACTGCGGATTTTCATCTGCAATTTCGTGCACTATGGGCACAACCATACGGCACGGACCGCACCAGTCTGCATAAAAATCAAGAAGCACAGGCTTGTCGCTGTTTATGATTTCTTCAAAATTGCTGTTGTTTACACTTATTACTGACATAATCATTTTCCTTTCATTTTAATTGTAACCTGCCCTGCAGATAATACTCATAACTATTACAAAAAGGGGAAGAAAACACGCGATTTTCTCCCCCTGTAACACCTCTAACAAATTTAGTATAGCAAATAAAAAATACCTCCGTCAACGCTTTTCTTACGAGCACGTAAAATTTCTGCGTTATGCATAAGAAAAGTCAATTTATTTCATACAGTTTTACATATTGTAAGATTAAAAAAAACGTGTTATATTAAAGATGCAAAGAGAAAGGGGTGATACCCGATGAACAGGTAACGGCAAGTGCTCTTGAGCTAAGGTAAGTGGCAGCAGTCCGAGTGCCTGGCAAGAGTTTTAAATATAAAACAAACGTCTTCTAAAAAATCTCCTTACGGGAAAAGCAGTATCGTAAAAGAAACAAAAAAGAAGGCACAAGAATTAAAAGAATGTGAGGTAAAAGAAAAAGATGTTAGATATCAAGAGTGAAGAAAAATAACCCTTGACCTGCCGAAGATGCGTAAAGAAGCATGGGTCAAGGGTTATTTTTATTTGTATTCGTCCCTATGGGGCGTTTTTTTTATTTTAAACACTTGTTGATTTTCAAAAAAGTAAAGTACTCTTATGCTATATTGATTTCTTAGAAATAATGTACTTGTGAGGACTTGTTTACAGCAAACGCAAAACTTCTGACGCTGTTGCACCTTCTCGTAAACGAGCCCGAAAAAACGAAAACATTATAGGTAAAACCCCCGACCCGTGTAAAAACTCGGGACAAGGGTTATTTTTATCTTTACATTTGTTTTTTCTTATTGTATTATAAACTTGAAATCGGACGATTACTATATGTAATACAACCATCCTTTAACAAATTTTACTGTGAGGTGCAATTATGTTATCGCTGCCATATAACGTTAGCTGCGGATATTTTGACTCAAACAACCCAAAATCCACGAAACATCCGGTAGAACGTACGGTGAAAAAATTTGAAATAGAGTTTTATGTAAGCGACGATATGTTCGTCTGTCTCGACGGAAAAAAACATGAGATCCGTAAAAACAGCATAATGATATCTCGTCCGGGACAGGTGCGCTACTCAAGCCGTCCGTTTAAAACGATGTATTTATGCTTTAACGTAGAGGACGAACTTGCACAAATGCTTTGTGCCGCCCCTGAATTTTTTATGAGCAGCCACCCCGAACAAATACGCGATATGCTTAGTGACCTTGCTCTCATCGTCGAAAACAACAGCAACTCTCTTCAGCTATACAGCCGTCTGCTCACGTTTATAAATCTTCTTCTGCGTGACGCCTCTATTCCCGAACCGCACAGCGGTATCAATTACAAAATAATACAGACGGCAAAGCGTTATATAGAAAAAAATTATGCAAGTCCCATTCATCTTGACGACGTTGCGGCAACGGTAAATCTGAGCCCCGTATATTTTCACAATATTTTTTCAGAGGTATGCGGTATGTCACCGCACAGATACCTGACGAAAATCCGTATTGACCATGCAAAAAAAATGTTGTGGGATTCGGGTGCAAGCATTGCCGACATTGCCGAAAATTGCGGTTTTGGCTCACAACAGTATTTTACCAAAATATTTAAAAAAGAAACGGGTTCTTCACCCGGCAAATACAGAAAAACCTTGTATGAGGATTACGTCGAATAACTGTTAGAAGGAGAGATAATAATGATCAATCAAGCTGATATAATGAAGGTAAAGGGACAGGGTTTTTTACAGAACCGTGGCACAGAGAATTTTTCAGGAAGAATCGTTGCACGGGGTGCACTTTTCAGTGCTGATGAACTTCTTGCCATTGCACAGTGCTCAAAACTTTACGGAAACGGCAAAGTTTCCTTCACCAGCCGTCTTTCTGCTGAAATAGTGGGTATTCCTTTTGATAAAATAGACGATGCTATGGCATTTATGGCAGAGCATAACCTCTATTTTGGAGGCACGGGTGCAAAAATACGTCCCGTAACCGCCTGTAAGGGTACCACGTGCGTATTCGGAAACACCGATACGCAGGAAATGGCAAAGAAAATTTACGACGAATTCTACGTAGGCTGGGCTAAAGTGCCCCTTCCCCACAAGTTTAAAATCGGTGTCGGCGGTTGTCCCAACAGTTGTATGAAGCCGAGTCTTAACGACTTTGGTGTTGAAGCACACAAGATTCCCGTGTTTGACGTCTCACTCTGTAAAGGCTGTAAAACGTGCATTATCGCACAGAAATGTCCCGTCAAGGCAGTATCGGTTGTTGACGGTAAGGCAACAATCGATAAAGACAGATGTCTTGATTGCGGTGTCTGCACAGGCAAATGTCCGTTTGGAGCATTTGCAAAGACAAGCGAAACGGTATATAAAATATTCGTCGGCGGCACGTGGGGCAAACAGACGAGAATGGGCACTCCTCTTTCAAGATACGTGACGGAGAATGAAGTCTATACACTTCTCGAAAAGACGATTCTCTGGTTTAAAGAAAACGCTTATCAGAAAGAGCGCCTTGGTGCTGCAATCGACCGTATAGGTGTTAATAATCTTGAAAAAAGCCTTTTTTCAGATGACCTTTTAAACCGCAAGGATGAAATTCTTTCAGCAGAAATAAAAACAAGATGAAAAAACTGACTTTTATAATACTTGCTCTGCTTACCGTATTTTGTTCCTGCGGTAAAACGCAGGAACAGGGTGCAACTGCCACCTTTACCGATGCTTTGGGCAGAGAGGTGTCGCTTCATACACCCGAAAGGGTGGTTTCGGCATACGGTTCTTTTGCTGAAGTGTGGACTCTTGCAGGCGGCAGTCTTGTCGGTGTTACCGTCGATGCCGTGAGCGAAAGAGGGCTCGACGTGGGAGATGCCGTAATTATAGGCTCGGTCAAAGAGCCTGACCTTGAACTCATCATTTCACTGAATCCCGATTTTCTCATTTTGTCGGCAGATATAGCAACCCACGTTTCGCTTGACGAAACGCTGACCAATGCAGGTATAACCCACGCATATTTCCGCACGGACACGTTTGAGCAGTATCTTGAAATGCTTAACCTTTTCTGTTCATTCACGGGCAGAGAGGATTTGTATGCAAAAAACGGTACGGAAATTAAAAAAGATATAGACAGCATTATTTCTACTGTACCCGACGGCAAACGGCCGACCGTGCTTTTGATACGTGCATTTTCAACAGGTGCAAAGGCAAAAGGTGCCGACAATCTTGCGGGTGTGATTTTGGAAGATTTGCGTACCGACAACATCGTCGAAAGGCACGAAAGCCTGCTTGAAGATTTAAGCATCGAGGCAATAATCGCAGAGGACCCCGACTATATTTTCGTATCCACAATGGGTGCCGACGACAAGGCACTTACTGCACTGGCAGATGGTATTGCCTCAAACCCCGCGTGGAAGGAATTAAGTGCCGTAAAAAACGGCAGATATAATATTCTGCCAAAAGAATTATTTCATTATAAACCCAATGCAAAGTGGGCTGAAAGTTATGAATACATTGCAAAAATTATCTACCCCGAAAAATAAAACAAAAAAAGCAGGCCTGCTTGTCGCTATGACGGCAGGTCTGCTTTTGATGCTTTTTATAAGTCTTTCCGTAGGCTCATCCGACGTTTCCGTGGCGGATGCATTAAATGACCCCACCGCCCTGCGTATACTCCTTTACGTCAGGCTTCCCCGTGCGGTTGCCGCAGTTTTCGCAGGTGTCGCACTCTCTGTCAGCGGTGTGATAATACAAACCGTTCTCGGTAATCCCATTGCAGGGCCGAGTATAATAGGAGTCAATTCAGGTGCAGGTTTTTTCGCACTTCTTGCGGCGGCAATACTGCCCACCCTGCCTTCACTTGTTCCCACCTTTGCTTTTACGGGTGCTCTGTTAGCGGGACTGATTATATTTGTTCTTGCATCAAAAACGGGTGCGGGAAAACTCACGGTCGTTCTTGCAGGCGTGGCAATCAACAGTATACTTACGGCAGGAACTGACACACTGACCGTGCTTGATACAGACCTTGTGTATGCAAAAACGTCGTTTATGATAGGCGGTTTTTCGGGCGTTTCATTTGCAAAAATGACGCCTGCCCTCGTATATATTTTTATCGGCATAGCCGTGGCAATTATTTTTTCAGGAAAACTCAATTTGCTTCTTCTCGGTGAAAACACCGCTAAAACGCTCGGTATGAACGTATCGGCTGTACGCTTTTTCTATCTGTGTATAGCATCACTTCTTGCAGGCTCCGCAGTAAGTTTCTCGGGTCTGCTGAGTTTTGTAGGGCTTTTAATCCCTCATATATCACGTCGGCTTGTCGGCACAGACAACAAGATTTTACTGCCCTTTTGCGCACTTTTCGGGGGCGTCTTCGTGCTGTTTTGCGACACGGTGTGCAGAGTTATTTTTGCCCCGTTTGAACTGCCCGTCGGCATCATAATGTCACTTCTCGGCGGTCCCTTCTTCCTGTTTTTGCTCATGCACAGAAAGGAGAATCGGCTATGGTAGAAATAAAAAATCTCAACTATTCTTACTCAGATACAGCGATTTTAAAAGATATAAATCTTACCCTCCCCGAAAAAGAAATTATATCAATAATCGGGCCAAACGGCAGCGGAAAAAGCACTTTCCTGCACGTTCTGTCACGCCTTATTTCGATGCAGAACGGCAAAATCATCATTGACAACAAGAATATCTCGGACTACAAAAGAAAAGAACTTGCCAAAAAAATGGCGCTTCTGCCCCAATTCCGCGAGGTGCCCGACGTTTCTGTTCGTCGTTTCGTGCTCAGCGGAAGATATCCATATCTCGGGTTTAGCGGAAACTACTCTGATAAAGACGAGTTTTGTGCAAAGCAGGCAATGGATATGACGGGCATCACCCACCTTGCCGACAGAAGCCTTAAAAGCCTATCGGGCGGTGAAAGACAACGCGTCTATATAGCACTTTGTCTTTCTCAGGGTGCGGACATTCTGCTTCTGGATGAACCCACAACCTACCTTGACATCAGATACCAGTTTGACATTCTGGAACTTATCAGAAGTTTAACCGATAAAACAGTAGTTGCGGTGCTTCACGACATAACCCATGCGCTGACGTATTCGGATAAGGTTATTTTAATGGATAAGGGTACCGTACTTGCCTACGGCACTCCGCAGGAGGTTGCCTCATCGGGACTTATCGATGAGGTATTCAGCATCACCCTCGACAAAACCAATTACACAGTTTCACCCAAATAAAAAGAGTTCGGTATTCCGAACTCTTTTTATTTAATAACAATTACTTGCTAAGGTTTGCTTCAAGAGTAGCAAGCTCGTCAGCCATTTCCCCCGGAAGTCTGTCAAACTTAGCAAAGAATTCCTTGATGCCTGCTGCTTCTTCCTGCCATACAGCCTTGTCAACTGAAAGGAGTTCCTTAACAGTGTCAACGTCAATGTCAAGACCTTCGATGTTGATATCTTCAGCCTTGGGAACGTAACCGATAGCAACTTCGTCAGCGTCAACCTTGTCTTCGCAACGGTCAAGAATCCACATAAGAACTCTCATATTGTCGCCAAATCCGGGCCAGATGAAGTTGCCTTCATCGTCTTTTCTGAACCAGTTAACGTTGAATATCTTGGGCTGTTTTGTAAGCTTCTTGCCCATTTCGAGCCAGTGACCGAAGTAGTCACCCATGTTGTATCCGCAGAAGGGAAGCATAGCCATGGGGTCACGGCGAACAACGCCTACAGCACCTGCTGCAGCTGCAGTTGTTTCAGATGCCATCGTAGCACCAACGAATACACCGTGCTGCCAGTTTCTTGACTGGTATACCAGCGGAGCTGCCTTAGCACGTCTGCCACCGAAGATGATTGCAGATACCGGAACACCGTCCTTAGAATTGAATTCCTTGGAGATGCAGGGGCAGTTTTCTGCAGGAGCAGTAAATCTTGAGTTGGGATGAGCAAGCTTTTCGCCTGAAGCGATAAATTCAGGACCGTTAACCTTAGCACCCTTCCACTCTTCTGCATTAACAGGAGGATTCTTGTCAAGACCTTCCCACCAAACAGTGTTGTTATCAAGATTTCTTGCAACGTTTGTAAAGATTGTGCCCTTCTTTGTTGACATAAGAGCATTGTAGTTTGTCTTTTCAGACGTACCGGGAGCAACACCGAAGAAACCGTTTTCGGGGTTAACAGCCCAGAGACCGCCGTCAGGACCAACACGGAGCCAAGCGATATCGTCGCCTACGCACCATACCTTGTAGCCCTTATCCTTGTAAATTGAAGGAGGAATAAGCATAGCAAGGTTTGTCTTACCGCAAGCTGAGGGGAATGCAGCACAGATGTACTTAACTTCACCCTGGGGATTTTCGATACCGAGGATAAGCATATGCTCAGCCATCCAGCCTTCAAGCTTACCGAGGTAAGAAGCGATACGGAGAGCAAAGCACTTCTTACCGAGAAGTACGTTACCGCCGTAAGCAGAGTTAACTGACATAATCGTGTTTTCTTCGGGGAACTGAACGATGTACTTATCGTCATCGCTGAGGTCAGCCTTTGAATGGAGACACTTAACGAAATCGTCATCAGGACCGAGAACGTCAACAACCTGCTGACCAACTCTTGTCATGATTGCCATGTTGAGTACAACGTAGATAGAGTCTGTAAGTTCAACACCGATCTTAGCGAAGGGTGAACCGGGAACGCCCATTGAGTAAGGAATAGCGTACATAACTCTGCCCTTCATTGAGCCGTCGTAAAGCTTGTCGAGCTTAGCATGCATTTCAGCAGGATCCATCCAGTTGTTTGTGGGGCCTGCTTCTTCCTTTGTCTTTGCACAGATGAATGTTCTTGCTTCAACACGTGCAACGTCTGTGGGCTTTGTGCGGTGATAGTAGCATCCGGGAAGAAGTTCGCTGTTAAGAGCGATGATTTCACCCGTAGCGCAAGCTTCTGCACGAAGCATATCGAGCTGTGCTTCACTACCGTCGATCCAGAGGATGCTGTCCGGCTTTGTGAGAGCTGCTACTTCTTCAACCCATTTGTTTACTTTTGCGTTGTTGATAACCATAGTTTTTTCTCCTTCTATAAATTATTTTAATATATTTGATAAGTTGCAAAAATCCTCAAGCGACATCCTCTCTGCCCTTATGTCAGCAGAAAGACCGAGCCTCCTGAGTGCTGATGCCGTAATTTCTTTGCCCGAAACACCTGCCACGGCGTTTACAAGCGTTTTTCTTCGCTGGGAATACGCAGCCTTGATAAGCGTGAACATAAACTTTTCGTTTTTTGCCTGCACGGGCGGCTGCTCCAACGGAATGAGTGAAATAACTGCCGAATCAACTTTGGGTACGGGCATAAACTTTTCTTTACCCACGGGGAAAAGAATTTCCGTTTTTGCACGGTACTGCACCGCAAGAGTTACAGCACCCATATCCCTTGAGGGCTTGTCGGCACAAAGCCTTTCCGCCACTTCCTTCTGCACCATTACAGTGATTCGTTCAAGCGGCAACTTCTTCTCTAAAAGCCCCATTATTATCGGCGTCGTTATATAGTAAGGAAGATTGGCACACACGACAACCCTGTCAATGCCCCTTGAAGTAAACTCTTCCTCAATGAGAGAAGCGGCGTCTATTTTAAGAAAATCCGCATTTATAACCTTTAAATTTTCAAAATGGCCAACCGTATCGTCAAGCACGGGAATGAGCGACTTGTCTATTTCAACAGCAACTACCCTGCCTGCCGCCGAGCACAATTCGTATGTAAGCGGCCCGAAACCGGGGCCTATTTCGATGACACCCGTGTTTTTATCTATCTCACTCTGACGGACAATTTCCCTGGGAATTTCAGGGTCAATCAAAAAATTCTGACCCAGACTTTTCGAAAAAGAAAACCCGTATTTATTGCGGATAGCATTTATAACCTTGATGTCACAAAGTACGTTTTCCAAAGGATCCCCCCATTTTTCATCTTATCATACCACATATTTAAAATATTTTCAATTAAATTGACAACTTTTTTGCATTTTGGTATCATATAAAACAAATTTCTAATTATTTATGAGGTGCAAATGTTCAAATACTACAAATTCATCTCGGATAATTTGGTGGAAAAAGATTTTTCACTGTCGGATACAGCTTTGTCTTTTGCGAAAGATGCAGGTTTTGACCGTATTTATAAAGTTGACGGTGTTCCCAAGGTCGATAACGGTTACGTCAGCGTTACCCATTGCGGAAACCGTGCTTATATCGCCTTTTCGGACAAAAAAGTCGGCATTGACTGTGAATATATCCGTACCGCCCCTCCCCGTCTTTCGCAGAAATTAGGGGTGGCGGGCAAGGCGTTTTTCTGTGAATGGACCAAACGCGAAGCCCTTGCAAAGGCGTGCGGTCAGCCCATAGTAAAAATGCTTGGTGACGTGTCTGATACAGCGGACAAATATAATATCGAAACTTTTGAGGATGACGGTTTTATCGTCACGGTGGCATATGAAAAATAAACTTATTGCAATCATAATAATCATCGTAGCAATACTGCTCTGCACTCTTTTTGCAGATTTTGACTTTGGCGGTAACACGGTGGAAATAGGCGGACAGGAAATAGTTTTAAAATGAAAGAAACACAGAACAAAAAAGGTATAATTTTAATGCTCGTCTGTGCTGCAATGTGGAGCACGGCGGGGCTTATATTCAAATTTATAAATCTCTCGGAAAACGGTCTTTACAACGGTCTTGCCGTGGCTGGTATGAGAAGTCTTTTTGCGGCATTTGCCATGTATGCAGGTATGAAAATCCTTTGCAAAAAGGTGATTTTTTCTAAGCAAAGTTTTGCCTGCGGTCTTCTTGCGGCGGCAACGTTTATATGCTTCGTCGTATCAAATCAGTTTACCTCGGCGGCAAACGCGATTGTACTGCAGTTTACGGGCCCCATCTTCATAATTATCGAAAGTTACATTTTTCTTCACAGAAAGGCAACGAGGCTTGATATAGTAACTTCCGTCATCACCTTTTTGGGCGTCGGACTTTTTGTTATCGACGGCATATCGGGCGGCAGTGTTTTGGGAAATATAGTTGCACTTTTCAGCGGTCTTTTCTTCGGTTCGACCTTTCTGTTCGTGGGTGAGGGTGACAGTGAGACGAGAATGTCGGCTTTGCTTATCGGTCATATAATAACGGCTGTGGCAGGTCTTCCCTTTCTTGCATTTGCTGACAACGGCGTGCAGGCAACAAGCCTTTTGCTGTTAATATTCTTAGGCGTTTTTCAGCTTGGAATACCTTATCTCCTCTTTACGATTGCCTCGGGCTACTGCTCTGCCCTGTCGCTTTCCCTGCTGAGCGTTATCGAGCCTTTGCTCAATCCCGTGTGGGTTGCGCTGTTCTACGGTGAAATGCCGTCTTTAACCGCCTTTATCGGTGCGGTAATCGTGCTTGGTGCGGTAACGGTCAGAAGTGTGATTCTTTCAAAAAAATAAAGTCGAAGAGTGTCTGTAACAGGCACTCTTTTTGTGTTGCTTTTTTACGTATAGTCTGTTATAATTGAAAAATACGGACAGCATACAAAACCGCACTAATCGGGGATGTAGCGGCACCCTGTAGTCTGCAATCCGCTATAGCAGAGAAAAGTGTGCGTGCCGAGGGCATCGGCTGTGTCACAGCAGCCGTTTTCGGAGCGTTGATAAGCAGTCCTTATGCGATTATATACCGTGAACCTGGTCAGGCGGGGAACCGAGCAGCCATAAGCGGATTTTATAATGTGCCATAAGAAAAGCTGTTTTGAGTGATGAAAACGGAAATGCGGGCGTAGCCGATGTTCAGAGTCGCACCGTGCGGTTTTGTATGCTGTTACGTTAAGTTAAGATAAATGCGAAAGGAGAGTTTTTATGTCATACCGTGCTCTTTACAGAAAATGGCGTCCCGTGGATTTTGATGACGTTGCAGGACAGGAGCATATCGTTTCCATACTGAGAAACGAGGTTAAAGAAAATAAACTCTCACACGCATATCTGTTCTGCGGTACACGCGGAACGGGTAAGACGAGTATTGCAAAGATACTTGCAAAGGCAGTAAACTGCGAAAATCCGAAAGACGGTAATCCCTGTAACGAATGTGAATCGTGTAAGGCTGTTAACAGCGGTTCGGGTGTGGACGTTATTGAACTTGACGCCGCTTCAAACAACGGTGTTGACGACGTAAGGCGTATAAGGGACGAGGTGTTTTTCTCACCCGTTTCCTCAAAGTACAAGGTCTACATCATAGACGAGGTGCATATGCTCACCCTGCCTGCATTCAACGCCCTTCTCAAGACGATTGAAGAGCCGCCTTCACACGCCATATTCATTCTGGCAACCACGGAATTTGCAAAAGTTCCTGCGACTATTCTGTCACGTTGTCAGCGTTACGATTTCAGGCGTATTCCCGTCGCAACCATTGAAAAGCGTATTCTTTCGGTCTGCGAAAAAGAAAATATAAAAATTGAAGGCGATGCGGCAAAACTCATTGCAAAACTTGCTGACGGTGCGCTTCGTGATGCACTTTCCATTTTGGATCAGTGTTTTGCATCGACCGACGATATAACCTATGAAGTTGCCGCAAAGATAACGGGTATAGGTACGAGGACGTATCTTAATTCACTTGCACAGGCAGTAATAAATTCCGACTTTCCGTCAGCACTCAAAGCGGTTGAGGAACTTTCTCTCACCAGCAAGGGCTATGTTACGGCGGCTGAAGAACTTCTCGTTCTGCTTCGTGACGCTCTCGTGATAAAAACCGTGTCCGACCCGTCGGAACTTCTGGCATCACCGCCTCTTGACCATGCGGTTGCACAGTCACTTTCCTCTTTAAGTGAGGCAAGGCTTTTAAACCTCTGCTCCATATGTCAGGACGAGGCGGACAAGATAAAGCGTCTGGGCGGACGGAGAACGGATTTTGAGGTGTTTGTTTTCAAACTCTGCTCACCGCTGTCACTCGGCTCACTTGAAGCGTATGAAGAAAGGCTTTTTGAACTTGAACGCAAGCTTGCAGGCGCACCTGCCGTCACGGTAACCGAGAAAAAGGTAGAAGTGAAAGTGCCCGAAAAAGCTCCCGAAAAGCCGAAAACAATACAGGAAAAACCATCTGCCCCCTCAAACAACTGGGCAGAAATAAAAGCAAAACTTGAACCGTCCGTTACATCGATTGCGGCAAACTGTGAAGTTACTGAAAGTGCAGATGAGATAATAATAAAAGCAAAGGGTATGTCGTACAGACTGCTCACTTCAAGCACTACAATCGTATCGCAGATAAAAGCCGTTGCATCGACCGTTACGGGCAAGGATATAAAAATAACCGTACAGAGTGCCGAGGAGAAAAAGGATGCTTTTGACTCACTTCGGGATACGGGCATTAAATTTATTGATTAGGAGAATTTATATATGAAAGCAAGATTACCGCAGGGTTTTAATCAGGGTGGCGCAGGAAATATGCAGAATTTGCTCAAGCAGGCGCAGAAGGTGCAGGAGGATATGCAGAATATGTCTGCCGAGCTTGAGGAGAGGACGTATACGGCAACTGCAGGCGGCGAGCTTGTGAGCGCTACCGTAAAGGGCACGAAGCACGTTTCGGATATAACTATATCTCCCGACGTTGTTGACCCCGATGATATAGAAATGTTGCAGGACCTCGTTATTGCGGCAGTAAACAGTGCCATTGAAGCGGCTGAAAAAGATGCCGAGGAAGAAATGGCAAAGATTCAGACACAGATGCCCTCTGTACCGGGCCTGTTTTAAGCAACAGGTAAGATTGAATAGGTTGTGAGGAAACTTCTTTGGAATTACAATTTGATTGATTTTTGATAAAATCAAAAATCTTCAATAATTCCGAATTCCGGATTGATTTAAAGGTGAACTATGCAATACTACATTCCCCCCATTTCAAAACTTATAGAACAATTTGCAAAACTGCCGGGAATAGGCCATAAAACAGCCTCACGCCTGGCTTTTGCCGTTATCGGTATGAGTGAAAGTTCGGCAGAGGAATTTATATCGGCAATAAAAGGTGTCAAGACGGGCATCTGCTACTGCAACGTATGCCAGAATCTGTCGGATACGGCAATCTGCTCTATCTGCTCAAACGAAGTGAGAGACAAGTCGACAATCTGCGTGGTTGAAGAGCCGAAGGACGTTATTGCATTTGAAAAAACGAGGGAATACAAGGGGCTTTACCACGTGCTTCACGGTACTATGTCACCCTCTGACGGTATCGGTCCCGATGATATAAAGATAAAAGAGCTTATAAACCGCCTTTCCGACGACACGGTTAAGGAGATAATCCTTGCGACCAATCCGACCGTGGAGGGAGAGACGACTGCCATGTATATAAGCAGACTTGTGAAACCGCTCGGCGTGAAGGTTACACGTATTGCCTACGGTATACCCGTGGGCGGTGAACTCGAATACGCTGACGAGGTTACACTTGCCCGCGCTATTGAAGGGAGACGTGAGTTGTGAGTATAAAATCACAAAAACTGTCCCGTATATTTCTGTGGACAGGCATAATCCTCTATCCCGTATACGTGACACTTCTCTGTGAATATATAGCCTGCGGCGGCAAAAGCAATCTTATTGGTATTCTTAAAAACGCACCGCAGAGTTTTATTCCTGCGGTGCTTTTGATTTTGATAGTTTTTGCATCGCTTCTGGTATCGACGAGGCGGGCGTGGATAGCATCTCTTGCAGGCGGTCTGCCCTTCGTGTTATTTTCGGCGATAAACTATTTTAAAATGCAGTATTCGGTCGTGCCCTTCGTGGCAAGCGACCTTGCATTTGCAACCTCACTGGGTGACATTACCGCAGAATTTACGGGGGACGGGCTCGTCATCCCGACGGTTATGATAATCGGTGTCCTTGTTTACCTTTTGCCTACGGTTTGTTTTGCACTTCTCACCAAGAAAATTGCCATAAACAAATTCGTAAGAATCTGGACAAGCGGTATTCTCGTGATAGTTTTAATGTTCCAGCTTGTGATTACGGCACCCTTTGCCTATTCTCTCGCAGGAATAGACGTTGAAAACACCGAAAATGCGGCTGTGGGTCTTGCGAAAAACGGCTTTTTACCAACCTTCTTCAAGTCCTTTTACAACTATTCGAATAAAGAAGACCTTTCGCAGTATGATGTAAGCGAGTCGGCATTTTTCACGGATGAAAAAATGGAAAAGAAGCCAAACGTAATCGTCATTCTTGCCGAGGCGTACTGGGACGTAAATCAGCTTAAAAACGCAACATTTTCGCAAAATCCGACGGCGGCGTATGACCGTCTTTCAGCCGAAGGAATATCGGGCACGATGCTCTCCCCCACGATAGGCGGCGGCACGGTGCGACCGGAATTTGAGGTGCTCACCTCACTTATTACCGACGGTATGCCCGAGGGTAACAGTGCTTACAACTTCGTTACGACGCCTTATCTGCCGTCACTCGGCTCGTATTTTGAAAACAACGGCTATGAAACGACCTTTATGCACACCTTTGAAAAAACGTTTTATGACAGAGACGTGGCATACTCGACCATGGGCTTTGACACGATGCTCGACATTAACGACATCCCCTACGAATATAGGCTTCAAGGAGGTTACGTTCCCGACCGTATAATCGGTCAGTGGGTGACGGATACGCTTGCCGAAAACGAAGAGCCGCAGTTTATAATGGCAATAACCATCGAAAATCACGGTCCGTACTACGGCAAGGACAATCGGGGTGAGGTTGAGGTTACGGGCACCGATATTCTTGATGAAGAAACGGTAAATATGCTGGGCAGTTATTCAAAGGCTTTAAAGCATACCGACGACGTGCTGACGACTATAAGCGAATATGCAAAGACAAGCGGTGAGCCGACGGTTATTTTGTTCTACGGTGATCATCTGCCCTACTTCGGTGGCGGCTATCACGGCTTTGTAAACGGCGGTTTTATAGAAGACGGTAACGAGGCAAACTGGGATGAGGAAACGCAGGACAAGATGCACGCCCTCCCCTTCCTCATCTGGTCAAGCGAGGGTGATATCGAGCCTGTGTCAGACATTCAGACGGCACCCTATTATTTAGGTCAGCTTCTCTTGGATGCCATCGATGCACCGCTTACCCCCTACTACGAGTATTTGCAGGAATGTTATGAAAACTCGGTTCCCATGAGGGCGTGGACAACGCTCGACGAGGACGAAAAAGAAACCTATAACACACTCAAAGCATACAGCGACATATATTTGTATTAAAAAAAGAACCTACGGAAATCGTAGGTTCTTTTAATTTACTTTTTCGGAGTCAGGCGATAACGCACGAAGCAGTATTTTTCGAGTGCCTTACAATAACGTATTGACCTCTAAGTAAAAATATGGTATATTTGTATCAAATAAGACATTTTTTGAGGTTTTATGGACATCAACTTACTCAAGCCACGGCAAAAAAACATAATACGCTCATGCTTTCTCTTTAACGGGGTTGACGAGATAAACGTCTATCTTGAGAATGACGGTTGCTCACTTATGACCTTTGAAAAGGGTGAACACATATACACCCCCGACAATTTTTTCAGAAGTGTGGGGCTCGTGCTGTCGGGTGAAGTGCTCGTAACCAACGAAAAAGGGCGAAAACTCATTGTAAACACGATTACTCAGGGCAAGCCTTTTGGTGTCGCCTCGGTCTTTTCCGAGAATGAAGAGTATGAAACCACCCTTAAAGCAACTGCAAAATGCACCGTACTTTTCTTTTCGCAGGAGCTTTTGTCAGAAATGATAAAGGAGCCTGTTATTGCAGAAAACTACATCCGTTTTCTGACGGGGAGGATACATTTTCTCAATGATAAAATCCGCTCACTCTCCTGCACGGATGCAGAGCAGGCACTTGCAGGATACCTTCTTGCAAACGAGGCTGACGGCGTATGTCTAACGGGACAACTTTCTACTCTTGCCGAAAAACTCGGTATGGGCAGGGCATCCCTCTACCGTGCTTTTGATTCACTTACAAAAAACGGTCTTATACAACGTGACGGAAAAACAGTCACAATCAAAGATAAAATAAAATTAAAGGAGATATCAAAATGAAAAAACTTATTGCACTTATTCTTACGGCGGCTCTCGTATTCTCTTTTGCCGCATGCGGTAAAACCCAGCCGTCTTATACGGGTATGACGGTAAACGTCGGTATGCTCAAAGGCCCTACGGGCGTAGGCAGCGTCTATCTTATGGACGGTGAGTATGAAGACACTTACGAATTTACGGTAACGTCGGAAGCAACCGATTTCGTTGCAAAACTTTCAAACGGCGACCTTGATATTGCCGCACTTCCCACAAACGTTGCCGCATCTTTATACAACAAGACAAACGGCGGTGTGCAGATAATTGCGCTCAACACGCTCGGCGTTCTGTACGTGCTTGAAAACGGTGACAAAATAAACGAGGTTTCCGACCTTTCGGGCAAAACGGTGTACGTTCACGGACAGGGCGCAAACCCCGAATTTGTGTTAAATTACATCCTTGAAAAGAACGGTGTTAACGACGTCAACGTCATCTTCAAAGACCCTGCGGAAATCGTGGCACTTATGGCTTCAGGCGAGGCTGAAATCTGTATGCTCCCCGTTCCTCACGCAACAACCGTTCTTATGAAAAACCCCACGGTGCACGTTGCTCTTGACGTGACCGACGAATACGAGGCTGTTACCGAGGACTCAAGCGTTCTCACTATGGGTTGCGTAGTCGCAAGAACGGACTTTATAAACGAACACCCCGAAGCCGTTAAAAACTTTCTCGAAAACTACGATGCTTCTGTTGAAAAGGTAATTACCGACCCGAAGGCAGCATCAGAACTCGTTGCTAAATACGAGATAACGGGCTCTGCCGCCATTGCAGAAAAGGCAATTCCCGACTGTAACCTCGTATGCATAACGGGTGATGAAATTCAGCCCGCAGTCGAAGGTTATTACAACGTGCTTTTCAATGCAAATCCCAAAGCGGTAGGCGGTTTCATTCCCGCTGAAGATTTCTACTATGTCGGTTAAGCGTATTTTAAAAGGCACAGTTGCCCTTGTATTCTGGATAGGGATATGGGCAATCGGTGCAAAAATAATAAATCAGGTGCTTATTCTCCCCTCACCTCTGACGGTGGCAAAACGGCTTTTGTCACTGTCCGTGACGGGTGATTTCTGGATAAAGACGGGGACTTCGCTTTTGCGTATATTCCTCGGCTGGATGTTTGGCATAATAGCAGGTGCAATCCTTGCGGTGCTGTCAAGTGCATCGTCACTCTGTAACGTGCTCATCTCGCCCGTTATACACATTGTGAAGGCAACCCCCGTAACCTCGTTTATACTGCTCGTTATGCTGTGGCTCGGTTACTCAAACGTGCCTGTTTTTATAGCGGCACTTTTAGTTCTCCCCATAGTATACGGCAACATTACGACGGGCGTTTTGCAGACCGACGGTAAACTTCTCGAAGTTGCGAAAATCTACCGTTTCGGCAGAATGAAAACACTTTCAAAGGTGTATTTCCCCTCCGTACGTCCCTATCTGCTTTCGGCTTGTGTGACTTCACTCGGCCTTGCATGGAAGGCAGGCATTGCGGCAGAGGTGCTCTGTCAGCCCAAAAGAGCAATCGGCTCTGAAATATACTACTCAAGATACTATCTTGAAACGCCCGACCTTTTTGCATGGACTGCAGTGGTAATACTGCTCAGTTATCTGCTTGAAAAGCTTTTCAGGCTCATTTTCAGAAAGGGGGTACAAAATGAAATTTAACGACGTAAGTGTATCCTTCGGCGACAAAAACGTACTCTCGTCATTTTCGGCTGAATTTGACGGCCTTACCTGCATTTTCGGCCCGTCAGGTTGCGGGAAGACGACCTTGCTTCGCACGGCGGCAGGTCTTATAAAACCGCAGTCGGGCACAATTGAGGGCGTCCCCGAAAAAATTTCATTTATGTTTCAGGAGGACAGGCTTTTCCCGTGGATGAGCGTGCTTGAGAACGTGGCGGTCGTTATGCCGTCCGACAAAAAGCACACCGCGATAGATTTTTTAAAGAAAGTCGAACTCGAAAACGAGGCAGACTCTCTTCCCGATTCACTCTCAGGCGGTATGAAGCGCAGGGTTGCTCTCGCAAGGGCACTTGCCTATGACGGCGATATGCTGATTTTAGACGAGCCTTTCAAAGGTCTTGACTATGCTTTAATCGAGCGTCTTGTTCCGCTGATAAAAGAACTTGACATACCCGTCATAATTTCTACCCACTCCCCTGAAGAGAGGCTTCTTCTCGGCGGCACACAATTTGAAATGAAATAATTTAAGTAATCCCACGACAAAAAGTCGTGGGATTTTATCTGTAACCTAATTTTATTAGGCAGTAACACATTCACGCTTTCAAAAGGCACGACATTTCTTACTTTTTTAGGCGAAACTTGCATTTTTGCGGAGTGAATGTTATAAATATCTTATAATAAGACTTTCGGAGGAAACAAAATGACCGTACAGGAATATTTCGGCTGCAACGTGTTTAATGAGCAGGTGATGAGGGACAGACTTCCCAAAGAAGTTTACAAGTCACTTACCCGCACCATTAACGAGGGCAGGGCACTTGACGAGGGTGTCGCAAACGGTGTTGCAAACGCCATGAAGGACTGGGCAATAGATAAAGGTGCAACCCACTACACACACTGGTTCCAGCCTATGACGGGCATTACCGCTGAAAAGCACGACTCTTTTATATCCCCCGCACCCGGCGGAAAGGTAATTATGGAATTTTCGGGTAAAGAGCTTATCAAGGGTGAGCCCGATGCCTCCTCTTTCCCGTCAGGCGGTCTTCGTGCGACGTTTGAAGCACGCGGTTATACTGCGTGGGACCCGACTTCGTATGCATTCGTGAAAGACGGTACTTTATATATTCCGACCGCTTTTTCATCCTTTACGGGTGAAGTTCTTGATAAAAAAACGCCCCTTCTTCGTTCAATGGAAGCGGTAAACAAAGAAGCGGTGAGACTGCTTCACCTTATGGGACACACTGACGTGCAGACGGTACGTACAACAGTCGGTGCAGAGCAGGAATATTTCCTTATAGATAAATCAAATTACGATAAACGCCTTGACCTCCAGCTTGCAGGCAGAACGCTTTTCGGTGCAAAAACACCCAAAGGACAGGAGATGGAGGATCATTATTTCGGCTCACTCAAACAGCGTGTTGCCGACTATATGAAGGAACTTGATGAGGAACTTTGGAAACTCGGTATCCTCTCAAAAACCAAGCACAACGAGGGTGCACCCGCTCAGCACGAGCTTGCGCCCATATACACTTCAACCAACGTTGCCACCGACCATAACCAGCTTACGATGGACATTATGAAAAAAGTGGCACTCAGACACGGCCTTGTATGTCTGCTTGCAGAAAAACCGTTTGCAGGCGTAAACGGAAGCGGTAAGCACAACAACTGGTCGATAAGCACCAACACAGGTATAAACTTACTTGACCCGGGCAAAAAGCCTGCGGAAAACAAGCTTTTCCTTACCTTCTTTGCCGCGATGATTGAGGCGGTTGACGAATACGGCGATATGCTTCGTCTTTCGGTTGCCTCTGCAGGTAACGACCACCGTCTCGGCGGCGGTGAAGCACCCCCTGCGGTAGTGTCAATGTTCATAGGCTCCGAGATGGAGGCTATTATCGACGCCATCGACAAGGGCGAAAAGTACAAGGCTCCCTCATCAACAAAATACGATGCAGGCGTTGAAATACTGCCAACCTTCAAAAAGGATAACACCGACCGTAACAGAACTTCACCTTTCGCCTTCACGGGTAACAAGTTTGAATTCCGTATGCCGGGTGCATCCCAGTCGATAGCGGGTGTAAACGTTACCCTCAACGTCATTGCTTCCGAGGTATTTTCAAGATACTCGGCTGCTCTCGAAAAGGCTGACGATAAGCAGGCTGAGCTTGACAGACTTATACGAAACTCGATACGAAACCACAGGAGAGTTATCTTCAACGGCAACGGATACGACAAGGCATGGATAGAAGAAGCCGTGAAAAGAGGGCTTCCCAACCTCGTAAGCACGGTTGATGCACTCCCCCGTTACATATCCGACAAGAATATAAAACTCTTCGTTGACCACGGCATATATACCGAGCATGAGGTATATGCAAGATACGACATAAAGGCAGAGGAATATTATAAGACGGTAAATATCGAAGCCCGTACCATGTCGGATATGGTCAAGAAGGATTATCTGCCGGCGGCAATAAACTTCCTTACGGATATATGCGACAGCGTAGCGGCACAGAAAGCCGCAGGCTTCGTTCCAAAACATATGGAGGAGGCTGCAAAATCCGCAAGCGAGACGACAGACAAAATATACGCTGACGTCAAAGCACTTGACGAAGCAATTTCAGGCGTGGATAAGACAGACTCGTATAAAACGGCAAAGTATTATCACGATAACGTTTTGCCGATTATGAAGAGTCTTCGTAAAAACGTCGATGCGCTTGAACTTATGGTAGGCAGAGAATACTGGCCCGTACCGTCATACAGCGATTTATTATTTAAGGTATAGGTGAAAATATGACACCGAAAAAGATAAACTATCAGCATACGGCTGACACGATACTAAAAAATCTTGCAAAAAGGCAGATGAAGGGCTATTACTGCGAAACGAAGGAAGATGCGCTTAAACTTGCCCTTTCGCTTATGCCTGAGGGCAGCAGCATTTCGTGGGGCGGTTCTATGTCACTCTTTGAATGCGGTCTTATGGATGCCATCAAAAACGCTTCCTATGATATAATAGACAGAGATACGGCGACAACTCCCGAAGAAATCAGGGAGATAAGTGGAAAAATCTGCACAAGCGATTTCTTTCTTATGAGCACCAACGCCATCACGATGGAGGGTGAACTCGTAAACGTTGACGGCAGGGCAAACAGGGTATCTTTTCTCTGCTACGGTCCGCAGAACGTCATAATCATCGCAGGAATGAACAAGGTTACTCTTGACGTGGAGGAGGGTCTTAAAAGGGCAAGAAATATTGCCGCACCTCCGAATACGGTAAGGCTTTCAAGAAATACGCCCTGTGCCGTAACGGGTAAATGCGGTAACTGCCTGTCCCCAGACTGTATATGTTCACAGATTGTTGTAACAAGGCGTTCACACATTCCTGACAGAATCAAGGTTATCCTCGTCGGTGAGGAACTCGGTTTCTGATATAAACGTAAGAAAAATCCGCAATGAGAATTGCGGATTTTTTATTTTAAAACTGCTTATTTGGGGCATTCACCACTCCGAAAAGCATTTTTTCACGCCATACACACCTCAAAAACTCCCTTTTGTTTAATAATATTAAGTTACGACCTCTTTAAACTTAATATTATTTGTCATTTGCCTAATTTTTATTGATTTATTGAAATACTGCTTTACAACTTTACTTTGCTAAAGTATAATAACAACATCGAAAACATCTTCAAAGGAGAAAAATAAAAATGAAAAAAGTATTATCAATCATCCTCGCAGTTGCAATGTTATTCTCATTTGCAGCTTGCGGCAACACAACAGACAATGACGTTGAAACAGTAGTTGACTCAGCATACGTTGCTGATAACGGAAAACTCGTAGTTGGTATCACAGAATACGCTCCCATGGATTTTCTTGATGAGAACGGCGAATGGACAGGTTTTGATGCAGAGTTTGCAACACTCTTTGCTGAAGACCTCGGTGTAGAAGTTGAATTCAAGGTTATCGAATGGGATAACAAGTTCCTCGAACTCGAAGCAAAGGCTATCGACTGTATCTGGAACGGTATGACAATTACTGACGAAGTTAAGCTCAACACATCCTGCTCAGACGCTTACGTAAAGAATGCACAGGTAGTTGTAATGGCTGCTGATAAACTTGCAAACTATGCAGACGTTGCTTCAATGGCAGACCTCACGTTCGCAGTTGAATCAGGCTCAGCAGGTGAAGCAGTTGCAATCGACAACGGTCTTACAACTGTTGGTGTAACGGCTCAGTCAGACGCTCTCCTCGAAGTTGCTTCAGGCAGTGCAGATGCATGCGTTATCGACATCACGATGGCAAACGCTATGACGGGTGAAGGCACAAGTTATGCTGACCTCGGCTATGCAGTTGAACTTGCAACGGAAGAATACGGCGTAGGCTTCAGAAAGGATTCTGACCTCACAGCTAAACTCAACACGTTCATGGCAGCACTCAAGGACGACGGTACACTCCAGACTCTTGCTGACAAATACGAGCTCACACTTGCATAAGAAACAGATTAAAAAAACGGTAGGAGGGAAACCCCTCCTGCCGATTTTGTACGTTTACAGGTAGGTAAAAATATGGATCAATTCTTACGTGTCACCGGGAATCTGCTTGAAGGTTTCGGAATGACACTCCAGATATTTGCAATAACACTCGCCTTTGCTCTTCCGCTCGGGCTTATAATCAGTTTCGGCTCGATGAGTAAGTTTCCCCCGCTTCGCTGGCTGGTAAAGACGTTCGTGTGGATAATAAGAGGTACGCCTCTTATGTTGCAACTTATCGTCATATATTACGGTCCCGGTCTTGCGGCAAAGTGGGCACAGAGCCTTGGCTCGTCCTTCTTTTTGATAGACTGGATAGCAAGTTGGACACTGATGGAGCGTTTTACTGCGGTCGCAGTATCCTTCGTTATAAACTACGCCTGCTATTTCTCTGAAATATACAGAGGCGGTATCGAATCTATCTCAAAGGGACAGTATGAGGCAGGTCAGGTGCTGGGTATGACCAAGACGCAGATATTCTTCAAGGTCGTGCTTCTGCAGGTTGTTAAACGCATAATACCTCCGATGAGCAACGAGATAATAACACTTGTAAAAGACACCTCTCTTGCGAGAACGATTGCAGTTTACGAGGTTATCTGGCAGGCGCAGGCATTCATCAAGCGTGACGGTCTTCTCTGGCCTTTATTCTACACGGCAGTATTCTACCTTGTTTTCTCAGGTATACTTACACTGCTCTTTAACTACATAGAGAAAAAAATGAGTTATTTCAGGAGTTGACGTATGGCAGTATTAGAAGTAAATAATCTTAAAAAGTCATTTGACCGCACCGAAGTACTCAAGGACATTTCTTTTTCTCTTGAAAAAGGCGAGGTGCTTTCCATAATCGGCTCATCGGGAAGCGGTAAAACGACGCTTTTGCGTTGTCTGAACTTTCTTGAGAGGGCTGAAAAAGGCACTATTGCAGTAAATGGTAAAGAAATATTCAACGGTGAAAACTTGAAAAAGACACCCGAAAGCGTCATAAGGGAAAACAGACTGCATTTCGGTCTTGTATTCCAGTCATTCAATCTTTTCCCGCAGTATACGGTACTGCAGAATATAACGCTTGCCCCCACCCTGCTCAAAAGGGGTACACCCGAAGAGATTGAAGAAAAGGCGAAATCACTTATTGCCCGTGTCGGACTCACCGAGAAAACGGACTTTTATCCGTGTCAGTTATCAGGCGGTCAACAACAGCGTGTTGCAATAGCAAGGGCACTTGCACTAACGCCCGACGTGCTCTGTTTCGACGAGCCGACCTCGGCGCTCGACCCCGAGCTTACGGGTGAGGTTTTAAAGGTTATAAGAGACCTTAAAAACGGTGACTGCACCATGATAGTCGTAACACACGAAATGGAATTTGCAAAATCGGTGTCCGACAAAATAATGTTTATGGCAGACGGCGTTATCGAAGAAATGGGCACGCCCGAAGAAGTGTTTAGCAATCCCAAATCGGAAAAAACGAGGGCATTTTTAAACAGTTCACTCGAACAGTTTTAGTATAAATATAAAATAAGTATTGAAATTTATGCAATACGGTGTTAAAATGCACTTTGTAATTAAAAACATATTTAAAGGAGATTACACAAAATGAAAAAACTTATTTCAGTAATGCTTGCAGTTGTAATGGTACTTTCATTCGCTGCATGCGGCTCAACAACAAACACAGATACATCTGTTGAAAAACTTCAGATGGCTACAAACGCAGCATTCCCTCCCTACGAATACAAAGAGGGTGATGCTTATGCAGGTATTGACATTGAAATCGCTGAAAAACTTGCTGAAAAGCTTGGTATGGAACTCGTTGTAAACGACGTTGAATTCGGTTCTATCATCGGCGGTGTTCAGTCAGGCAAATACGATATGGGTATTGCCGGTATGACAGTTACAGATGAAAGACTTGAAAGCGTTAACTTCTCAACTTCATATGCTACAGGTATTCAGGTCGTTATCGTTACTGAAGGTTCTGACATTGCTACGATTGATGACATTTACAACGGTAAGACAATCGGTGTTCAGCAGGATACAACAGGCGATATCTACGCTTCTGACGATTTCGGCAGTGATAACGTTATCCGTTACAAGACAGGTGCAGACGCTGTTCAGGCACTTATATCAGGCAAGGTTGACTGTGTTATCATCGACAACGAACCTGCTAAGTCTTTCGTTGCCGCAAACGAAGGTCTTACAATTCTCGAAACAGAGTATGCTGTAGAAGACTACGCTATTGCAATCGCAAAAGAGAACACAGAGCTTCTTGACTCTATCAACGCAGCTCTTGCTGAACTCACAGAGGACGGTACTATTCCCGCAATAATCGAAAAGTACATTCCCGCTGAATAATTTTCGACAAACTCAAAGGGTGGGAGTTTTCCCACCCTTTTTATCTTGAAGGAGTATTATTTTGGAAAAGATAGTTTCTTTGTTGAGTAAAATCAAAGATAAATTTCTTGCTTCTGATTTTTATCATGATTTTCATCTCAATTTTATAGACGATAACCGTTGGAAATGGATTACTGACGGTCTTTTGCAGACACTTAAAATAACCTTCTTTGCAATATTGATAGGTATTATCATAGGTGTTGTAATCGCTTCAGTACGTTCATCCTTCGATAAAAACAGAGAGACGCTTGAACTTAAGGGCGGCTTGGGTTATCACCTGTTAAAATTCTTAAATTTTATATGTCACCTCTACCTGACGGTAATAAGAGGCACACCTGTTGTAGTGCAGCTTCTTATTTTCTATTTTATAATTTTTGCATCAAGCACGAACGGAACAATGATAGCAATAATTGCTTTCGGTATGAATTCGGGTGCATACGTTGCCGAAATTTTCAGAGGTGGAATTATGTCTATTGACCACGGTCAGTTTGAAGCGGGCCGTTCTTTAGGCTTTAACTATGTGCAGACCATGTTTTACATAATTATCCCGCAGGTTTTTAAGGCAGTTTTACCTACACTCTGTAATGAATTTATCGTGCTTTTGAAGGAAACTTCTATTGCAGGTTACGTAGGAATTATGGATCTTACAAAAGCAGGCGACCTTATAAGAGGACGCACCTTCTCTGCATTTATGCCACTTATTGCTGTTGCATTGATATATCTTGTACTTGTGGTAATACTTACACAGCTTGTTTCAATGCTCGAAAGGAGGTTGCGTCGCAGTGAAAGATAACGTTTTAATCAAGGTAAACGGTCTTAAAAAGCATTATAACGGCGGTGTCGTAAAGGCGCTTGACGGTATTGATGCACAAATTTCAAGGGGCGAAGTCGTCGTTGTCATCGGCCCTTCGGGAAGCGGTAAGTCAACCTTCCTTCGTTCACTCAATCTGCTTGAAGTGCCCACGGAGGGTGAAATATTCTTTGACGGCACAAACATAGCAGATCCCCGTACAAACATAAATCTGCACCGTCAGAAAATGGGTATGGTTTTCCAGCACTTCAACCTTTTCCCGAATATGACCATACTTCGCAATATGACCATAGCACCTATGAAGCTTCTTAAGAAGTCCAAAGAAGAAGCAGAAAAGTATGCTATGGAACTTTTGGAAAAAGTCGGTCTTGCCGACAGGGCAAACGCTTATCCGAGTCAGCTTTCAGGCGGTCAGAAACAGCGTGTTGCAATTGTACGTGCACTCTGTATGATGCCCGACGTGCTTCTTTTTGACGAGCCGACTTCGGCACTCGATCCCGAAATGGTGGGCGAAGTTCTTGAAGTTATGAAATCGCTTGCAAAAGACGGTATGACGATGGTAGTCGTAACTCACGAAATGGGCTTTGCCCGTGAAGTTGCCGACCGTGTTATATTTATGGACGAGGGTGTTATCGTTGAGGAGGGTACTCCCGAAAAGATATTCTCATCCCCCGAGAGTGACAGACTTAAAAACTTCCTCGCAAAAGTACTATAAAAGGCGGTAAATTCTATGCCGATTAAAATTCCGAATAAACTTCCGGCGACAAAAACGCTGACAAAGGAAAATATATTTGTCATAACGGAAACGAGGGCTATGACGCAGGATATTCGTCCGCTTCGCATACTTATGCTCAATCTTATGCCCAAGAAAATCGAGACCGAGACGCAGATTGCACGTGTTATAGGCAATACGCCCCTTCAGGTCGAACTCGAGTTGCTGCAGACGGCAACCCACAAGGCAACCCACACTTCTGCTGAACATATGCTCTCCTTCTATAAGACGTTTGACGAGGTGAAGGACCAGAAGTTTGACGGTATGATTATAACGGGCGCACCCGTTGAGCATATGGAATTTGAAGAGGTTGAATACTGGGACGAGCTTTGCAAGATAATGGAATGGAGTAAGACCAACGTTCATTCAACCTTCCACATATGCTGGGCGGCACAGGCAGGTCTTTACTACCATTACGGTATAAAAAAGCACAAGCTTGACAAAAAACTTTTCGGTGTATATCCCCACAAGGCAGAGAGGAAAAATTCAATGCTCTGCCGCGGTTTTGACGATACTTTCTACGTGCCCCATTCACGTCACACGACGGTTGATATTGAGGACGTGAGAAAGATACCCGAGCTCAAGATAATTGCCACGTCAAAAGATGCCGGTCTTTATGCGGTTATGACCGACCAGGGCAGGCAAATATTCATAACGGGCCACTCGGAATACGATGCAGGCACACTCAAAACCGAGTATGACAGGGACATTGCGGCAGGCCTTCCCATAGAAGTGCCCGAAAACTACTTCCCCGATAACGACCCGACGAAAGACCCGCTTGTAATATGGAGAGGGCATGCAAACCTTCTCTATTCAAACTGGCTCAACTACTACGTTTACCAGACAACGCCATACGATATAACGGAAATAAAATAAGCAGTGGATATCCACTGCTTTTTTATTTATACCTCAATCATTCTTATGACCGTCATTGCGCTGTTCTTTGCCGCCACTTCCCAGAAATTGTCGTATTCGTTCTGTCCGTTGTCGTCAGCACTGTCGCTGATAGTCCTGATAATTACAAACGGCTTTTTGTTCATATATGCAACCTGTGCGATTGCCGCACCCTCCATCTCAACGCAGAGAGGCTCGCATCTGTTTATTATCGCCTCTTTAAGACTGTTGCTCGTTACAAACGTATCCCCCGTTGCAACCCTGCCGATATACGCCTTTACGTTGATTGATGCCGCCGAAGTTACCGCCTTGGTGATAAGGTCGTCATCTGCAACAAATTCGGTGCAGTGCGGGAAATAATTCTTGATGACACCATCATCTCTGTCGTGGAATACCGCCGTTTTTGACACAACCATTTCAAGCGGTCTTATATACTCTGCCGTACCGCCTGCAATACCCGTATTTATTATAACGTCAACGTCAAAACGGTCTATCATAAGCTGTGCCGCTGCAGCCGCATTTACCGTTGCAACACTGCATTCGCAGACCACAACGTCATGATCACGCAGTTTGCCCTTATAAAAAGTTATGTATGTCGAATCGTCCACCGTACAGTCGGACAGTGCTGAAACTATCGTCTCTATTTCCACTTTCATGGCACCGATAATACCGTAAAACATATTGTTCCCTCCAAAATTATATATATCGCTTCTATAATACCATAAATTTTTTAAAAAAACTACTGTACATTTGTTCGTATTTGTGTTAAAATAAAAACACTTCGTGAAAGGAAGATATTATGGCACACGATAAAAGTTGTTTTTTCACGGGTCACCGCATATTGCCGACGGGCGAACTGCCGAAAATATGTATAAAGCTTGACCGTGAGATAGAAAATATGATAATCAAAAACGGCGTTACAGATTTTTTCTGCGGTGGTGCACTGGGTTTTGATATGCTCGCTGCAGAGCGTGTTCTCGCCGCAAGGGAAAAATTTGAAGGTATACAGCTTATAATGGCACTCCCCTGCCGTAACCAGACTGAAAAGTGGCGAAACGGTGCGGAAATTCGCAGGTATGAAAATATTTTATCAAAGGCAGACTTTGTGTTTTACATCTGCGAAGAGTATGAGAAAGGCTGTATGTATAAGCGCAATCGCTTTATGGCAGACCGTTCAAAATTCGGCATTGCCTACCGCACGCACTATCACGGCGGAACAGATTATACCGTGAAATATGCGCAGGAAATCGGCTGTGAAATGACCTTTATTGCCGACGTTCCTAAAAAACCTCTTCCATTTTAATAATTACTCTTGATTTTTGTTTTTGTTTGTGGTATCATTATTTAGCATTTTGAAATGCGCTGTTAGCTCAGCTGGATAGAGTGACTGGCTACGGACCAGTAGGTCAGGGGTTCGAATCCCTTACAGCGCGCCAAGAAAAAAGACATCCATAGGATGTCTTTTTTCAGTTATATTTGTTCCTTGCGGAACAAGTGATATTTACTTTGTAAGTTATATTGCCTTTCGGCAGTGATATTCGCCTATGGCGAGTTTAAGGAACAAATATAATATCACTGTAACCGAAGGTTTCAATATCACTTTTGATTTATCAAAAATATCACTCCAACGTAGTTGGAATATCACTAAAACAAGAACATCTAAACTCGTCGGTTTTTCCAAAAAAAGACTATACCTTAATCGGTATAGTCTTTTTTATTTACTTCTTTCGGTATGCTTAAATCTGTAAAACTGATGTTCATATCAACGTCACCTTTGATACCGTCAACTCTGCCTGATGCGGTGTACTGCCATATGTCAAAGTCATAATAAAAATCAGGTGCGTCACTGTATTGTGCAAACCAGAAATAGTTGTCCTTTACGGTGCTTAAATCGTATTTCGTGTATCCGACGTGTTTATTGAAATAGACCATCGGAATGTAGCCTGCACCCTTGATAACCTCACAGAAGGCGTTTGCGGCCGAGTTAAGCGTTACTGAACTAACGTTGTCCGTTCTTGCCGAGGCCGTGCCTATAATCTCCCAGTCAAAAACTATCGGATAATCTATCTCATAGTCTTTAATGAGGTCAAGCGTCATCCTCGCCTCTTCGATAGCCTCTGTCATAGACGTTGCCTGTGAGAAAAAGTATACGCCGACCTTAAGACCTGCCGATTTTGCCCCCTCGATGTTCTGTTTATAATTTTTGTCAACGTTTAAACTGCCACTCTTACCGTAGCCTCTGTAGCCGACTCTGACAAATACAAATTCCACTCCCGAGGACGCAACCTTCTGCCAGTCTATCTCACCCTGATGCGAGGAAACGTCAATGCCTAAATGCGTCTGCCTGCTTTCATCGGCATAGGTCATTATGCCGTTTTCATTTTTGACAAAAAGACTTGTGTCATATGAACTTACGGGCACGTCGGGAAGAATATCGTACCATTTGTCACGGTACTTTATCTGTCCTTCATGGACGTTTGCTGTATTTATTCTGTAAACGATTGCCGAAACCTCTGCCCTGGTGAGAAATGAATCGGGCTCAAACACCTTGTTGCCCGACAAGTCAATACTGCCTTCGATAATACCCTCATCGGCCATAGCGGTGACAAGTGCATCATCCGTATCCGAAAACGGAGTTTCGTTTTCGGATTCACTCAGTTCCAGTGCCTTTGCTGCCGTCTGCACTATTGTGAGTCTGTCTACGTATTCATCGAGATTTTCGACCGTTTTATCTGCAATATACCCCTTTTCAAGAGCATATTTGAGATAACCGCCTGCCCAATGATTGTCTGCAGGCTCCTGTGCAGGAATTCCCGCGGCAAGAAGTATAAGTTTCAGCGCCTCACCCAGAGTAACGTCACCATCCGGCTTGAAACTGCCGTCGGGATAACCCGTAATTATATTCTTTTCACTCAAATCGCTGACGTAGGGATAAAACCAGTTACCCTCCGCCACGTCGCTGTACAACACGGCGTTTGCCGATATGCACAAAACGACCGCAAGTATTAAACATAAATATTTTTTCATTGTCCCTCCCGTGACGAAATACCGTCACGGGAATATTATACAGTATCAATGAAATCTGTTCAACAATATTACGACAATTTCCGACATTTACCTTATTCAAAAGCCTTCCCCTCAAGGGGAAGGCTTTTTGGTCCCTTACATTTACTAATTATACAAACTTTCAAGCCTCTTTAAATGCTCGTATCTCTCCCGACTTTCTTTTGATGCCGATTCAAAAAGTGCCTTTGCACGCTCGGGCGAGAAACGCTCAAGACGGCTGTATCTCGTCTCACCCTCTAAAAAGTCCTCGTAACTTTCCTTAGGCTCCTTACTGTCGATTACAAACTTCGGTGTGCCAAGCGGGTCATACCTGAAAAGATGCCAGTAACCTGCATCAACCGCCTTTTTCATTTCAAGCATCGAATTTGACATACCGCCCTTGATACCGTGCATTTCGCAGGGAGAATAAGCGATTATAAGCGAAGTACCCTTATAATTCTCGGCGGCAATAATTGCCTTTAAAGTCTGATTCATATCCGCACCCATTGCAATTTGCGCCACGTAGACGTTGCCGTAACTCATTGCCATTTCGGCAAGATTTTTCTTTCTGCTTTCCTTGCCGAGCACCGCAAACTGTGCTACGGCGCCCTTGCCCGTTGCCTTTGATGCCTGACCGCCCGTATTTGAGTAAACCTCGGTATCGAACACGAAGATATTTACGTCCGCCCCCGAGGCGAGAACGTGGTCAAGACCGCCGTAGCCGATATCGTATGCCCAGCCGTCACCGCCGAATATCCAGACGGATTTTTTGGACAGCCACTTTTTATTTTGAAGTATTTTCTCATCTTTAAGTTCTTCAACGAGTTTTTTTGTCGCAACGTCATTTTCCCTGCCGTCATCGAGAGTTTTAAAATACTCCTTTGCGGTATCGGTGTCAATATTTTCGACCTCTTTTATCAGTCTGTCACGCAGTATTTTCTGTCCGAGATAAATGCCGTATCCATGCTCGGCATTGTCCTCAAAAAGCGAATTTGACCATGCAGGTCCCCTGCCCTCTTTTGTAAAGGTGTAGGGCGATGCCGCCGCAGGTCCGCCCCATATAGACGAACAGCCCGTCGCATTTGATATATACATTCTCTCGCCGAAAAGTTGTGTGATAAGCCGTGCATAAGCCGTCTGGGCACAGCCTGCACACGAGCCGGGGAATTCAAGGAGCGGTCTTCTCAGCTGACTTCCCTTAACACTTGCGAGGGGGAGCGCAGTCTCCTTCTTTTCCACGTGTGAGACGGCGTATTCAAAAGCAGGTTGACGGAAGGTCTGACTCTCCTGCGACACCTGCTTTAACGCAGGCCTGCCCGCCTTGTTTGCAGGGCAGGCGTTAAGACACACCATACAACCCATACAATCGAGCGGTGACACCATAACCGAGAACTTATATTCTTCAAGTCCTTTGCCCTTTGCAGAGGCAATTTTAAGCCCTGACGGTGCTTTTTCTGTTTCTTCATTGCTCAGCAAAAACGTTCTTATCGTGGCGTGAGGACAGACAAATGAGCAGGTGGCACACTGAATACAGTTTTCGGGTATCCATTCGGGCACGGTCACGGCAACGCCCCTCTTTTCAAACGCCGATGCCCCCGAGTAAAACTGACCGTTTTCATACTCTTTGAATGCCGATACGGGCAGGTTATCACCCTTTAAAAGCGAAATCGGCTCAAGCAGATTTTTGACCATTTTTACCGTGTCTTTTTTACCGCTTACTTTAATTTTTTCCTCACCGTCGGTTGCATTTGCCCATTCGGACGGAACATTTATTTTTTTATAAGCCTTTGCCCCCTCGTCAATTGCGGCGTAGTTTGCGTTAACAACCTCATCCCCCTTTGCCGAGTAGGATTTGTACGCCGCCTCCTTGATATATTCCTTTGCCTTGTCAGGCGGAATAATGTCGGTAAGTGCAAAAAACGCCATCTGTAAAACCGTATTTATATGGCGTCCCATACCGTTTTTTTGAGCTATTTCAAGCGCATCAACGGTATATACCTGTATGTCATTCTGAGAAATATACCTTTTTGCATCGGGTGAAAGATGCTCACTAATTTCCTTCTCATCCCAACTGCAATTTATTAGAAACGTTCCGCCGTGTTTGAGATATTCTGCCATTTTATAGCCCTTATCTATATAAGACGGGTTGTGGCAGGCAACAAAATCCGCCTTTCTTACGTAATAGGGCGCTTTTATTTTTTTATCCGAAAACCGCAGATGAGATATTGTGATGCCACCCGTTTTTTTCGAGTCGTACTGAAAATACGCCTGCACGTATTTGTCGGTGTTGTCCCCCACAATCTTAACCGAGTTTTTATTTGCACCGACGGTGCCGTCACCGCCAAGGCCAAAGAATTTGCAGGCAAAAACGTCCTTATCGGCAACCGCTTCACTTTCGGGAAGTGAGAGATTTGTCACGTCATCGTTTATGCCGATTGTAAAGGCGTTTTTGGGGCAGTCTTTTTTAAGTTCTTCATACACCGCAAGCAGACTTGATACGGGTGTATCCTTTGATGAAAGACCGTATCTTCCGCCGATTACCGTCATATCCGTTATGCCCGCCTGATAAAGTGCCGACGTAACGTCCGTATAAAGCGGTTCACCAACTGCACCCGCCTCCTTCGTTCTGTCCAAAACGGCAATTTTTTTGACGGTTTTGGGGATGGATGAGATAAATTTTTCCACACAGAAAGGTCTGTAAAGTCGCACCTTTACAAGCCCGACCTTTTCACCCTTTTCAGTGAGAATATCTATTGCCTGCTCTGCCGTATCGCATACCGAGCCCATTGCAATTATTACACGCTCTGCATCGGGAGCACCGTAGTAATTGAAAAGTTTATAATCGGTGCCGATAAGGGCATTTACCCTGTCCATACACTTTTGCACGACGTCGGGAAAACGCCCGTAGGTTTCGTTACACGCCTCACGGTGCTGAAAATATATATCGGGATTTTCGTGTGAACCCCGTATTGCAGGTGTTTCAGGGCTGAGCGACTGCTGACGAAACGTATTTACCGCCTCTTTATCGAGCATTTTTTCAAGGTCATCGTAATCCCATTTTTCTATTTTTTGTATCTCGTGCGACGTGCGAAAGCCGTCAAAGAAATTAAGCACGGGCACTCTGCCCTCGATTGAGGCAAGATGTGCCACCGCAGCAAGATCCATTATCTCCTGAACGTTGTTCTCGCAAAGCATGGCAAAACCCGTCTGCCGACAGGCGTATATATCACTGTGGTCACCGAAAATGCTCAGCGCATGAGTTGCCACGGTACGTGCGGAAACGTGAATAACGCAGGGCAGGCCCTCACCCGCCATTTTATACATATTCGGTATCATAAGAAGCAGGCCCTGAGAGGCGGTAAAGGTCGTTGTAAGTGCCCCTGCCGCAAGAGCACCGTGAAGTGTGCCTGCGGCACCTGCCTCCGACTGCATTTCGACGACCTTTACGGTATCTCCGAACAGATTTTTTCGTCCGCCCGACGCCCACACGTCAGTTATTTCCGCCATGGGTGATGACGGCGTTATCGGATAGATTGCCGCAGCATCCGAAAAAGCATACGCCACGTATGCCGCCGCAGTATTTCCATCCATCGTTTCACGCTTTCTTTGCATAAATATTCCTCCAAAACATCTTCTACTGATAATATGTTCAGGCAGAAAAATAAATATACATAATAAAAACCGATGGGATAATCCCATCGGTTTTTTGCGATTCGTCTTATAAATTATTCTAACTCAAATGCACCCGTATAGAGTCTGTAATAGTTACCCTTCTGTGCTATAAGTTCATCGTGGCTGCCACGTTCAATAATCTTTCCGTGGTCAAGCACCATAATAACGTCGGAGTTCTTTACAGTTGAAAGGCGGTGTGCTATAACAAACACCGTTCTGCCCTTCATTAGCTGGTCCATACCCCTCTGCACAATCGCTTCGGTACGGGTGTCTATGCTTGAGGTAGCCTCGTCAAGTATCATTACTGGCGGGTCGGCAATAGCCGCTCTCGCTATGGATATAAGCTGTCTCTGTCCCTGTGAAAGCTGACTTCCGTTACCCGTGAGCATAGTGTCGTAACCGTCGGGCAGACGGGAAATAAAGTCATCCGCATTTGCAAGTTTTGCTGCGGCATACACCTCTTCATCGGTAGCATCAAGTTTGCCGTATCTTATATTTTCCATAACCGTTCCCGTAAAGAGATTGGTGTCCTGCAAAACGATGCCCATTGAACGTCTTAAATCAGTTTTTCTGATTTTGTTTATATTTATTCCGTCATATCTGATTTTTCCGTCAGCAATGTCGTAGAAACGGTTGATAAGATTGGTTATCGTCGTCTTACCTGCACCCGTTGCACCGACGAAGGCAACCTTCTGTCCCGGCTTTGCGTAGAGTGAAACGTCTGTAAGAACGGTCTTTTTACCGTCATAACTGAAGTCCACTTCAAACATACGCACGTCGCCCTCAAGAAGCGTATAAGTGAGTTCACCCGTTTCGTGAGGATGTTTCCACGCCCACATACCTGTACGTTTTTCCGACTCGGTTATATTGCCGTTTTCGTCATACTTTGCATTTACGAGTGTGACGTAGCCGTTATCCTCTTCACCCGCTTCATCCATAAGTGCAAATATTCTTGATGCACCTGCAAGCGCCATAATAACGGCGTTTATCTGGTTTGAAACCTGATTTACGGGCATCGTAAAATTCTTCGTAAGTGTCAGGAATGTGACAAGACCGCCGAGCGTCAGCGTCACAACGTTTCCGCCGTAGAGTGCGATAAATCCGCCTGCTATTGCAACGATAACGTACTGCAAATGACCGAGGTTGCCCAATATAGGCATAAGGATATTTGCGAATTTATTTGCCTTATATGCATTTTCGGCAAGTTCGTCATTGAGTTTGTCAAAATCTGCCTTCGCTTCTTCTTCGTGGCAGAAAACCTTGACAACCTTCTGACCTTTTATCATTTCTTCGATATAGCCGTTTACCTTACCGAGTGATACCTGCTGTCCTACAAAGTATCTTCCGCTTCTGCCTGCAATTTTTCTCGAAACGACCATCATGGAACTGATTGTACACATAACCAGAAGTGTCAGCAGCCAGTTTGTGAGACACATGGATATAAACACGGTAACTATCGTTATCGACGAGTTTATAAGCTGAGGAAGCGACTGCGCTATCATCTGTCGCAGAGTGTCGGTATCATTGGTGTAATGACTCATCACGTCGCCGTGTGTATGGGTATCAAAGAATTTTATGGGAAGCGTCTGCATATGTGCAAACATATCGTCACGTATATTCTTGAGTGTGCCCTGTGCCACGACAACCATTATTCTGTTGTTGGTATAAGAGGCAACTATCGCAACGGCGTATATACCCGCCATTTTTAAAATTGCCCACAGCATAGGCGTAAAATCAACCGCCTGCCCTGCAAGCTTCTGATTTGTCAGAGGAACGATATAATCGTCGATAAGTGTTTCAAGAAAAAGCGTTCCCTGAACGGTACAGAATGCGCTTATTACAATGCATACGAGCACTGCAACGATATGAAAAGCGTAATTCCTGCCGATATACTTGATAAGGCGCATAGCAGCACCCTTGTCAAGCTTCATGCCCGGCATTCTCACACCTTTGGGAGGACGACCTACATTATTTGCCATTTTCCTCATCCCCCTTCACCTGTGATTCATATACTTCTCTGTAAATATCGCATCTTGAAAGAAGTTCCTCATGCGAACCGAAGTCGACAACTCTGCCGCCCTCAAGCACTATCGTGCGGTCGGCATCCTGCACCGAGGATATCCTCTGTGCGATTATAAACTTGGTCGTATCGGGAATTTCCTCTTTAAACGCCTTTCTTATAATCGCATCCGTTTTGGTGTCAACGGCACTCGTACTGTCGTCAAGAATGAGTATTTTAGGCTTTTTAAGAAGTGCCCTTGCTATACACAGACGCTGTTTCTGTCCACCCGAAACGTTCGAGCCTCCCTGTTCAATATAGGTGTCGTAACCGTCAGGGAAAGCGCTGACAAATTCATCCGCACAGGCAAGAACACAAGCGTGTTTTATTTCCTCGTCCGTAGCATCCTTATTGCCCCAGCGCAGATTTTCTTTGATAGTTCCCGAGAAAAGCACGTTTTTCTGGAGCACCATTGCCACGCTGTCACGAAGTGTCTGTATATCATATTCACGAACGTCCCTGCCGCCGACAAGCACTCTGCCGTCGGTAACGTCGTAAAGTCTCGGAATAAGCGAAACAAGTGTTGATTTAGACGAGCCCGTACCGCCGATTATGCCTATCGTCTCACCCGATTTTATGTCGAGGTTGACGTTTGATATAGCAGGCTTTTTCTTCTTTTTGGAATAGGAGAAATTTACGTCTTCAAATTTTACCGAGCCGTCTGCAACTTCATATATCGGATTTTCGGGGTTCTGAAGGTCGCTCACCTCGGAAAGCACTTCCGTAATACGTTCAGCAGACGAACGAGCAATTATTATCATAACGAATACCATAGAGAACATCATAAGACTCATAAGTATCTGCATTGAATATGAAATAAAGCTCGTGAGAAGGCCCGTAGTCATGGTCGTTGCGCCTGAGTTTACAATCATCTTTGCGCCAAGCCAACAGACGAGCAGCATACAGGTATATGATGCCGTCATCATGGCAGGGTTATTGAAGGCAAGCAGTTTTTCTGCTTTTGTAAAGTCTTTATAGATATCCTCTGATATGTTGCCGAACTTTTCCTTTTCGTGTTCTTCACGCACGAAGGATTTAACGACACGGATACCGCTTAAATTCTCACCGACAACGTTGTTGAGCTTATCATACGTTTTGAAAACCCTTTCAAACGTAGGATGTGCCTTAATGGCAATACCGAAAATGACTGCCGCAAGAAAAGGCAACACGCATACGAACACGAGTGCAAGCTTAACGCTTATGTTAAACGACATTATCATCGCGCAAATCATCATCATAGGACTGCGCACAGCAACACGCACTATCATCATATATGCATTCTGGACGTTTGAAACGTCAGTCGTCATTCTCGTAACAAGACTTGACGTCGAAAAACGGTCAATATTCGAAAAAGAAAAATTCTGCACATTATGATACATATCGTGACGCAGATTTTTTGCAAAACCCGTCGATGCTCTCGCCGCATACTTACCCGACAGGGCACCGCAGACGAGCGACGCAACACAGCATACTATAATGAGTGCGCCCATTTTAAGTATGTAACCCATATTTCCCTTTTCAACGCCCTTATCTATAAGAAACGCCATTAAAAACGGGATTATTACTTCGAGAATAACCTCAAGTGACACAAAAAGCGGTGCCAGCAGAGACGCCTTCTTATATTCCCTGACACACGCCGCCAATTTTTTTAACATTAACTCTCTCCTTTTCCAAAATCACGGTACAACGCGATAAGAGTGAGTAGTCACTCACTCTGATACATTTATTATTAGACTATTTCCTATTTTAAACCAATTATTTTTCATTGTCAATGAACATAATGTGAACAAAAATAAGCTTATCAGAATGAGTTCTTCCCCCTCTCTCAACGGCTTACCCTTAAGGCGAAGGAAAAAGTTCTCCTTGTATAAAGGAGAGTGGGTGAGCTTAGCGAAATCGAGAGGATTGTTTATTTTTTCTTTTACTTGTCATCGCCATCCTTTTTTTTCTCCATTTAGGCAAAAAAGGATGGCACGACATAGTCGTACCATCCTAACGTTATATTATAATTACTTTACCCAAGTTTCAACGCCGTTGCTTGTTGTTGCCTTATGAGTATTTGCTGCTTCCATAATCGAATAGTATGCCCAGTGAGCATTCTTCTGGAGGTCAGTAAACTTATTGAGTGCTGAAATGTTACTGTCAATATATTCCTTATCAGGAACTCGGTTTGTCGCCTTATTGACAATCGTAACAACTTCTGCTCTTGTGATATTATTGTTTCCTCTGAATGTTCCGTCAGCATATCCGTTAATCCAATCAGCGTTATCTGCGTATGCAATATCCGCATATGCCCAATGTGCTGCTTGTATATCCGGATAACTTGCTGTGTAATTGCCCTTAGAAACATTATTGAAGAGACTGTAATATCTCACAGCCATAACAACAAATTCCGCTCTTGTTACCGTATTATTCGGTCTAAACGAACCGTCGGCATAACCATTGACAATATTGTACTTTTCAAGATAGCCGATATAGTCATCATACCAGCTTTCTGAGGATACGTCGTTAAATGTTGCATCGCCGCTTACGGTTTCACCTTTTTCCTCAGCAATAAGTCTTGCAAAGATAGTCGCTGCTTCGGCACGGCTCATATGATTATCTGCCTTAAAGGTTCCATCGCCGTAGCCGAGAATGTATGCTTTATGCTCTTTGCCCTTATCTTCGGGTGTAGCAGGACCTACTGGACCGCCGCCACCGGGAGGTGTACCCCCGCCGCTTGTTGTCCATTTAGCATAAACTGTCGTATCTTCCGTCAGCTTTATGCTTGTGATTTGCTGTGTTAGGCGTGAATCCTTATACCAGCCTGCAAACGTAGCACCCGTCTTTGTCGGCTTGTACTGCGAAAGGTCAACGGTTGTATTTACCTCAAACTTCTTAGTTTCAATTTCGGAGCCGCCGTTTGTTTCAAAGGTAAGAGAGTACATTTCCTTGCCAATAAACACTTCCATATCCTGACACGAGGTTCTGTATGAACCTTCATATCCGGCTTCGGAAACTTTATTTTTAAGCCATCCTTTTGTTCCGTCTGCAAGACCGTTCTTAACCTTGAAAGTTACTCTTGCGATAAGTTCTTCATTGGCATATTCTACGCCCACATATTCTCCACCAGAGTCATTGGTATTGACATAGACAAACTGCACCCGTTGTGCACCCCAAGAATACTTGACAAGCTGTGACGACGCGGGTTTTAAAATTTGAACATCACCTTCGGTAAATTCAAAAAAGTCCTTATCAAACTCAATTTCATTCTGGAGAGTGGTGATGAGATATGGGTCGTCATTTGTTATGTTATTGAGATACATATCTACTGTGATTGTATCGCCTGCCTGAACTATAGCTTTATTCTTTCCGTCTATGCTCAATTCATACTGCAGTTCTATTGCGGGAGCTGCAGATGCCGTGAACAAAAAACATGAAAACAATAGTGTGCAAGCAAGTAAAAGTGTCAGTATTCGTTTCATATTTTTTCCTTTCGTTTTTGCGGGGTAGGAGCTTCCTCATACGAGGAAGCTCCTTGTTGCATTAGTTTAACATAAGATTAATACATTTTACAACTCATTTGTTTTTACTGTTGTACAGCATTGTATGCAACAATGATAGACTGTGCGTCATCGGTTGTAACGTGCTTATCGCCGTTAACGTCAGCCTTAATGCAGCCTGCCATCCAGTTTGCATATGAAGAAGCATCGTTTGTTATAGCATTGTATGCTGCTGTGATATCATTCCATGTAACTTCATCATCAGGATCACCTGTGATCTTATTTACGTTTGTATAATCAATCACTTCTGCTGTGCCGTTTTCAACATCTTCTACCTTTGCTTTATAATCTTCAAGGTCGCCATCTTCTATTGCATCAACTACAAGTGCATATACGTGTGCATAATTGTGCTGAGACACGGTTCCGTCAGGTGCTTCATACTTATAGCCTGCACCTGTTACTTCGTACATAGGAGCACCATCATACTTGAAGGTTAATGCTTCGTCTGTGTAAACGAGAACGAGCTTCTTGCCTGCAACATAGTCAGAATTCTCGCCAAGGTCTACTTCTACGATGTAAGCACCCTTGATTACAACTCTTACTGTGCCTTCAACTGTTGTGTAACCGGCCTTTTCAACCTTGTAGTTTACTGTGTATTCGCCGGGGTTAATGAATTTAGGAGCAGTTTCTTCGCCGTTGTAAGTTACTGTTGCACCTGTTGTATCTGTTGTTACTTCGAAAGTATGT
>JAZQAK010000035.1:0-16848 GCA_045545175.1 Feifaniaceae bacterium
TCTTTTGCCTTGTTCTTCATCCAAAATAATGCTTTTTGTAGTGCTTTGCAGTTTTGGGTTAGAAATTTTTCGTTTAGACAAAATAATAAAAATTCCGCAATACTTTGTGTATTACGGAATTTTTTTATGAAGTATTAACGGGAAAGTTCAATCCAAAACCGATTCATCCCTAAGCGAACGCGCCCAAATGCCTCTCTTTTTTATTTTGTCGTGCTTCCGAAACCGCCGTTTCTCGTTTCCGTCGCTGTGTCGTCAACCGTTATGCCGTAGGGGATGAATATGCCCTGCGCAAACCCCTGCCCTGCTTTTACGGACACCGTTTTACCGCTTTTTCCGTCATTCGTTATCTTTATAAACATATGACCTTCATTGTCGGAATAATAGTAATCGCTGTCTATGATGCCGACCGTATTGTCAAGCTGTAAGCGAAACTTAAAACCCAAACCGCTTCTCGGAAATATTGCAAGCATCCAGCCGTCATCAATTTTTACTCTGATGCCCGTAGGTACCTTCATACTCTCACCCGGTGCAAGTTCAATATCACAGGGTGCAAAAAAATCGTATCCCGCACTTCCCGTCGTTGCACGTACGGGAAGTTTTATTTCTTCATATATGTTACTTACGCCATCAGCCTCACCGAAAGTATCCTTCCACGAGTCCTCAAACTGTTTGTAACTCACTTTAAAAAACTGTGCTATTTTTTGCATATCACACCGTCCTTTTAACCTGCGTAATGGAATGACCATTCACCTGTATCTTCAGCAAGCTTGAATACAAGTTTATCACTTGCATACATAACGTGCAGATAACCGTCGTATACACCCTGCTCAATAAACGTGTTGGTCTCGTCCGCTATCATAACGGGCTCTGTCCTCCACTTTATCGTACCCGTTGCCATATCAACGGCATATATATCCTGCGGTCTGTAAACACCGTCAACCACGTTTGAGCCGTAAGCATAAATGGTATCGTCGGTTATGCCGAGAAGTACACATCTGTCTATTATACGGTCAACCCTTCGGGTATTAAGGTCGTAGCACACGAGATGGGAAATCATAACTTCCGATTGTGAATTCCAGATGCTTGAGGTCATATAAACCTTGTTATTACGCTCGGTAATGAAAGCATACTGCATATTCTTCATACCCTGCTCAATTATATTAACAGTGCCGTCCGCATTCATAGCGAAAAGCTGTGTGTAAAAGGTTTCGTTCTCTGCCTCTGTTTCAAGTTCCATTTCATCCACGTCAATACCTTCATCTTCAGCGCCTTCGCTGTTCATAGGCTCGTCAGTGAGAATAGACTGGTCGGGCTGCTCAAAACAAGCATAGTTGATCATATGCTCTTCGTTTACGAAAAGCGTCGTCTGATCGGTGTTCTTTATCTGACCCTCGCTGTAGTTGCCCGTACGGTCAATTATCGGGTCTTCACCAAGCTGATGCCACGTTTCTTCGCTGCCCCATAAAACGAAATCGTATTCCAGTCCCTTGCACCAACCCTCAGCATCCGGTTCACCGTAAATGTCACCGAATTCCGAAGGACGCACGTCACAGTTAAGTGTAAAATCAATTATAGCAGTACCCGGTTCACCGCTTGAAACCTTCTTTACCTCTACCGAGTTTATTTTATAATCGGTTATACTTGAATATCCCGGCGTGTTCATAAGGCTTTTCATCCTCATATCCGCCATCATTCTGGGGGCAACATCCTGCGAACCGTATACGGGCAGAAGTGTATTCGTGCTGTAGGGATAACAAAGGTTTCCTCTTCTCACACCGTCATCGTCAACCGTAATGTCGATTTTGGTTGCAACGCTTCCCGGTATAACGGTTATACCTTCGGGGTTGTCAAGATACACCTTGTTTCCAAGCTGTGTGACGCCGACAAGCTGTTCATCTTCACCGTACAACACAAGAACAGGGCTCGAATACTCTTTCGCACCGTCTTTTTCAAGCTGATACTGCTCATTTTCATCAAAATGCTTGTACGTATCGTCTTCATCATTGCCACGAATTAAAAGTACTGCGGCAATCACACCTACGATAAGCACCGCACATATCGCTGCTATTATGCCTGCTTTTTTGTTCATTTTTTTCTTTTTTTTCATTATAAATTCTCCCGGTTTGTCCGCAATTTTCTATAATATTTATTTTATTATGTTAAGTGCATCAAGTCAAGCAAATAAATCCGCATTCACCCGGTGCCGCTTTTAAGTTCACAATTTTTTACTTCTTTTTTATAAAACTTCATATTTTCCTCTTGATTTTACGGATTTAATCGAGTATAATATATCAGCGTAGTAAAATACGGGCCTTTAGCTCAGTTGGTTAGAGCTCCCGGCTCATAACCGGACGGTCCTGGGTTCGAGTCCCCGAAGGCCCACCAAAACAAGAAAACACCCTTTTGGGTGTTTTTTGTTTTTTATGGGAAAACCATATTAACTTGAAGCCCCGAAAATACCGTGATATAATGATAATATACAATAGGAAAGGGGCGATACTGTGGGAGAACGCAGGGTATATTCACTGCATGCGGCCGAAAAAGCATTACAGATAACGGCTGAGCGTAAGTTGGTTAAGAAACAGACCTCACTGCACTGGCACGACTGTCTTGAAATTGAACTCGTGCTCTCAGGCAGAGGCACGAATGTTATCAACGGCAAAAAATACCCGCTTACACGCGGAACAATATATGCCCTCACACCCGCTGATAATCATATAATCACGGTAGAAGAGCCTATTGAGGTTATCGGAATTATGTTCAGTGAAGATCAGATTTCCGAAGATATGTACGCCGCTTTATTGACTCTTGAAATGTCAGGTGTAGAACTGATTGCAACACCTGATGAACAGAAATTCTCCGTTTTAGAGCAATATGCTTCAACGATTTTGCAGGAAGTCGGGAATCAGCCTGAACAGCCGTATACTTCCGCTTACGTAAAATCCCTGCTCGAGTGTATTATCATCGAGCTTCTCCGTGCGCCGAGATATAACGTGCCCCCGTCGGTCAATCCGCTTATCTGCCGTGCGGTGCTGTATTTACACCGACACTATACCGAGCAGATAACGCTGGATTCTCTTGCAAAACACCTTCATCTTACCCCAACCTATCTCTCCGCCTACTTTAAAAACAATACCGGGTGTACCTTCAAGCAGTATCTCGTCAATCTGCGTCTGAAACACGCCTGCCGTCTGCTTGTCAGCACGGATTTTTCCGTGACGGAAATATGTCTTGCAAGCGGTTTTTCATCATATTCACATTTTATGCGAAGTTTCAACACGCATTATGGGACAACTCCCATTCAATACAGAAAAATAAATTCAACAAAAAAGCCCGTCTGAGACGGGCTTTTTTAATATTATGCTTTAAAGAAATGTGCTTCAACTGCCGCGCAAAGTGCGTGATATACGGGCAGATGCAGTTCCTGTATACGATAGGTTTCACACTCGGGAACACGGATTGCAATATCTGCAATTTCACCGATTTTTCCGCCTTTTTCACCGGTCAGTGCAATAGTCGTCACACCCATTGCTTTAGCAACGGTGATTGCATTGACAACGTTTTTTGCATTGCCCGAGGTAGAAATCCCGAGTACAACGTCACCCTTACGTGCATAGCCGTAAACCTGCTGGGCATATATCATAGACGGGTCAACGTCATTCAGATATGCACTTGAAAGCGCAGAATGAGTAGTCAGATTGATGGCAGGCAATGCGCCCTGAAGTTTTTCCCGCAATTCAAGCGGAATACGCTCATCATCTACCGGACGGAGAAGAAGAAAACCTTTCATCAATTCTCCTACAATATGGTCACTGTCTGCCGCACTGCCACCGTTACCGCAGCAAAGCACCTTGCCGTCGCAATCATAGCAGGCTACGAGTGCATCAAACGCCTTTTTTATGTCGTCACGGCATACTTCAAGTTTCGGATACTGTTCATAAAGACTTTCTATATTATACATTATAACTCTCCTTTTATTCCGCTTACGGCAATGCTGAGTGCCGCAATATCACCTATACTGTCACCAAGCTGTGCAGGTACGATTTCGCATACGCCTGCAGTCTGTGCAAGACATTCACGGACAATAACGTCCTCCATCTCGCCTCGAAGCAGATTTTCACTGCGCTGAAAAATACTTCCGATTACTATACGTTCGGGGTTAAGCAAATCTATTAGTATGGAAATGCCTCTTCCAAGCATCTGTCCGCTTAACTTCCACACTTCAAGCGCCGCCTTATCACCGGCATTTGCCGCTTCTGCCAGACGTTTTGCCGTAACGGGCGTTCCGTCTGCCCACGAAACAGGCGTGCCCTGCTGTGCATACACTCGTGCTACCGTTTCGCCGAGCTGTGCGATACCGCCACCCGAACAGTAACCCTCAAACGAGCCGATTTTTCCGTATCCAACGGGGCCTCCATCGGTAAGTCGAATATGACCGACCTCACCTGCCGAGCCGTTCGTTCCCGAATAGAGTTTACCGTCGAGAATCAGACCTGCACCCATACCCGTTCCGCACGTGAGAAACACCATATTTCGTGTTCCGCGTCCTGCACCGTATTTCCATTCGGCAACGGCACATGCATCGGCGTCGTTACGAAGAAAGGCAGGTACTTTAAAGCGTTCTGTCAGACGCTTTGTTATTTCTACGTTGTCCCATCCGGGCAGGTTCGGGGGTGATAGAATCGTTCCCGTAACGGCATTGAGCGGTCCGCCGCAGCTTACGCCGATTGCCTTATATCCCTGATGCTTTTCAACTGCATCAAACAACTGCGCAAGCGTTTCTTCACAATCGCCCGTCGGTATTGCAAAACGGTCAAGAACGTTTCCGTTTTCATCGCCTGCCACTACGGCACATTTCGTACCGCCTATATCTATTCCGATATATTTATCCATCGTCTACTCCTCAATGAAATTGCACCTGTATGCGCAACCGTCTACAAGTCTGTAACTGTCAATGGCAAAGGGTGCGATTTCAGCATTGATTTCAGTGTCAAAAACTTTTGCAACGAACTTCGTTGTTTTTCCTGCGAGCTCATTGAAACGAACGATAATTCCGTTGCCGTCTTCAGCAGTTTTTATACAACTTACCGTCACGTTATCCTTATCCACGGATGCATACGATGCCTTCTGCGGAAGATTACCCTTGTGATAGGTCTCCGTAATAACGGGGAACTCACAGTTAAGTTCCTCTGCCGTTCTTGCAACGGGAGTAAGATCATCCGTGCAGGCACGGATTGCATAACGGAATTCGTGTTCACCTATATCCTGCGCCTGAAGCAGTCCGTCACGCTGACCGAAATGATCACCGTAATAACAACTGCGGGCTGCAACCATACGAAGTTCACCGTTACGGCAGGAAGAAGAGTATCTGCCGTTGTTGATAACCGCAAGACCGCGTTTGCCGTCACGAATTGCCATCCAGCGAAGCATGGGCAACTCACGTCCCGCGATTCTTCTGTCGGGCGTTGCAGGGTCTGTCGTAATCGTATCACCCGGCACTTCACGGAGGAATTCACCTTCGGGCAGACCTGCATCAAACGCAAATTTGACCATAACACGCTCATCGGCAAGGACAATACGCGTGTCAACGTATAAATTGTCGTCGTTCGCATAAAGCGTATAAGTACGGATAAGACGGCTGTTCTGCCACGTCTGTGTAACACGTAAAGATACCTTACACTCGCCCTTATCCACTATGTCAAAGCTCGGCTGGCCGAACTGACCTATCTTTCCTTCGAAAACGTACTGACCGTGTGCCCACGTATCGTACGGGCTGTCATCAAGAACGAGCGTACGACATCCGAATTCTCCCAGAAGTTCTCCTTCAGCGGTCTTGATTGAAGCAATTTCACCGTCACCGGGATTGAAGGTCACAGAGATACGGTCGTTTGACAGACGGTGCGGACCTACCTGCAAAGCGAAATCTGAATTATGTTCAAACGTGCGGTTTCTGTAAACCCAGTACGTACGCCAGCCGTATGCAGGAACCTCAGCAACGAAAGAGGTGTGACGCGTGTCTACCGCACGGTTTGTGTAATCCGCACGTGTAATCTGATGTGGGACGGGATTACCCTCATCGTCCGTTACACCCGAGCCGCTGTTGAGATGTACCGAAACGGGAATTCTCGCCGTATGGCTGAGCGGATTGAATACGACTACGGGCGTTCCGAGATCGTCAGTTTCCCAGAGTGCACCGCCGTAATCCTTTGACAGAGAAGAAAGTCCCTTATCAGTATCGATTGCCCACGAAATGCGCTGTATAGCCGCATTTCCCGTAGTTACGGCGTGCGTGATTGCCGAGCCTGCAAATGCATACGCATCGTCATACGCCGCCTTTATACAGCAACCCGTAATAATGTCGTGGAACTGATTGAACATAACCTTTTCCCACGCTTTACGGTCTTCGGCTACGTCAACACGGTGATCGGTACATACCGACGAAAGCACCGAAAGACGCTCACTCTCACCGAGTCTGTTTTCACACTGACGGTTGAGATATTTCATTTTGGAATTTGCAGAGTAGCAACCGCTTGCATGATTCTGCAATTCACCCGTATAGTCGGGCAATTTGTCCATATGCTCATTGCGAAGCAGTTCAAAATAACTGTCAGGATCAGAGATAACCGCATTACCGGGGTTATTTTTATTGTATTCGTTTATAATCTGAAGATTTTTTATCGTCGGTCCGCCGCCGTGATTGCCCACGCCGTAGAAAACCATAACGGGATACGGGAAGTTTTCTGCATCCCTGACGTGATTTGCAATCTGATTTTCTTCCGTATAATTCTGACGGTATCCGTAAGGAACACGGTATGTCAGGACCTCGTTGTCCTCACAGTGCCAGCGGAATGCACGGTCGGGGAAAGGATATAACATTTCGGGGGCCTTTAAGAAACCGTCTGTAGGACGCATAAACACGTAATTTTTCATACCGCCCTCACGCAGAAGCCTTGGAAGGCCTGCGCTGTGTCCGAACGAGTCTACGTTATAGCCGGTAACCGCCTGCACACCGAACTTTTCTTTAAAATAACGCTGTGAATAGAGCATCTGACGTGCAAAACTCTCCGAAGAGGGCATATTGCAGTCGGGCTGTATCCACATACCGCCGACAATAATCCACTTTCCGTCACGGACTGCCTGGCGGATTTCCTCAAAAAGAGGCGGACAGTTTTCTTCAACCCACTTATAATACGATGCACATGCACAGGTAAATACGAAATTGTCAAATTCACGTATTCTGTCAAGTGCCGAGCGGAAAGTCGCCTTGACTTCCGACAGACCGTCGGGAAAACGCCAGAGCCAAACGGGGTCAAGATGGCTGTTTCCAATCAGATGTAATCGATTTTTTACTTCGTTTTTCATCATTTTCCTCACTCTCCTGTAAGAATTGATCATATATATCTGACAACAGTATACAACACTAAAACCTCAAATTCCTTGCATAATAACCTTAATTTATTGCATTTATTACGATTTTCTTATATCCTATTCTTGCAAAAACGTCTGTAACGGTCCGTTTTATCGGACAACAGACGTGTTATATTGATATTACATAAAATGCAAGCCCCGTGGCTGTACAACGAAAGGAGAATGATTATGGCAAAACCGACACCGCCGATTATTGCTATTATGTACGATTTTGATAAAACCTTATCAACGAAAGATATGCAGGAATACGGCTTTATTCCAAATCTCGGAATAACGCCCGACGATTTCTGGAGTGAAGCGAAAAAACTCAGGGAATCCGAAAATATGGACCCTATTCTCGCCTATATGTATCAGATGCTCAAAAAAGCGTCCGAAAAGCAGGTCCCCGTTACACGTGATGCCTTCGTCTCATTCGGAAAAGATATAGAATATTATCCCGGTGTCGAGGATTGGTTTGCACGTATAAATGCCTACGGTGAGCAAAACGGCGTTGTCATTGAGCACTACGTAATCTCCTCGGGAATCAAAGAAATTATCGAAGGTTCTTCAATCAATAAATATTTCAAAAAGGTATACGCCTGCGAATTTTTGTATAACGAAAACAACGTTGCAATCTGGCCCAAGCTTGCCGTCAATTACACTAATAAAACGCAGTTTCTTTTTAGAATCAACAAAGGTGTTCTCGACGTTTGGGACGACAAAGCTTTAAACGATTACGTTCCCGAAGAGGAACGTCGTATCCCCTTCCGTAATATGATTTACATAGGTGACGGACTCACGGACGTGCCGTGTATGAAGCTTGTCAAGTTAAATAAAGGTCAGTCCATAGCCGTGTTTAACAAGCGAAAAAAGGAAGTCGCCGCACAGCTTATGTCGGAAAACCGTGTCGATTTTATTACGGAAGCAAACTATTGTAAGGACAGCGAGCTTGACAAAATCGTAAAAACCGTTATTGAGAAGATGGCGGTAGTCGAAAATCTGGTAAGACTCCACGACAAACACAAAAAATCAATCAGCAAATAAAAGTGGAGAAAGCAAATATAAACAATTACGAGCAGGGAAACGATTATTGGCGGATATGCAAATAAACAAAACGATACCATTAAAAAAACGATGGGAAATCTTGCGATTTCTCATCGTTTTTTTATTTTAATCAAAGGAAACAGGCTTTGTATCACCCGTTGCAAATGCGTTGGGGCCGGGGTCCGACATGGAAAAATACATTTTTGCAGCCTTAGTCGTGCCGAAATCGCGGTTAGAACCCGAGTTCTGCACCTTGTTAAAGGCATCGCGGAACATCTGATTGTGCGCTTCCTCGCGGTTGAGGAGAAAATCGATGGTCTCACGCACCTTCACGTCGTCGATCTGGCGATAAAGGTATTCGTAAACCACCTTCGCACGCTGTTCGGATGCAATATTGCTGAGCAGGTCAGCACACAGATCCCCCGTAACCGTTACGTAATCAGCCGTCCACGAGTAACCCGAGGCGTTGATAAGACCGGGATTTAAGCCGAGAAGTACGTGGGACTGAATCTCACCGCTGGGCACCTTTTCGGCATCAACGTCGTGCCCGTTTAAGAGATTGATGGTCTGCGCCACCATTTCCATATGACTAAGTTCCTCAGCCGCAATGTCAAGGAACAGATCCTTGATTTCGGGATCTTTGATTCGAAAACTCTGGGACATATACTGCATTGCCGCCTTGAGCTCGCCGTTGCCTCCGCCGAGTTGCTCCTGTAAAAGTGCTGCGTACTGCGGATTGGGTCTCTCCACCGCCACGGGATGAAAAAGCATCTTTTCGTGTTTAAACATTTCACTACCTCCGTTTATCAGATAGTAGATATTCTTACCAATTCGGAGACAGATATTCCCCCTGCCAAACAAAAAGCAGTTATGACTCAGTCATAACTGCTTTTTCTGGTCGAAGTGATAGGACTCGAACCTACAGCATCTTGCTCCCAAAGCAAGCGCGCTACCAATTGCGCCACACCTCGATATATTATTCTGTTTTCATCAACGTATCTTATTATAAATGAAACTCCCGTTATTGTCAAACAAAAAAGTGTTGACACCCAAAGCAATGCATGATATATTAAAACTGTACTAAGTGTATTGGTACAGTTAGGAGGTGTGCAGATGATAAGTATCAACTACCGTGACCCGAGACCCGTTTACGAGCAGGTGAGGGACGGTTATAAGAAACTTATTTTCAGCGGAGTACTCGGCGAAAACGACAAATTGCCTTCTGTTCGTATTCTTGCATCGCAACTTGCGATAAATCCGAATACGATACAGCGTGCATATGCCGAGCTTGAGACGGAGGGTTTTATTTACTCCGTACCGGGAAAAGGCTCGTTTGTTGCCGGGATAAACCGTGACACAAGAAAGATAGAGGACTGTTACGAAAAACTCGATGCGTTGTGCAGAGAACTTCAACTACTCGGCGTGTCATCAAAGGAGATAGCAGACCGTATCAGAAAGGGTGATAACGAATGATTGAAATCAAAAATGCTGTCAAGAAATTTGACGGTTTTGCAGCGCTTGACGGCTTGAATATGACTGTCGGGGACGGCTGTGTATACGGTCTTGTCGGACCAAACGGCGCAGGAAAATCCACGATAATCAGACACATACTCGGCATATACAAGCAAGACTCAGGCGAGGTGCTTGTAGACGGGCAGCCCGTATGGGAAAACGACGCTTTAAAGCAGGAGATAATCGGCATCTCGGATGACTGGTATCACTTTCCGCAGGCAAGCATACGTGATATGATGCATTATCTTCGCGGCATATATCCGCAGTTCTCGATGGAACGTTATGAAAAACTCAAAGGAGTATTCGATTTAAGCGAAAAAGCCCTCATACGCCGTATGTCAAAGGGTATGAAAAAGCAGGCGGCATTTTGGCTGGCACTCTGCTGTATGCCGAAATATCTCATCCTTGATGAGCCTGTTGACGGACTTGACCCCGTAATGCGCCGTCAGGTGTGGAGCCTTGTTCTTGCCGACGTTGCGGAAAGAGGTACGACGGTGCTCGTTTCTTCACATAACCTGCGTGAGCTCGAAGACGTCTGCGACTACGTAGGCATTATGAACGGCGGTAAAATACTGCTCGAACAGTCGCTTTCCGCATTGCAGGATAATACCGTCAAGGTGCAGTACGCCTCCGACAGCGATGAACTGCCCGAAGGTCTTGATATAGTATCACAGAGCAGTGTAGGCAGAATAAAAACACTCATTATAAAAGGAAAGCAGGATGAAGTGCTCGACACGCTTGCTAAGACAAATCCGCTTGTCCTCGAATCAATCCCCTTAACACTCGAAGAAATATTTATCTACGAACTCGGAGGTGAGAACTATGAAGTCAAGAACATCATTCTTTAACTACGCCACTTTCAAAAAGAATGTGACACGTTTCTGGCCGATATGGGGAGCTTACCTCTTCTGTCTCGTGCTTGCGGCACCGCTGACATTCCTTATTTGCAAAAGCGTGGGTGTGCACGCACTTAAATACTACGCAAGAGACATCGAAGATGCCGCAATCGTGCTTATGCCGACGGTTGCCATGTTTATGAGTGGCCTTTCGGTAATGGCTGTATTCTCCTACCTTTTCAAAAGCAACAGGGTTGACTTTACCCACTCGCTTCCGATAAAAAGAAGTTCACTTTTTGTAACTAATTACATATCGGGCTTCTGCTTTACGCTTATCCCCAACCTCATAATTTCTGCCGTTATGATAGTTCTTATGGGGCTTAACGGTGTTAATTGCGCGGTTATTTTCAAAATATTCGTTGCAATAACGCTTATGACGGTATTTTACTACGGTCTTGCCGTTTTCTGTGCGATGATTTGCGCAAATGCGGTGGCAATGCCCATGGTTTATCTTGGAATAAACTTTCTTGCCGTTGGCATAAACGGCATTGTAAGCCTGCTCGGTTCAATGTTTCTCAAGGGCTATGAAGCGGCACTCATTCCAGCATCAAGAATACTTACCCCGATAGTCAATATGTATATTTTTGACGAGCACGATATAAATATGGTGTATCTGAGCAAAATGAGTGCTTATGCCATTGTCGGTATAGCGCTGACAGTCTGTGCATACCTGCTCTACCGCATAAAGAAAAGCGAATCTGCAGGCGATATCGCCTCATTCAAGCCGATAAGATACGTTTTCAGATACTTACTCGGCGGAATCGGTGCTTATACGGTGGGTCTTCTGCTCTTCTACATATTCGAAAATATATTCCTGACACAGCGCAAGAGTATGGGCGGTTTTATCCTCTTTATGCTGACGACGCTTTTCGGTGCCCTGCTTCTCTACTACGTCTTTGAAATGTTTGCACTCAAGAAGTTCAAGGTTTTCAAAGGCTCACTCAAAGGTGTTTTACCGCTTGTCATTGCGGTGATTCTAATCAGTTTGTTCACCTTCTTCGACCTGCTTGGCTATTCCACAAGAATTCCCGACATCAGCGACGTTGAAAGTGTGAGGGTAAACATTGATTACTCGCAGCGGTTAGAAAGCGACGACGTGGATTTCATAAAACTCGTACGCAGTACACATACTCTGATTGCAAGTTCAGAAACGGAAGAATACGGGGCAATGTTTGAGGTTGAATACCGTCTTGAAAGCGGAAATCTGTTAAAGAGAAGATACCGCTATTACCGTGACGACGAGCTTATTTCGGGGGCGATAGTCGACCTGCTTGAAGCACCTGCTACGAATAACGCCGTGGCAGATATGCTTGAAGAGAGCGAGGTGCACGACTTTAACATTTACAGAGACAACGACTACATTGACGTAAACTCGTATGCAAACGGTGATGCACTTGTCAAAGCACTCATAAACGATATACGAGGCGGCGCAAAACTGAAATTTGAAACGGGATACGAAACCTATTACTATGAAGAGTACAAAAACTTCTATAAAATATACGTTTATTTCCACGGGTACAACCAGTCAGTCCACTGTCTTGTAGACGAATCCTTTACGGAGACGTGGGCGTATCTGCAGACACTTGAAAGAATGGCTAAAGGGCTTGACGCCCCCGTGGTCGTATACACAACCGAACCTCTGACGTCGATATAATCAAAAATACACCCTACGGGGTGTATTTTTATTGTAATAAATCTTGTTTTGTGGTAGTATAGACTTTAGCAATCGTGTTCGGATTGTCAACAAAAACATTCTCACCACGAACAGTAAAACAGAAAGAAGGAAAACAATGAAAGCCTTAAGAATAGCAACCGACATATTAATCACAATAGTAGCCGCAATTTTATCCGCAATAGGACTTTACACCTTCGTAAACCCTGCAAACTTTGCCCCCAGCGGAATTGACGGCATTGCCATGATGACACAAGAACTTTTCGGAATCAACATGGGTTACGTTTCCCTCATTATAAACATTCCGCTTCTTGTTATAGCGTGGTTTTTCATAAGCAAAAAATATGTAACCTACACCTTCTTTTTCACCGTACTGTCATCAGTAATGCTTGTTGTAATGGAAAAGATTAATATGTATGAGTACGTATCTCCTACAAACACGTGGATTGCCGTGTTTGCTTCCGGTATTATGCTTGGTGTGAGAACTGCAATGATGCTTAAAATAGGCGGTTCAACAGGCGGTATTGACATTATTGCCAGCATTTTCCAGAAGAAAAAGCCGTACCTTAACATAGAATCGCTCATATCATTGTTCTGCTACATAATTATCGGCGTATCTTTCTTTGTTTATCGCAATATTGAAAGTGTAATTATGTCAGTTGTGCAGATGTTGATTTTTAACATTGCCATGAACTACATCTTAAAGACAACAAGATCCGCCGTTGAGGTTAAAATCATCACCGATCAGCCTGAAAAGCTTAGGGAAGAGATTCTTGTCAACCTCAAGCACGGTGCAACCACCATTAAGTGTAGCGGTATGTACACAGGCAATGAAAAGACTATGATTGTTACCCTCATCAATCTTCATCAGATGAGCGAGCTTGTAAAGATTTCCAAGAAATACGACAACACCTTCCTCTATTTCGGTGATGCTAACGGTGTATGGGGCAATTTCAGATGGAATAAGAACGATGCCGTTAAATAACGAATATGTTGTACTGGATTTTAATTATAAATGCCGTGGCTTTTGTCACGGCGGGTATTGACAAATACCTTGCAAAGATAAACAAAAGACGCATTTCCGAGAGTACGCTTTTTACGATTGCTCTTGCAGGAGGTGCTGTTGGTGAATACGTTTCAATGAAACTCTTTCACCACAAGACGCTTCACAAGCGTTTTATGATAGGTCTGCCCGTTATAATTGCGGTGCAGTTGATTTTATTATATTTATACAGGGGACTTTGGTTATGAAATTATATTTTGTCCGTCACGGACTGACACAGTGGAATATTGACGGTTATATGCAAGGTCAAAGCGACATACCGCTTTGCGATACAGGGAGAGCGCAGGCACGCGAGACGGCAAAACTCCTCTCCGATAAACATATAGATATATGCATTTCCTCCCCCTTGTCCAGAGCACGTGAAACGGCAGAAATTATTCTCAAGGGCAGAGACGTGCCGATAATCACCGATGAGCGTATTATCGAACGTGCTTTCGGCAGTTACGAGGGTTCAACCGCTTTCTACACGGGTTCCGAAGAATACAGAAAAACAATGTGGAATCTTGAGGGAGACGGAAAGTTTGACGATATGGAGCCGATTGCCTCCGTCGTAAAAAGAGTGTATGCTTTTCTTGACGACATAAAAGAAAAATACAAAGATAAAAGCGTGCTGTTAACAGCACACGGCGGCCTCTCCCCTGCCGTAAAATATTATATTTCAGGGCAAGAAATATCCGAAAACTATCTTTTTGATATTGTAAAAAACTGTGAAATAATCGAAGGTGAAATATGAAAAAGCAGGTCTGTAAGACCTGCTTTTTATTTATTCATCAGATTTAATTTTGAATTGAGTTTTCTGCTTGTCAACTTGATTGTCGTAACGACTATCACCCACACCGTAAAATAAATGGCCGCAAAAATGAGTGTGAAAATCAAAATCGTTTTTACATCAAATGCAATCCACGTATTTACGAGATAGCATATCACGTAGGCAAGATACAACAACCCGAAATGGCAGGTCAGCGATTTAAGCATCGACCACTCTTCAATTTGGTTGAAAACCGATGCCCCCGCATGTAAAAACGCCAGCAGATACGTTGATATGATTGCCACAAACATCTGCTTTGCACTCATAGGCGGAACGAAAAGTGCGATTATGCCGACAACTATCGGACCGAAGCCGCCGAAAATTAAACCTCTGTGTAAAAAATTCTTCAAATGCTTATTCATTACAAGCCCATCCTTTCCTTGACGGTTTTCATCCGTCTTCTTGAAACGTAGTCGCTGTATCCGTTGTCGAAAATCACCCTGAGTGTGCCCGAAAACGACGCGTCAAACTGCTTTACGTGCTTCATATTGGCTATGCACGATTGATTTATCTTTACAAAATTTCCGGGAAGCCTCTCCTCCAGTTGTCTGAGCCTCAATTTGAGTTCGTATTTTTCATTCTGCGTTACGGCATACACTTTGTTGTCCACAACAAAGCACCTCACCTCGCCCAGATTCAGCCTCACGGCTCTTTTATCAACGTAGCCGACAAGTTCAAAGGCATTTTCTTCGACAAGCTGTTCAATTTGTGTCACCAAATCCGTCTTTTCACGGGCATAGATTACGACTTCCTCATCACGTTCTTTGCCGATTATAACCGTACATTTCACTGAAATACCCCCTTTGACCACATCTTATCATCCTGTCGGTGCATTTTCAATCGATTAACACTCTTCGGTCATTTTTTCAAGGTAAACGGTAAAAAACCCCCGTTTTGAAAACGGGGGTTTTATTTAAAGCATAGTGGATATCAATTCATCAAAGTTTTTTTCACTCAGGTACTTGGGTGCTATGTCAAACGCCGTCATACAGCCTTTTTCGCCTTTTTGTGACAAGTTCCACGCCGCCCTCGCATACGCCGCAAGTACGGACGCCGTAAATTCGGGGTTTGAATCAAGTTTCAGGCGATACTCTATAATGTGCTGGTTTTCACCATTAACGCCCGTTCTGCCGCTTCTGATTACGAAACCGCCGTGGGGAATCGTGCTGTGATTTGCCTTCATTTCTTCAGCACTTATAAAATGCACCGTCGTGTCGTAATCGGCAAAATAGTTGGGCATCGTCACGATTTCATTTTCAATTTTTGCCTTATCTGCACCTTCTGCTGCAACAACAAAACACTCTCTCGTATGCTTCTGTCTTACGGTCAGTTCAGGCTCTTTACCGCTGCGTACGGCTTCAAGCGCTTCTTCAACGGGAATCGTATACTGTTTTGCATCAAGAACGCCATCTATTCTGCGTATTGCATCGGAATGTCCCTGACTTACGCCCTTACCCCAGAAGGTATAATCCTTACCGTCAGGCAGAATCGCAGAAGCGTACATTCTGCTTACCGAAAACATACCGGGGTCCCAGCCTACCGATATAACGGCAACCTTGCCCGATTTTAAGGCCGCCTCGTTTACGTTTTTAAAATGTACGGGTATATTAGCGTGATTGTCAAAACTGTCTACCACGTTAAAATACTTTGCAAGTTCGGGAGTCTGCTTCGGAAGGTCTGTCGCACTTCCTCCACAAATCACCATAACGTCAATTTTATCAGCCCACGCCGCAGCGTCATCCGCACTGACGACGGGAACGCCGACGGAATTTATTTTAACCGATAACGGATCACGCCTCGTAAACACGGCAACAAGTTCCATATCCTTTGCCGCATTTACCGCAAGTTCAACGCCTTTTGCGAGATTTCCGTATCCGAAAATGCCAATTCGTATCATATTTATCATCCTCTCTATACACTATACACGTATTATAGACCACAACCCATCTTAAAAGTCAAGTATTTTATTATATAATACTAATGACATTTATTTATCGGGGAATTCTTTTTTGTAGTTGTCTATTGCCTGCGAGATAATTTTTATTGCATCTTCCCTGTCGCCGACTTCCTTGACGGCAGTAGTCTTGTTCTCAAGATTCTTATACACCTTGAAGAAGTGACGCATCTCCTCAAAAAGATGTTTGGGAAGCTGGTCGATATTCGTATAAGTGTTATAGTTGGGGTCGTTAAAGGGAATTGCAACTATCTTCTCGTCGTTTCTGCCGTTGTCAACCATCGAGATAACGCCTATCGGATATGCACGTGCAAGCGTGAGCGGTTCAAGATCCTCCGAGCATATTAAAAGCACGTCAAGCGGGTCGTTATCGTCGCCGTAAGTACGGGGAATAAAGCCGTAATTCGCAGGATAGTGCGTTGACGTATATAATATTCTGTCAAGAATTATAAAACCCGTTTCCTTATCAAGTTCATACTTCTTTTTACTGCC
>JAZQAK010000036.1:0-4634 GCA_045545175.1 Feifaniaceae bacterium
GGCACAAACCTTGCAAGTGTTAAGATTTACACAGGTATCACCGAAGTATCTACCGTAAATATCCGTAACACACACCTTTATAAAAACTATAAGGTAAACGATGTGTTCCGTCTTGAAAATCAGAACGAAGCACCTGTCGGTTACGAAACAAACGGCACTGTTACAGTAAACAGATTTAAGGCTAATGCTTCAAACACAGGCGAAGTAAACTCCGTTAAGATGGTAACAGCAGCCGGTTCTACAACATACGCAAAGAGAAGCTTTGATAAGGCAACCGGCAAGGTTATCGCTGAAGCATACATTCTTCTTGATGACGGCTCTTCCGCTACAACTGTTGAAAACAACGCATACTTCACATTAAGAAGCAGCGGTGTTGACGCTATTAAGGTGGAAACAAAGGGCAACAACTGGTATGCAGGCGCAACAAAGCTCGACCTTACTACACCTAACGATGTATTTACTTCCAACGTATGGCAGTGGATCAGAATCGAAGCAGATGTAGCTACACAGAAGGCTCTTATCAAGATTAACGGTAAGGTTGCTGCACAGAACGTTCCTTTCCTCGTAAAGGTAGATGGTTTTGACGGACTCGAAGTCGGTACTGTAGGTACAACAGCAGGCGACACAATTTGGTTCGACGATATCGAAGTATACGAAACCTTCGTTGATGTTTATAATACAGACGATGACCCCAATAACGACTATGTTCCCGAACCCGTTCCCCTTGATACAGGCGACTACATCCTCAACATGAGCGTATGTAACCTCTGGAGAAACGGTTCTCACTACGGTTGGGACTGGATCAGACCCTTTACCGAAATCGAACCCGTTATCGGTTACTACGATGAAGGTAACCCCGAGTCTATGGACTGGGAAATCAAGTACCTTACAGAACACGGTATCAAGAACTATATGACTTGTTGGTACCCTCTTTCCAACAACACACCTATCAAGAAGCCGAGAATGAGCGAGGCGCTTCATGACGGTTACTTCAATGCAAAGTATTCCGACATGATGACCTTCAGCCTTATGTATGAAAACTCGGGATGCCATACCGACTCACATAAGACCGACTTCATGAACAACTTATTCCCCCTCTGGATGGACTGGTACTTCTCTGACCCCAGATATTGCAGAATTACAGAAGACGGTAAGGAATACATCTTCCTCACAATCTATCAGTACCTCTACTTCCTCGATATGTGCTACACAGACGCTGTTCTCCTTGAATACGACGACAACGGCAACCTCTATCTCAAGAGCCAGTATCAGCCTTCAGGTGCGACACCTAACAGTACGGTTCTTGCAGCCTGCGCAGATGCGGCTGAAATGATTCAGTGGATGGAAGACCAGATTGTTGCTGCAGGCTATGCTGACGGTCTCATCGTAGTATACGGCGGTTCTGCACAGTCAGAAGCTGCATATAAGACAATGTCCCGGATGGGCGGCGACGGTATCATCCTCTACGCATGGGGCAAGACAGCATGGGATGTTGAAATACAGAAGAGCCTTGCAACAAAGCACACAGCAGATGCAAAGGCGCAGGGCATTGACCTTCTTACCCTTGCAACTCCCGGCTTTAACGATATCGGCTGGACAACACTCAGACCCGGTTATATGACAACCGATAACTTTGAAACAATACTTACCTGGCATAAGAGCCAGATGTCAACTAACTTCGGCTCAAGTGCCGATTCCTGGAAGTCTAAGCTTATTACCTTCGACACCTGGAATGAATACGGTGAAGGTCACTACCTCTTCCCGACAGCTACAGAAAACTATAAGAACACCGGTTACGGCGGATTCGGTTATCTTGATGCTATCGCTGAAGTATTCGGCGGTGTTGCAAGAGACTCGGCTGCAGGCGATGCAAACAATACAGTTCCTACAGCAATCCAGAAGGCAAGAGTAGGTACTCTTTATCCTAACGATAATGACCACTATATCAGAAGAGACCTTCTTGCAGAGGTTGAAACACCTGCTACATATAAGAGTCTCGGCGGTTATCCTTCCTTTAGTAATAACTCGGCAATTACAAGTTATAGTAATATATGTGGCAGCACAAGCTCGTGGCATTCTCACAGCTCTTGGTTATCTTCTTGCTCAAAGCCTTCATATAATTCTTCAAAGAAGTGTATTTACGGCGAGATTACGAAGGCTGATTCTTCAATAATTCATATCGGCGGCACTGCAATTACCGGCGGCATTAATATGGATGAGGTTTCCTACATCAAGATGAAGCTTGGTACAAGCACAGGCGGCGGAACCGGTAAGATTTACTTTAAGAATACTACCGATACATCCCAGTACGACGGCTTTGCAGAAGAAAGAACCTTTAACTTTAACACTTATGTAGACGGTTCTGAAAACTGCGAATACCTTATCAACGTAAAAGAACACAAGCTCTGGACAGGTACTCTTGCAGGAATAAGACTTGACGTATATGACGATTCCGGCGAAAAGGTATATCTCTATTCATTTGAATTTATAACAGAAGACGATTCCACAAGAAAGCCTACAATTTACGTTGACAATCAGAAGTATACAGCAAAGGACTACGGCGAAATCAGAAGCGAGCCTACAAGCGAAAAGGGCGAAGTTTACATCGCTCCTACAGAAGAAGGCGGTCTCTACAAGCTTCTCCACATCGTTTACAGCTGGAACAGAAGCTCTGTTAAGAACGAAATCACAGGCGTTGAATCTCCTGCATATGTTCTTAAGCTCGATACTCCCGACGGAACAACCTTCGAGTTCAACTACAACAACAAGCAGATTAAGAAGAACGGTACACTCGTAGGTACTGATAACAACCTTGAAATCTTCGACGGTGCTCCCGTAATTCCTCTTCTCTATGTTCTTGATAACGCAGGCTACTACTACTCCTACAACTTCACAGACAGAATTATCAACATCACCGTTGCAAATACATTCGAATTTGACGAACAGATTGAAAACGGCGATGCTGAAGGCACAAATACAACAGAATTCTATTCCGGTAACAGCAATTATGCTATAACTGTTGAAACAGATCCTACCGACAGCACAAACAAGGTATGGATGCTCAACCCCGCAAACGGAAATGTATGGAACTACATCAGAACAAAATTTGTTTGGGAAGCAGGCAAGACATACACAATCGACTTTGATGCAAGAAGAACAGGTAAGCTCGGTGACGGCTCCGACCATCCCGCTGATACATCAATTCTTGTATTCAATGCCCGTTATGCAGATACTGCAGGTACAAACGGCGTTGAACACAATCCCGAAGCAACAAAGGTTACAATCACAGATGAATGGCAACACTTCACAATCCAGTATACTGTAGCAGAAACTCTTGATACAACGGCTGATCCTTCAACTCATGAACTTACATTCTATGTTGACCCCTATAACAACCTCGGTGTTGGTTATATGATGGATAACATCGTTGTAAGAGAACAGCCTATTGCATTCAAGCTTGTAAACGGTAATGCTGAAGGCAGTGAAACTGATGCATTCGTGACTTCTAACAGCAAAAATGAATCCGGTATCGGCACAGAAACAAACGGTAACAAGTACTGGTACTCCAACTGCGGTGACAAGGGTACAGAAAGCAACACAAGAACATGGAACTACCTTATTCATCAACCCACAATCCGCTACCAGAAGGGTGTAACATACTACTACAGAGTTAAGGCTAAGATTGGTACTAATGCGGGCGGCTCATCAACATCAACACAAATCTCGCTCAACGCAAGATATGCAGACAGTGCGAAGCTTGGTGCAGACGGTGAATGGTTTGCACATACCCAGTACCTTATGGATAAGACCGGTGCTAATGTAACATTCACTTCCGGTGCTGACTGGACACAGTGCTACGGCTCATTCACAGTCTCCCACGGTTATGTTCCGATTGATGAATTTATTGTTCCTTCGGGCGTTAACAAACCTACAGAAGAAATCACATTCTATGCAAATCCCGACGCAAGCTACGGCATATCCTTCATGATCGACGATTTTGAAGTTACAACAAACCTCGCAACTTACGAAAGCTGGAAAGCATAAATAAACTCTAAACACTTTTCCCCGACGGATACTCCGTCGGGGAATTTGCATATATGTTTGTTGTGCGAAACAAAAGGCTAAAGTTTTATCTGAGATTTCCCGTAAATTTGCGGCGGTGCCTCACCGCTCGGGGAAATTTTTGCCGTTTTGCATGGTGCTTTTATACAAAAAAACATTATTTTTTTGGCACAAACGTAGAAAAGGATTAAACCGCTTTACTTTTAGTGTGCTCTTGGTGTATAATCATAATGTTTAAGAATTCGAACATGGGGGAATATACCATGAAGAAAAGTTTAATTTTGATAACAGCAATATGCATGGCAATGTGTCTTGCTTTTTCCGCCATTGCGGTACCTTCAGCTTCGGAAGTTGTTGGTACTGTACCGGATACAGAAAGCACATATGCAAATCTTTTTACGGAAGGTGCACTTGAAAGTGCACCCGAAGAGAATATTACGGCAAAGGAGCTTATGTCTGCGGCAGTGAGACTTCACAGCACTCTTTGCGGCGGCAGCCTTTCTGCAGAGTATGATCTCGATACATACTATAACTATGCTTTGACAAACGGCATTTTCGAAGACGGTGTGTAT
>JAZQAK010000037.1:0-2102 GCA_045545175.1 Feifaniaceae bacterium
TCAGACGGTTTGTTACCGTTAAAAACTGAACCTTGATTTCAAGGTAAGCGGTCGGTTTTTCCGGCAATCAGAGTGGTACCGCAGAGTGTTTTCATGACCTTTGTCTCTATTTGTTTGAGACAAAGGCTTTTTTTGTCGGGACGCCCGACAGCAAATTCACGGCATATGCTCGTGATGGGCAAACCCTCATTGTCGCTTAAATAACCCGGTTTGGCCGGCATAAATCCGACCGACCAAACCCAAACAGAATTTTAATCAAACAGTTCAAATATAGGAATAGGGCTTGGTTATGAAATGAAGAAGATTTGCCTTCGGCAAATCCTCCGCAACTCCAAACTCCTAACTCCTAACTTTTCCCTCGGAGGTAAAAACAATGCTTCTTACAGGCGCAGAAATAGTAACAAGAGTTCTTATGGAGCAGGGCGTTGACCGTGTTTTCGGCTATCCCGGAGGTGCGGCTCTCAACGTATACGATGCTCTTTACAAGTGCTCCGATAAAATTACACATTACCTTACAGCACATGAGCAGGGTGCCTGCCATGCGGCAGACGGCTATGCAAGAGCCACAGGCAAAACAGGTGTTGTTTTCGCAACAAGCGGCCCCGGTGCTACCAATCTTGTAACAGGTATTGCAACAGCTTACATGGACTCTGTTCCCCTTGTTGCAATCACTTGCAATGTTCCCACAAGCCTTATCGGCTGCGACTCCTTCCAGGAGGTCTACATTGCAGGCGTAACGCTTCCCATAACAAAGCACAATTTCACCGTTCAGCGTGTTGAGGATTTAGCCGATATTTTAAGACAGGCATTCAAGATTGCCTCCAGCGGCAGACCCGGTCCCGTTCTTATTGACATTCCCAAAGATATTACGGCAAACACCTGCGAGTATATCGAAGAACCTGCCCAGCAGAAGGTTATGCCCCCCACAGTCCAGAACGACTGGTGGAGCATTGCAAACATCATCAACGAATCGGAAAGACCCCTTATCTACTTCGGCGGCGGAGTCCGACTTTCGGGTGCAGGCGAAGAACTTCGTGAGCTTATCGCAAAGGCTGACATTCCCGCAGCCCACACACTTATGGCGGCAGGCATCCTCGGCTACGGCGAAAAGAACAACTTAGGTCTTATCGGTATGCACGGCTGCTTTACTGCAAACAAGGCGGCTTCCAAGTGCGACGTTATGCTTGCAATCGGAACGAGATTTTCCGACAGAGTTGCACTTAACACAAGTAAATTCGGCGGCGATGCAAAAATTATCCATATAGATATAGACGCCTCTGAAATGAACAAGAACGTAAACGTCTACACTCCCGTTATCGGCGACGTTAAAGACGTACTCAAAAAGATACTTCCCCTTATAAAGAAAAAGAGCCACCCCGAATGGCAGGCTAAAATTGCCGAGTGGCAGACACAGGACTACATCCCTGTTGACAACAACGAGGTACTCCGTCCCCACCAGATTCTTCACGCTATGTGCGACATTGCAGGCAAGGAAGCAATTTTTGCTACTGACGTAGGTCAGCACCAGATGTGGGCGGCACAGTTCCTGAAGCATGTGGATGCAAACAGCTTCCTCACAAGCGGCGGTCTCGGCACAATGGGCTACGGCTACGGTGCGGCAATCGGTGCGTGTGTAGGTACAGACAAGAAGAGACCTGTCATTCACATCACAAGCGACGGTTCATTCCACATGAACATGAACGAAGTCTGCACGGCAGTTTCCTACGAGCTTCCCATCATTACCGTTATCTTCAACAACAAGGTTCTCGGTATGGTACATCAGTGGCAGGGAGTATTCTACGGAAAGAGATACTCGGCATCCGAGCCTCAGAGAAAGACAAACTATGTTGCCGTTGCCGAAGGCTTCGGTGCGACAGGCTTTAAGTGCTCCAACATTGCTGAATTTGAAGAAGTATTCAAAAAAGCTCTTGAAATCAAGGGTCCTGTATGGATTGAATGTGACATCGACTCTGACGAGTGTGTATATCCCATGATTCCCGCAGGCGGCACATACAAAGACACCATCATCGGCTAGTCGGGAAAGCCCGACAGCAAATTCACGGTATATGATTGCAATAAACAAGCCTTTGGTGTCGCTTAAC
>JAZQAK010000038.1:0-22124 GCA_045545175.1 Feifaniaceae bacterium
AGCACTACAAAAAGCATTATTTTGGATGAAGAACAAGGCAAAAGACCTCCATAATCCTGACGGATATGGAGGTCTTTTAACAAAGTTATACGCCAAAATTATGCTTTTTGAGCGAATAATCCCTAAGTGAACACGCCCTTGCCTCTCTTTTTTGTTGCATAAAAATGTAGGGGACGTCGTCCCGTCATTATTTCGAAAAACCTTTCCTATTCTGATAAAACGAGCATTTGCGACACAGTTCTTCAACTACTTTTCCCTGCGAAAAGCCGTCGTAGATTGCCTTTGCACGTGGTGATGAGAGAATTGACTCTATATCCTCGGTAAATATATTTCCGAGTGTGATTTCCCCCTCGCTGTCAAGACAGCAGGGGACAACCGTACCGTCGCATAAAATTGCACACTGGTCACGAAGCCCCATACAAAAAGTGGGATTATAAGCCTTCTTGCTGTCAGAAGGCCATACGAATATTTCACCTGTACCTACGTACACGTTTTCGGGAAGGGGTGACAAAAGTGCCATAAGTCTGCCCGTATACGTGTCGGGGGAGGTATTTTGGTCATACGTCCCGTTCCAGAACTTTATCTCGGTTATTTTACCGTTTGATGCGAGGTTGTTTATAAGTTTTTTCACGCCCGTGGCATACTTTTCTATGTCAAGAGCATTTGCCTCTGCCGCATGGAGCGATATACTCACCTTGCGGAGTGCAGGATGGTCAGTCGGAATCTTGTCGGGCATCGTGCCGTTTGTCGTCAGATTGACTTTGAGACCGACATCCTCGCATATATCAAGAAAACGCTTCATCTGCGGGTGAAGCGTCGGCTCTCCCAGAAGATGAAAATAGACGTAGTCCGACACCGTTTTTGCCTGCGTGGCGGCACGTACAAACTCATCTTCGGTCATAAAATAACCGTCTCTCCCGCACTTTGCGCAGAAAGGGCAGGAGAGATTGCATACGTTTGTTATTTCGATATAAACTTTTTTAAAGCGTTTTTTTGTATTCGAGATATTCGTCATAAGTTAAAAGACGGTCAATAACACCGTCGGGTGTTATCTCAATAATTCTGTTTGCAATGGTGTTTATAAATTCGTGGTCGTGACTTGCGAAAAGCACGTTGCCGGGGAAGTTTATAAGACCGTTGTTGACAGCGGTAATCGACTCAAGGTCGAGGTGGTTTGTCGGCTGGTCGAGTACGAGCACGTTTGCACCGAACATCATCATTCGTGAGAGCATACAACGTACCTTTTCACCACCGGAAAGCACCTGCACCTGCTTGTAAATATCGTCACCCGAGAAAAGCATTCTGCCAAGGAAGCCTCTTATAAAGGTTTCTGTTTCATCGTTGGTGCACCACTGACGGAGCCAGTCGGCAATGTTGAGCGTTACACCGTTAAAGAACTTGCTGTTGTCACGCGGGAAGTATGACTGCGAAGTCGTACCGCCCCACTTGAATTCACCCTCATCGGGCTCGATTTCACCCATAAGTATGCGGAAAAGCGTCGTCTGTGCAATTTCGTTTTCGCCGACGAATGCTATCTTGTCACCCTTGTTGACGTGGAAGGTAACGTTGTTTAAAACCTTGACACCGTCAACCGTCTTTGAAAGATTGTCAACTGAGAGAATTTCCTTACCTGCTTCTCTGTCCATAACGAAGCCGACAAAGGGATAACGGCGTGATGAAGCCGGCATTTCTTCGAGAGTAAGCTTGTCAAGAAGCTTCTTTCTGCTCGTTGCCTGCTTTGATTTTGATTTGTTTGCAGAGAAGCGCTGAATGAACTGCTGAAGTTCGGCAATTTTTTCGTCCGTCTTCTTTTTCTGCTCACTCATAATCTTCTGCATAAGCTGTGACGATTCGTACCAGAATTCGTAGTTACCTACGTACATCTTAATCTTGCCGAAGTCGATGTCGACAATGTGCGTGCAGACGTTGTTTAAAAAGTGACGGTCGTGGGATACGACGATAACCGTACCCTCGTAGTCGAAAAGAAAGTCCTCAAGCCATGCGATAGATTCGATATCAAGGTCGTTCGTAGGCTCGTCGAGGAGGATAATTTCGGGATTGCCGAAAAGTGCCTGAGCAAGAAGCACCTTTACCTTGACCTTACCGTCAAGAGCACTCATCTGCGAATAAAGTAAATCTACGTCAAGACCGAGACCCTGCAGAAGTTTACCTGCATCACTCTCAGCCTCCCAGCCGCCGAGTTCTGCAAACTCACCCTCAAGTTCACTTGCACGTATACCGTCTTCATCGGTAAAATCCTCTTTAGCATATATTTCGTCTTTTTCCTTGCCTATTTCGTAAAGACGCATATTGCCCATCATAATGGTGTCAAGCACCGTGTATTCATCGTAAGCAAAGTGGTCCTGCTTTAAGACGGACATTCTCTCATCAGGCGGAATTATAACGTCACCCGTAGACGGTTCAAGTTCACCCGAAAGAATACGTAAAAACGTGGACTTACCTGCACCGTTTGCGCCGATTATACCGTAGCAGTTACCGCCCGTGAATTTCAAATCGACGTCTTTGTAAAGGTCCGTTCCGTCAAAGTTAAGACTTAAATTACTGACTGTTATCATCTGTTATCTCCTTAATAATTACTACTAAAACTATATTTTAACATAACAGACAATTTTATGCAACTAAATGTGATAAGCAGTGTTTTTGAGTGCCTTTGCAACAATAGGCATCATAATGAGTGCAACCACGGTGTTCGGAAGCATATAAAGACCGTTGTAGATGAGCGAATAGAGAGGCACGTTTGCAGTTATGATGCCTGCAATTTCCTCTGCCGCCGTTATGGCGTAAATGGTAAGTCCCGATATGAAATGGATGCCGAAACGTGCAATACAACCGAGTGCCGTACCCCAGAGGGCACCGTACTTTTTGTTCTTGGCGATGCCTGCAAAGCCGACGGCAGCATAGGCTAAAACGTAGTCGAGCAAAACGGAGGGCAGACCGTAGCCGATGCCGCCACCCACAAGGCATTTTATAAATCCGAATACGGCACCTGCACCGATGCCCCAGAGGCATCCGTTACGAAGGGCGAAAACAAGCAGCGGAATCATAACGAAGTCGATCGAACCGCCCTGTCCGCCCGTTTTGATTTTGATGAATGAAATGACGACCGAAAGTGCCACCATTACCGCACCTTCACACAGTGTTTTGAGTTGTTTGTTTCTCATAAAAATACTCCTTTCGTCATAAGGGAAGTAAACACAACGTGCTATTCGTTTAGGAAAGTTTTCGTCATTTCAACACGGAAATATGAAGGAAGGCTTTGTGCCTTTCAATATATTGACAAGTTGCAAATGACGGAAATTTTACAAATGAAGAGGATGTTGAGGTTGCTTAACTTATGACATAAATAAAAAACGTTACGGATTTCTCCGTAACGTTAAATGACAAAAAGAGCATACAATTATGCTTACACAAATATTCATTCCTACGCCGGCATTATCCGTATCAGGTTCACGGGTTCGGACTCACCGTCCGTCTCAGCCGAAGTACATCAGCGCCCCTATTTGAGTCACATTATAGTCTGTGTGGTAAAATTTGTCAAGACCTAAGCGGTAGTATTGGTAACAGAACCGTTTTTTATTCGCCTTTTTTAGCCACTGCCTCGTTAAAATACTTGGTAATGCGTCAGCATTACCTGCGTTTTTGCCTTGCATTGACTCAAAAATTCCGTATAAAAAATTCTTTGAACCCAAGACAAGAAAAATAATTGTCTTTTCAAGGCGTCAGGGTGCAGTAATACTTTTGTATTTCAAACCCGACAACACAGAAAAACGGTTATTTTTCTTGTCTTGGGCGTGTTCTGATACTAATACTACCGCTTATTCTATCATACCGCCGCCGAGAACGAGGTCACCGTCGTAGAAAACGGCAGCCTGCCCTTTTGTGACCGCCCTTTGAGGAGTGTCAAACTCAACCTTGACTCTGTTGTCGTCAAGCGGTGTTATGAGTGCATCCGCCTGCGACTGGCTGTAACGCACCTTGACCTGTGCACGAATGGGCGAGGTGGGTTTTTCAATCGACACCCAGTTTACGTCACTTGCGGTGAGGTGTGATGAATATAAATCCTCCTCCGTGCCGAGTATGACACGGTTGTTTTCAAAATCCTTACCCGTCACGTAAAGCCTGTGGGCATACGGCACACCGAGCCCTTTGCGCTGGCCGAGTGTGTAACGGATTATACCCTCGTGCCTGCCAAGAAACGTACCGTCCGAAAGGGTGAAATCACCCTTTTCGTATTTTTTGCCCGTATATCTTTCAATAAATGAGCCGTAGTCCCCGTCCGGCACGAAGCAGATGTCTTGCGAATCGCTTTTTGATGCCGTGACAAAGCCGTTTTGCTCAGCGATTTCACGAATTTCGGGCTTTGTATATTCACCCAAAGGCAGTTTTAAATGCGACAGTTGCTCCTGCGTAAGATTATAAAGCACGTAACTCTGGTCTTTTTTGGCGTCAACCGCCTTGCTTAAAGTGTATCTGCCCGTTTTTTCGTCGTAGCCGACTCTGGCGTAATGCCCCGTTACGACAAAATCACACGAAAGCTCTTCCATCCGCTGAAAAAGCTTTGAAAATTTAAGATACCTGTTGCAGTCGATACAGGGATTGGGCGTATACCCGTTTTCGTAGGAAAGAATGAATTTATCTATAACTTTTTCCTTAAAAGTGTCGGTGAAGTTGAAAACGTGAAAGGGTATGCCGATTCTGCGACAAACGCTTCTCGCATCTTCAATACTGTCAAGTGAACAACATGATTTATCACCGTCATCCCCGATATCTTCATTTGAAAAAAGGCGCATATTGACGCCCGTACAGTCAAAACCCGATTGCTTCATAAGAAGTGCGGCGACCGACGAATCCACACCGCCACTCATGGCGATAAGCGCTTTTGGCATAATGTTCTCCTTGTATTTGGGTATTCTTTATTATATAATACTATAATACAACGAATTTAACAAGAGGGAGTAAATATGGCTAAACACAGAGCTGACAGAATAAACGAAGAATACAAGCATACGGTTGCTTCGGTTATAAGAGAGCTTAAGGACCCCAGAATACCGATGATGACGAGCGTTATGGGTGTACGTGTTACACCTGACCTGAAATATGCAAAGGTTGCGGTTTCCGTAATGGGTGACGAGGCGGCGGAAAAGGATGCAATAAAAGCACTTAATGCGGCTAAGGGATACGTCAGACGTGAGGTTGCACAGAGAATGAAGCTTCGTGCAAGCCCTGAAATATCTTTTGTCATTGACAATTCCATTGAATACGGTGCTCATATACAGAGCATACTCAAAAAAATCGAAAAGGAAAGCGATGCGGAATAATGTTGCTCAATTACGAAGACGGATTAAAACGTATTAAAGATATTATATGCGGCAGTGACAGCGTTATACTGCTTACACACAGACGGCCTGACGGGGATACCGTCGGCTCAGCGTGTGCGCTTGCGGCGGCGGTGAGAAAACTCGGCAAAAAATCAAAGGTGCTTTACAGTGACCCCGTACCCGAGAGGTTTGCTTTTCTTGCGGACGAGCTCGGCGAAGATGAAATGACGGGTAAAACGGCCGTAATTGCGGTTGACGTGGCATCACGTGAACTTATGACCGTTGAAAGTGAATTGTACGGCGGAAAAGTGGATGCTTGTATCGACCATCACAGGACTAATGACGGTTGGGCAGAGGTGACCTGCGTCAATGCGTATGCCGCCTGCGGTGAGTGCGTGCTTGACCTTATTGACCTGCTCGGCGTTAAAGAGGATGATTATATCGCAAGGGCACTCTATACGGCAATAGCAATGGATACGGGCTGTTTCAAATACGGAAATACGAATGCCCACGCGCATCTTACGGCGGCAAGGCTGTATCAGACGGCGCAGGGACTTGATGAACTCAATAATTCCTACTTTGTGATGAGAACGGCAAAAGAAAAGGAAATAGAATTTACCGTTCATTCAAAACAGAAGCTGTTTATGGACGGTCGCGGCTGCATAAGCAGTATCACGATGGACGATATGAAGAAGATTGGGGCTGCTTCTGACGATCTTGATATGGTTACCGATACTGTACGTTCGACAAAAGGCGTGATTATAGGCGCTTTTCTTAAAGAAGTGGACGAAAACGTGTTCAGGGTGTCAGTCCGTGGCAATACCAAGGGCGTTGACGTTTCGCAGATTTGTAAAATTTTCGGCGGCGGCGGACACAGGGGTGCAGGAGGCTGCACCGTAGAAGGAACGGAGAGCGAGGCAAGGGAAAGGATAGAAAAAGCAATCACAGACTACCTTTCTCATATTGATTAAATGCGTGGAGTTGTAAATTTTTATAAGCCTCTCGGTATGAGCAGTAATACCGCCGTGGGCAGAGTCAAAAAAATACTGGGCGCAAAAAAATGCGGCCATACGGGTACGCTTGACCCGAAGGCAGAAGGTGTTTTGCCCATACTTCTTGATAAGTGCACCTGCTTATCCGATATGCTTATGGAGGGAAGCAAGGAATATCTTGCGACGCTTCATCTCGGACATACGACCACGACACTCGACAGCGAGGGCGAGGATATAACGCTTCTGCCGAGGGAGGAGATTTCGGTCACGAGGGAAGACGTTGAAGAAGTTATAAAGACTTTTGTCGGCGAGATTGACCAGATACCGCCCATGTTTTCGGCACTTTCACAGAATGGGGTTCGGCTCTACCGCCTTGCGAGAGAGGGGGTTGAGGTTGAACGTAAACCCAGAAGAATAACGATATATTTGATTGCACTTGAAGAATTTGACGATACCGAGTATTTTGTCAAAATACGTGTGTCCTGCTCCAAGGGCACGTATATCCGCACGCTTGCAGATGACATAGGGGCAAGGCTCGGTTGCGGTGCAATGCTCTCCCATCTTGCAAGAACGAAGACGGGGATGTTTTCCGTCGAAAATGCGGTTACGATAGAGGACCTTCAAAGTAAGGGTGAGGCGTGTATCACGCCTATTGAGGACTGTCTTTTGCAGTATGACGAGATACAGCCTATCGAATTTTTTTACACACTTTTGTTCAATGGACAGAAGGTGCTTTTGTCCAAATTGAAACGTGATTTTGAAGTCGGCTCATACGTCAGGCTTCTTGATAAAGAGGGTGTTTTAACGGGACTTGCCCTCATAACCGAAAACGAAGAAGGAAAGAAACTAATAAGTCTTGATAAAAGACTCTGATACGTACTATGGGATTTTTTACGGGTGATTATAAACTTGATACGGCTCATGCAGTGGCGCTCGGCAGTTTTGACGGACTGCACGTGGGGCACCGTGAACTTCTGTCTGCCTGTATTGACACGGCAAAAGAAAACGGCATAAAAAGTGCCGTATGCACGTTTGACAAAAATCCTAAAAAAGTGCTCACGGGTAAAATATCCCTTTTGACGGACAATGAAGAAAAAGTGTGCCGTATCAAAACTGCAGGGATAGATGACATCTGTATGGAACGTTTTGATGCCGACTATGCAAAGATGCCGCCCGATGAGTTTTTTTATAATATACTCATTGAAAAATGCAGGGCAAAGTGCCTCGTATGCGGTGAAAATTACCGTTTTGGGGCAAAAGGTGCCGGTGACACGGGGCTTCTTGCGAAACTCTGTGAAAAAGAGGGGCTGGGGCTTGTTGTTGTGCCGTTTGTCGAGGATGACGGCGAAATAGTGAGCAGTTCCATGATAAGAAAACTTATTGAAGACGGGGACGTGGCACGTGCGTCAAAACTTATGACTGTGCCGTTTTCTCTGTCGGGTGAGGTTTTACACGGGAAAAGGCTTGGCAGAAAACTCGGATACCCCACGGCAAATCTGAACTTCGGTGAAGACAGCGTTATCCCGAAGTACGGCGTGTATGCCGTAAAGGTTACACTTGACGGCAAGTGTTATACGGGCGTGGCAAACGTGGGTGTTCGCCCCACCGTTGACGGAGAGGGTGTCAATGCAGAGGTGCACGTTATCGATTTTGACGGGGACTTGTATTCAAAGACTATCCGTGTCGAATTTATTGAGTTCATAAGAGAAGAAAAAAGGTTCTCGAACATAGAAGAACTCAAAGCACAGATAGAGAAGGATAAAACAGAATGTTTAAAGGTGATTCCGTGATACACAGTATTGCGGAATTTTTACATTATATTAAAGGTATTGCAATTTATATGTAAAAATTATAAAATATAATATATTTTGTTTTAGGATGGTGAGATTATGAAATACAACAAAATTGTAATAAAAGTGGGTTCATCGTCCCTGACGTATAAAAACGGCGCACTTAATCTGCGCTTTCTTGATAAATTTGCAAGGATACTTGCGGATATAAACAACAGCGGTACGCAGGTCGTTTTGGTGACTTCGGGTGCAGTTTCGGCAGGCAGGGGAAAACTCGGTCTTACAGGCACGCTTGATATTCCGCACAAGCAGGCTGCGGCGGCGGTCGGCCAGTGTGAACTTATGTCGATATACGACAGATTTTTCTGTGAATACGGGCAGACGGTCGGTCAGGTGCTCCTGACGAGGACTGTTATTGAAAATGAAGTTTCCTATAACAATGCAAAGAATACTTTTGAGAGTCTGCTCAGTTTAGGTGTCATTCCGATTGTCAATGAAAACGACACCGTTTCGACGAGCGAACTTGAGGCACTTCGCTCACTCGGTGATAACGACAGGCTGTCGGCAATCGTTGCAACGATGATAGGTGCGCAGGCACTCGTTATAATGAGTGACGTTGATGGGCTTTACGACAGCAACCCCAAAACAAATCCCGATGCAAAACTGATATCGGAAGTAAACGAGATAACCGACGAAATACGTGCACTGTGTGACGGTAAGAGTGAGCAGGGTACGGGCGGTATGGCAAGTAAACTTGAAGCGGCGGAGGCGGCGTATAAAGCGGGCTTTGATTTCTATATTATAAATTCTTCAAAACCCGACAATCTTTATGACGTGCTTGACGGTAAAAGTGCAGGCACCTGCTTTCGCGGGAGGAAAAAATGAAAAAATTTGACTCTTTAAAAAAAGCGTTTTCGCAAAAGGCATCCGAATACGAGGGTGACAGCGGTGAAAACAAGTACAGATATATATTGACGGGCGTTATCGTAATAGTAATTATCATTTCGGTAATCGTATCGGTCGGTGTCGGCATTAAAAATCGCTTTGACGAGCGTATTTTGAAACCCGGCGAGGTTGATTTCTCGAGCGAGCACACACCCGTGTTTATTGACGATGACAGTATGGAGGTTTACTACGAAAGCGGTCTTTTCGCACCTGCGGTCGTTGAGGATTTTACGAGTCTTAAAGTCGGCGATATTATATATATGGGACCCGTGGCAAATCTTGTAAAGAATAATTTTCCTGCGTTCACCACGGCAAACGAGATAGAGGGAAGTTATCTTCTGTCCTTCGGGGCGTGGGAATCGCTGGAGGAGGATTTCTATTCGGCAGGCGTAAGCTCGATTGACAATACGACCTATATTGCATACGAGGTTGTCGATGCGGCGATAAAGGAGTATTTTGAGATTGACGAAGCACCGCTTCATATAGAAACTGTGACACAGTTTGGTGAATTTACGGCAGACAATGCCAAGCAGGCGTATAAAGCGGAATCAACGGGCTACGAAACGTCGCTTATACCGAGGGTGTCAAACGTTGTCAGCGAAAAGGTGACGACGCTGGCTTCGGACGGCGTTACCGAGCAGATAACGACCAACGTTACGCTTGAGATAGACTGTATAAATTCAGCCGACCAGGAGTATTACGAGCTTGAAAACGGGGAATATCCGCAGGCAGAGAGAAAGATTGTTCTTTCGATAAGGGTAGACCCTGACGGTTCATATAAATTTACTGCCATAGCCGAGGTTTCCGACCAGACGGCAGAGGTTCAAGAGGGAGAAACAGAATGAAAACACCGTTTATAACAAAAGAGAAGGCACAGGAGATAATAAAGACGTATCCGACGCCGTTTCATATTTATGATGAAAAAGGCATAAGGGAAAATGCGAGAAAACTTATAAAAGCATTTTCATGGAACAAGGGCTACAGAGAATATTTTGCGGTAAAGGCGACGCCGACACCTGCTATCCTTAAAATATTAAAGGAAGAGGGGTGCGGAGTAGACTGTTCTTCGTATACCGAACTTATGATGAGTGAAAAATGCGGTTTTACGGGTGACGATATAATGTTTTCGTCAAACGTGACGCCTGCAGAGGATTTTGAGTATGCGAGAAAGCTTGATGCAATAGTAAATCTTGATGACATCACACACATTGAATATCTTGAAAAACACGGCGGTATTCCCGAAACTATTTGTTGCCGATTCAATCCGGGCGGACTTTTTTCAATATCCAACGATATTATGGACAACCCCGGCGAAGCGAAGTACGGTATGACAAGACCGCAGATGAGCGAGGCTTTCAAGGCACTCAAGGCAAAGGGCGTTAAGCACTTTGGTATACACGCGTTTCTTGCAAGTAACACGGTCGGTAATGAATACTACCCCGCACTTGCAAGGATTCTGTTTGAACTTGCAGTTGAACTCAAGAAGGAAACGGGCGTTCACATTAAATTTATAAACCTTTCGGGCGGTATCGGCGTGCCCTACCTGCCTGACGGTAAGCCTGCTGATATTGAAAAAATAGGCAAAGAAGTGCACAGGGTATACGATGAGGTGTTCGGCCCCGAAAATATGACCGACGTTGCGATATATACCGAACTTGGCAGATATATGCTTGCACCCTACGGTCACCTCGTGTCAACCGTACTGCATTTAAAGCATACTCATAAGGAATACGTGGGTCTTGATGCGTGTGCGGCAAACCTTATGCGTCCTGCGATGTACGGCTCGTATCATCACATAACCGTTCTCGGCAAGGAAAATGAAATTTGCACACACGTCTACGACGTTACGGGCGGTCTGTGTGAGAATAACGATAAATTTGCAATCAACCGTTCGCTTCCGCCTGTTGAAATAGGCGACATCGTGGCAATTCACGACACGGGTGCACACGGCTTTGCAATGGGTTATAACTATAACGGCAAACTGCGCAGTGCAGAACTTATGCTTAAAGAGGACGGAAGTGTTGAAATGATACGCCGTGCCGAAACAGCAGACGATTACTTTGCAACTTTGATATGGTAATAAAAAAGGAAGGGAAACCTTCCTTTTTTACTTATTCACTCTTCCCTATTACTTATCACCTCAAACATAGTAGGGGACGGCGTCCCCGACGATAAACCCCTTCCTTATATATAAATAGGAAAAAACGGCAAATATTACGAAATATTACAGTTTTGTTACATTAAGGTCAAAACACTTGAAAGTGGGAAAACGGTTGAGTATACTGTTACCGTAAAGTAGTGGCATAGCCACAAATATTATTAAGGAGGAGTTTTCCTATGAGAAATCTCAAAAAGGTTCTTGCACTCGTACTTGTATTTGCTATGATGCTTTCTACATGCGTAGTTGCAAGCGCAGCATCCTTCCCGGATGTAGCAGCAAGCTATCAGTATGCTGAAGCTATTGATCTTCTTGCTTCACTCAACATTCTCGGCGGTTACGAAGATGGTACATTCAAGCCCGAGAACAACATCACAAGAGCAGAATTTGCTAAAGTTGTTTACGTTATCTTCAACGGTATGGAAGATGTAAACGCTCAGATGTATGTTTCTGACTCACAGTTCAATGACGTAGCTAAGAATCAGTGGTTCAACGGTCACGTTAACTGGGCTTCAGAAAACTCAATCGTTGGCGGTTACGGCGACGGTACATTCCTTCCCAGCAACAACGTTGCAGTTAAGGAAGCTATCAAGATGGTTGTTACAGCTGTAACAGACAAGGCTCTCACATATCCTAACGGATACATTCAGGAAGCTAGAGCTCTTAAGCTCCTCGAAGACGTTACTGTTGGTGACACAAGCGCTCCTGCTACAAGAGGCCAGGTTGCTCAGCTCGCTTACAACCTTCTCTTCACACCTTCAAGACTCTGCCTCGTAGACACAGGTACGATGGACTTCTACGGCAACGAAATCCTTGCTAAGAAGGCTCCCGTTGAATTCGTATTCGGTCTTACAGCTAAGACTGACGTAACTCTTAACGCTACATACGAAACAACGTTCACAGGCTCAGCTACTCTTGAAGAAGGTCAGGTTTCAATTTCATGGCCCACATATGACAAAGATGGCAAATATGTAGCAGACCAGACAGCTACTTATGATTATGCAGGCGATGCTGAAGATCTCTTCGGTCTCGAACTCAAGGCTTACTTCAACACAGACAACGAACTCGTTGCTCTCGTTTCAGTAAGTGACGTAGTTGGCGAAACAACAGTTGAAAAGCTCGTTGGTGACGGCACATATTCTAACCCCTTCGGTATCACAATCGGTGAATATGTAACGGAAAACAACACAAAGTTCTACAAGATCGCTAATGTTTACACACAGGGCGCTGAAGGTACTTGGTCTAAGGCAACAGACGTTAAACTTGAAGAACTTACAGGTGGCAGAAAGTTCAACAACAACAACGCTAAGGTTACACTTATCGACAATCCTGATGCAAACGACGTACTTGACGGTGTTGTAGATACAGTTCTTGTTGAATATCAGAATAAGACTCAGGTTAGAAGATACAACAAGACAGCTGGTACAATTTCTATCTCAGGTAAGACTCTTACATTTGCTAATGCTATCGGTCACGAAGCATTCGCTGATGCTGATTTCTCAGCAGAAGCAGATCCGGTATATGCTACATATACTCTTAAGAACGGTTCTGCAGGCGTGGTTTACACACTTGCTCCCACAACAACAGTTGAAGGCGTTCTTACATCAACAGATGCTAACAACGGTCAGCTCGTAGTTGGCGGTACAACATACAACGCATTCGGCACAACAATGCCTTCATTCGGTGGAGAATCAGCTGTAGGCGATACAGTTAAGCTTTACCTCGACGCTGCAGGCTACGTTGTTGCAGGTGTTGTTACAGAATCAGACACAGTATATGACCTCAACCTCGGTATGGTTGTAGCTGCTGCTGACGACGTAGACAGACTTGGAAACAAGACAGCTACTATCACAGTTCTTAAGTTCGACGGTACAGAAGAAACTCTTACAATCGACACAGTAAAAGAGACCTATGAAGATGGCGACGGCGTTTGCGTAATTCCTGAAGCATTCGATTACGACGAAGCAGACGGAAAGTACGTATTCTCATACACAGATGGTGAATACGATATCGTTGGTAACTACGTTCACTACGAAGTAGACGATTACGACAAGCTCGTTGACAGACTCGTTGCAGTTGACGGTTCAGATATCAAGCCTTCTAACTCAACAAAGACATACACATTCACGACATACAATTCAACGACAGATAACCTCTGCTACAATGCAGACAACGGCTTCTTCACATCAACTGACGGTCTTAAGGTTAAGGCTTCACTTGAAGAAGTAGATGCTGGCTTCACAGGTATGTACTATGAAAAGGATGCTAACACAGGCGAAGTTAAGACTGAGTTCTACACAGCTTCCAACATTCCTGAATTCGACAGATCAGGTAAGGTTACACTCGTTAAGTGCGATGATAAGATCGTTGCAATGATGGTTCTCGTATCACCCGCTGCTACAGACGACAAGGCACTTGGTATCATCACAGGCTGGAATACAGTAGGCGGCGAAGCTGACAAGAACGGCAAGCCCACATACAGATATGCTGTAACAATGCTCGTTAACGGTGAAAGCCAGACATACTACACAGAAGATCTCCTTGGTACAGAACTTAACGCTATCGACATCACATACGATGCATTCGATAACGCTAATGGTCTCCAGACAGATTACTTTGCAACTCTTAATCTTGAAGATGGTAAGATCGTTGTTAAAAACAACGCGCTCGACGTAACATACCTCGGTGCTGGTGATGTTAAATACGCAATTGCAACAAGAATCCGCAACACAACAATCAACGCTAAGGACGTAACTTCATGGGAAGTTCCGGTTGTTGAAGGTTGGACAAAGGATGCTGAAGGTAAGGACGTATTCATTGCTGACGGCATGGGTAACGGCGGTAAAGTTGTAGTTGGTAACTCTAACACGCTCTACGCTTGCGATGAAACAAAGTACGTTTACATCAACACAGGTCTTACAGACTTTGTCGATGGAAAATTCGATGAAGATGTTACAACTGCAGGTCTCTTCCAGAAGACAGCTGCTTCAAAGGTATCTGTTGGTGAAGGTGTTGAAGTTTCAGAATACACAGATGACAGTGTTAACAACGACCTCTACTACATCTTTGCATACACAACATTCCCGCATGACTACAAGGTTGTAGACAACCAGGATTGCCTCGACACAGTATTTGTGTTCACAGCACCTGTTGAACCTTACGATTACGAATAATTAATAGCTGAATAAAATTAGCTTAAAAAAGAAAGACCTTCGGGTCTTTCTTTTTTTCGGTTTTACTAATCGACGTATGAGTAAAAAAGGCACTTGCTTATGGCAAGTGCCTTTTTATTTTCTTTAAAGCCTTCCACTTGAGGTGGCCAAACCGTGATCGAGGCGTAGCGAAACATAATGACCACTTTTCTCCCCTATGCCTTCACCTTGAGGGGAAGGTGGGTTGCGAAGCAACGCGGATGAGGTGTAACCGTAGGGGACGGATTTATCCGTCCCGGTAAGAGCCTCCCTCTGACGAGGGAGGTGGATTTTTGCGTGGCAAAAAGACGGAGGGAGAGAAAAAGAAAAAACTACCCCTCAGTCAGCTGTCGCCGACAGCTCCCCTGACAAGGGGAGCCTTTCGCAAGGTAAAACCGTAGGGGACGGCGTCCTCGACGTCCCGTAATAATTCGGAATTCTATTAAATTAACGGTTTGTCGTAAACGCCAAACCCTACAACACCTCATCACCGTCTTTGACGGAGCTTGTCTCGCTTCGGCTCGGTCACGGTTTGGCTCTGACAATCCACCGGAATGTCATTCACTACCAAACCGTCGCTTCGCTACCTCAAGGAGAAGCCTTTTTTGTAGGGGGACCCGCGTGTCCTCCCGGTAAGAGCCTCCCTTGTGTAAAGGGAGGTGTCGCGAAGTGACGGAGGGATTGCCCGCCAAATTGATTTTTATCGCAATGCATAAATGTATTCCCTGCATGTAGGGGAGGGTCTCCGTGCCCTCCCGTTTGATTCAAAATTGCGATTGAAATGTGATTGTAGGGTAGGGCCTTGGTCTTTCCGCCTTATTTGGCATTATTTTTACGGCAGCAGCAAGCCCCTGCGCCACGCCTCTTCTCGAAGAAAGCCTTTAGTAGCGCGGTTTTGGGGCGTTCCGACCAAAAAATTATTGAATGATATGTAAAAATGTCAAGTAAAATATGTAAAAAATTTTGTAAAAAATCAACAAAATGATATTGCAAATTGCAAATTAGTATGTTAAAGTATTCTTGTAAAACTATTTTTAAAAATTTTTTTAGGAGGAAAAAACTATGAGTAAATCAAACAGGCTTCTGGCGATACTTCTTGCAATCCTTATGGTTGTATCAGTATTTCCGGTAAGCGTACTCGCTGCTGATAATATTATCTCGGCAGTTGACACATCAGAACTTGTTATGACAACAAAGTTCTTGTATTCAGGAAAGGATGAGGACGGTAACGTATGGGCAAGCAATGCTGCAGCCCTCGTTAACATTGAAAACCCCACGTTCTATCCCACGATTCCCGCAACGGTGGACGGTGTGGAAACAGAACTTCCCGTTACGTGGGTATCTGAAGACTATCAGTCAACAGTATTTGGTACATACACCTTTACGGCTGTTGCTGAAGACTACACATGGGAATGTGAAGCACCTGTAATCACTGTTGAAGTGATTGACGGTGCTATCGGTTATGACGGTATCAGAGGTGGTATCATCACAAACCACACAGCACCCATCAACGTTGTCTACAAAGACTACGTTATATACGATGCAACGGGCCGTAACCAGTTCTTTACACTCGGTGAAGGAACGGCTAAGGCAAACAGACTTGTTTTTGGTCCGGCGCTTTCGTCAACATCAGGCGGTCTGACGAGAACGGATGCTTTTACGGCACCTGTGTATGACACGGACATTTATGCAACAGGCAATATAACAGGTACAGTTGCAGGCGGCGGCTACGGTGTCAACCTTACGGGTGATACGAACGTAGTTGTTGAAAATGCAACACTTGCAGGTTCAAGCGTTGGCCAGGTATTCGGCGGCGGCTTCGCGAACAAATCGGGCAAGCATGCAAAGGTTGACGGTAACACAAACGTAACTGTTATCGGTTCAACTCTTACCGCAGGTGATGGTAATGTATACGGTGGCGGCTGGGCATACGACAACAGTCTTGACACAACGGTTACGCATAACACCAACGTAACTATCAAAGACGGCTCAACTGTAAAAAACGTATATGGTGGCGGCTATGCTTACAACTCAGGCGTAGCCCCTGTTAACGGAACGGCAAATATAACGATTATTGATTCTACGGTTAATGGAACCGTGTATGCAGGTAGCCGTGTTGCAGGCAGCGTTGCTAATGCCAACATTGATATTTCGGGCAATTCAAAAGTTACAACAATCAACGCAGGCGGTAATGGAACTAATGCAAACGTTACAGGCACTACAACAATAGATATTCACGACCTTGAAGGTGAATGGAACATCGATACGATTACAAAGGGTAACGCAACAAAACTCGTTGTAAAACTTGATGGTACAAGTAAGTCACTTCTTACAGACGGCAGTATCACACTTACTGAAGTTGATGAACTTTACATTAACGACGAACTTTACACAGGCGTAATCGATGCTGACCTTATAGAAGTTCCCCCATCTATCGTTGTAGGTACTGCAGGTGACGTGCTTCCCACAGTTGAAAATGCTAAGTGGAGTTACGACGATGCTGCAACAGGTGACGTTGTATTCACACTTACTGCTAATGAGGGTTATTTCTTTGATGACGATTATTCAAAGGTAAAGGAATACACAATCCCCGTAACAGCAGGCGTGGTTGAAGTTTCATCTGTTACACTTGATAAGACTGCTGATGAAATCAGAATCGGTGAAGAACTCACACTTACAGCAACGGTTGCTCCTGATGATGCAACAGATCCTTCTGTTACGTGGGCAGTTGTTGGTGAAGCAGTTACTTATGAAGTAAACGAAGATACAATCACAGTAACGGGTGCCGCTGAAGGTACAGCAACAATCACTGCAACTGCAGGTGAGCAGAAAGCGGAATGTGTTGTAACAGTCGGTTATGACACAATCACAGACGTTGTAACAGATGGTCTTGTATGGGAAACAACGTTCCCCTATTCAAACCCCGCTGATGATGCATATTGGATAACAAAGTTTACTACTATTATTGAAAATCCGCAGTTCTATACAACCCTTGACGTTACAGTTGACGGTAAAAAAGACACCATTCCTGTAACATGGGTTGTAGATAGCAAAACTAAGGGTGAAGATACAAATGATGTAGATCCTGTATATGACGGCGAAGATATCGGTGCAACATATACATTCGTTCCCACGGCCGAAGGTTATAAGTGGGGCTGTGAAGCACCTGCAGTTACGGTTAAGATTATTGAAGGTAGCTTACTTTGGAGAAGTGCACGCTACGGTTTCATAACACCTACGACAGAGACTATTCCGTGGACGGTTAAGACTATAAACGGAAAACTTTACTTCTACGATGCAACGGGCTGTGTTGATATTGCAGAAGGTGAGAACGTGGGTACAGGTCTTGAAGCGTATGCAGCTCATGTTATGAGTACAAATCCCGCACCTGAAGGCAAGACAACCACAGGAGAATCTAAAGGTGATGCTAAGGTTACAGTTGTAGGTTCTACAGTAACCAGAGTTCATGGTGGTGGTCACGGTGTACCTCACGACGGTGATTCTTTCATTATCATTAAAAATTCAACAGTAAAAACAGCGGTTAATGCTTCGGGTAGAGATGTTACTGACACCGTAAGTGGTAACGTGCATATTGACATTTCAGGTCTTGTTTCAATACCGTTGGTTGAAGGCAGATCTTATGTAAAAGGCGACACCGTTTCTGTAGGTAAGACGATGACAGTGGATATCAACCACCTTACAACTGGTTCAACCATTACAAAGATTGACAGAGGTACGGCAAATAAGCTCGTAGTAAATCTTGATGATACAAGTAAAGATCTTCTTGAAAACGTAACAGACTGGAAGACAGATCCCAACATCGAAGTTTATATTAACGGTGTTCGCCAGATTCCTGCTGCAACAGACGTTACAATTTACAACGGTGAAACAGCACTTGAAAATGGTGCAGCTATTGAAATGACTGAAGGCGATGCAGCAATTCAGCTTACAGCAACGGTTGATCCTGCAAATGCAGATCAGACAGTTGTATGGTCAGTTGAAGGCGATGCTGTAACGGTTGTTAACGGTCTCGTAACACCCGTAAAGGCTGGTACAGCAACAGTTACTGCAACAGCAGGCGAAGTCTCGGATTCATGCACCGTAACGGTTGCAGCTAAGATCGTCTATGCTGATTACAGCATAGTAACGAATGCTGAGGCTCTCAAGCCCACAGACTTCACATCATATACAAACGCTTCAATTCAGGCTTACAACGATGCTATCGCAGCACTCACAGTTCCTGATGAAGGTCTCACAAAGGATCAGGAAAGCGTTTACACAGACTACGCAGCAGCAGTTGAAACTGCAGTTGGTCTCCTTAAGGTAAAGGCTAACTACACGTCAGTTAATACACAGGTTGAAGCGGCAGGTCAGGTTGACAGAGACCTTTATACTGCAGATTCACTTGCAAAACTTGATGAAGCCCTTGAAAACGTTAACTACGACCTTGACGTAGATCAGCAGGCAACAGTTAACAGCTATGCAACAGCAATCGAAACTGCAATTGCAGCACTTGTTTGGAAGGTTGACGTAGATCTTCTTACAGAACTTGGCGAAATTCCTGAAACTCTTGAACTCAACGAATCATACGCACTTCCCACAGTATTTAGTGCATATGGAAATGTGGAATTCGCATGGACTCCTGCAACAGTTGATACATCAGTTGAGGGTGAAACGACTTATACGCTTTCAGTAGTTACTGAAAAGTATGAACTTACAAAACCTGTTTCAAGGACTATCAAAGTCGAAGATAAAACAGTTTACGTAGCAGAAGCAAACGGTACTAAGTACGAAACACTCGCAGCAGCAGTAGCAGCAGGCGGTGAAGTTAAGCTTCTCGTCGATGCATCAGGCGCTGGCGTTGTAATCAATAAGGACGTAACGATTGACTTCGGCAGCCACACATACACATTTACTTCAGGTGTTGGCTCAACAGGTACAGAATCCAACGGTTTCCAGATTCTCACAGGAAACACGGTAGTACTTAAGAACGGTACACTTAAAGTTGCTGAAGAAAGCAAGGATAAGTTCTACATACTTGTTCAGAACTATGCTGATTTAACAGTAGAAAATATGACACTTGACGGAACAAATCTCGACAAGTGGTCAACATCAGACGGTGACTCATACGTACTTTCTGTAAACAGCGGTAACGTAACTGTAACAGGCAATACGAACATCATCGCAAATGATGAAGGTGAGTTGGCATTCGCATTTGACTCATGCGAAAAGGCACCCTATACAACACCTGTAGTAACAGTAAATACAACCGGAACAATTTCAGGTAAGATTGAATCAACAGGCGGCGACATCGCAGTTTCAAGCGGTACATACACAGTAGCACTTGATCCTGACTGGTGTGCAGACAGATTTGCTCCTGAATATGACGAAGTAAACGGTACATACGGCGTAAAAGAAGGTGACTTCGTAGTAAGAGTTTACAAGCTTGCTACATCATACTCACTCAGAAGCACTGAAGAATGGGTATACGTAGACAGCTACGAATCACTTGTAGCCGCAGTTGCAGCAGCAACAGACGGTCAGTATAAGATAGTTCTTACAGCAAACATCGAACTGACTGAAAGACTTGATATTGCAGACGGTCAGAATATAACTATCGACCTTAACGGCAAAACAATTTCCGGTGCATTTAAGGACTCGTCTGGCACGATTTATGTCAAGAAGGGTGCAACACTTACCGTTGAAGGCGAAGGCACAATCACAAGCTCCGGTACATATGCTATCGGTAACTACGGTACAGTTGTAATAAACGATGGCACAATCGAAAGCACAGATGCAAAATCAGCTGCACTTTACAACTTCTATTACCAGCCTGACTGGTACGGTACTTCCACAATCAACGGCGGTAACGTAGGCACAGTATGGAACTGCGGTGAACTTGATGTAACAGGCGGTACGGTTAAATATCTCGACAACTCCGGTGCACTTGTTGTAGAGGGCGGCGAAATTACTGAACTCTATGCAAGAAACGGTGAAGACGCAGCAGGCGTAACAGGCGCAGGTACAATTAAAATAGAAGATGCAAGCGCAGTTAAGGTTGACGACGACCATAAGCTCGTTGAAGTATCCACAGGCGTTTACCAGGTAGTTGCTAAGGAATACGTTGCACAGATTGGTGAGGATAAGTACGAAACACTCGCTGAAGCAGTAGCAGTTGGCGGAAACGTAGTTCTTCTCGCAGACGTTGCACTTGCTGAAACAGTAGTTGTAACTAAGGACGTAACTCTTGACCTCAGTGGCAAAACAATCACTACAACAGGTAGTGTAATCCCCGCAATTAGAATTACAAGCGGAGCAACGTTAACAGTTAATAACGGTACAGTTGATGCTCGTGGCAGTGAAGCTTATGCATTCATTCTTGGTGCAAGCGACGGTTCATCAACAGGTAACCTCGTAATTAACGGCGGTAACTATTATGGTGATACCACAGTTGCATCAGTAACAAAGGGTACACTTACAGTTAACGGCGGTTACTTTGAAGCAACAGAGTACAATGGCGATCACAGATACACAATTAACTGTATTGACGCTAACTACAAGACAGGCGAAGCAGTTGTTAACATCAACGGCGGTACGTTCTACAAGTTCAACCCCTCAGACAATGCGGCTGAAGGTGCTGATACAGAATTTACAACTGAAGATTTTGTAGGCGTTGATGACGGCACAGGCAACTTCGTAGTAAAGGTAAGAGCTGACTATACAGAAGTAGATACAGCAATCGCAGCATACACAACTAAGCTTAACGAAGGCGGCTACACCAACGCTTCACAGACAGCAGCAGAAGCAGCATATGCAGCAATTGTTATTAACAGAGACCTCGATAAATCACATCAGGATACAACAGTTGAAGGCTATGTAGCAGAAATCAATGCAGCAGCATCTCTTCTTAAAAAGAAGGCTGACTACACAGCAGTAGAAACTGCAAAGGCAAAGATTCCTGCAGACCTTTCAATCTATACACCTGAAACAGTTCAGGCTGTAGAAGATGCAGTAAATGCAGTTAACGGGGATCTTTCAGTAGATGATCAGGAAACAGTTAACGGCTATGCAGCAGCAATCGAAGCAGCAGTTCGAGGTCTTGAACTCAGCAGCGAGCGTACAGTTGTACTCACAGCTTCGAAAGCACAGGTTGAAACAGGCGAAGAATTTACTGTTACAGTATCTGTAGAGAACGTTGAAGCTGAAGGTGTTAAGTGGAATCTTACTTACGATACGACACTCTTCACCTTAAACGGAATTAATACAGCGTATAAAAACAGCGGTACAACAGTAGCTCCTGTAATCTCATGTGATAAAGCGGGCGCTATGACTAACCCTGTAGCAACATACACATTCACGGCTAATACAAAAGCAGGTACAGGTGACATCGCAATCTCTGACGTTTACATTAACAACATAGATGATGTATGGACAGATGTTGACAAATCTGTTAGTGGTAAAACAGTTCAGGTAGAAGTTGTTCTCAGAAAACTTGAAAAGGTAGAAGTTAAGTTCGACGGTGTAGCAACAGAAGAAACAAGAATCGAAGCTGACTACACTGGTGCAGAACATACTTTCGAAGTAACAACAGATACAACAGGTGCAACAGTAACTTACAACGGCGAAGAAACTGCTCCTAAATTCATTAACCCCGGCGAATACACAGTAAACTACAAGGTTGAAAAGGCCGGTTACACAACAGTTGAAGG
>JAZQAK010000039.1:0-18163 GCA_045545175.1 Feifaniaceae bacterium
AACCTCCTTTAATTACGAATTTTGCTATGAGAGAGGTTGTAGTATAACATGAAAAAGGTCTTTCCCGAAACCCAAAATGAACAATTACAATATATTGGAAGGCATTTGAGAAAAAATTAAAAAAATTGTTGACAAGTGCTTATTCGGTGTGGTATATTGATTAGGCTACTTTATGGTAGCAAGTAAAAAATGCAGGTGTAGCTCAATTGGCAGAGCAGCTGATTTGTAATCAGCAGGTTGCGGGTTCGAGTCCCATCACCAGCTCCATAATGGGCGGGTTCCCGAGTGGCCAAAGGGGGCAGACTGTAAATCTGTTGCGTTTCGCTTCGGTGGTCCGAATCCACCCCCGCCCACCAGAAAAAAGCAAGTCGAAAGGCTTGCTTTTTTGTTTGTGTGGGCAAGGGTGGAATGAGGTCCTTTTGCCTTACAGGGATCCCAACACAAGGCAGAACGAAGCGCGTTGTGTTGGGAAGAGGAGGAGCAACGGAACAAGTGAAATTTTGCGGATAGCAAAATGAAACTAAGTGCAGTTTGCAACGACGAGCGTACGTCGAAGCAGCCGAAAAACCGCGATAGGTTTTTCGGACTGTGAAGTCTCGAGCACCGCAGATTTTTCGCAACTGCTCGGAGCAGTCGAAAAATCAAGGAGTCGCAGAGTATCCACCACCAGAAAAAGCAAGTCGAAAGACTTGCTTTTTTGTTTGTGTGGGCAGGGGTGGAATGAGGACCTTTTGCGTAAGAGAAGTAGATAATTGTTTTACAACTCAAAAGAAAAAACCTTGCAGCACGGTTCAACTTTGGCGAGTGAACCGTGCAACAAGGCAAAGAAAGGGGTTCGTTTCGCCTTACTTAACGTATGGCGATTGGTATATACCGAAGTGCAATATCGTATTTCCTACACAGCAAAAAGCATTCGGACACATAACCGAAAACGAATAACACAAAAGAGGACAGTCGCTTAAGCGACATAAGTCCCTCACCCACTAATAAATATATCAACTGAATACCAGAAAGTCAAACGGAAAAATTCAGAGAGTATAAACGTATTACTCATTAGACGGGTAGATAATTGATTTGAAGTTAAGTTACTGTTATAATGATAAAAAAGGCGGTGATCACATGACCAGACCATATTTGGCACTTAGAATAATTCTGACTGTTTTTCTTGCTTTGATATTTCCTTATGCAACACTTTTTCTAATGTTGCTTCTTTCGTTTGAAGGATTTTGGGATGTTACGGTATTTGCGAGTGTTTTTATTATTCCGCTTGTTATTCCTGTGATATGGCTTAAAAGAAAGAAACCGTATTTTATTGCATATGCATGCTTCCTGCTGTGCTTTGGAATACTTGTGGGCACACAGGTGGGGATAAACGCCTATAAGGATGCTATAACAATTGACGTTACGCCAAGTATCAACGTACGCGAATACCTGCCGTTTGAGGAGGATTCGAAAATAGTCAAGTTCGACAGCGAAAGCCTTGATTTCAAAAACGTACCGCAAGAGCAGTTGCCTGTTATTGACGGCGCTACGGCGGCATTTCCGGTTTATTCGGCATTTGTTAATGCTGTCTACCCCGACACTACGGAACTTTACGACGGAACATTTGAATACAATAACACTCAGGGCGGATATGAGGAACTTGCAGAAAAGAATACTGATATTTTCATCGGTGCCGCACCGTCTAAAGAACAGATAGCCTTTGCTGAGCAAAACAACACGACTTTCGAGTACACACAGATAGGCTCTGAAGCGTTTGTTTTCTTCGTTCATAAGGACAATCCCATAGACAGCCTTACCGTAGAACAAATAAAGGGCATTTACTCGGGTCAAATTACCAACTGGAAAGAAGTTGGCGGCAAAAACGAAAAGATTGTTCCTTTTCAGCGAAACGAAGGCAGCGGAAGCCAAAGTATGCTCATTCGCTTTATGGGTGACACTCCCATCATTGAGCCTGATATTGAGACGCGCTCCGATGCTATGGGTGGAATTATTGAGGAAGTCGCAGATTACAGAAACAAAGCCACTTCCATCGGTTTTTCATTTCGTTTCTACGTTGAGGGAATTATTAAAAATCCTGATATAAAAATGATAGCCATTGAGGGCGTTGCACCTACCAAAGAAAATATAAAGAATGGCGCGTACCCGATAATTGCCCCTGTATACGCCGTGACGTATGAGGGTAACCCGAATGAAAACGTGCACAAACTGATAGATTGGATACTTTCTGATGAAGGTCAGTATATTATTGAGGAATCGGGATACGTGGGAATAGGTGAAAAATAGTTGAAAAGGCATTTGTTGCCGTTATCTAAAAAAGGAGAATTTTTATGAAAAGAATATTTTGTCTTATAATGGCGTTCCTGCTTATGTTTGCAGGCTGCGGGAAAGGGGAAAGCGTTACCCAGGATACGGGCGATAAAACGGCGTATGCGCTTATATTAAATAATGAAGCAGATGCCGACAACGTAAATCCTATGGTGTTTGTTCAAAGCAGTAAGGAAATTGCGGTGGGCGATACTTACGACAGTGACGTTTTCGGCAAACTTGAGGTTTTGTATGCATACACGGGATTTGACACAGACGTATATCTCGGTCAGAATGACCCGAGAGGCTTTATAATGGAGACTGTTGCACCGTGGTACGTTGAAACGGATTACGTGACAAGCGTAACGGTTGAGGATACCATTATGCCCGTTTCAACGGCAAACTGGTTTTACGGTTTCCAGAACTGTCATACCTTTGACCTTGAAAAACTTGACACACAGAACGTTACGAATATGGCGTATATGTTTCATTATGCGGGCGAAAGTGTCACGGATACCGTAACAATCAAGGGTATGGACAAGTGGGACACGTCAAAGGTTACGGACATGAATAATATGTTCTGCAGAGCGGCAGAGAAGTCGGAAGTATGGGACATCGGCGATATTTCCGTATGGGATACGTCAAACGTAAAGAATATGAGTTATATGTTCTCTGAGGCGGGACGTGGCGTAACTGAATGGAGTGTCGGTGATTTGTCGGGCTGGAAAGTGGACAACGTAACAACCATGAAGGATATGTTCAGTGTGGCAGGCACAGCTTCACACGAATGGGACGTGGGTGATCTGTCATCGTGGAACGTTGCAAACGTTACTGATATGTACAGTATGTTTTATCAGGCAGGCTACGGCGCTGAAAAATGGCACATTGGAGATATTTCGGACTGGGATACATCAAACGTGAATAATATGTCGCTTATGTTCCGTGAGGCAGGTAAATTTGCCGACTGGAATGTGGGTGACCTTTCAAAATGGAACGTAGACAACGTCGTATGGTACGATTATTTTGAGGCAAAAGCAACGGCTTTGCCGAAGTTTTAAACTGTGCAACCGTGGGTTGCGCAAATTCAAGGTCGGGTTGGTGGAATGTAACGGCACTTTTTGATAGTATAATGGCGGAGGTGATAGTATGAATTTTAATGAACGTCTGGCAAACACAAGAAAAATGAAAGGACTCAGTCAGGAGGGCCTTGCCGATAAAATGGGCGTGTCAAGACAGGCTGTCAGCAAGTGGGAGACGGGTGATGCTCAACCCGATTATCAGAAGCTCGTGGCACTTGCAGATGCGCTGGACATCAGTATGGATTATCTCTGCTGTCGTACGGATGACGTCAATAAAACCGAGCCGAAAAGAAGAAATCATACGTTTTTTGCTGTTATGATAGTTGCGGTTGCGGTGATTGCTTTTTTCCTCGGAACGTTTTTGGGTGGACAGAAGGAAGTTGTGCTCGATAAAACGGCTTTACCCGACACGATAGAGGTTGGCGGAGTGAACTTTTCAAACGGACCGAAAGGCCTTTTCTATCACTTCGTGCCGAGTGTGGTAAGTGACGAATTTACGTATAAAATAGTATTCTGCGACGATTACGGCAACGAAGAAGTGTATGACGTGTCGTGTGAAAACGGGACCTGCAGCGGAAGAGTCGATTTAAAGGGAAGTTACGTAAGCGTAACGGTTGTGATAAGTGACGGAAAAGAAAGCCGTGCCCTGCCGATAGCCCAGGGGTTAACTATGGGTGATTACAGCGCTTCGTGGACACCCCTTACAGAATAATAAAAAGTCCGACGGTGTCGGACTTTTTTCTTTAGAAAGGTCTTTTTTGGGGTTGCGTAATGTTTACGTCGAGGGCGTATTCAAGCGGATTTGTTGCTTCTCCGTACTCGGTCAACTCGAGGTGGAGATGATCGCCCGTTGCCATACCCGTTTTGCCGACCTTGCCGATAACGTCGCCCGACGAAACGCTGTCGCCTTCGTTAACGTCAATGGCTGAGAGATGGGCGTATAATACGGTTGCCGTACCGTTGTCAGTGATGATATAGTAGCCGCGCTGTTTGTCGTAATCTGCAGCGGTTACTTTGCCTCCGTATACGGCAAGCACGTCACTTCCGCCTTGTGCGGGGATGTCAATTGCGGGGTGATTTTCTTTATCAAATATTCTTGAAACATTGTTACTGTCGGGACAGGGCCATACAAATGTCTGTGAGGCTTCGTCTTCACTTATGACGCTGTTTGCAAGCACACCGCTTGCAAACAGCGTTGTGGCAACTATAACTACGGCAAATACGGTGGAAATTATAATTTTCGTTTTAGTTGATTTCGTGTAATTTTTAATCATTTTAAACCTCCTTTTAAGAGTGTTTTTCGTTGAGGTCATTCCCGTTGTGAGAGCATTGCTTACTCTGCCCGTACTCAGAAGGGACAGAATGGTGTTGACGTAGCCGAGTTTTTCCTCGTTGCTCATATTTTCCGTGGCTTTTAAATCGCAGGAAATCTCACAGTCAATACTCATCTGTCTGCTTATGAAATATACGGCGGGATTGAACCAGTGAATACATTTTACTATGCTGACAAACCATTTTACGAAGATGTCGCCTCTCTTGAAATGTGTCATCTCGTGCGAGAGGACGTTGTGTAACTGCTCGACCGTCATTTCCGTGTCGGGAAGCAGTAAAGTGGGCATAAAAACACCTACCATAAGCGGTGAAGTTATGACGTTGCTTTTTCGCACACGGACGCACTTTTTGGTAAATGATGAAATCTGTGGACAGATCGTCGGCGTTGACGTGCGATTAAGTTTTGAAAGAAATAGAAAATAGTTTACAAGCTTTAATGAAAGGGCAAGAAATGCTACCGCAAGCCATACGGAAGGGAGATACGACGTTTTTCGTTCCGAAAGAGGTGTAATATCATGAAGTTGTTCCGTTTGAGGTGCCGTAACGTCGGCATATGCGACGACGGCATCCGGAATATCAACCGTGTTTTCGGGCAGAGGTATTCTTATGGGCAAAACCATAACGATAAGTACGGCAATCCACATAAGATAGTGCCAATGTGCCGAAAAAAGTTTTCGAGTAAACGGACGCAGTGCCGTAAGGATAATCGCAAGTACGGTGCCTGCAACCGATGTGATAATCACGGACAAAAATGCGTTTTGCATATTCAGTCTTCCTTATCAAATATGGCACGAAGTTCGTTTATATCCTCTTCAGAAAGTTTTTCTTCTTCAAAAAGAGAGAGTGCAAAGTCCTTCACAGAGCCGTTATAGAGATTTGCAATAAGATTTTTCGTCTGTGAATTTCTGTACTCCTTCTGTGAAATAAGAGGGGAGTAGTAAAACGTTTTTCCTCTTTTTTCCGAAAGAACGGCCTCTTTTTGCACGAGCCTTGTAAGAAAGGTTGATATTGTCGTGCGCTTCCAGCCACGCTTCTCGACAGCCTCGTTTATATACTGCGTGTTGACCGGCTCGTCTGCATTCCAGAGAACCTTCATTATTTCAAGCTCGGCGTCGCCGATGTTAATGTTTCCGGGTACCATAGAAACACCTCCGTAGATTAGTCTACAATTGTAGTCTGATTATAGTCTACACTTGTAGTCGCAAAATGTCAAGAGTAATTTGATAATAGAAAAGACCGCAGTGAAAACTGCGGTCTTTGTGTTTTTACTTGTTCTTTTTGGGGAGGCAGGCAACTACCATACTTCCGAGTGCAAAGAGTGCAAGAACGTTGGGGATTACCATGATGTTGTTGAACATATCCGTAAGTTCCCAAACGAGATCGTTTGAAAGAATTGAACCGAGGAAGATGAATGCGATTGCGATAACCGTATATACCTTCGAGAACTTCTTACCAAAGAGATATTCAGCGTTGATTCTGCCAAAGAAGTTCCAGCTGATAATTGTTGAGAAAGCGAAGAAGAGAAGGCAGATTGCAACGAAGATGTTACCGAAGTTACCGAATGATGAAGGCAGAGCATTCGTAAATGCAGTCTGCATCATATTCGTCTTATCAATTCCGCTTGATGCGAGAACTTCTGCGAAGTTGCCCGATACGTTAGCAAACGGACCGTTACCTGTGTAAAGCGTTGAAATAACAACGAGAGCCGTCATTGTAAGAACCACGAACGTGTCTATAAACACACCGATCATGGCAACGACACCCTGGTCGTGCGGTTTTTCAACGTTTGCCATAGCGTGAGCATGGGGTGTTGAACCCATACCTGCTTCGTTTGAGAAGAGACCACGCTTTGCACCCTGGCTGATTGCAGTCTTAAGAGCGTAACCGATACCACCACCGATAAGTGCGTTAGGTGTGAATGCATACTTGAAGATAAGACCGAACGTTTCGGGAATGTAGCGGAAGCGGATACCGAGAATTACAAGACCGCCGACAAGATAGAATACCGCCATAACGGGAACGAGCTTTTCAGTAACCGAAGCGATACGCTGAATACCGCCGAGGAAGATGAATATGCAAAGAACTGCAACTATTGCGCCGATAACCCAAGTGGGAACACCGAAAGCGGTTTTCATTGAGCTTGCAATTGAGTTTGACTGAACCATTGAGCCCATGAAACCGAGTGCAAGTGTGATTGCTATTGCAAAGAAGCCTGCGAGGAATTTGCCGAACTTGCCCTTGAATGCGGTTCTTATGTAGTAAACGGGACCGCCGGCTACAGAGCCGTCTTCATTAACAACACGTGTTTTCTGTGCGAGTGTTGCTTCGGCGTAGATTGTTGCCATACCGAAGAAAGCGATAATCCACATCCAGAAGATAGCGCCGGGACCGCCGATGAGAATAGCACCGCAGGCACCTACGATGTTACCCGTACCGACCTGTGCTGCAATAGCGGTTGCAAGTGCCTGGAATGAAGTAAGACCGCTCTTGTTCTTACCGCCCTTGAGCGAGAGGTTACCAAAAACCTTCTTCATACCTTCGCCAAAGTATCTTACCTGTACGAAACCTGTGCGGATCGTAAAGTAAAGACCTACGCCTACGAGAAGTGCTATCAGAATATAGTCTGACAGGTAGGCATTGATTTTTGCCACAACGTTAAGTGCGGCCGCCTGGAATTGTTCCATAATTTTTACCCTCCGTAAAAAATAAAAAGTTGCCCTTTTTTAAGGCAACCCTGAAGAAATATAAGCAGATAATCCAAAAGGATATTATTTCTGCTCCGTCTTTTTGCCTGAGAGATTCGGCGTTTCCGCCTTGCACCTTCGGCCCTCAATTTAATGAGCTTCTCCAGAGCCCCCTCCATATCCGGTTTCCTGAGATTCCGAACACTTCAAAGGAAATATTGTTGAAATGATAGCATATTTGAAATTTTTTGTCAACATATTTATTTTTTAATATGATAGAATTCTTTTCTGCAAATCGGGGGCTATTGATTTTTTCTTGCATATAAATTAAAATGGTTACAGAAACCCAAACAGGAAAGGTGATGTATATGGAAATTTTGATGGGTGTAGCAATAGTAATTGCTTTTTTCATTGTTATTATGCTTATCGGTTACGTCAAGGCGCCGCCGGATACCGCTTATATGATATCGGGCTTCCGCAAGACACGTATTTTAATCGGTAAAGCCGGTGTACGTATTCCGTTTCTGGAAAGACTTGACAGACTTTCACTCAAAATGTTCTCGGTTGACGTTAAGACGACGGATTACGTTCCCAATGCTGAATACATAAACGTAAAGGTGGATGCGACCGTTAAAATCCGTATAGGACAGAGTGCGGAAATGATGGCGCTTGCATCAAAGTTCTTCCTTAATGAAAGAGAAGAAACTATAATCCGTCGTGTTCAGGACACGCTTGAAGGTAATATGCGTGAAATCGTCGGTCAGATGCGTCTTGAAGAGATGGTTACTGACCGTAAGGCGTTCGGGGAACGCGTTCAGGAAAATGCAATTCCCGACCTGCAGAAAATGGGTCTTGAAATGATTTCCTTCAATGTGCAGTCCTTCTCGGACCAGAACAACGTTATTGAAGACCTTGGTATTGATAACATTTCACAGATTAAAAAGGGTGCTGCAGTAGCAAAAGCACAGGCTGACAGAGATATTGCCATTGCGCAGGCTCAGGCTGCAAAGGAAGCAAACGACGCAAAAGTGCAGTCCGAAATGGAAATTGCAGAGAAGCAGACGTCACTTGCAATCCGTCAGGCTGAACTCAAACAGCAGTCGGACGTTAAAAAGGCTGAAGCGGATGCCGCTTATTCGATTCAGGAGCAGGAACAGAGAAAATCTATCGAGGTTACCTCTGCAAATGCAGATATTGCACGTGCTGAAAGAACGGCTGAACTCAAGGCAAAGGAAGTTGAAGTAACAAAGCAGACTCTTGATGCCGAAATCCGTGCAAAAGCAGACGCTCAGCGTTATGCGGCAGAGCAGGAGGCTGAGGCTGAACTCTATCGCCGTACGAAAGAGGCCGAAGCAAAGAAGATAGAACGTCAGCGTGAGGCTGAGGGTATCCGTGCAGTCGGTGAAGCCGAAGCAGAGGCAATAAGGCTCAAGGCACTTGCCGAAGCAGAAGGTATCGACAAGAAGGCTGAAGCTATGAAGAAGTACGGTGAGGCTGCTGTCATTGAGATGGTTATGCAGGCACTCCCCGAAATAGCAAAGAACGTTGCTGAGCCTCTCGGCAAGGTTGACAAGATTACTATGTACGGCGAAGGAAACAGCGCAAAACTGATTTCCGACATCGTAAACGGCACCACGCAGGTGACGGAGGGTATCAGTGCAGGTATGGGCATTGATATCAAGAGTCTTATTATGGGTGCTCTCGGCGGTAAAATACTTGCCGATTCGTCAGCCCCCACGATAGTGGTAAACGACGAAGAAAAAGAATTTGCAAACGACTGATAAACAAGTAGGGGCGTCACAAAATGTGAGCCCCTACAGATAATATTGTAAAGGTGTTAATATGAAGATTTTATTTGTCTGCCTCGGAAATATATGCAGAAGTCCGATGGCGGAATTTGTTATGAAGGATTTAGTGCGTAAAGAGGGCACGGAAAACCTTTTTGAAATAGCATCGGGTGCAACGAGCTCTGAACAGGTGGGAAATCCCGTATATCCCAACGTGAAGAAACTTCTTACCGAGCACGGTATAGACTGCTCGGCAAAGAGGGCGTATCAGTTGCAGAATCAGGATTACGACAAATACGATATGCTCATCTGTATGGATGAAAACAATTTGCGTAATATGAAGCGTATCTGCGGTGAGGATAAAGAGGGTAAAATGCATCTTCTTATGGAGTTTACGGGAAGTAATGCCGCAGTTGCAGACCCGTATTATACCCGTGATTTTGACACGGCATGGAATGATATAAACGAGGGTTGCAGGGCACTTTATAATCATATAATGGAGAATAAAGCGTGAAAAACATTATACTTATAGGTATGCCGGGTGCAGGTAAAAGCACCGTGGGCGTCGTGCTTGCAAAAATGCTTTGCAAACAGTTTTTTGATACGGATTTGCTCATTCAGCAGAGAGAGGGTAAAAAACTCTCAGAGATAATTGATTTAGTCGGGGCAGATGGCTTTAAAGAACTTGAGGGCGAGGTATGCTCGCAGTTTAATGAACAGAACTGTGTCGTTGCAACGGGCGGTTCAGCCGTTTACAGCGAAAAAGGTATGGCAAACCTCAAGAAAAATGCCGTCTGTATCTATCTTAAAGCAGATTATGAGACCTTGACCTCACGACTCGGTGATTTGTCTAAAAGAGGCGTGGTTTTTGAAAAAGGGCAGACTCTTGCCGATATACTGGCGGAGAGGACACCGATTTATGAAAAATATGCCGATGTGACGGTCGACGTTTCACACGGCAGTATAGAGCAGACGCTTGATACGATAATAAAAATAAAAGAGTGGGAATAACCCACTCTTTTTATATTATAAGCATATATACCGCAGTTCCGAGAATGATGCTCAGAAGCGTGGATTTTTTTATAAGGTAACTGATGAGCGTAATTGCTACCGCAACAAGTTCGGGTATCCCGTAAGGTGCACTTAAAAACGAGATGTTTTTAAGACAGTAGACTACAAGCATACCCATCGTCGCATAGGGGAGAACACGTCCGAGATATGCCACCGTGTCGGGCAGTTTTTTGCCTGACGGAAACACAATAAACGGGAGTGCTCTTATGATAACGGTTATTAGGGCAATCACAAGAATCTGAATGAGTGTATACATTACGCCTCACCGCCTTTCTCGATGACGGGACGCATAAGCAAAAGCATCACCACGATAAGCACCATAGAGGGAATGATAAAACCGTCGGCACTGAAAATAAGCAGGGATATAACCGATGCCACTACGCCTGTGACGGCAGGCAAGTGCTTTTTGGTGCTTTGCCACTGTGACGTGAATATCACTATAAAAAGTGCGGTCATGGCAAAATCTATACCCGTGCTGTCAAAGGGGAGCACCGAACCTATAAGTCCGCCGACGGTACAACCAGTCAACCAGTAACAGTGGTTGAGTGTTGAAAGATAAAGTGAATATTTTTTAAATTCGGCTTTGCCGTAGGGCAAGTCACGGCATACGAGAGAAAAGGTCTCGTCGGTGAGAGAAAATATGAGATAGGGCTTTGCCCTGCCCATATCCGAGTATTTTTCAAGCATACTTATGCCGTAGAAAAAGTGACGGAACTGAATTATGACCGTCAGGAGTGCCACCTCTGTCAGAGATACGGCGAGTTTCAGCAAATCGACGGCTACGTATTGCATTGAGCCTGCATAGATTATACCGCCCATAAGTGCCGACCACAGCGTGCCGAAGCCTGCATCCGAAAGAAGCACGCCAAAGCCGATGCCGAGCGATATGTAGCCTGCAAGAACGGGCAGGCTGTCGGCAAATGCCGACTTTAGTATTTTTTTATCCATTTTTTACCTCTTATTCAGTATGTAAAAAATGATAACTCAATACAAATTAACTGTCAATAATTATATGCTCCTTGAATACGGGTTTGCCGAAATAGTTGAGGGTAAAGGTAAAACGCTCTGTCTGTGTAACCGTAAAGCCTGCTGTGCTGCCGTTTCTGAAATTATTTACTGTCTCTTCGCTCGGGATGTATCCGTCATCGGATGAATAACAATCGAGCGTGACCTCGTGGTGCTGTATGCCGTTTTTGGTGTAGGTAGCATATTTTGTCGGTCGGTAAAGAGGTGCTTCGGCTATACTTTCAGGGTAGGCGGTGTATTTTTCACCGTCAAAATCCCACGCCTTACGCATAGACAGATGGTTGAGCGAGGGTACGGCAAAATGCTCGAGCACGACGTCGTCAATATACTCACAGCTCATGGTGCCTTTTTGATCGCCCCAGTTTTCAAGATTTATTGCAAAAGCAAAATACAGATATTCGGGGCTGTCAACGGGTGCTTCTCCTTCTTCAAAGAAGGGAACGTAGTCAAAACGGTATTCTCTTGCTAAATCAAAAAAGTAGGTATTTATATCGGTAATTTCGGGCAGGACAAAGTTTTTATCAACCGTTTTTTCGGGGATAAAAAGTGCGATGAGCAGTCCTGCAATAACGAGAGTCAGAGCAAGAATAACGTATATAAATTTCCTAAAAACGCCTTTCTTTGCGACAGGCGTATCGTCACCGCGTATAAGCCAGTCGAGAGAAACGTCAAACAGATCGCATATTTCAATAAGCTTGTCTGTTTCGGGGTATGCCTGCCCCGTTTCCCATTTTGATACCGACTGTCTGGACACGCCGAGTTTTTCGGCAAAACCCTCCTGCGACAGTTCGGCTTTCTGGCGAATGGATAGAATTCTTTCGCAAAAAGTCATATAATCGCCTCCTTCGGTTTTATGGTAACAGAGTTTTGAAAAATACGCTACATATTTTGGGTAGAAAAAATGTAAACCGTAGGTTGCAAGCAGGTGCAACCTACGGTTTTTTGTGCATATGGAAGGTTTTTATGCCTTGTTTAAGTTGTCACGCAAAAGTCTGTATGCCGTTGCGGCAAGCGGTACGCCTAAAAGCATACCTAAAATACCCATCAGTCCGCCGCCTATGGTAACGGCCGCAAGCACCCATATACTCGGAAGTCCGAGTGACGAGCCGACAACCTTGGGGTATATGATATTGCCTTCAAGCTGTTGCAGTATCACGATAAAGATAATGAATATTAATGCTTTAAGAGGTGATACCGTCAGTATCATAAATGCACCGACAGCGGCACCGATAAGAGCACCTGCAATCGGAATAAGTGCCGTAAATGCAACGAGCGCACCTATCATGGTTGCGTAAGGCATACGCAAAATCAGCATACCGATAGTGCAGAGAACGCCCAAAATGAGAGCCTCCGTACACTGACCTACTATATAACGCTTGAAGCAGTCGTTCATAACCGAAAGTGTATAAATCACCTTATTATATAAAGCCGTTTTCATATAACGCTTCATAACACGGTCAAACTGATTTTTAAGAGTATCCTTGCTTGAAAGAACGTATACGGCAAAGATGATTGCGATAAGTGCCGTAACGATGCCCGAAAATACGGATGAAACCGTACCCACTACAATATCCGTCACACTTCCGATACCTGAAATAACCACGTTTGCTATCTGACCTATCTTTGACTGCCAGTCAATCGAGGCAAGCGTTTCGGTTATACTGTCGGGCAGAATATGCGAATCCTCTATCCATGCTACGACGGCGTTGAAGGCGTCGGGAAGTTCTGCAATGAGCAACTGTACGCATGAAGTGAGCTGAGGTACGACCAAAATAATTACGAGTGCGATAACCGCTATCAAAGTGATGATTGCGGCAATCATACAAACGGGCCTGCGACTCTTACTCACGGCTGCCTTTTTTGACTTTGTAAAATAATGACGTTCATAAAACTTCATCAGCAGGTTGATAAAGTACGCTATCACACAGCCTATTATAAGCGGTGAGGCGGCAGCAAAGAAAGCTGAAACTAAACCTGCGAATGCAGACCAGTAGTTGATACACAAATACAAAACGAACACGCTAAAGCCTATTTTAAAACAGTTTTTCCATTCGATTTTCATACCGACACTCCTTTTACAATTATAATAGCAAAATAAGGAAAATTCCGCAATACTGTGTACTGCGGAATTTACAATTAGGACAATAATGTTCTGTCTGACAGGCTTCCGCCTCGCTCTGTAAAGAATTTTACAAGGTCGGAGGGTGTCATATTTTCTCTTTTTTCGCCCGATATATCGAGCACGAGCCTGCCCGAATCCATCATAATCGTTCTGTTACCGTAGGAGAGGGCGTTTTTCATATCGTGAGTTATCATAAGCGTGGTGATGTTATCACGTGCCACAATGTCACGTGTTATTTTGAGCACTTTCTGTGCTGCAGACGGGTCAAGCGCCGCCGTATGCTCGTCAAGTAAAAGCAGTTTGGGTTGTGCGAGAGCCGCCATAAGCAGTGAAGCCGCCTGTCGCTGACCGCCCGAAAGAAGCCCCATTTTCGTCTTCATTCTGTCCTCAAGACCGAGGTCAAGCTGCGCGAGCGCTTCACGGAAAACCGCAGAATCCTTTTTATTTACCGCAAAAAAGGACTTTGATGCCTTGCGTGTATATGCAAGTGCAAGGTTTTCTTCAATGGTCATATTCGGTGCTGTGCCCCGCAGAGGATTCTGATAGAGGCAACTTATGTTGAGCGCCCTTTTATAATCCTTTTCAAAGGTTATATCCTGTCCGTCAAGAATGATATTGCCTTCATCGGTTATAAAATTGCCGAGAATTGCATTGAAAAGGGTTGATTTTCCGGCGCCGTTAGAGCCGAGTATCGTTATAAAATCGCCGGGTGCAACTTCAAAAGAAAAGTTATCAAGGGCAACTTTCTCGTTGATTGTGCCTTTTTCAAATTTCTTGGTTAAGTTTATAAGTGATAAGGAACTGCTCATTTAACTGCGCCCCCTTTCCTTATTCTGCGGTTTTTCGCTTCTGCCAGCTTTGCTTTTGCTACGGGTATCGACAGAGCGAGTACCACGATAAGTGCAGAGAGAAGTTTTACCGTGTAACTTGGCATATTTATTTTGTATGCGAGCTGGATGATTATTCTGTAAATAATTGAGCCGACTGCCGCTGAAATCAGACCCACGGTCACACCGCGTTTGCCGAATATCACCTGACCGATTATAACGGCGGCAAGGCCCATTACGAGCATACCCGTTCCACTGTTTAAATCGGCAAACTTCTGTTGCTGACACAAAAGTGCACCTGACAGACCGACGAGTGCGTTTGCCATAACTATACCTGCTATTCTCGTGGCATCGGCATTTATTGACGATGAACGTACCATCATCTCGTTGTCACCCGTTGCACGTATGGCAATACCCGGCCTCGTTTTGAAGAAAACCGCAAGCACTGCACACAGTAAAATTATTATAAATACGGTTATGATTGAAACACTAAGTTCGGGATTGCCCAGTTTTTTGGTCAGTGCCGAAAAAACGGTGTTACTCGTGTTGTATACAGTTGCACCGGCATCGTTGAGCGCTTCGTACTGGAGATACCTGTTCGACTGTCCGCCAAGCACCATATAATTCACGGTGTAGAGCGCTGTCATTGTAAGAATACCCGACAAAATAGGGTTTATGTGCATTTTTGTCTGCAAAAGACCCGTCACGAGTCCCGCAAGCGCGCCTGCCGCCATACCTGCAAAAAGAGCAAGCACGGGATGTCCGCTTATCGTGACGACGGCACACACAGTCATACCGAATACGAGACTGCCGTCAACCGTAAGGTCGGCGGTATCAAGTATTGTGAAAACTATAAAAATGCCGAGTGCGAGAGGGGCGTATATAAGTCCCTGCATTATCGCAGAAACGGCAAGGTTGAGATAAATCATTCTTATTCTCCAAAGTGGTTTGTACCGTCTGCCTCAACGAGAACGGTGAACGTGTCAAGCGTTGCAGCGGGAAGGGTTACGCCTATTCTGCCTGCCGCCTGCATATTGATGAATTTAGTGCAGTCATCGAGTGTTTCGTAAGGAATTTCCGAAGGTGCCTTACCGCCGACGATGTCAATTACCATCTGTGCAACCTGCTTGCCGATCTGCACGTAGTTTACGCCCGTCGTTGCAAAACCGCCGTCTGCAACCATCGAGTCGGCACCGCAGTATATCGGAATGCCTGCGCCGTACGCAATGTCCGTGTAAACGGGCATTGCCGATGCAATCGTGTTGTCAGTGTTCGTATAGAAGGCGTCGATGCCTTTTGAGATGAGTGACTGTGCAGCTGTCTGCAGATCAGAGGGGTCGCTTATTGTAGCTTCTTCGTATGCAAGACCTATACTGTCACAGTACGTTTTTATGCCGTTCATTGCCGCAACCGAATTGGTCTCACTTGAAGTGTAGAGAAGACCTATTTTGTCACAGTCGGGCTGGGTACTTCTTATAAGCTCAATCGTCTCTTCGGGAGGGATGAAGTCTGACACGCCCGTGATGTTTTCACATCCGTCACCCGTAAGACCTGCTGCGACGGGATCTGTAACCGCTGCAAAGACGATAGGTGTGTTCGTTCCTTCGAAGACCGTTTTTGCCGCCGTCGCAATAGGTGTCGCTATGGGGACGATTACGTCAACACCCTGCGCTTTGTAGTTTGAAACTATTGTGGTGAAAGCAGAACTGTCGTTATTTGCATCTGCCGTCTCAACGACGATATCAAGGCCTGAATTCTCAAGTTCGCTCTTGATAGTATCTCTTATCTGGTTGAGTGACGTGTGGCTCAGAGGCTGAACGATTGCAACGGTGATTTTGCCGTTATCAGCCGTGCCTGAACATGCACAGAACGTAAACACCAGTGTGATGGCAAGTGCCAGTGCTAAAAACTTTTTCATAATATTTATCTTCCTTTCGAAGTTATTTAATATAACAGGTCGCAAAATAAACAAATACCACTTTTTTGTTTTGCGACAAAATAAAAATGCCCTTGACGCAATTATCTTGCATCAAGGGCGAATAAATCCGCGGTGCCACCTTGCTTTAGTTCATAACGAACCCTCATCGGAATACAAGCATATCCCTGACAACTGACGTGTGTCTGACGTTGGCGCATTTAACGCCACCCTCGGCAGGCCATATTACTCAGCTTCCGACACGGGAATCACACCGTCACCCGCTCTCTTTCGACGGAACATCTGCCTTTTCTCTGCCTCATCGGTTTTTTCTGTATTTTAGCATTGTAAAAAGCCCTTGTCAACACTTTTTGCAAAAAACAAACGGTTACATATTTATATTATATATATTTATACTTGACATTTTACTATTAATAATGTAAAAATATATTGAATGTAATAAAGTGTAAGGAGGAAAAGCAATGCCTGAAATTAAATTTGACGTTGTTAAGGAATTCGGCGTTATTTCGGAAAATGCAAAGAACGGCTGGACGAGAGAACTTAATCTTGTAAGCTGGAATGACAGAGAACCGAAGTACGAACTTCGTGACTGGTCGGCTGATAAGAGCAAGATGAACAAAGGCTTCTCTATGACAGCTGATGAAGTTAAGAACCTCAGAGATCTTCTTAACTCAATTGATTTATAAAAAAATGCAGGCTTGATTGAAAGCCTGCATTATTTTCCACAATCAAGGGAATAATAAAGTCCCTACATTATATATATAGGAGAAACCGTGAATAACAGAAAACAGTCGTTAAAGAAAAGAAAATTTTATATCGGCGTCGTGCTCAGCGTTATCATAATAGTTTTTTCGGGGTTCGTGGGCTATAAGGCGGCGTATCTCGTTGCAGGCTGGAATAATATGAACGTTTCAAACGGTGAAACAGATGAGGTTATCGAGGATACGCAGTTTAACGTACTTCTCGTGGGAATAGATAAGGTCAGTGAGTCGACCGACGTTCTTATGCTCCTTAACGTAGACACCGAGAATCTTACCGTCAATATGTCGTCTATCTACCGTGATACCCGTGTCAATTACAACGGTTATTACTGCAAGATAAATTCTGTCTATAAAAGGGCAAAGCGTGACATCGGTGAAACGATAAAGGCGGTTAAGGAAATCACGGGGGCACCCGTAAACTACTACGTTATGGTTGATCTTGAAGGGTTTGAACATATAATTGATGAACTCGGCGGTGTTGAATTCTACGTTCCGCAGGATATGTATTACGTTGACGAGGTGCAGAATCTTCATATCAATCTTAAGGAAGGTCAGCAGCATCTTGACGGTGATAAGGCGATGCAACTCGTCCGTTTCAGAAAATATCTTCAGGGTGACGTGCAGAGGGCAAACGTTCAGCAGGATTTCATAACTGCACTTATCGAGCAGAAACTCAATGCAAAAACAATAGCGAAAGCGCCCGAACTTTTCTATGAGTTTTCCGATTATATAAAGACGAACGTGTCGGCAGGTGTGATTACTTCAAATCTTAAATTGTTTAAGAAGATGTCGGATTGCACTATAACTCATTACGAGATGCCTGGTGAAGGAAACTACGTGGGCAACGTTTCATACTTCCTTCAGTATGAAGATGAAATATACGATATGTATGCTCAACACTTTATGGGTGAGGGTGTCCCGAAAGTCAGAATATATACCGATTACGACAGGGCAGGTTGGCCTGAAGGATGGACTCATGCAATATCTTAAAAATTTTTGAAAAAAGTTGTTGACAAACGCATTCAAAGTTGCTATACTATCAAAGTCGCTTGTCGAGAGGCGGGCGACTTAAGATATATTCACCAAGCGAAAAAAAGTCTGCAAGAAAAGGAAAAAAGTACTTGACAAGCGGGATAAAGTTTGGTAGAATAATAAAGCTGTCCCTCGGGAGAGGGGGAGCGACTGTACCTTGAAAATTAAACAACGAACTTTAAGAAAAGACCCTTGGAAA
>JAZQAK010000040.1:0-13583 GCA_045545175.1 Feifaniaceae bacterium
CCGTCTTCAAATGTAAAGCCGTATTCCTCTACAACCTTCTTATGTGCATCAATATCAATGCCGTTATAAATGGCATGGATACGTGCAGCCATTGTAATACCCTCAGCAACAGTTACGTTACCGTTAGGGTCAAACTTACCCTCGGACTTACCGTTCATAAAGCCGAGCTCATATGCTGTCTTTACATTTTCAGCATACCAGTTGGAATCGGTGACATCGGAAAAGTTATTGTTATAGGTATTAACTCTTTCGAATGCCGCATTTGCACCTACGGTAAGCATTACTGCCGCCATAAGCACTACCAAAATTTTTTTCATGGATTTGCTCCTTTCATTTCGGTCATGTTTTCACAACCGTTTACTACATATTAATCATAACACAAAGCAAAAAAAATTACAACACTTATGCAAAATTTATATTTATCATATATTCCCGATTATTTATCAATTAGACTAAAATGGGCTGACTTTGGTGGTTTTTTTATCACTAATTCCAAACAATTTTCATTACAAAGTTTTTCAAAGACTTATTACAACAAAAAAAGGTGCACCGCAGTGCACCTTTTATTACATCATATTACAATATTATTCGAATCTGATGTAGTCAAATGAGAACTTACCGTTATTGTTAGAGGGGTCGAAACGGAACGCAACAACCTTGCCCTTCCAGTTATCCTTAGCAGTAAGGTCAATAGTTACGAGGTACCAACCTTCAGCATCCTCTTCGGAAACAGAGAGAAGATTGGGATGGAGAGACTTTTCTTCGGAGAAGTTTGAATCCTCTGCAGTCATGAAGTAAATGTCTGTGGAGTAACCGTTTGTAACTTCACCGATAAATTCAGCCTTAAGTCTGATTTTGATTGTCTTGTATGTATTGGCATCAATTTCAACACCCTGCATAACAAGTCTGGGGTCGTACTGAGGCATACGTTCTGCACCTCTGTCTCTAGCAATCATAACAAGCGCGCCGTCAACGATTTCTGCAGAATCAACTTCACCGGGAGCAAACTTATCAAGGTCAGCAGGATCATCAAATTCTACGTCAAAGGGAGTTGCAACGTGTTCCTTTTCTTCAGCATTTTCGTCTGCCTTGGGAACTTCGGGTGTAACAGGAGTTACAGGCTTTTCTTCTTCCCAAACTGCATCAACAGTACCCTTAACTCTGGATTCGGGAAGAGCTACTCTATTGATGATAGCAGCCACTTCAGATCTCTTGATATCAGAAGCGGGCTTAAAGTTACCTTCAGCATCGCCGAGAACTACGCCTGCGTTGTAGAGCATGAGGAGTTCCTTTGCATACTTATCTTTCTTGTCAACATCGGGAATACCCTTGATGTCATTGATAGCGTTGAAGTAGCTTTCGGGAAGCGCAACAGCAAAGAGGTGAGCAAGGTCAGCTCTTGTGATGTTCTTATTATAGTCTGCGAATGTTGTCTTTGTGATAATCTTGTTAGCTACTGCGTAGTCAACATACATATCGTACCACTTGGGTTCTTTGGGAGCTTCAACCTTGGGTGCAGCACCTGCGGAGAACACGATGGAATCGATGTAGTACTTACCGTTATTGTTTGTGGGGTCAAAACGAACCTGAACAATAGTGCCCTTCCAGCCTGCAGCTGCGGACATATCGAATGTATATTCATACCAGTCATCAAGTGTGGTTGCATCCTTGATTACAGTGTAAAGGAAGTTACCTTCAGCACCGAGAGTGGAATTTTCTTCTGAACCGAAGAAGATTTCAAATGTTTCTCTTCTCTCATTAATGTTTTCAAGTGCTTCTCTCTTCATTCTGACCTTCATTGTCTTATAAACGGATGCATCAATAGAAAGATCATCCATAAATACGCCAAGGTCGAAGTTGCCGCCTGCATTGGGTGCATCGGGTTTCATTACAAGAATACCGTCTTCAACATCGCCTACTGCGTGGTTGAGTCTATGACCGTCCATGGAATCGAAATCGAAACGGATTTCATCACCTGCAGGAGCTGCTGCGGGAGCTTCTTCCTTCTTGATTTCATTGCCGTTATAAATAGCATGAACTCTTGCAGCCATTGTAACACCTTCAGCAACTGTTACGTTACCGTTGGGATCGAAAAGACCTTCTGCCTTACCGTTCATGAAGCCGAGTTCATAAGCGGACTTTACATCTTTTGCGAACCAGTTAGTGTCCTTAACATCGGAAAAGTTATTATCATATGTATTTACCTTTTCAAATGCCGCGAATGTACCTGTTGCAAGCATGAGAGCTGCAAGAAGTACGGATAAGAGTTTTTTCATAACAAAAAACTTCCTTTCTTTCATAAATTACGCACAGATAGTACAGAAACAAACCGATACATCTGAGCAACAAATCCCCCGAAAACCGAGGGATTTAATTGTTATTTCAGTTATATGAAACAAGGTCAAAATTTCTGATTTCAAATGTACAGTCAATATTTCCGTGTGTTTCATATCCAAGATTTACGCCGCCGAAGTACAAATCACTCTTTGTGATTTCCTTGCCGAAGGCATTATCTCTGTTCGCCCATTCAACAACTGTATCAATATGGGGAGTCAAATCAATACGAAGTGTTTTCCACTCATCGTCAGTTACGGGAGTAAACTTCATATAGCTGTCCTCAACAGTTGCGTCAAGGTATGAATTTTCAAGACCGCCGTACACCGTTTCCTGAGGAACACAGTATATCATCTGATGTGATGCAGAATCACGGTGCCAGGTAGGAACATATGCTACTCCTCCTCTGTTATCGAAAAGACATGCACCGAACCAGATTCTCTGCTTCATCTGCAAATCATCCTTCAGGAACAGATAGAAGTAAACCAAGAACTGACAGCCGTTGGTTCCTTCCTCATTGGTTGTGGGAGTAAACTCAGGCATTCTGATATCAAGCTCACACATGATTCTTTCTGCATCGGCAGAATGAACCTCTTTATCAACCTCATAGATTGTTGGGTCCTGCTCGATAAGAAGATGAGGCCACCATGTACGGTTTTCTTCGTTAACATCGGGTGTTGACGCATCATCCTTGATATGGGGTGTACCGTCATAAATCTTTGAACAGTTAAGAGTCATTGTGAGAGATTTATCTTCGGGATGGTACGAAACCACCTTTGAACCCTTCTTATCGGCAATAGTATATTCATCCGTTTCGGCACGGTTATGAATAAGGCTTGTTGCCGCGTAGTTTGAAGGAGCAAGACCGTCGCCGTCGTGTGTCCACCAGGGGCAGATTGCCCAGACGTTATTATCATTATCGCCCGAACCGGTATATTCAAAGTAACCTTCGGGATTATAATTATTAACGATAGGACGCACATCAAAGCCGCCTGTAAAATCAGTATCTGCGAGAAGAGATGTAGGAGTGTAGAGTGCTTCAAGTTCACCGTCACTCAACTTCTCATACTTACCGTTTCTGATAAACTTGATATAGTCAAATGTAAATGTACTGAGCAAATTTACGGGGTCAAAGCGTATTTCTTTAACTGTTCCATTCCACTTGGAAACGCCTGATAAATCAATATCAAAGATATACCATCCGTCACCGTCGGGAACGCAATGAGCTTCAAACTTTCCTCTGTAGGTTCTAAGCTCAGTAAAGGAGCTGTCACCGGTTCTCTTGAAGAAAAGCTGGAAATTCTCATCTTCCGGAAATTCACCGCTGTACTTAAGACGTATCCTTATTCTATTATAAAGATTGGTATCAATACTGAGACCTGAAAGTCCTATTGAAATATCTTCAGCAGTAGCATTAAGGGTAATATTACCTTCTTCAATTGAAGTTTCAGCGTTTCTGACAATACAATTACTATTTGTAAACTCGTCTACATCATATTCGCAATCATCAACATAAGTATTGGTAATATATGCCGCAACAAGATATTCATTCTTCACGCTGTTCTTCTTATTTGAAAGAACATACGAAATTGATTCTGTCGGGATATTATGACCAATGTTTACGTAACCTTCGTTGGCAAGTCCCATGAGCATGAGTGCATCATAGTCATAGGTTGCCCACTCATAAGTTTCGGATTCGGTAAAGTAGGTTCTTACAATCACCTTGGTAAGCTCTGTCGGAAAGACACTGTCATACATAGTGTCTTCACGGCTTCCGAGGTAAATTGTGTCCTCATTATTATCACCGTCAAATCTCTGAACATTGGAAACAACAGGAGCATTCTCTTTTATCAGCATAACATTTTCATCAGTGCCGTTATATAGAGAGCTACCCGATGTTGACAAGCCGACATAATCGCCGTTCATGTCAATTGCAGAGCCGAGACCTCTTATGTGATAAACCCCGTACTTATCAACCGCATAAACACAGAGCTTATCGCAAACAAGACTATTGACAGACTTTCCGTCCTGCGAGAGGACGGAAAGAGTGCCGTTAGTACTTGCGTCTTTATTTACGGGAATGTACTTAGCCGAGCCGTCAACAAAAGCATATATATAGGGAGTACGCTCACCATTATAATACTTATATTCAACCGGCTTTAAATTTGTAGGAATAATTATGCTTTCCGCAACGGAAGCAGGTTCACTCATTAAAGTGACAAGCTCCTCGTCGAGGCGTTCCCTTCAGAGTTCAACTGTGTCGAGAACGTGAATAATGTAATCCTGCTGTTCTGTTGTCAAGCTACCGAATCCGGCAGATTCGTAGATTTCAACTGCTTCATCATAGAGGCTTGTAGAGAATGCTTCGCCGTAGAAGTAAGCACCTGCAACGCATGCGAAGGGTCTTACGATTACGTAGCTGTCGTAGTTTGCTTCAGGAATACCGTAAAGAACCGCTGCCATTTCGAGAGCTTCGTCATTATCGGTATTGAAATAGTTAACTAAATCTTCGCCGTCAAGTCTCTTATAACCAACCTTTGCACCTTCTGTATCAACTGCAAGAGCATCATAAGATGCGTTATCAGCCATAAACTTGTCATAGGAAACTACAACGAAACCGAGTTCAGCTGCTTCTGCATCTGTAGCGGAAGAAACTGTAGCCATGAATCTGAGACCGTTTTCCTTACCTTCTACAATTCTGATATCTGTAGCTTCTTCAACAGATGTGGGAGCATCTACTTCGGGAGGCTGACCCATGAATCTGATGTAGTCGATATCGATCTTTGTTCCGTCGGGTGTCCAGTCGGGAAGGTTGATTCTGAGAGTTGCAAGGTCTTCAACATCTGCTTCAAAGAAGGATGCGGGAATTGTAACTTCGAACCATTCGTCTCTTACATAAGAGCCTTCTGTGAATACGCATGTTTCATCAAAGTGCTTGGACTGTACGCCGTCATAAAGAACTGCATCTCTGCTGTTCATCCAGTGGAAGTATACAGGATATGTTGCCATATCGAATGTTGCGCTGTTAAGACCGCCGTAGTTCTGACCGTAAACTGTTGTACCGTCAGCAGGAAGTCCTCTGAGTCTCATTCTGATAACGAGCTCTTCAAATGCGCCTGCAGGAATGTACTTAGCCTTATCGAGTGCGGATACATAGATGGAGGGGTCATAAACTGCTGCTGTCTTGCCTTCTGCTTCTGCTGCTGCCTTTACTTCGTCGTTTGCGTCGAAGTTAAGAGTTACATAACCGTCTTCGTTCCATGTGATGTAGCCTTCAGCACCGTCTGTGAGGTACTTAGAACCGATACCGGGGCCCTTATCGCCGTTAACGCCGTCATCGAACATGTATGTGCCGTCTTCCTTCTTCCAAGCATTAAGGCTTACGCCGTTTGCGTTTTCATTGAATTCAGCACTGTATGCGAGAGCAACATTTTCGGGTGCATCGGGTTCGGGATGACCGTAGAAGCGAACATAGTCAACTTCAAAGATTGTTCCGTGAGGAGCATAGTCTGCGAAGGGGTCAAATCTGAACTGCTTAACTGTATCATAGGGGAAGTTAGCTGCGGGGATTGAGTATGTTACCCATTCGCCCTCAATTGCAGTAATGTTTCCTGAGATATAATCCTGCTTTACTCCATCGCTGTTTGCATCCCACCAAACAAGTTCCATGTAGTGGCAGTTTGTGGGGTTGAAGTTGTGACCGTTTGCACAGTGAGTGCCGCAAGTGTATTTCTTGGACTCAGTAGGAACATTCTTAATTCTGTATCTGATTACGATTTCCTTAACTTCTTCCTTAGTGAAAGGAGTCTGAGTTACGATAAAGCCGTAGTCAACTACTACGCCGTCTTCACCATCAAGGGATTCATTTTCCATTACAAGATAGCTTGCTGTGTCATCGCTGCCGAGAACGAACTGTTCTGCTACAGTCTTTGCATTGTTCTTACCTACTCTTGCAATACCGGCACCGTAAAGATATTCAAGGTCAGAATATGTGTTAAATTCAAGTGTCTGGTCAAGAAGCTTAACCTTTTCGTATACAGGGTATACTGTCATTTCGGTTGCTACTCTGTTCTGATAGAGAGCTTCGCCGCCGCTTGTGAGAGAAAGACCTGTGATTTCTCTGTCGGGAACTGCAGGAAGAGCATTTGTGAGCTGTTCCCTAGTCATACCTGTTGTAGGATAGTCATTGATTACAGCATTTGCAACACCGTACTTGGAAAGGTCAACCGTTACCTTTGTTGTCTTGGGAACGAACCAAAGTGTGAAGTTGTCGATGCAAACTGTTGTTCCGAGTTCTGCACCTGCTCCTGCAGGATGCCATTTAACATTGTTTACTTCACTGATAGAACCAATATAGTTACCGTTTGCAGGACGGCTTGAGCCAATCTGTGTATCATAGTATACAACTGCTGTATCCCATTCGCCGTTTTCGATAATCTGAATGTTATCTACTGTATCTTCAACAAGGTCACGCTTATTAAATCTGAATGTGAAGGGAACTTCAACATCGGACTTATAATCGAATGTTGCAATGTAGTAGCCATCCTTGTTTACAAACTGATTTGGATTGCCTGAATGGATGAAGAAGTAGTTATAAGAACCTGCAGCATTAAGTGTATATGTGAGGTACTTATTGTCAGCTGTGCCTGCTACTGAAACAGTAGGAGCTGTAACACCGCCGTTTGCGCCGTGTGAGAATCTGATCTGTTCAGCTGTAGTCTTAGAAAGCCAGCCGTTTACTTCACCGCCGAGAGCGTTAAGATATGTACTCTTTGCAAGCTCGCCGTTAGAGGCAGCATCAAAGTCTACTGTGAATACCTTTTCACCGTAAATGCCTGTGAAGTCGCCGCCGGGGATTCTGTCATCCTGATTGTCGCCGATAAATCTTACATAGTCGTAATCTACTTCAACGCCGTCGGGAAGCGGGTATGTTGTATCAAATCTGAACTTGCTGATACCGTTGGGGAAGTATGTTTCAGCGTCAAAGTAACGTGTGAACCATTCGCCGTCAACAAGATTTGTTTCCTGTCTGTTATTGGACTTGATTGTTCCGTTATAATCCCAGATATGTACAAATGCCGCAGTATTTTCGGGATTGAACTTTTCTGTTGTGCCGCCGTTTCTGTTGGATGTATAATCACCGGCTTTTCCGGCAATGTTTCTGTATCTCATTCTTACAGCGATTTCAGTAACAACACCTGCGGGAAGCTTGTTATCGCCATCAACTGTCAATACGTTGAGATAATGGTCACGGGAAGCTGTGTAGCCTGCGGGAGCTGTGGACTTGAGTGTAAGAACGCCGTCTTCAACCCAGTAAGTGTTGCCGTCATTGCACTGCTGCTGAACGCTGTACCAGCCTTCATCATCTGCGTCGAAGTTGATACTGTAGTTTGTGAGGTATTCATAGTCATCCCAAACTGCATAGAGAGTTGTGGGAGCACCGTCAGCGGAAACGAGTTCGGAAGAATCGAGAACTGCACCGCCTGCTGTTCTTGCGAGACCTACGAACTTCATATCGCCGTGGTCCTTAGCAAACTTAGCTTCAACTTCAGCTACTGTTGTAGCGGCTGTGATATCCATAACAACTTCGGGAGCTGTAGCATTTTCGCCGTTATCAACTGTTACTCTTACGGGCTTACCGATGAAACGGATGTAGTCGATTTCAAGAGTAGAGCCGTGAGGCATAAAGTCATAGAAGTCAAATCTGAAGGTTGTAAGGTCTGTGATGCCGAGTTCTTCAACTGTGTAGTTATATACAACCCAGTTGCCGTTGACATCTGTAAAGTCGCTTACAATCTTTTCACCGTATGTGGAGAAGGCACCGCCTGTTGTAAAGTAAAGCTGAGGGAAGTTAACGGATGCAACCTTATAATTGCGTGTACCGCCGGTTGACTGATTCAATGTTGTATCAGCTGTAGGCATACCTGTGTGTCTTGCTCTGATTTCGATGTTTGTAAGAACACCTGCAGGGAAGTTAATACCGGAAAGGTTAATACCTGTATCCTGTACAACCATAGATGTATCTACAGCGTTAAAGGTTGCCTTCAAATAGCCGTTTGTCGCATCGTGAGAAAGAGTATTTGCTGTACCGAGAGCGTTGTTGGGAACGCAACTGCCGGACTGTCTGAAAGTAACCTTAGACATATCAGCGGAAGTATTAAATTCAAGTGAGCCGTTAAGAGCTACTCTTTCTTCGTATACGGGATAAACTGTGCAGTCGCTTGCAAACTTTGTTGTAGCAACAGGTTCGCCGTCCTTTTCAAGAGAGAAGCCAACGAGAACCTTGTTTTCTACTGCAGGAAGGAGAGCTGCAAGTTCATCAAAGCTCATACCGAGTGTATTGTAGTCATTAATAACTACATCGTTTGTACCGTCAACATAGAGAGTTACATCAACTGTCTTAGGTCTCCAGTAAATGCGGATGTTGTCAATGCCGAAGGTTTCGCCCGGAACAACACCGGCTTCAGTGTGAATCTTGATGTAGTTTACAGCATTGGGAAGCATTGTTGCGGAGTTACCGCCGTTATTTGCAAGACCGATTTCTTCGTCAAAAGAAGAAATAACCTTACCCCAACCGCCGTTTTCAACGATTGTTGAAAGCTCGTTTTTGTCGTGAGCTTCAGCAGCCTGGCTTCTGTTATAAGCAACGTCGAAATATGTGCCGTTAGCACCGGAAGTGCCGAAAGAAGCATCAAAGGTTACTGTGAGGTAGCCGTCTTCTGTTGTGTAGTAAACGGAAGAGCTGCCTGTGTAAACCTGAATAAGATTCTTGGTTGCATCTGCATTTGTAGTAACTTCAAGGTACTTATCGCCTGTTGCTCTTTCCTTGATTACTGCACCCATGGCAGGGAAATTTGCACCCGAACCGTTGGTAACTTTTAAGGTAGAGGCTGTAGCGTCGCAGTCTGCGGTAATATTTGCACCGAGAGCGGAAGCCAAAAGGCCGCTGCCAAAGTCAATGGCACCGAGTTCTGCTGAATTAAAGTTAATTTCAGCGAGAAGTGTACCGAATTCGTCTACTATAGAATCAGCAGCAAGTTCTGCTGCGTCATCTGCAGGAACTTCAACTACGGGTACTTCAACAGCTGTATCTGCCGTACCTGCGAGTGAAGGAGCTGCAAAGCTTACTGTTGAGAGAACCATCATCACAGCAAGCAGAATGCTTAAAAACTTTTTCATAACAATTTCTCCTTATAAATTAAGTATTTGTTTTCGAGCCGTGGAAAAAATTAGTTGAAAAGATCGACACCATCTATTTCAACTTCGTTTTCAAGACTGGCAGTCAGAATGTCTTCGGCTGTCAATAGAGTTACTTCAAACTCCGGGCTAAAATACTTCTGCTTCATAGACTTACCTCCTTTTTGATGATTCATTTAATTCTTTTATTTTTTACCAAATAAATTTGTGCGAGAAGCTATGTTTTCATAAATTCCCGACAGTAAAAAAGCTTGCGGTGAATACAAATACCAGTACAATTATACTTATACTTATATTCATTGTAATTTTATCACAATATTTGTTAAAAATCAATACTATTTTTGAGGATTCTTAATTAAAAACATATAATATTGTACAAATCCATCCAAAACGGCGTTGTTGCGGTATTTTCAGATTTTTCGATGATTTTCACAAGAATTAAAAAAATAATAAAATAAGACAAAGTCTGAAACATCTAAGCATTAAAAGATGCTTATCGCCCCTACACAGCAAAAGCCGCAGCCAAAAGGCTGCGCCTTATTCTCCCCTATTTGGGATTTTGCTTTTAGTTATACGCTACAAAATTGAAGTTTGCAATTTCAAATGTACCGTCGATGTTACCGTGGGTTTCAAAACCGATATTAACACCGTCGAAGTAGAAGTCATCTCTTGTGAGAGGTCTGCCGATACCGAATGCGTCTTCACGGTTAGCCCAGTCAATAGCAGTCTGGATATAAGGAGTAATATCAATACTGATATGTACCCAACCCATGCTTGTCGAATCTGTGCCTGAGCCGTTCCATGATGTTTCAGTAATTTCATCCTCAATCTGCTGATAGAAGGAGTTTGCAATACCCTGGAAAACAACTTCCTGAGGCATAGAGTAGATGTATGCGGATGCACCTGTATCTCTGTTCCATGTAGGATAGTCAGGATTGCTTTCAGAGTAGATCTGAGCACCGAACCAGATTCTGTCGTTAGGACTTTCTATAGGTCTGATATAGGAGTAAAGCAAGAATGAAAGAATCTTTGAACCTACATCATCGAACCAGCCATCCTTATCAACAGTATAATTAGGCATCTGGACATCCATTTCCATGAATATCTTTTTAGCACCTGTGCTGTTTCTTTCAACATCAACTGCGCTGATTTCTTTGCTCTGTTCAATAAGAAGGTGAGGCCAGTATACCATACCTGCTTCTACCATTTCAGTATGTGTCTTGCCGTCGTAGATTGCTCTGGAATTAAGAGTAAGTGAAAGAACATCACCTGTATGAGTAGAACCATCAGCATATGTGGAAGTATGAGTACCGTTGAACTTAACAACCTTTGTACCCTGACTGTCTGCGAGGCTTGTTGCTGTGGGAGAAGCTATGTTATAAAGTTCGTAGCTTGCCTTGTTAGCAGAGTCGCTGTAGTCATAAGAATACCAGGGGTCAATCATCCAGACGGGAGTATTGCCGTTAGATGCGAACTTATAGTTCTGATACTCGGCATACTTCATCTTCTGATCCATATCTCTTACATAGAAGCCGTTTTCATAGTTGGTATCCTGGAAGATCATTGTAGCTTCCATGTTTGCAAGGTCTGCGGAAGAATAGTAGTCGGGATCCTTAACGAGGTAAGAATATACCAAATAGCTTGTGTTTGAAGCATTTGCCTTAACTGTAAGGCTTGAGATTGTACCATGGTATTTAGCCATACCGTAAAGGTCGACGTCGAAGATTCTGTAACCGTCGGGTGTTGTACCGTAAGCATAGTACTTAATGGAATCACTTACACCGTCTGCTCTCTTGAAGGTTACTGTTACATAGTTTGCATTGCTCTTGGTCTTAACGATAACCTTATTATATTCAGCAGCCTTGAAGTTTGTAAGGGTTGTTGTATGTGCCGGAACATCAACTTCACCTGCGAGAACTGCGAGGTCTTCGTATTCTCTCTGGTTAATTGTGCCTGTAGCCGTTGTTGTGTTATTGGATACAATGTATGTAAGGTTAGTAAAGTCGATACCGTCAGCAATAGTTCTGTTGTTGCTGTCAAGACCCATCTTAAGGAGCTGTGCCTGCGAGAAGGACACCCACTCTGTAGTGCCGTCAGCAAAGTTATACTTTGCAACAACCTTGGAGTCGGAACCGATTATGCCGGTCTTACCTGTTGAAATGGTTCTTGTAGCAGAGTTTGCTCTCTGGAATGTGAAGTCAAATTCACCTGTAGCAAAGTCACCGAGGAAGAAGCTGTCCTTACCGTTTGTGAGCTCATCGTCGATAGGAAGTCTCTGGAAAGGAGAAGCCATATTTCCGTCTGTGATTTCAGAGAGGAAGAGTGCAGAGCCGTCTACATTCGCTTCCATTGCAGTAGCATCAGACTTTTCTACGCCGTTATAATCTCCGCCTGCATTAGTGGATCTGCCAAGTGATCTGATATAGTATACGCCGCCGCTTTCATAGAATACACAAGGCTTTTCAGCATATGCATCGGAAAGGAGACCTGTGCTTGTATCAATAATTGCAGGATATGTGTCCTTTGTGGAAACATTGAGTGTTACGATTGAACCGTCCTTCCAAGCCTTCATTGTTACAATGTTACCGCTTACTGTAGGAGCAGTATCATTTGTAGGAATAATGAGGTTTGACTTGATGGAAGAAGCACTGCTCATTACATTATTGAGTGCCGCAACGATTTCACTGCTGTCATACTCAGCATTTGCATTGAGGTATTCAGCATAAGCAGTACTGCATTCATTGTAGTATGCTATAACTTCGTCAGAAGCACCCTCAGAATTAGCTGCCGCTTCGAGAATATCAAGGAAGTTGATTTCGAAAGGTTCGCCGTATGCATACTTGTTATCAAGCTTTGCGAAAGGTCTTACGATGAAGGGACTCTTATAGTTCCTTTCGGGAATATTGTAGAGAACTGCTGCGAAAGACTTAAGTAAATCGTCTTCATTTTCGAAGAAATTAACTTCATGTTCGCCGTTTCTCTTGATAAAACCAACCTTGATGAAGTTGCTGTTTTCATCATACAAATCCATCTTGAGTTCATACCAGCTTCTTGACCCGTCTGTTCCGGTCTTATTCCATCTATCAGATGATGTAAACATCCAACCGAATTCGGAAGCAGGAGTAGCAGTAGCAGTTACAATTTCACCGATAACTCTTACACCGTTTCTCTTTGCACCGTACTTAGCAATATCGGCATCAGTACCAATTCTTACACCTGTTCTGTCTTCTCTTGAAACGGGAGCCGCAAAGTTCTTATCTACATCTGTTGTATTGATAAATCTGATAAAGTCGATATCAACTGCCGAGCCGTCGGGCATACCGTCATTGGGGTCGATTCTGAATCTGTAAACATTGTTATTAACGATATCAAGTTCGGAAGCAGGAATAAATACTGTGAACCAGTTTTCTCTGTATGCACTGCCTTCGGCAACTGATACTGTCTTTTTATAGCTGGGTGAACCGAATGCTGCACCTGCTGTTGTTGTGTAATAGTAGAAGGGTGCGAAAACCTCTGCGGGTTTCAATGTATATGCTGCACCTGCACCTGAATTATCATCTGCTCTCCAATAAGCTTGATTGGAAGCAGGCATACCTCTGTATCTCATTCTGACAACAACATAGTCTGCGTCGCCTGCAGGAAGATATGTTGCATCACCTGTAGCATCATAGAGAGTATTGATTTCAATATAGGAGTCCCAAACAAGTGCTGTGTATCCGTTTTCAGCAGCCTGAGCCTTTGCATAACCGGATGCATCATACTTCATTGTGAGATATCCTTCTTCTTCGTTCCAAACGAGTGAGTCAATTGCCTGACCTGCAGCCGCATTACCGCTTGCATCCTTGGCATCGTTGCGGTATGCAGAGTTCTTACCTGCATTGAGGTGAGGTTCTCCGGCATCACCTATAACACCTTCGCCCTTGTGGTCAAACTCAACACTGTAGAAGTCGTTTGTATAGTAATCGTTCCAAAGTGCGTAGACTGTAACTTCACCACTGTCGGAAGCTGCAATTACATCGGAAGAATTAAGCTTTGTACCACCTGCTGTATAT
>JAZQAK010000041.1:0-2226 GCA_045545175.1 Feifaniaceae bacterium
GGTCGGCAGAATGAACGGTAAACCCATGTGGGTTTAAGTCTTAAAATACCTTCGCCTTCAAGCAATAATCTTTCGGATAATGTCATAGTTTCTTTCCTCCTTTTAAAGTTCAATTTTATACATATCAAATATTTTTGTTTCACGTGTTTTGAATGTCACAAAGCCACCATCAAAGCTGAAGTCTACAGCCGTTTCATCGGGCAACAGTTTGACATTCTTTGGCGCTTTGCCCGTCTTAACTTTAACCTCAAATGACGGCATAAAAGGCTTGTTCTTGGGGTCAAGAAGAAGTGCATTGTTGATATAGTAGTTGTCGCCGTCTTTAAAGGTTACCGTTTCAACGTCGGTGGGTGCAGTTGTCTTAACAGACAAATTATCAAGTCCCACATACTTGTCAATGAGATTTCTCACAATTCTCTGATAGATTATGTATTCTTCCACTTCAATAGGGCAACTGAAATAAATAATCTTACCCTTGCCGTACTTCTTTTCTATAACCGTGGGGTACTGTGTATGAATACCGGGGGGATTTGAGTGGATAGAAGCAAACTTTGTTTCGTCAAGCCTTGTATACGGCTCTGTAAGCGTTGCTATTATCTTTGTGTTTTCATCTTCCTTGATGTCAATAAGCGGAACGTAGCCGTTGAGCTGAAGTGGATAGTCGTGGTCAAAGCCTTCAAAGAGTTTAACGTATTCGGGCTTTGGTTCAAGATAATTTGCATTGCTCTTTGACATACCGACAATTTTACCGCCCGTCACCTTTTCAACAAGCTCTTTGTTTTCGGCGCCTGCCATGTAAAGAATACCGCCGTCTTTAGCAAAGTCAAGCATCGTGTCGATAAGCTCACAGTCCTGATCCCACAGGCATGAAGCAAATGCCATCTTGTACTTTGACATATCCATTTTCTTGCTTACAACGTCAACTCCGATGCCGCCTTCAATCATGTTTTTGATAAAGCCGACAGCCGCATGGTGGTTGGTAAAGCTGTTGCCCAGAAGTCCCATGCTCTTGCTTTCAAGACCGTAGGCTACGGCAATGTCAGCGACGGTTTCACCGACAAAATACTTTTCATAAGGAATCTGCTTTTCAAAGGCTCTGCCTATTGCCTCAAATGTTTTCTGATTGAGCGTACCCACAGGGTCAATGGCATCAATTACAAGGGTTGCACCGTGATGTGCGGCAGTTAGGAACACTGCTGCTTCTATATGGTCATCAGTCTTTGTGAGTGTGTGCTTATAAAGACTCGGCTCACACTTGGGGAACATATATTCAAAGGGCTGATTTTTGGTAATTCCCGAATATAGCTTGCAGGTTACAGATTCTTCAAGCAGTCCGCCCGAAAGATCGCCGCCTGCAAATTCACAGGCATTGTTTACCTTGTTGCATGTGCCGAAATAACCGCCCTTTGCCGCCGCCGATACGTTGTGTTCAACGGTGATGCGGGGTGCTTTTTTATGTACATATGCCGTAACCTTTTCGGCATACTCGCCAATCCAGAAGTTTCTGCGTTCAAGGTGACGACGCCACAGCGGATCGTTTTCGTTAAATGAACGGGGAAGACCGTCAATGCCTGTTTCTTCCTTCCAGCGTTTTTCACAGTGCTCACAGTAGCAGTGGTGAGGCCAGAAGAGCATATCAAAGAAGAGTGCGTCGGGGGTAAAGAAGTCGAGCATTTCGTCTATCTGTGCGTAAACGAAATTAAGGTAGCCGTCGTTGTTGGGACAGCAAAGACCGTATCTTCTGCCGCCTGCATTTTCAAAGCTTACTGCACCGCCGCCACTTCTGTCGCGTCTTGAACGACCGTCATGCTCAATCATTCTCCATTCGGGATGCTCGTCATGTGCCCAGGTGTTGTAGTTCAAGCTGTAGTAGCCGACAACTTTTATACCGCCTTCATGACACATATCGGTAAGCTTTTTCATTTCGTCTTCCTTGCCGATAAAGGCATTGTGCATCTTACCTACTTTTGTAGGGTAGTGGCATAGACCTGCGTGGGACTGATAGTAAATCATGGCACAGGTAACCTTTGCACGCTTCAGGTTTTCATAATAGTTTTCGGCTGAAAACTTGGAGAGGAAGCTTTCATCCCAGTCGGCAATGTGCATATCGCAAAGATGTCGGCGGAAATTACCTTCATACCATTTTTTGTTGTTCACATAATCACTCCTTTAAACGATTTACAATTACAAATTAATTATATAACAACATCATGGTTATAAAAAGTG
>JAZQAK010000042.1:0-2640 GCA_045545175.1 Feifaniaceae bacterium
AAAAGACAAAAACAATACCCGTATCTGTCCCGTTTCACGTAAATGTGGCGGTTGTCAGCTTATGAATATGACCTACGAGGAGCAGTTGCGTTATAAACAGGCTAAAGTGGTCAAACTTCTTTCGGGTTTTCATAGGGTGAATTCCATAATCGGTATGGAAACACCCTTTCACTACCGTAACAAGGTTCAGGCAGCTTTCGGCAGAACCCGTGGCGGTGAAATAATATCGGGCGTGTATCAGTCCAGTACCCATAATATTGTTAAGACGGATTCCTGCCTTATTGAGGACAAAAAGGCGGATGAAATAATCCTGACAATCCGAAAGCTTGTTAAAAGCTTTAAGTTAACCGTTTACGATGAGAAAAATGGGAGGGGCTTTCTTCGTCATGTACTTGTAAAACGTGGGTTTACAACTAACGAAATTATGGTTGTGCTTGTTACGGGTACGTCCGTTTTTCCCTCTAAAAATGCCTTCGTAAAAGAGCTTTTAAAACTTCATCCCGATATTACAACCATAGTACAGAATATAAATAACAAATTCACAAGTATGGTACTTGGTGATAAAGAAACTGTTCTTTACGGTAAAGGGTATATCGAAGATATACTCTGCGGTTGCCGTTTCAGAATTTCACCTAAATCATTTTATCAGATAAACCCCGTGCAGACCGAGGTGCTTTACGGAAAAGCGGTGGAATTCGCAGGGCTTACGGGTAAAGAAAGAGTTATTGATGCCTATTGCGGAATAGGTACAATCGGAATTGTTGCATCAAAGAGCGCAGGGGAAGTAATCGGCGTTGAGGTTAACCCCGATGCAGTAAGAGATGCAAAGGTCAATGCGAAAATAAACGATATTGAAAACATAAGTTTCTACTGCGCAGATGCAGGGGAGTTTATGGTTTCAATGAAAGAACAGGGCGAAAAATGCGACGTTCTTTTTATGGACCCACCGAGAGCAGGTAGCGACAAGAAGTTTTTATCCTGTGCCCTCTCACTTGCTCCCGAAAAAATAGTTTACATCTCCTGTAACCCCGAAACTCAGCAAAGGGATTTGTATTACCTTACCAAAAACGGCTACAAGGTAAAGAAAATTCAGCCGGTCGATATGTTCCCGTACACGAATCATGTTGAGACGGTTGTGTTACTTATAAAATGATTTGCCTTTGGCATGATTTGAGTTTTGAACTCATGAATCATGTTAAGACGGTATGTCTGCTTTCAAGGAAGTAGATTTGATTTGAGGTAAGATAGTGTAGAGAAATGTCATAGGAAAAGTTTGCAGATGGTGTGTTTATGAATAAAGTAATTGAAGAAAGTTTTGTAAATAGCTATATCATAAAAAATAGACGTGAACGTCTTTTGTTTGAGTTGTGGGGGAAAAAGCGCGAGGATGGAATTGGTCGGTTTTGTCATAGGGCGGACACTCTTATAGATACTTCTAAAATCAAACTCAAAGGGCAATACATCTTAACAGAGTTGAGAGATATGATTGCCGCAACAAAAAGTCGAAAGTGTTACGTTATTTCTTTTTTTGAAGAGTTAGATGGAAAGGAATTTAATAAGGATGAGGTACTGGACCTTATAATAGGTTGCGGTATGCCATCAATTGCAGTTTTTGATGATTTTGCTATTATTGAAACGGAGCAAGAACAAGGACCGGCAATTAAGTATTTGCTTCAAAAATAATTAATCATTGTTTTTAAATTAAAGCGATTATAAAAAATATTTGATTTGTAAAAACCTTATATCTAAAAAAATCTTGACTGCAAAAAAATATAGTAATAAAATAATTATCGTATTTTTGTATTTCCCGAATGGAGTGATATATATGATTAAAATTGGTCTTTATGGCTACGGCAATATTGCCAAAGGTGTTGAATGTGCCGTGAAACAAAATGATGATATGGTAGTGTCCTGTGTTTTTACAAGACGTGACCCGGCAACCGTTAAAACAATTTCAGGCGCTGCCGTATATAAAACCGACGATATTTTAAACCATAAGGATGACATTGACGTGCTTATTATGTGCGGTGGCAGTGCCACTGACTTACCCGAGCAGACTCCCGCGATGGCTAAGCATTTCAACGTTGTTGACAGCTTCGATACCCATAAGAAAATTCCCGAGCATTTCGCAAATGTTGATGCAGTTGCAAAGGAAAGCGGTAAAATCGGCATTATCTCCGTAGGTTGGGACCCGGGTATGTTCTCACTTAACAGACTTTACGGTAGTTGTATTCTTAAAGACGGTGCGGACTATACATTCTGGGGCAAGGGTGTAAGTCAGGGTCACTCGGATGCTATAAGACGTGTTGAGGGTGTACTTGACGCAAGACAGTACACTATTCCCGTTGAAGAGGCTCTTGAAGCCGTAAGAAGCGGTTCTCAACCCGCTCTTACTACAAGACAGAAACACACTCGTGAGTGTTTTGTTGTAGCCCAAGAGGGTGCCGACCTTAAGAGAATTGAGAACGATATAGTTACAATGAAAAACTATTTCGACGAATACGATACAACTGTTCATTTCATTTCTCAGGAAGAACTTGACCGTGACCATAAGGGTATTCCCCACGGCGGTTTCGTTATAAGAACAGGTAAAACGGGACAGAATCTTGAACATAACAATGTTATTGAATACAGTCTTAA
>JAZQAK010000043.1:0-23333 GCA_045545175.1 Feifaniaceae bacterium
GCCTTGTTCTTCATCCAAAATAATGCTTTTTGTAGTGCTAAAGCAGTTTTGGGTTAGAAATTTTTCGTTTAGACAAAATAATAAAAATTCCGCAATACTTTGTGTATTACGGAATTTTTTTATGAAGTATTAACGGAAAAGGTCAATCCAAACCCGATTCATCCCTAAGCGAACACGCCCAATACCGACTCCTTTTGTTTAATAAAATCGCTTTTTTATGGGTATGATGTAAGTAAAGGAGTTGATTTTATTGAAAAACAGAATTATTGCAGTAATGCTTACGGGCGTTATGCTTTTTACTTTTTTCGGATGCGGAAAGAAAAATAACACACCTTCCGTCTACTTTCTGAATTTTAAACCTGAAAGTGCGGCGGCGTATGAAAAAATAGCAAAAGAATATGAAAAGGAAACGGGCATCAGGGTTAAGGTGATGACCGCCTCGTCGGGAGAATATGAGTCGACGCTTAAGGCTGAAATGTCAAAAAGTGACGTACCTACAATATTTCAGTTAAACGGTCCCGTGGGGTATACGACGTGGGAGGATTACTGTTACGATTTATCGGGTACCGCACTTTACGGCTACCTTTCGGACAAGAGTCTTGCCATACAAAAGGACGGCGGTGTATACGGCATTCCTTACGTTGTTGAGGGCTACGGAATTATCTACAACAGTGCGATAACGGATAAGTATTTTGCACTTGACGGTGCAAAATTTGCATCTATGGAGGAAATTGACAGTTTTGATAAACTTTCGACACTCGTTACGGATATGACAGCAAAAAAAGATGCCCTCGGTATTGAAGGCGTATTTGCTTCAACCTCGCTTGCGGCGGGCAATCAGTGGCGGTGGCAGACGCATCTGCTCAACGTGCCTCTTTATTACGAGTTTGCCACAAAAGGTGATAACACAACGCTTGAGGCACTTGATTCAAATGAAATAGAATTCGAGTACGAAGAAAATTTCAAAAATATTTTTGACCTTTATATAAATAATTCCGTTACACAGCCGCAGCTTCTCGGCTCAAAATCGGTTGATGACTCTATGGCAGAATTCGCACTCGGCCGCTGTGCCATGGTGCAAAACGGAAACTGGGCGTGGAGTCAGATATCGGGCGTGTCGGGCAATACCGTAGCAGAGGAAGATATAAAAATGCTTCCCATATATACGGGAATACCGGGTGAGGAGCATCAGGGGCTCTGCGTGGGTACCGAGAGTTATATTGCCGTAAATGCAAAGGCTGAGCAGAAGGATATAGATGCCTCGGTCGCATTTCTTGAATGGCTATTCTCAAGCGAAACAGGCAAGTCGTATGTTACAAATGAACTTGGCTTCATTTCACCCTTTAACACTTTTAACGAGGATGAAAAACCTGCAGACCCGCTTGCACGTGAGGTTCTTTCTTGGCTCGATTCGGGAAAGGTGAGCGTTGACTGGATGTTTGCCGCCTTCCCCTCAGAAGGATATAAGGATGCTGTCGGAGGAGCACTTCTTGAATATTCGGGCGGAAATGCAAAGTGGGAGGACGTTGCCTCGACCATAAGAGAACGGTGGGCGTCAGAGAGGCAGAGATAGAATAAATGACTAAAGTAAAGAATTTTTGTATTTTTCTGTTGCCTACGCTTATATGCTTCTTTATTGCGTTTATACTGCCGTTTTTTATGGGGCTCTTTCTCTCTTTTACGGACTTTCGAACGGTTACGGACGCCACCTTCGTGGGACTCAAAAATTATAAAGAGGTGTTCTCAGGCGGTGAGTTTCTCTCGTCGCTGTGGTTTACCGTGAAATTTACGGTCGTATCGGTAATAAGCGTAAATCTTTTTGCGTTTTTGCTTGCACTCGGACTAACGCGTGGCATAAAGGGCACTAACTTATTTAGAACCGTGTTTTTTATGCCCAATCTTATAGGCGGTATCGTGCTCGGCTATATATGGCAGCTTATAATAAACGGCATACTCTACCCTTACGGACAGACGCTTCTCTCAAGTGCAAACTACGGCTTTTTGGGGCTTGTCGTACTCATGAACTGGCAGATGATAGGCTATATGATGGTCATTTATATCGCAGGACTGCAAAGTGTGCCCGAAGACATAATTGAGGCGGCACACATTGACGGTGCGTCAGGCAGGATGCGACTTAAAAAAATAATTTTTCCGCAGATAATGCCGTCGGTGACGATATGCACGTTTTTGACTCTCACAAACTCTTTCAAACTGTTTGACCAGAACTACGCCCTCACAGACGGAGGTCCTTCGGGCAAAACGAAAATGCTTGCGCTTGATATATATAAGACCTTCTACAACAAGGTCGGAAGCGAGGGTGTCGGTCAGGCAAAGGCGGTCGTGTTTTTTATCATCGTGGCAGTAATTGCGCTTTTACAGTTGTATCTTACGAGAGACAGGGAGGCTTGATTTATGAAAAGAAAAACAGCCGACGTTATAATTTTTCTGCTTCTGCTCGTAATGGCGGTAATATTTACGGCACCCGTTTTTATAATAGTTATGAACTCGTTTAAAGGGCGGTTTTTTATAAGCGATACACCCTTTAAACTGCCCGATGAAACAAGTTTTGTAGGACTTGAAAATTACGTTTCGGGACTTGCCAAAACAGGCTTTTTTTCATCCTTCGGCTACAGCCTGCTTATAACTGTGCTGTCGGTGGCGGTTATCGTGCTTGGTACGTCGATGACGGCGTGGTATATTCAGCGACACAGGAATGCTTTTACCAAAACGCTCTATTACGCCTTCATCTTTTCGATGATCGTGCCCTTCCAGATGGTTATGTTTACGCTCAGTACGCTTGCCAACAGGCTCGGTTTATCAAATCCGCTGGGTATCGTGCCGATATATCTCGGCTTTGGTGCGGGGTTATCTGTGTTTTTGTTTTCGGGATTTATTAAAAGCGTCCCCCTCAGCATTGAGGAGGCGGCGGCAATCGACGGATGCAGCGAAAGTAAAACGTTTTTTTCTGTTGTATTTCCCATGCTGACTCCGATTGCGGTGACGGTTGCAATTTTAAATGCAATGTGGATATGGAACGACTATCTTCTTCCGTCACTCGTGCTTGACAGGATGAAGTATAAAACCATTCCCGTTGCGGTGCAGTCACTCAGGGGAAGTTACGGCTCAGTAGATATGGGGGCAATGATGGCAATGCTCGTGTTATCCATACTGCCCATTATAATTTTTTATCTGACGTCGCAAAAACAGATAATAAAAGGTGTTGCCGCAGGTGCGGTGAAAGGATAATATCGCTTTTACGCTCATATAATAAAATCAGCAGTATAATCTGCTGATTTTTACATATTAAGGATACAGGTGGAAAGTATGATAATAGGAATAACGGCATCGAGATTTTGCGAAAACAAAAATGATTTTTACAAGACAAACAGTTCGTATATAAGTTTTTTAAGGGAACTCGGCACGGATATAGTTATGCTTCCGTGTGAAAACGGTATATCTATGCTCAGTGCTGTTGACGGTCTTATTCTGTCGGGCGGATACGACGTAAATCCTCTTTATTACGGCGAGAAGAGGCAGGAGGTGACGCGTCTTGCCGATAATAAGCAGGATTTGTACGAGATGTCACTCGTCCACGCCGCAATCCGTTGCGGACTGCCCGTTTTGGGCATCTGCCGTGGTATTCAGGTTATAAACGTTGCACTCGGCGGCACGCTCGTGCAAAATTGCAATGACCACTACGGCAATCTGCACAGCGTACAGATAAAAAACTCCTCTCTGCTTGCCGACGGGTGTATATGTGTCAACAGTTTTCATCATCAGCGGGTAGGCAAGGTCGGCGATTTACTAAAGGTGACGGGTGTTACCTTTTCCGGTGATATTGAAATGATTGAACATAAAAAAGCACCGCTTTTCGGAGTGCAGTGGCACCCCGAAAAACAGTACGGCGGCGGTGTTATAGAAAACTTTCTTAGTTTGTGTTCGAGGTAAATTTTGGGGTAAAGAGGCTGTTCTCACAGCCTTTTTCCTGTATATACGCCTGCGTTATGCCGATACTGTCGGCAAAGTCGATTACCTTATCATATTCATATGAGGTGAGTTTTCTCATAAGCTCGGGGTAAAGCGATTCTCTCATAGGCGTGTACTGGCGCATTATACTTATATAAATGTCGTTTCCGTATTCCGAGTGAAGATAAGAAAGGATTTTCTTACTGTCATCCGTGTGCGAGGGCAGAACGAGGTGGCGTACAAGCACACCGCTTTGCATTATACCCTCGGCATCGAAAACGGGCTTTCCCCGTTGTAACACCATTTCGGATATTGCTTTTGAGGCAATATCAAAATAGTCTGCCACACCCGAGAATTTTGCTGAAAGGTCGCTGCCATAATACTTCAGGTCGGGCAGATAGACGTTTATCTTGTTTTTGAGTAAGGATAAAGTCTCTATCTTTTCGTAGCCCGATGAATTCCACACGGTCGGCACTTTCGGCTTTGCAAGGTCGATTGCCTCTGCAATTTGAGGCGTGTAGTGAGTTCCCGTGACGAAACTGACGTTGTGGCAGTTTTCCAAAGAGGATATAATTTTTGCAAGTTCTGTGACGGTTATATCCCTGCCGACATTTTCTGTCCATAACGGATAGTTCTGGCAGAAAACGCAGCGAAGAGAACAGCCTGAAAAGAATATCGTACCGCTTCCTTTGGTACCTGAGATACACGGCTCCTCAAACGTGTGCGGTGCCGCCCTTCCGATACGGACGGTGTTACCCACACCGCAAAGACCCGTGTTTTCATTTCTGTTTATATTACACTCTCTGGGACAGAGACTGCATTTTTCCATAAAATATCACTTCCCTTTGCATTATAGCATAAAGTGTGATACTATTACTAAAAATAAATCTTTTTTGGAGGATAAAAATATGACAGACAGAGAACTTGCGGGAATGCTCGACCAGACTTTACTCAAGGCGTACGCATCTGCCGATGATATGGAAAAGTTTTGTAAAACTGCGGATGAATACGGTTTTGCCATGGTTGCGATAAATTCGGTGCAGACGGCACGTTGCAAAAAAATACTTAAAGACAGCGTGGTGCACGTAGGTGCGGCGATAGGCTTTCCCCTCGGTCAGCAGACGATAGAGGTCAAAGCGTATGAAACTGCCGAGGCGATAGAGCAGGGTGCAGATGAGATAGACTACGTTATAAACATAGGTGAACTCAAAAATAAAAACTATGAGTATCTCGAGGATGAGATGAGAACGATAGTTGACCTCTGCAGAGAAAACTGTGTCGTTTCAAAAGTAATTTTTGAAAACTGCTATCTGACCGATGATGAAAAGAGAAAGATGTGTGAGATTGCACTTAAAGTACGTCCCGATTTCGTAAAAACGTCAACGGGCTTCGGCACGGGCGGTGCAACGCTTGAAGACGTACGTCTTATGAAAGAGTGCGTGGGTGATGAAATCGGTGTCAAAGCCGCAGGCGGTATAAGAAATCTTGAAACTGCACTTGCTTTCATTGAAGCAGGCGCAACGAGAATAGGCACTTCTGCAGGCGTGGAAATCGTTGAAGAATACAGAAACAGATAAAAAAAGGACAGGTTAAAAAACCTGTCCTTTAATTTTGTTAAAATTACATTGTTTCAACGAGACGAGCCATTGTCTTTTTCTTTCTGGAAGCGGTATTGACATGAAGAATACCCTTGTCAACAGCCTTATCCACCATAGAGCAAGCCTTTGCATACATTTCTTTTGCAACTGCCTTGTCACCTGCTTCAACTGCAGCGTTGAACTTCTTTATTTCTGTGCGGAGTTCGTTTTTAGCTGACTGATTGTTAGCAGCCTTTACCTTTGTAACCTTAACTCTCTTCTTTGCGGACTTAATATTTGGCATAAATCCACCTCCTTTGAAATTATCAGCATTTAATATATTACCATTAAATAAATTAAAATGCAACACTTTTTTTATTTTGATGTTAAAGACAGTTTCAAATCGTTGTCTTTTATGAGTTTTGCACGTCTGAAAGGCAGGTAAACTGCATACGTCACGACGAGCGGAAGGATGATAAGCATAACGAATATTCTGATAAGAACGGTTACGGGGTCACCGCCTGCTTCGGTCATTGTTATGAATGCGTTTATGACGCCTACAAGACCGCTTGTGCCCATACCTGCACCTGCGGGATTATTCGTTATTTTAACGAGTGTAGTTGCAAAAGGACCGATTATCGCACTGCTTATTATGGCAGGAAGCCAGATTATCGGCTTTTTAACAATGTTGGGAACCTGAAGCATTGACGTGCCGAGACCCTGAGAAATGAAACCGCCGAGCCCGTTTGTGTGGATGCTGATTATTGCAAAGCCGAGCATATTACAGCAACAGCCGACTGTTGCGGCACCTGCGGCAATACCCGACAGACCGAGTGTGATGCATATAGCGGCACTTGAAATGGGTGCTGTAAGCACCATACCGACTATAACCGACACGAGAATACCCATAGGTACGGGGTGAAGTTCGGTAGTGTAGTTTATGAAACTGCCAAGCCCGGTCATAATTGCCTGTATGTAAGGACCTACGAAACCGCCCACGAGACAACCTGCAACCGAACCGCAGAAGGGAACGAGAATAATGTCGAGTTTGGTTTTGCCCGATACGAGATTGCCGATTTCAGCACCTGCAATAGCGGCAACGTATGCGCCCATAGGACCGCCGAGCTGATAACCGTAAGCGCCGACAGCGGCACAGGTGAAAATGGCAAGGGGTGAAATCTTCATACCGTAACCTACGGCAACACCGATTGCGGCACCGATTACAATAGGCTCCTGCATTATCTTGCCGATGGGGGCGAGCCACGAAAGCAGACCGAGTTTTGAAAGCTGGGAAATGATGAGGCCCATTATAAGCGATGAGAAAAGACCGAGAGCCATAGAAGACAGACCGTCAACAAACCAGCGTTTTGCGAGTGTTTTTAAAGTTTTCATTATAAGCACCTCTCTTTTGGGAAATTATACATTATATAGGAAGGTTTAACAAGGTAAAAAATATATAAAATTTTGTGTCATAAAAAATCGAAAATTGTGGAAAGGATAAAAATATGTGGGATACGGATCTGGCACTTGAAGCCCGTGATCTTGCAAGTGCGGCAAGGGGAGATACACCGGGGGTGGAAAGCAGAAGGTACGAAAATTTCGGTGTTACGGTTGATGAAATAAGAATAATCAACGAAAAAGGGGAGAGGGCGCTCGGCAAAAGAAAAGGGACGTATATTACGCTTACTCTTCCCGAAGGCTTTTTGTATGACGATATGCTTTTTGAAAATTGCGCCAACGCAATTTCGGCTGAAATTGCAAAACTCGTCAAAGAAAGGGACGTGCTTGTTGCAGGGCTCGGCAACACTGCGGTTACGGCAGACTCACTCGGTCCGCTGACGGCAGACGGTGTGATATCGACACGCCACATATTAAAAAATATGCTGCCCGACAGTTTCGGCAGGGTGGCGTCCGTCAAGTGCGGTGTTATGGGGCAGACGGGCATTGAATCGGCGGATATAATACGGGGAGTGTGTTCGCAGGCACGTCCCAAAGCGGTTGTGACGGTCGATGCCCTGACCGCAAGAAGCATAACGAGGCTTGCGAAAACCGTGCAGATATCCGACTGCGGTATATCACCGGGAAGCGGTGTGGGAAACACGAGGGCGGAACTCTCAAAGGAAACCATAGGCCTTCCCGTGACCGCGATAGGCGTGCCTACCATCGTCGGCGGTGCAACACTCGTTGCAGATACGGCACACGAACTGTGTAATGCTGACAGGAATGAGCTTTATAAACTTTCCAAAGATAAATTAAGCGGATTTTTCGTCACGCCCAAGGATATAGATATAATATCGGAAAGAATGTCAAGGCTCATATCGGTATCGTTTAATATGTTTGCACACGGACTTGAGTTTGCTGAGGCGGTTTCCTTTATGAATTAACCGTTTATTAACAAATTTTTTTAAAAAAGTATTGACACTCTGAGCGGTAGAGTGCTAATATACAAATAGAAAGAGTTAGCACTCGTAAACAACAAGTGCTAAAAAGGGGTGACGGGTACGGAACTTACGGAAAGACGAAGGGAGATTCTCTTTGCGATAATCGAAGAATATATAAGAACGGCTGAACCTGTCGGCTCCAAGGCGATATGTGAAAAATATATGCCCGGCATTTCTTCGGCAACCGTCCGAAATGAAATGGCGGCACTTACCGAAATGGGCTACATCGAACAGCCGCACACGTCGGCAGGCAGGATTCCGAGTGAACTCGGTTACAGGTGTTACGTCAATGCGATGTCGCAGGACGGGGACATTTCCGATATGGATGAACGCAAGGTAAGGCGCACTCTTTCAGGTCAGGTGACCGAGCTTGAAAAACTGCTCGAAGCGGTCAGCAGGCAGATAAGTGAGATGACACGGCTTGTGACGGTTACTACGATGCCCTGCTATTCAAACAACCGTATAAAACGCTTTGAACTCATCAGTGTTGACGATTATGCCTTTGCACTGGTGGTAGTTACCAAAAGCGGTATCGTGAAAAATAAGGTGTTCCGCACACCGATGCAGATGGATGAAATTGACCTTTCGAGAATATCATCTGTATTAAACAGAAGGTTTTCAAATCTCTCGGTAGACAGGATAACGCTCCCCGTACTTTTGTCGGTGCGTGATGAACTTGCGGATTTCGGCTATATAACGCCGCCGCTTCTCAAGTTTATCTACGAAACGGTTGAGTCGATGGGCAGAAGCGAGGTTGTAATAACGGGTGCCTCAAAGGTGCTTGATTATCCCGAATTTTGTGATACCGACACGGCAAAGGCGATTTTCTCGATACTTGACGATAAAGATGAGTTACGAAGGCTTCTTAGAAGCGACGAAAACTCCGACAGTATTGTGAGGACGTTTATAGGAAACGAAAATAAAAATCCGCATCTTAGAAATTCCGCAATGGTAATAGGAAATTATAAGATAGGCGGTAAAACAGTCGGTTCAATATGCGTTATAGGGCCGACGAGGCTTGATTACAGCGGTGTAATAGCAAAAATGGAACACTTTACTTTATCGCTCAATGCGGTGCTTGAGGAGAGTTTCAGAAACAATTCAGATATAATGAGAAAACTTTTAGGAGACAGATAAATGGCAGACGAAAAGATTGAAGAGGTTACCGAAGAGGTAGCCGAAACGGTAAATTTTGAGGAACAGCTCAAAGAGGCAAACGACAAATATATGTATCTTGCGGCAGAGTACGATAACTACCGCAAACGTACCGCAAAAGAAAAGGAAACGATGTATTCTTCGGGCGTTGCTGATACGCTTGAAGCGCTTCTCACTTTCATAGACGATTTTGAAAGGGCGGTTGCAGCACCCTGTACGGATGAAGCGTATAAAAAGGGTATAGATATGGTATCTGCAAAACTTGCCGATTTTATGGCAAAGCAGGGCATTGAAGAAATAGATACAAGCGGTGAATTTGACCCAGAGGTACACAATGCGGTGCTTCATGAGGAGGATGAATCGCTTCCCGAAAACAGCATTTCTGCAGTTCTTGCAAAGGGCTATAAGGTCAGGGGCAAGGTTGTAAGATGCGCAATGGTTAAAGTTGCTAATTAAAATTTTAGATATTTACGGAGGAAATTATTATGGCAAAGATTATCGGTATTGACTTAGGTACTACAAATTCATGTGTATCCGTTATGGAAGGCGGCGAGCCTGTTGTTATCACAAATGCAGAGGGTGCAAGAACGACTCCCTCGGTAGTTGCATTCTCAAAGACGGGTGAAAGACTCGTAGGTCAGGTTGCAAAGCGTCAGGCGGTTACAAATCCCGACAAGACGATTATGTCTATCAAGAGACATATGGGTACGGCTCATAAAGAGGAAATTGACGGTAAGAAGTATTCACCCGAAGAAATTTCGGCAATGATACTTACAAAGCTCAAGGCAGACGCTGAAAGTTATCTCGGTACGAAGGTAACACAGGCTGTTATCACGGTTCCCGCATACTTCAACGACTCACAGCGTCAGGCAACAAAGAATGCAGGTAAGATTGCAGGTCTTGAAGTAATGAGAATTATCAACGAGCCTACTGCTGCCGCACTTGCATACGGTATTGAAAAAGACGTTGATGAAAAAATTATGGTATACGACCTCGGCGGCGGTACGTTTGACGTATCCGTTCTCGAAATCAGCGACGGCGTTATCGAAGTTCTTGCAACCAACGGTAACACACATCTCGGCGGTGACGATTTTGACCAGAGAATTATCGACTATAACCTCGCTGAGTTCAAGGCTTCAAACGGCGTAGACCTTAAGAATGACAAGATGGCTATGCAGAGAATCAAGGAAGCAGCAGAAAAGGCTAAAATCGAACTTTCAGGCGTTACAAGCGCATCTATCAACCTTCCTTACATCACTGCTGATGCCGAAGGCCCCAAGCATCTTGATATGACTCTTACGAGAGCAAAGTTCAACGAACTTACTGCAGACCTCGTTGAAGCAACAATGGGTCCCGTTCGTCAGGCGATGAAGGATGCAGGTCTTTCAAACAGCGACATTGCAAAGGTGCTTCTCGTCGGCGGTTCTACGAGAATCCCTGCCGTTCAGGATGCAGTTAAGGCATACACGGGTAAAGAACCCTTCAAGGGCATCAACCCCGATGAATGTGTATCAGTAGGTGCCGCAATTCAGGGTGGCGTTCTCGCAGGTGAAGCAGGCTCAGATATTCTTCTTCTTGACGTAACACCCCTTTCACTCGGTATCGAAACACTCGGCGGCGTATGCACCAAGCTTATCGAGAGAAATACGACTATCCCCACAAAGAAGAGTCAGATTTTCTCAACTCCTGCTGATAACCAGACAGAAGTTACAATTCACGTGCTTCAGGGTGAACGTGATATGGCGTCGGGCAACAAGTCACTCGGTCATTTCAATCTTGACGGCATTATTCCGGCAAAGAGGGGCGTTCCCCAGATTGAAGTTACGTTTGATATTGATGCAAACGGCATCGTAAACGTATCTGCAAAGGATCTCGGCACAGGCAAGGAACAGCATATCACAATCACGGCATCAACAAATCTTACGGATGCAGATATTGAAGCGGCTGTAAAGGATGCTGAAAAGTATGCCGAAGAGGATAAGAAGTTCAAAGAGAACATCGAAACCAAGAATATGGCAGACAATATGGCATTCCAGGCTGAAAAGGTAATCACGGACAACGGTGATAAGCTTTCGGATACGGAAAAGGCTGACCTTCAGGCTATCGTTGACAAACTCAAGGAAACTGCAAAGGGCACAGACTACGAGGCAATGAAGGCACAGACGGAAGAACTTACAAACAAGCTCAACGAGCTTGCACCCAAGTTCTATCAGCAGGATGCTGCTGCAGGTGCACAGGCTGATACAGGTGCACAGGGCGGAAACGACGATACAGAATACACAGTAGTTGACGACTAATTAAATTATGAGGTACGGGGCGTTTTTCGTCCCGTACCGTAAGCAGTTATTTAACAAAAATAATTCGGAATGCGGAATTCGTAATTCGGAATTGTGGAAGAAATTCCTTGACGGAATTTCATTGAATTTCCGTTAATAAAATAAGGCGAACTTGTGATGGCAAGTTGATGATTTGACATAATGCATTTTGGTTCGCATTTAAGAGGGTTTATGGCAGATAAAAGAGATTATTATGAGGTGCTCGGAATCGGTAAAGACGCGTCCGAAGCCGAGATAAAAAAAGCATATCGCACAATGGCGAAAAAGTACCACCCCGATATGAATAAAGAGGCGGGTGCCGAAGAAAAGTTCAAGGAAGTCAACGAGGCTTATGCCGTTTTGTCCGACCCCGATAAGAAGTCGAGGTACGACCAGTACGGTTTTGCAGGTGTTGACCCCAATTACGGTGGCGGTGCCGGTGGCTTCTCGGGTGGATTTTCGGGCGATTTCGGTGACTTTGGCGACATTTTTTCAAGCTTCTTCGGCGGTGGCGGCGGATTCGGCGGCAGAGCGAGAAGCAATCCCAACGCACCCAGACGCGGTGAGGACGTGCAGATTACCGAAACTATCACTTTTGAAGAGGCGGCTTTCGGTGTCAAGAAGCGTGTTGAATATTACCGCATAGAAAGCTGTCCCGACTGTCACGGAAGCGGTGCACAGCCCGGCACGGGTGTTGACACCTGTCCCGAATGTCGCGGAAGCGGTGTCGTCACCAACGTTCAGCAGACGATATTCGGTATGACGCAGACTCAGTCCGTATGTCATCGTTGCGGCGGCTCGGGTAAGATAATAAAAACTCCCTGTACCAAGTGTAAGGGCAAGGGCAGAATAAAGAAAAAAGCAAAGCTTGAGGTTACCATTCCCGCAGGTGTCGACAACGGCAACAGCCTGCCCGTAAGAGGTATGGGTAATATGGGCAAAAACGGCGGAGAGGCAGGCGATTTGTATATCGTTCTTCGTGTTACGCCCCATCGTATTTTTGAAAGACAGGGCAAGGATATTTACTGTGATATCCCCGTTTCTTTCCTTGACCTTATGCTCGGCGGTAAGATAAAGGTGCCGACTCTTGAGGGTGAAGTTGAACATAAACTGCCCGAAGGTACGCAGACTCATACGAGGTTTACGCTTGCAGGAAAGGGCATTGCAGGCATAAATTCAAGGGGCAAGGGCAATCTCTATTTCAGGGTAATTGCGGATACGCCTAAGGACATCACTTCAGCGCAGAAGAAACTTGCGGAAAAACTTGCCGAAAGCTTTGATGATAAGCAGTTTGAACGCAGAAAAAAGTTCAAAGATAAGGTTAAAATATGAAAAAAGTAACTATTTATTCCGACGGTGCGTGCAGCGGTAATCCCGGTGCAGGCGGATACGGCACGATACTCTGCTACGGTACGGCGAAAAAAGAGGTGTCGGCAGGTTTTTTCAATACAACCAACAACAGAATGGAACTTCTCGGCGCGATAACGGGACTCTCTCTGCTCAATGAGCCGTGTGAGGTCGAACTTGTCACGGATTCGAAATACGTCTGTGACGGGCTTTCCAAAGGCTGGGCAAGAAGCTGGCAGCAAAACGGCTGGCGCAAGGCAGATAAGAAAAAAGCGCAGAATATCGACCTGTGGGAAAGACTGCTCACACTTACGGAGATACATTCTGTCAGCGTGACGTGGGTAAAGGGCCATGCGGAGAACGAGTTTAACAACCGTTGCGATGAACTTGCAGTTGAAGCCTCCCACTCCCCTAAATTTGAAGACTACGGATACGAAAAAGAAAACTAAGTTTGCCCTGACGGACAAGTGAAGTTATCTCCGATAGTGAAGTTTACCTTGTAAGTGAAGTTTCGCTTACAGCGAAGTGGCAAACTTAACTTCACTTTTGTATATCAAAAACTTCACTGTGTAAGCAACTTCACTTCAAACCGTAAGTTTGAAACTTCACAAAAAGAGGCTGTTTCAGCCTCTTTTTTAATTCGGAATTGAAGATGAATTCCTTCGGAATTCTCGATATGTGCTGTCGCACTCGATATGTCATAAATGACTCGATATGCCTACGGCTCGATATGTTGCTTCGCAACGATAAGGAAGAAATTCCTTTACGGAATTTCGATTGGCTAGACAATCCCTCCGTCACTTCGTGACATCTCCCTTTACACAAGGGAGGCTATGTAGGGGAGGGTCTCTGTGCCCTCCCGTTTATAATGAAAAATGATGTGCTTCGCAATGATGTTTGCTACGCAAAATGATGTTCTGCTTACAGCAGAATTAAGGTGAAAATTCCTGCGGAATTTCATTGGATCGACAATCCCTCCACCGCAAGCGGTCCCCCTCCCTTTACACAAGGGAGGCTATGTAGGGTGCAGCATTTATGATGCACCGCAAGTTGTAGGGGCAATTCACGAATTGCCCGTTAATGAAATGCGATATAAATCCCGCGGGGATTTGCGATATATCTTTGATGCGATATATCCCTTCGTGATGCGATATGTTGCTTCGCAACGTTAAGGAAGAAATTCTTTACGAAGTTTCTTTTTTATTCACGCTGACTTCCTGTAAAGTTAGTAAGTTTACTCACTTACTGAAAGTAAGCGTAAAAGTATGAAATACGGGGAAATAAATATTATATTATTTCTTTACTACATCGGTACATTTATGTTAAAATACAAATATTATTGAATTTTAAGGTGTAATATGGAAAAGAAATCTAAACTTATGCTTATATCGGCGGTGCTGATGTTCGGCACTATCGGTATATTCCGCAGATATACCGATATATCCTCCTCAATACTTGCTATGGTGAGGGGGTTTGTCGGCGCACTATTCTTAGTCGGTGTGATGCTTGCTAAAAAGCAGAAATTCTCACTCGGAAAATCTAAAAAAGATTTTGTTCTGCTCTGCATTTCGGGTATGGCAATCGGCATTAACTGGATACTCATTTTTGAAGCCTACCTTTATACCTCGGTTGCGGTGGCAACTCTTTGCTACTATATGGCACCGATATTCGTGCTTGCCGCCTCGCCTTTGGTTGGGGAAAAGCTCACACTTAAAAAGACACTCTGTATCGTGGCGGCGCTTATCGGTATGGTATTCGTGTCGGGCGTACTGCAGACGGGGCTTGACGGCATAACGGGTGCACTTCTTGCACTCGGTGCGGCGGCACTCTATGCAAGCGACATTATGATAAACAAAAAGGTTACACACGTGCCCGCTTATGACAGAACGGTGGTACAACTTTTTGTGGCGGCACTCGTCGTCGTGCCGTACGTGATACTCACCGAGGATGTGGGACATGCACTGGCTACGGCAGATACCCTTTCGGTTATACTTATGATAGTTATGGGTGTGCTTCACACGGGTGTGGCGTACGCACTCTATTTCGGCTCAATGGAAAAATTAAAGGTGCAGACGGTGGCACTTTACAGTTACATAGATCCCATAACGGCAATAATACTCTCGGCAATAATTTTCAAAGAAAACATCGGCTGGACGGGCATCGTGGGAATGGTGCTCATACTCGGCTCAACGATAATCAGCGAATTAAGTGACAAGGCGGTAAAAGAATAATGGACATTATCAAAATACTTTCGGACGAACTCAAAATAAGAGAAAGTCAGGCAAAAGCGGCGGTAGAACTCATTGACGAGGGAAACACCATTCCCTTTATTGCGAGATACCGTAAGGAAGCGACGGGAAGTCTTGATGACAACGTGCTCCGTGACCTTTTTGACAGACTAACGTACCTTCGCAATCTTGATGAAAAAATCGAAGATACGATAAGGCTTATTGATGAGCAGGGCAAACTCACCGAAGAGATAGAAAAGGCACTTCACAGTGCGCAGACCGTGACGGAAGTTGACGATATTTACCGTCCGTTCAGACCCAAAAGAAGAACGAGAGCAACGGTTGCAAAAGAAAAGGGGCTTGAGCCTCTTGCAGAGATACTTCTTGCGCAGGACGGGGCAGATCCGATGGAAATTGCTTTGTCATATATAGACGAAGAAAAGGGCGTTGAAAATGCCGAGCAGGCGTTAGCAGGCGCAAAGGATATAATTGCGGAAAACGTGTCCGACAATGCCGATTTCAGAAAATGGATAAGAGATTACACCAAAAAGAACGGCTATCTCGTCTGCAAGGCAAAGACGGAGGATGACACCGTTTACCGTATGTACTACGATTACAGAGAGCCTTTGTCAAAGGTTGCCTCACACCGCCTTCTTGCCGTTAACAGAGGCGAGAAAGAGGGTATACTTTCGGCAAAAATTGAGATAGATAGTGAGAATATTATAAACTTCCTCAAGGTGCGTATGTGCAAGAGAAACGGTGCACCCTCAAGTGAACTTGTGGCAGAGGCGGCGCAGGACGGTTATGAAAGACTTATTGCACCCTCGGTAGAAAACGAGGTAAGAGGCATAATAACCGACAGCGCACAGACTCAGGCGATTGCTGTTTTCGGTGAAAACCTTAAAAATCTTCTTCTCGTACCGCCCGTAAAGGGTAAAACGGTAATGGGCTTTGACCCTGCGTACAGAACGGGTTGTAAAATTGCCGTCGTAAACGAAACGGGCGACGTGCTTGACACGACGGTTGTGTATCCCACACCTCCGCAGAACAAGACCGAAGAGGCTGAAAAAACGCTCACCCGTCTTGTTGAAAAGCACAATATAGATATAATCTCAATCGGAAACGGTACTGCATCAAAAGAGAGTGAGATTTTCGTAAGCGAACTCATTTCTAAACTTGACAGAGACGTAAAATATATGGTCGTATCCGAAGCAGGTGCATCGGTTTACTCTGCATCAAAACTCGGTGCGGCAGAATTCCCGCAGTTTGACGTTTCGCTGCGAAGTGCGGTTTCCATCGCAAGAAGATTACAGGACCCGCTTGCAGAACTTGTTAAGATTGACCCCAAGTCAATTGGTGTAGGTCAGTATCAGCACGATATGGAGCCGAAAAAACTTTCGGCAAGTCTTGACGGTGTCGTTGAATACTGTGTTAACAGCGTAGGCGTTGACCTTAATACTGCATCCGCACCGCTTTTGTCACACATTTCAGGCATAAATGCGAAAACGGCGCAGAACATCATTGATTTCCGCACCGAAGCAAAGCGATTCAAAAAGAGAAGTGAACTCAAAAAGGTAAAGGGAATAGGCGAGAAGGCATATCAGCAGTGTGCGGGATTTTTGCGAATTCCCGGCGGTGACGATATACTTGACAATACTTCGGTTCACCCCGAAAGCTACGATGCGGTTAAAAAACTGCTCTCACTTTGCGGTTTCACGCTTGATGACGTGGTCAACAAGAATATCGGTACACTCAAAAGCATAGTTGAAAAGACGGGTAAAGAGGGGGTTGCCGAAAAAATCGGTATCGGCGTACCCACTCTTGAAGATATTTTAGAGGAACTTGCAAAACCCGGCCGTGACCCCCGTGATGAACTTCCGCAGCCCATGCTCAGAAGTGACGTTATGGATATAAACAGCCTCAAAAAAGGTATGGTGCTCAAGGGTACGGTGAGAAACGTTGCCGATTTCGGTGCGTTCGTTGACATCGGCGTTCATCAGGACGGGCTCGTTCACATCAGTCAGCTGTCGGACAAGTTTGTAAAACGTGCCATGGACGTAGTTTCAGTTGGTGACATAATCAAGGTCGAGATACTTGACGTTGACGTGGCAAAAAAGAGAATATCACTCAAAAAAGTAGACTAAAAAGAAGGTGGATTTTCCACCTTCTTTTTTATACCTCGTGTTCTTTTACCCATTCGGTTTTGTTATTAAAAAGGTCTTTGGCGGGGATTGACATCAATCGGTCGAGCTCTGCGGTGTCGTTATCTTCCGTTGTGACGTTTTTGCTGACGAATTTGTCAAGTCCCTTGCGGTAATCGGGTTTTTCCATAATCATCTTCCTTTCTGACAATATTATTTTGCCAAAAAGAAAAACAGGTATGCGTTGACGTGAAAAACTATTGAATAAATGACTAATTATGCTATAATATGATATATCAATAAAATTATTCGGGCGGGTGCTGTTGTGGAAAACGGAATTGCATTAAAGGTTAAGACGATGGACTTTCAGGATCAGGTAAAGTTTGTCCGAATGCATCTGCAACTCAGTCAGGAGGAGCTTGCAAGACAAATGGGTATTTCCTTTGCAACGGTAAGCAGATGGGAAAGAGAGAGCAGAAAACCGCAGCTTGCTCTGCTGGGAAAGTTCTATTCCTTCTGTCAAAGAAACGGAATAGAAATAGATTTATCTAACGTATGATGGGGAATTTGAAATGAGTGTAGCTTACGGTATCCTCTGCGTCATATCACTGGCTTTGATTGGTGTGTGCCTCGCAGTTGACAGAAAAAAAGACATATATTTGTTGCTTATGTTTATATCGGTATTCGTGTGTAATCTGGGACAGTTTTTGATTTCGGTTGCACCAACCCTTTCTTTTGCGCTTAACGGTAACAGGGTTGCATATTTGGGTCAGGTTTTTCTGCCCCTGCTGTTGCTGAGAATGATTCTGAATTTATGTAATCTCAATTATAAAAAGTGGCTTTTGCCCGTACTTTCCCTTATCAGTATAGCCGTGCTTTTTGTAACGCTTACGCCGGGATTTTTGCCCTGTTATTATAGAAACGTTTCGATAGCAGTTATAAACGGTACTACGAGGCTTATTCGTGACTACGGTCCTCTGCACCTGCTCTATTACGTATATTTGTTTTTGTACTTTGCGTTGATGTTAGTTGTAATCATACATTCTGCAGTGAAAAAGAAAATTACGTCCACGCTTCACACAACCTTTTTGCTGTGTGCAGTGCTGTGCAGTATTGTAATATGGTTGGCAGAGCAGTTTTTACCTCGCGGATTTGAAATTTTAACCGTGTCATACGTAATATCCGAAATTTTCATATTGCTTTTGTACGGTATTTTACAGGAGTACGGTATCAGAGGTGAAAACGGAAGCATCATAATCGCAAACACCTCGGCAAAGGCTGAAGAATATTTGTCGGGGACGATTCAGTCGGATGACAGTACAGCGTTGTTTAGTGAAAAGGATATCAGGCATATACTGTCCTGTGAAAAAATCGTCAGCCGTATTACCGAGAGAGAAAAAGAGGTTCTGGAAAGACTGCTTGCCAATAAACAACGAAAAGAAATTGCAGAAGAATTGTTTGTGACCGAGAGTACGATAAAAAAGCATACAAGTTCAATTTATTCAAAGTTTAACGTAACAAACCGATTTGAACTTTATGCAAAATTAAAAAAATACGTTTAATCGGTAAAAACGCCGTCCATTGAAAAATGGGCGGCTTTTTTTGTGCAAAAACAGGTATGGTAGCCCTAAGTCCACCCCCTGAAATGCAAAAAGTGACCGAAAGTCCACCCCTTAAACTCAGTAAAAGTAGCCCCGAGGTCAGTGTTCTGAAAACCGATTTTAAAATAAAATTATAGTATAAAACAAAGGAGGTAGTATGATGCTGAGTCCAATTACAAAAAAATATACAGACGAGTCATCAATGAAACAGTTTAGATTTGTTTTCTACTGTGACTGTTGCAGCAAGGCAATCCAGACGCAAGCCTATGACTTCAACAGCGCCTTTGCACAGAAAACGTTTTTGTCCAATGATGAAAAAGAAGCGAGAGCTATCATCTATGCAAGTGAGCATGGAAAGGCTTATGAACGTGCAAACAATGAAGTCAGGTTAAACTTAAACCGTTGCGAAATATGCGGTAATATGATTTGCGAGGATTGCTCCGTATATTCAGACGAGCTTGAGGGCGGTGTCTGCTGCAAAAAATGTGCGGAAGAAAAGGAAAGAATCGCGAAATAAGCGGGGGATTTTATGGATACTGTACAAAACTATAAATGTCCTTGCTGTACGGCACCTTTAGTGTTTGATGCCCAAACACAGACACTGATATGCGAGTCTTGCGACAATACTTTTCCACTTGAAACGATACTGCAAATAACAGAGGGCTCTGCCGATTCCGACGGTATATCGAAATATGATTGGGAAAGTTATACGCCGAGAACTTATGAGGACACAAGCGAAGTTACACTTTCAAATTATTCCTGTCCCTCATGCGGGGCGCAAATTCAAGGTGATGATACACTTGGTTCTACTGTCTGCCCCTATTGCGGTAACTCCACCATTGTTAAAGGACAGTTTGAAGGAACGCTGAAGCCTGATTACATAATTCCGTTTAAGCTAAATAAAAAAGCAGCGATGGAGGTCTTTGAAGGGCAACTGAAAAATGCTCCTTTTCTGCCCGATAACTTTAAAAGCAAAAAGAAAATTGAAGAGATGGCAGGTGTATACGTTCCGTTCTGGACGTTTGACTGCGATTGTGATGCGGCAGTAAGTTACAACGCAGAAAAGGTAACTGCATGGAGCGATGCAAATTACAACTATACTAAAACGGATTATTTTAAGTTGTTCCGCAGCGGAAGCATCGGATTTGCCAACATTCCTGTAGATGCCTCAAAAAAGGTTGACGATGCATATATGGAAGCCATAGAACCGTTTAACTATGAAGATGCTGTGGAATTCAGGGGGGCGTATCTTTCGGGATATCTGGCAGATAAATATGACGTATCCGCAGAAGAGAGTATAGAAAGGGCAAATGAACGGGTTAAAAACTCAACCATTGAAGCGTTTAACGACACTACCAACCGCTATACAGCGGTGATTCCCGAAAGTACAAGAGTCGGCTTCTCAAACGGCAAAATAAGGTACTCCCTTCTTCCTGTATGGATGCTCAATATCGGATATATGGATAAAATATATAAGTTTGCCATCAACGGACAGACGGGAAAAGTAGTTGGCGAATATCCGATTGACAAGAGTAAAAAATGGAAGTATTTTGGCAAGATTGCCGGCATTGCGTATGTGATAGCGGCGGTTATCGGCTGGATGCTGTTGCATTAAGGGGGGTGGTCGGTATATGAAAAAATTATTTTCCTGTGTTTTGTGTACGTTTCTCTTACTTTCTGTGCTGCCCGTATATGCATCATTTGAAAATCCTTCTGTCGTGGATGAAGCAGGGTATCTGATGCAGTCGGAGCTTGATTATCTTTCGGAAGAACTTGACAGAATCAGAGAAAAATATAATTTTGAGATTGCAATTTATACAGAAAGCGATATGACCTCAGGCACAGCCGAGGCAAGTGCAGATGATATTTACGATTATCAGGGATACGGTGCAGGTCAGAACGATGACGGCATTTTGCTTTATATCTGCTCTGACACCCGTGAATATCACTTTACAACACACGGAAAAGGACTTGAGTATTTCAATAAAAACGGGCTTATCTATCTTGAAAGCAAGGTGACACCTTATCTTGAAGACGATAACTACTATAAGGCGTTTTCCGTTTATATTGAAACTACAGATGAACTTCTTTCGATGGCGAAAGACGGAAAACCGTATAACGAAAAAAGTTTAAGCACGAAATACGTTGTCGGCGTTGTTTTTCTTTGCCTGTCCGTCCCTCTTTTAGTTGCTTATATAATGATGAAAAAGAAACTTAAAAGAATGAAAACGGCGGTGGAAAACGACTATGCGGCAAACTACGTAAAACCCGGAAGCATGGATATATCGGTATCAAGAGATTTATTTCTGTATTCAAGAATTACGAAAACGGAAAGACCGAAATCAAGTTCCGGAACACACACTTCATCCTCCGGCAGAACGCACGGCGGTCGGGGCGGAAGTTTTTAATATGGAGGTAATTATGAAAAGAATTGTATCACTTATTCTGTGTTTGACAATGATAATGAGTTTTATGACGGTTGCAAACGCAGAGCATTATTCAAATTTTACAGACGTCAAATCCGACAGTTGGTATTACGAGGATGTTGATAATGCTGTAAGGCTTGGTATTATCAACGGAAAAACCGAAACGAAATTTGCTCCCGATGATAACCTTACATATGCTGAAGCAATCAAGCTTGCGGCTTGTATGTATCAGCTTTACAAAGACGGAAGCGTATATATTGTGCCCGGCGGAAGTCCTTGGTATCAGATTTACGTTGACTATGCCAAAGAACACGGAATAATAACGGAAAACTTTTCCGAAAAGATACCCGACGTCAATGTAAAGGCTACACGTGCGGGGTATATGGAAATATTTGCAAGTGCCCTTCCCGATGAGGCTCTTAAAGGTATAAATAACGTTCCCGACGGCTCTATTCCTGACGTTCCGATGGTTCACGAGAGTTCAGCGGGCATTTACAAACTCTACCGTGCAGGCATTCTGGCAGGTGTCGATACAAAACACAACTGCAAGCCTGAGGATAACATCAAAAGAAGCGAGGTTGCTGCAATCATTACAAGAATGATGGATGAAACCAAGCGTGTTACCTTCAGTATAGAAACAACTGAAGAACCGGATATAGAAGAGCCGAAACTTGAAATTCCTGCAGATGCAGAACCTGCCCCCGAAATCAAAGAGGACGAAAAATCGGCGGAAACGCCCGATATGTATGCACCTTTTGAAATTGAAGTTCAGCCTGTGCAAATTGAAGGAGCTGACGAGGGCGATGAACTTGAATATACGGTAAAGGCAACAGGCGGAAAGACGCCTTACACGTATCAGTGGGTTTCAAGAGGCTGGCATAATCAGACATCAGCAATAAACGAGAATGAGTATGCAAAGGGTACGAAAACAGATACTCTTACAATGATTTTCGATATTGATAACCCGTTGTCAAGTCAGTTTTGCTGTAAGGTTACAGATGCTCTTGGTCAGGAAGTAACTTCGGATTACGTGACGTTGCCTGAGCAAGCATTCGTTTTCATACCGGAGGATGTCGTTAAATATAATTCCGGTTACATTTTCACAGGAAGAGTTAATAAAGGTGTTTTAAGAGTCGGCGAAACAGTTTCAATGCATATGCCATCACACGGCATTGAGGTTTTCGGCGTTGCAACAAAGATTGAAATGTTCAAAAAATCCATTGATGAGGTAAAGGAAAACGATTATTGCGGAATCCTGATAGAAGAGCCGGAGAAAATACCATATGATTCATGGGTAGTTGAAAATCTTGGAGAAACACTGGCAGAAAGACTTATAAACATGGGCAATTATGGCTTTAAGGCATGGATGCATATTACACCTTGCAGATACTCCGCAGATGTTGGAGATAAAACATATGTGCAGGTCAACGTTTTCGGTGGCAAAGCTCCATACACATATGAATGGTATAAAAGTGAAAACTTTGGCGACTATACAGAACTTAAGAGCGATAACAATCATAAAGTAGATGAGGGCAAGGTAGAAATCCTTGTCGATGAAGCTGAGTTCTTAAAATGTATGACATATAAGTGTATAGTAACCGATGCTACAGGCTTTACCAAAACAGCAAGTAATATGTATGTTGTTCCTAAAACAACACCATATCTCGCATATCAGCCAAATACTGTCCGTGCAAACTATGGTGAAGAAGTTTCATTCTATGCTTATGCGAGAAACAGCGATGCAACCTATCAGTGGTACATAAAAAATGACAACACAAACGGTTGGAAAAAAATCGAGCCGACCGACACATGGGCAAAGGGTGCTACAACATCAACACTGAAAATACAGGTTGAGAAGGCTGATTTCATAAGTCACTGTGAATACAAATGTGAAGTAACACAAGGAAGTTATAGCGTAAGTTCAAATGTGGCAAAGCTACTTCCTAAGGATATTGTTATAACTGGGCAGCCAAAAAATGTGAGCGCAAAACACGCAGAAAAAGCAAAGTTTAAGGTGGTGGCAGAGGGTGCAAACGGACCGTTTACATATCAATGGCTGATACAGACTCCGGATAATGAAATCCCGCTAATGATTACAGAAGCATTTCCATGGGCAGAGGGTTATTATACAGATAC